>NC_008011.1:0-672500 GCF_000055945.1 Lawsonia intracellularis PHE/MN1-00
ATGAAGATCTTTTTATAGAGATAGTAATAAAAAAATGTCAGATAGATATACATTATAGTATAGTAGAGAATATATAAAATGACCAAGTGATATTAAAAGAAAAAGTTAGAAAAATGTATAGTTATTAATTATAGTCTGTTGAAAAAATAAATATATATCTGTTAATAACTTCTTAGAATTTTGTTTAAATTATGTATCTCCAATATATCTGAGAAATCTTAGTAAAATGCCATAATTAATAAAAAATTAAATAAAACAATATATTATGTTATATTTTACTTGGGGGAAATATTCTATAGATGACTCCTAGAAACACGATAATCCATCTTTGTTTTTTTTTATAACTCTAGGATAATTATGTCATATATGAATACAACATGGGAAAAAGTCTGTGATAGCCTTCAAAAAAGGCTTAGTCCAGGAACGTTTAAAGTTTGGATTGCTCCATTAGTAGCTTCTGAACACGATGGACAATTATTTCTTTATGCTCCTAGTCTATTTGTTATGAATTGGATTCAGGAGCGTCTTTTTGTAGATATTACTGAAGCTGTGAGTGAAGTTTCAGGAGGGACTATGAAAGTTCAGATTGAAGTAAAATCTAGTGTCCCAGACAAACCACAAGTTTCTTTAACTGATTATAATAATAAACAACATATACCATATAATGGTTTTCCTAATACTAAAGTTTCTATTTCAAGAAGTCATATATCCTCTCAAACAGAACAGTTACCTTTACCTGTTTCATTAGTTAAAGCTCCATTTTCTAGTCGTTCATGGCGTTATAGTTTTGATTCATTTGTTGTTGGTCCTTGTAATAACTTAGCCCATGCTGCTGCACAAAATATGATTAAAGATACAGCCTCAGTAGATACGTTATTTTTAAGTTCTGGTCCAGGTCTTGGAAAAACACATCTTACACAGGCTGTAGGGCAAGCACTTTGTAACATATCTAACAGAGCAAATCCAAAAGTCGAGTATCTAACTGCGGAGGAGTTTTGTTCTTGTTTTGTGCAGTCATTACGAACAAAAAATGTCGATTCTTTTAAAGGAAGGTTTAGAGATACAGATCTTTTCCTTTTGGAAGATATACATTTTTTACAAGGTAAAGAGAAGATGCAGGATGAATTGTTAGCAACTATTCGATCATTACAAGGACGAGGAAGTCGTGTTGTTTTAACAAGCTCATTTGCTCCTAAGGAGTTAAAAAATGTCGATAATCGCCTGGTATCACGATTTTGCTCTGGGTTTTTAGCTGGAATTGAAAAACCCAATGCTGAAACACGTCGGCGTATTTTAATAGAAAAAGCAAAAGTACATGCTGTCGTGTTATCAGAGGCTGTAGCTGATTTTTTAGCTATGAAGCTTGTAGGAGATATTCGTCAGCTTGAAAGTTCTATTTCTAACCTTGTACTTAAAGCAAAGCTTTTGGATTGTATGATCTCTATGGATATGGCTAAAGATGTTATAGCTCAATATACACAAGATGATCCATTTATGAATATAGACTCTATTATCCATGCAGTATCAGGAAGCTTTGGATTACAAGCTGAGAAGCTTTATTCACGTAGTCGTAAACAAGATTTTGTTGTTGCTCGAAATACAATTTTTTATCTTGCTAGAAAACATACAGATATGTCTCTTCAGGAGATTGGTGATCGTTTTCATAGAAGACATTCAACTGTTTTAAAAGGAATTGCTTCTATTGAAAGGGAAATTCAAAGAAAGTCACCTACTGGCCGTCAGATTGCTAATACACTTAATTTACTTGAACGTACTAACATTCATTTAAATTGAATAGATAACTGTATATAAGATAGCGATAGTTATTAACTAGCTATTTGAGTTGCTTGCATTTTTAATGCTTCTGTTTGTGCATGAGTACTAAGAGCATCTATAAATTCTTGAATTTCACCTTCCATAACCTTTATAAGGCTATAAAGTGTTAGATTAATACGATGATCAGTAACTCGTCCTTGAGGGAAATTATATGTACGGATTCGTTCTGAACGATCACCAGATCCTACAAGAGCACGTCTAGCATCAGCTTGTTCAATTTCTTGTTGTTCCTGTTTTATTTGTAACAACCGGGAAGAGAGAACCTTTAGTGCTTTTGCTTTATTTTTATGTTGAGATTTTTCATCTTGGCAGGTGACTACAATACCTGTTGGTATATGGGTAACACGTACTGCAGAGTCTGTAGTATTAACACTTTGGCCTCCAGGGCCTGATGAGCGAAAAACATCAAATCGTAACTCTTCAGGACGAATTTCAATATCTACATCTTCTGCTTCTGGTAATACAGCAACAGTTGCTGCAGAAGTATGGATACGTCCCTGAGACTCTGTTGTAGGTACTCGCTGGACACGATGTGTTCCAGATTCAAATTTTAGACGACTATATACGTTGTCTCCTTGAATAAGTGCAATAATTTCTTTAAATCCACCAGTATCAGAATCACTTTGACTCATAATTTCTACTTTCCAATGCATTTTTTCAGCATAGCGGCAATACATTCGAAAAAGGTCAGCTGCAAATAGTGCTGCTTCTTCACCTCCTGTACCAGCACGAATTTCCAGAAGAATGTTTTTTTCATCTAGTGGATCTTTAGGTAATAGTAATATTTTTAGCTCATATTCAAGATGAGTTAACTCTAATTCAAGTTTTTTTATTTCTTCAAGTGCCATTTCTTGAATATCAGGATCAATATCACTAATAAGTTCTTTGTTTTCACTAAGCTGTTGTTGGAGTTTTTTAAACTGTTGAAAAGTAGTGACTATAGGTTTTAAGTCAGAATGTGTTTTTGTTAGTTTTCGATATTGTTCTTGATCATTAAAAATATTAGGTTGAGCAAGACTACATTCAATTTCTATAAATTTTTGTTCTAGATTTTCAAGTTTGGCAAACATAATTTTTCACATGTTAGAAGAAAGAGATGGTTGTATTAGGTATAATTAATACAGTGTGTTGCCATATTAATTTTTATTAATCTATCGTATTAATACTCATAATTATTAAGATAGGAAATAGTTTTACTTGTAGAGAAATGGGTTATTAGAATAGGTAACTATATAAATTTCCTGCCACTCTGTGTAGTAGCAGGAATATACTACTGTTAATTGTTTTGTTTATTGTGTTGAGCATATTTTTTACGGAAGCGATCAATTCTACCAGCTGTATCAATAAAACGTTGTTTTCCTGTAAAAAAAGGATGGCAAGAGGAACAAATTTCAACCTGCACATTTTCACCTTTGGTAGAAAGGGCTTCTATACTAAAGCCACAAGCACAAGTAATAGTTGCTTTATAAACTTGAGGATGAATATCTTTTTTCATAGAGTACACCTTTCAGATTTTGAACAAATATACATATACTATTTTGTTATGACTAGCAAGCTAATATTTATGTGTTATATTATCACTATATATTTTTATAAATAATAAGATGAGAAGAAAGAATGGCCAAACATAAAGTACGTGCTGATGAACTTGTTTTTTTACAAGGGTTAGCAGAAAGTCGTGAACAAGCTAAACGACTTATTATGGCAGGTAAGGTTACATTAACTAATAATTCTACAACTATACCATTACGTTTGGAAAAACCAGGACATAAATATCCATTAGAAAGTATCTGCAGTTTAATAGGGGTAGAACGTTTTGTGAGTAGAGGAGCATATAAGCTATTAACTGCTCTAGATTTTTTTAAAATTGATGTAAAAAGTTGTATTTGTCTTGATGCAGGCGCATCTACTGGTGGGTTTACAGATTGTCTTTTACAACATGGAGCATCTAAAGTATATGCGATTGATGTAGGCAAAGGTCAATTACATGAGAAACTGTATACTAATGAACAAGTTATAAATATTGAGGGAGTGAATTTACGTACAGCATCTAAAGATCTTATTCCTGAAGAAGTAGATATTTTAACTATTGATGTTTCTTTTATATCGCTTACTTTGATTTTACCGTCATGTATACGTTGGCTAAAGGCTTCCGGAATTATTATTGCCTTAATAAAGCCTCAATTTGAATTATATCCAGATAAAATAAAAAAAGGTGTAGTAAAAGAAACTAGCTTGCAATATGAAGCAGTAGAAAAAATTATTCATTTTTGTCAATCAGAACTTGGACTTATATTTATTGGTGTTGTTCCGTCGGTAATAAAAGGTCCAAAAGGAAATCAAGAATATCTTATTTACTTGAAAAAACGTTAATAATACTTATTATAATTTGTATTCTATATTATGTAGGTATATAAATATAAAGAGGTATGATTATTTATTCATTTAAGGAAGAGAAATAGGTCTACTCCTCTTCCTTTTTTACAACAATAATTTTTAACTAGTTTGGTATAACACCACAAGCTATACGAGCACCACCACCGCCAAGAGGAAGAGGTTTATCTGAATAGTTATCACCACCAGCATGGATCATAACTGTACGACCCTTAATTTCTTTAACTGTTAATCTTGGAGCTAAGAGTGTTTCTTTTGCTATTCCATCAGCTTTAACTACAAGTCTAGGTAAGTCTCCCTTGTGTCCATTACCAAGAGGTCCTTCATGTTTTCCTGTTTTGTCAGGATCATAATGACCATGAGCTTGGAGTCCAGCTGTTAGATGTCCATCATGCTCAGCAGGTCCACATGATCCTCCTTCATGGATATGAAAACCATGTTCTCCTGCAGGAAGGCCTTTAAGATCAGTTTTTATTTGTAGACCTTTATCTGTATCAGTAAAAGTTACTGTGCCTATACTCTGTTTTATTCCATTGTCATCAATCATATGGACTTCTGAAGTAACAGAACATGCTAATACTACACTAGTAATACTAGTTAAGAGAGAAATAGTTACTATTGAAGTAACAAAAAATAGTTTTATTTTCATAATAAGGAATTCCTTTTTAATAACAAATTGTATTATATAATTATTACATTAACATCCTCATATCATTGTATAAAAAAAGAGAGGTATCTGGCAAGTATTACTTATTTATTTTATTGAAATTTTTTGAAAAATTATTTTTTTCTTACTTATTAATTTTTATAGATAAACTCAAGAGAACAGATTTATTTTATATTTTAACTACTTTTTTTGAGAGGTTTATACTTTGGTTAATTGAAGTTTTTTCTATAATGTATAATTATCTTATGATACACTATACCCTTTTTTATTTCCCATATATTTTGGATCTTCATGTTATTATTCATTTTATATTATAATATAATGTTATAAAATTGATTTTTTATCGATACTTAGTTTAGTTAACTATCTAAAAAATAAAGACTTAATTTCTAGTTAAAATTAATATAGATGGCTTCTTGCAATATTTTTTATGTTAAATATAGATTACATAAATTAAATTTAATTATTACTATGAAATTATTCTTTTAAGCTAAAAATAGCTATAACTCATTATTTTTTAATGATAATTTTTATTTATTTCTATAATTAAGAAAAAAGTTTTTGTTTTAATGGCACAAATAGTATATACAACCTAACGACATGTGTATGTTATACATATGGATACTTTTATAATAAAATGGAGAAAAAGAAATGAGTGATAAAGGCAAGACAGGTGGATCTATGCCGGAAGAAGATTTTACAGGCTGGCGTGCTATCCTTTGGCCAGTATATAATTTTGAGTTAAAAAAGTTTTTGCCAATGGGTTTAATGATGTTATGTATCTTATTTATCTACAGGTTAGTCCGTGATATAAAAGATACATTAATGGTTAGTCAGGCAACAGGCGGTGGTGCTGAAACTTTAGGTTTTCTTAAACTTTGGGGTGTAACTCCTTCAGCTATTTTATTTATGATAATCTTTGTTAAGCTTGCTAATAAATTAAGTAAAGCAAACTTATTTTATACAATAGTAAGCTTTTTCCTTGGATTTTTTGTTCTATTTGGCTTGGTAATTTATCCACTGACAGAATACTTTCATATGAGTTATGAAACTATTTCTCACCTTCAGACTACAATGCCAAGATTATATTGGGTATGGCCAATTATAGGTAATTGGAGCTATGCAATTTTTTATATTCTTTCAGAACTTTGGGGTAGTGTAGTATTATCAGCTCTATTTTGGCAATTTGCAAATGAAATTACAAAAATTAGTGAAGCAAAAAGATTTTATAGTCTTTTTGGTTTTGTTGGGAACTTTGGACTATTAGCTTCTGGTTCTATAATTATTATTTGTGCTAATATAGCAAAAAATAGTGCTGTAGACGGAACAATAGATGTATTTGGAGAAAGTTTAAAGTATCAAATGTTAGCTGTTCTGTTTTTTGGTCTTCTATTACTTTATTTGTATAGATGGATGAACAAAAATGTTTTAACAGATCCAAAGCTTTATACACCTGGAGCTGGTTCAAAGAAAAAATCTAAACCAAAACTAGGGTTAATTGAAAGTACAAAATGTATTTTAACTTCAAGATATCTTTTAATGATATCGGCACTAGTCATTGGTTATGGAATTTCTATTAATCTTGTTGAAGGAGTCTGGAAGGGACAAATAAAACTACTGTATCCTGACCCAAATGATTTTAATGTCTTAATGGGTAAACTGGCTCTAACAACAGGTTTTGTTACAATTATTATCATGTTAATTGGAGCTAATATTTTAAGACGTTTTTCATGGAGAACAGCAGCTCTCATTACTCCAATATTTTTAATGGCAACAAGTGTTATTTTCTTTGGCGTCATTATTTATGAGAATAAGATGGGTCTTGATGCTACCTTATGGGGATTTGGTGTTTTGCTACTTGCTGTTGTAGTTGGTTTAATGCAGAATGCTTTTTCGAAAGGTGTAAAGTATTCTCTTTTTGATGCTACAAAACAAATGGCTTATATTCCTCTTGATCCTGAATTAAAAGTTAAAGGTCAGGCAGCTGTTGAAATTCTTGCTGGAAGACTTGGGAAGTCAGGTGGAGCTGCAATTCAATCTATTATGCTTCTAATTATAGGTGGAAATGTAACTTTAGCAAGTCAAGTAGAGTTCTTAGGATCAGCTGTACTAGTAGTAGTTGCTTTTTGGATTATTTCTGTATTTGGTTTAAGCAAACAATTTGAAACATTACAGTCTGAGCAACAAGCTGAAGAGGCTAATAGTAAAGAAAATAAAGAAGTTAAAGATGGTGAGCTCTGCACAAACTAAGAATATAAAGAACATCAATTAACTTAATAGAAGGAGTTAGGTTAATAACAGGTTATAACATAATGTTATATGCTTATTCTATGAGTTAATGATTTTTTGATTTTGTAACCTAGCACTCTACCTCTACTTAGGGTATGGTGCTAGGTTATTTATTATTTAACTATTTTATTCAATATTTTTACTATAATACTAGTTGAATAACCGCTTAAAGAAATTGCTTTATTCTTTAAGAGCAACCATGGGAGATATAGGAAGAAGTCCAAAAATAACTAAGAGCAATTAATATGCAAGGTTAATATTAGCTTTGGGTTTCTTCTTTATACAGAAAAAGTATAGTTAGCTAGTTATTGTTTAATAAATTACTATAATTTTTGATACATACTCTAGTGAAGTATTATATGTTACAGTAAATATGAAAAAAGTAAATAAAGTTAAATAATTAGTTGTATTATCTTAACAAGATGAGGAGAAGATATAAAGTAACTATTCAACTTGTATATTTTTATATATTATTTATTTAAGAAAGCTTAAACTCTTCTAAGCTCATAACCTTAGATTTTAATGGTAGATTTAAGACAAATGTATCATTATCGTTATAGAGAGCTAAGTGATAACGTAGATGTTTGTCTTCTATTTTATGATTTAGATATGGAACAATATTTGTTAATTTCTCAAAAGGTATTGCAAAAATATAATCTTTATCCATCATTGCAATAATAAAATACCCTTCATTTGCTGATTGCAAAAAGTTTTCCATATAGAAATGGTAAACAACCCAGTATGCAAGCTTTTTTTCATAGTATCTCCTAGAAAATGTTATAACAGCACGTATACTTTTATCTGACGATTCAAATTATGTTCTTCTATACTTAATAAAAATTGTATTTTTATTTTTAGCTAAAATAGTAATAGCTTGCTGACGTTTCTCTTCAATCAACTCTATAGGTGTACGATTGGTTATTCTTTCTTTTTTTAATACAGTATCTATTGGATTACTAGTAGTTTCAGCTGGTTGTTGACAAGGTTCATTAATTAAATCAGTATCTGACTGTGAATTATTAAATTCTTGTTGTATTATTTCATTTTCAACACTTTTTTCTGCATCTTCAATACTAAGAAAGACAACATCAACTAATCTATCAAGCCTTGTATATTCTATAGGTTCAATAAGAGCTCGTATTTTTTCCAATGTATTTATATCTTGTGTCTTCTCTTTAATAAAAACAAGGCTAAGAAGAGCTTCTATACTAATAAGACGAGCATCCCATGCATAGCGAGATCCCCTAATTTGTGCTTCTAAACTATTTGAATCATCCCTACCAACGACAAATAGTACCATTGCATCTTGTGATACATTATTAGTAGTAATACATTGTTTTTTATACGAAAAAACTTGATCAAGCCGTATATTATAATAATCTGTTGTTTTTACTTCAATAATAATATCCCGTGACCCATCTATTTTCCAAATTCCATCAAAACCAATAGCGTTTTTTTTTACCTCTATAAAGACCATTTTTGACATTATATCCAAGTCGTCTTCCAAGTTCATTTGTAATATCTTGTAATACAAAGCCTGAATTATCAAAGGATGATTCTAAACAGTCTTTAATATAAAGAGAGAAATATTTTGTTTGAATTTTAGATAAAAATTGTCGTAGCTCTAGTGATGTTGTATTGTTATCCTTTAAGTTACCATCTCCAGCCATAGTAACAATTTGTTTGATACTCATAGAGAGTACATTACTGGAATTACCTTCATAAAGATTGAGTAATGCCATTCATTAATACCTCTATTTAGTTGTATTTTATACCTAAATACGATTAATAATAATCTATGATTATTTCTAATAAATACTATTTAAATTTTAATAGTTCTGGAATTTAAATACAATTTTGACTATAGTTATAAATACTATGTAGTGTGGTTTTTGTATATGTATTAGTAGTTAACTTTGTTAAATGTAGTCATATTTCTATAGCTAATTCCTTGTCATCCCTAAATATAGTGATAATTTCACCACTATGATATTAATATTAATATGTATATGAAGAAAGTATGGGTGAGGGAGTATTATAAATAGATATCTTTTTGAGGGAGTATCTTTGACTTATTGATAGAAAAAATACTAATCAATGATAGTGGTTAGTAAAAGAAATGTAAAATAAGAGGATAAAAAGGGTTTGTATAATAAATTGAAGTAACTGGTGCGGCTGAAGAGATTCGAACTCCTGACCTACAGGTTCGTAGCCTGTTGCTCTATCCAGCTGAGCTACAGCCGCATCTGAAATGGCTTCTACCTTGTGAAGGACATAACGTCAACCTTTTTTATGATTTTTATCCACCATTTTTACAGCTTTTGTCCAATTTTTATGTTTTTTATAATTAAATTCAATAGGTTAATCTAGAGTGTCTATTATATTTTATTGTATTCTTTTTATAAGAGATGTTAGTATTTAATCAAAACCTTATAACTGTAAGGCATTATGATATGCAAGGTATATATGTGTAACCAGTCTATTTAACACAAGTGTAGGGTTGACCATAATATGTAGAGCTGATTCACTTTGTGAAAGTATATCTTGTAAATTAAGAAAATCTACAGGAGATAATATAGATAAACATTCTACAAGTTGATTTTTTCTTTGTTTTTTTAGTGATAAAACAATTGTTTTTCTGATTAATGAAATAATATGTTGTACTAATGAGGCTTCGACTACATTTTTATTTGTGGTAAAATTAAACCAATTTTTACCAGTTATTAAAAAAGTAGTAAGTTTTTCTTCCCATTCTTCTATTAGCTCTGAGGAGGATGAAGTCATTACTGACGTCCATGGAAGTGTTATTGTCCAAGATCTAGAAACAAGTGTTGGTAAAAGTTGTTCTCTTTGTGGTACAAGTAGCAAACAACAAGTTTGTGGATGTGGTTCCTCTAGTGATTTAAGTAGTGCATTAGCAGCCTCAGTACGGAGATGTTGAGCTTCAGCAAGTATGACAACTTTTTTCCCATTACTATGGGCAGGCTCTCCAAAAACTGTTCGTAATTTACGGATGTCATCAATTTTTATACTTCCTTCTGCTCCATGTAATAAGAAAAGATCATGGAAAAGCTTTGCTCCAATTTGTAAGCAAGTTGGACAAGTTAAACAAGGTGTTCCATATATACAATTTAGTCGAGCAGCATACCAAAGGGCAATAGAAAATCGTTCATCTAATGTTCCACCTTCAATAATAAGTGCCTGTGGAGGATTACTAGCTATATTATTTAGTAATATTCTAACATTATGCTGAGTTTGGGCTGTTGCTAAAGTAAATGCTTCTGTTGCTTGTTGTTGTGTTGGTAGATCAGAGTTTATTTTCTGTTTGGCTGTGGACATAGTAAAATGATTATTCCAATGTAATATTATATGTCTTATGCTGAATAGCAGTTACAATAGAGTTAATATATGTTTCATGAGATGTAAGATAAAAAGATAGGGCACGAGCAAAATTTTTACCCATGTATCCATCTATAAAGAGTTGACTGACTTCTTGGACAAGCAGAAGCACATTCTGACCTTTAGCAAGGATAATTTTTTCTTCTCTTGTCATTGTATTCAGTATGGAACGAAATGTTTGTTGTGCATAAGGTTGATACATCCAAAAATACATAAAGTCTAATGCATTAATAATACTTTCTCTTTGTAATTCAGGAGCTTCTTTTGAAGTAATTTTGAATAGTTCATAAGGCTTTGAAAGTAGAAATAATATATCTAGATCAGGAAAGCGTAATTCTAACTTTGTATACCAATTAAAAAAATGTTCTAATTTGGTTTTATAATCCCAAGAGCGAAGTCGATAGTTATTATTTTTATCTGCAAATCCTTCAATAACACCAGCAACAGTATCAGAGGCAGATTTAGAAATAATTGCAGCACCTGGTTGAAGAACTGCTAAAGGATTTGCAATATTAAAAAGTAACAGTGATTCTATAAGGATATCATTATAAAGAATGGAGAGTGGAACTGCAAAAATACTTCTAAATAAATTACCAATAATAGCTTCTTTAGGAAAGCCTCTAAGAATATTGTGTCCAGCTATATATAGGCTATTACAAATAGCTATCACTGTAAATACAATGATGTAATGATTACTTAACGTGAACCCAAAAGTTTTTTGTAGGATTAAGTCATGAATAATAAGTTCAAGCAAAACAACAGATAAGCCTGTATACATTAATGAATCACAAATTCTACTCCAACTTATAAAGTTTTTCCAGCGGAGTAAAGAAGTTTTTGAGAAGCTTCCACCACCTAGTATTGCTTGGGCGATATTACGTATTCCTGTTATAACAAACCAAATAGTTGAACCAAACCATGCAAGTACCCACCACTCTTGAGTATAGAGGAAAGCTAGTGTTGCAGGAACAAAACCTATAATAATTTTTAACAGATTTGCACATTTTGTATTGAGATAGGTGATATTTGGCCATGAATTTGTTTGTTTTTTTTTATCAATTTTTCTAAGGTAAATACCATTATCTGGTAAAGAGCCTATTCCACCCATTGCAATGATATTACCATAGGGTTTAATTTTTATATTAGCAAGTGCTTGCCATTCTTCTTTTTTTTGTCTGCCAAGCATTCTGAGGCCAGGTAGTTTTCTAAGAAAAGAAAGAATTTTATAATTAATTCCTTCAGTATTTGTAGTAACTATCCAAGTTTTTTGGAAAGCTAATGGTACATGAACAGGAAGGATCATAGGATTGAATAATTGTTTTTTTGCTAAAACTCTTCTTGAACTTGCAGGTAATGTTTGTGGTGCTGCAAGACCCATACCATGTCGTAAATTTGAGTTACTTGTTGAGTCTGTACCAATACGACTACGTAGAGGACTTATCTTATAAGGAGCTTGTAATATTGGTAAGTTACGCAAAATAACTATAAATTTTTTATAACGCTTGTAACTTGCCTCTGTATTTAACAATTCTAATCTTCGAATCATACTTACAAGAAGCTGTTTAAGACGTAATATATTTGGATCATTAATTGCTAATTGAAGTTCATTAATTGCAGCTAAATGAATAAGATGTCCTTGTTGCCATTCTTTAAGGTTAAAAAGTTCTAAATGAGTGATCATTCCTTTACAGTCCCATAAGAGTTCAAGGACATCTTCAGCTGTTAATTTTGCAAGTTGTAGTGTTATACGATATCCACTTCTTAGGCTAGATACATATTTAAGCAAATTATAGGGGGATAATTTTAAAAGTTCTGGCAGTTGAGTGGGATGGTCAGGAGTAAAGAGGTTAGCAATTTCAGGATTGTTATCAGGTGTGATCCACCGTTCACTAATTGATTCAATAGTTATCATATTCATTTTATGAATATGATGCGTAATTTGTTCTACCTGCTCAGGAGTTGCTATTAGCATTTCTTTTTTTAAAGCTGATGTTTTTTCATATAAAAGTGGTAAAAGTTGTTTATGGATACACTCAGTAAGATGTAATAGAGATGTCTGTCCTTGTCCTACAAATGCAAGGAATTCTTGTGGCTGAATTTCAGGTATAATAATTTCTAATTCATTAGCAAGTTCTAAGCGATATTTTGTGTTCCAAATATTTAGTACAGTTAATACGTTTTGTTGCATCCATTGAGAAACTTGTTTTCCTTTTTCCATGAGTTCATACACAGGTTTTTCTGCTAAAAACGTAAGAAAACTTTCAGGATCTGAAAAACCACGAGGAGCCCAAACAACTCTTATAAAACGATTGTGGAAAGGAATTTGAAATTCTATACCAATACGGACGATAATACCTACAATACTTGCTGCTTGTAATACTTCCCGAGCGATTTCTGGCTCCACATAATTATAGTAAACAACTGTGAGTTTACGGATACCTTTAACCCATGCATCCATAATAAGATGTGTTGCATTTTTTCGTCCTTTTGTGTTTGAATCATGCACATGGTGATCCATAGTTAGTTGATTCCACTTTTCTGGCATTTCTAATAAGTGGTGTTTAGTAAGCATTTTTCTTACTATATTTGGATTCCCTTCAGCAGTTCGTCTAAAGTCATGCACAAGTTTAAGTTGGTGACTTTCATCATGTCTAGAGCGGACGATATCTTTCATAATTTGGATAAGTACACGACCAGTATTATAGCGAAAGGTTGTACGAGCACTATGTAGAACTTCATCGTGTAATGCTTGGAGGGCATATAGCCTATCTTTTGCTTTACCTTTTTCAATATTAGTTAAGAGGTTAATAACAGCATGGGCTACACGAAATTCTCTTGTTGTTGTAAGTTCAAGGATACCATGTGGATGAAGGTTAATATCAATTGTTGGCTGTTGTTTTATATCAGAGTGGATATTATCAAGGGTGTCGTTTATCATCCGAAGGAGTTCACGGTCTTGGCGGTCAAAAAAAATAGAAGGGATCATTTATGCTATCCTAAATAATATTGTAACTAACTGATAGATTGTATCTTATCTAACAATATGTAGATCGTCTATATGTCAGGATAATATATAGTTTGATAGTAGGTTTAATTAAATATTTTTTATTTTCTTCTTATAAAGAAGAATTTTTATTATAGCTGATATAAAAAATAATTATTTTACTTTAAAATAAAGTAGAAGGAATATATGTAACTATTTTTTATAGCAAGATAAAATAATTTTTATTCATTACATAATAAGTTATATTTCTATCTAGTATATAGTATAACTAGTTATCATTTATTTAATTGTGATAACTAATAATTGTTATAAATTATATCTTAATAATAAAAAAGAATAGTTTAACTATAGTATTTCATTTATAAAATTTTTAGCTTAGCTTATAGTTTATAATAGTTAATAATAAATTGATAGTTAGTAGTATGTAATTTATCTATGTAATTTGTTTGCTTTTTATAGTATCTACCTTGTTTTTTTATTAAATAATAGTATGTTATAAAATTTCTGTATTATTTTTCTTTTTACATTGACATTACTGTTTTAGTAATGCATAGTTGTCTTTGAGGTGCCGTATTATGTTCAAGTGTATTGAACTTTCAATGATACGGGAATGAGGTTTTTTTTGAGAGGTTTTTTTCATGGCTAAGTCTATTTATGTTGGTAATCTTCCCTGGTCTGCTACAGAAGAACAAGTTCAAAGTCTTTTTTCTGAGTATGGTCATGTAATGGCTGTAAAACTTGTAAGTGATCGTGAAACAGGTCGTGCACGTGGTTTTGGTTTTGTTGAAATGGAGGAGCCTGGTGCTACAGCTGCTATTGAAGCCCTAGATAATGCAAATTTTGGTGGGCGTACTTTGCGTGTAAATGAGGCAAAACCTCGAGCACCCCGAGCACCACGTTACTAGTTTTTACATAAAAAAAGAACCTCTAGAATTCTAGCGGTTCTTTTTTTATGTAAAAACTAGTAACGTGGTGCTAACTTAGTAGTTAGCCTAACTTAGTTTATTATTATTATTATATAAAAATAACTGATAGCAGTTAATTAGGTTGGAGTAGATGGATTAACTTTTCTTCATATACTTATATATCAAATTATTTTATCCAAAAACTATTCTTATCTAATTTTGCTTTTTAAATTTTTCTTCTATTGATTACGTATGTTTTTTGCTTGTGAAAAACATGTTTTTATTTAAGATAGGTTGTCAAGTTTATTCCACTCATTTATTTTTTCCTTAATAAATAGAATAATTTTTTCGTGTTCATTTTTCCCTGTTCCTGATACATAAATAGGAGCACCAAATGAGAAATGAATAGTTTTTTGAGGATTGATTGGTCCAAAGTCCTTTATCAATTTCCCTTCACCCCAAGCATCTGTTTTAAGAGCTAAAGGGATAACTGGCACTCCAGTACGTCGTGCAAGTTTTACACCTATGCTATTAAATTTTTCAGGGAGAAAGGTATGTGATCGAGTACTTTGAGGAAAAATAATAAGAGAGGTTCCACTGTTGAGGTGATTTGAACCTTCCTCAAGTACTTTTGAGAAATCTACCCTTGGGTTTTGGCGCTTTATAATAATAGGATTTCTTGAAGATAAAATTTTTCCAAAAAATGGATAACTAATTAAACTTTTTTTCACAATAAAAGTAACAGGTTTGTATGGCTGAATTATTGAAGGAAGAACAAATGTTTCTAGTGTACTCATGTGATTACCTATAATAATGCAAGGGGAGTTATTATTATGTATATGTTCTAATCCTTCAATATTGAATTGACAGCCAACCTTTTCTAAAACACTAAAAACTTCTTTACTTGATTGAACCCATGATTCAGAAGTATATTTTTTAAAATAAGCTTTGATACCACCTTTGGTAATGATCCATAATATTGGAAGATAACCAATATTAGGGAATTGTTGTATAAATTTTGGAATAGACTTTTGAGGAGTCTTATATGAAGATTGGCTAAATGGTGTGAGAGATTTAATCATTTTGGGCTCTCTTCTGGTATAGAGTATTTCTTCTTTATATGGTTATGCCACATATTTAACTTAGGTTCTTCTCCCTGTTCTTTTGGGTAGTAAAAACTGCGGTTACTAATGGTTGATGGGAAGTATTCTTGTTCAACCCAGGCATTTGGATAGTTATGAGGATATTTATATTCTCTACCATATCCCCATTGCTTTTGTAGTTGAGTAGAAGGATTACGAAGGTGTAATGGGACAGGTTGTGCCCCATGAAGTCGAACTTCTCTTGCGGCATTACTATAAGCAGCATAAGTTGAGTTACTCTTTCGGGCTAATGCTAAGTATACAACTGTTTCTGAAAGAGGTATGAATCCTTCTGGCATACCAACAAACTCTACAGCTTGTTGGCAGGATACAGCTAAGGATAATGCTTGAGGGTCTGCTAATCCTATATCTTCTGATGCAGATATAATAAGTCTTCTACAGATAAATCTTGGATCTTCCCCACCTTCCAATAAACATGCAAGGTAATATAGTGCAGCATCAGGATTACTTCCTCTAATAGACTTAATAAGAGCAGATGCATATTCGTAATGACTATCTCCATCTTTATCATGTCTTTCAAGGATTTCAGGTAGGTTTATCTTAATATATTCAAGTACTCTTTTTTCTTCAGGCAGTATTGATATATATTCAATAAGATTAAATAGTGTTCGTGCATCACCATGTGCGGTAGTGGCAAGGAAATTTATAACATCATCTGGTAATAGTATGTTGAGAAAAAGAGTTCCTTTTTTAACAAGTTCTTTTAATTCATTGTATCCTAATTGTCGTAGTTGGAGAACATTTAAGCGTGATAGAAGCTGTTTTGTTACACTAAATGATGGATTTTCTGTTGTTGTAGCAAGCATTGTTAGTTTACCTGATTCAAGTAAAGGTAAAAAGAAGTCTTGCTGAGCTTTAGAAAAACGATGTATCTCATCTAAAATAAGAATATCAATATCAGTAAGCTTCTGGCGTAATTGTTGTATCCCTGTTTCTGGTGCGCTAATACGAAGAATATTTGTACTTTTTTTATATGCTAATAGTAAGGCTAAAGTAGACTTACCACAACCAGGTGGACCAAAGAAAAGGAGGCTTGGCAAACGTGGGGCAGATATAATGTACTGTAATCGTTCTAATAGATGATTTTGTCCAATAAAAGTATCTAAGTTATTTGGTCGTAACTTTTCAGATAATGGTGTAAGAGACATAATAGCTCCATATTCTAAAATAGAAAGAAAATTAGGTTATTCTAGTAACACTGCATCTTCTCCATCAATTTCTTTTACAAGTACATTAATAGTATGTTGGCTTGTTATATTAGTGGTGTAACCTATATAGTCAGGTTGAATAGGAAGTTCTCTACCACCTCGATCGATAAGTGTAAGGAGTTTGACATGGGTAGGACGTCCATAGTTGTTAAGTGCTTCTAAAGCAGCTCGTATTGTACGGCCAGTATATATTACGTCATCTATAAGAATAACTGTTTTATCGTCAAGAATAGTAGGAATAAATGATTCTCCGATGATGGGATGGAGTTGACGTGTTGTCCAGTCATCTCTATAGAAATTAATGTCTAGGGTGCCAATAAGTGGAGATTGTTTTGTTTTCTCTACAATAACTTTTTGTAGACGGTTAGCTAAAATTACACCACGACGTTGAATACCAATAAATAGTATATTATCAAATGTTATATAGTTGTCTATAAGTTCTTGAGACAGGTTAACTATAGCTGTTTCAAATTGATTTATAGTAAAAATTATTTTTCTATCCATGGTTATCCTTTTTTACATACAAATACACAAAATTTTTTCTTATGGGAAGTTTTACAATATACATAACTTTGGATAAAAACAGTTGTAGCAATTTATAGTCTATTTATTATGTCAGATAGTTACTATCTATTATAAATATATTATCATTTCTTAAAGTCTGTAAAGAAAGATTAATAGTAGTGAGTTATGATAATATGTCAAATAGTAAATAAAATCCTAATAGTAAAAAGTAGTAATACCTTATGATAGCTAAAAAAAATACCTCTTTTGGAGAGATAGAATTACCTTGGTCTAATTATAAAACATTTTATCTTGCTCATGAACATTGGCAAGAGCCTTATATATTAAATAAAAAAGAATCGCATCATCTTTTGCATGTATTGCGGATTCAAATAGGTACAGAGATTCATGTATTAGATGGAAGGGGAAGAGAAGGATTATTTTCTGTTAAAGAAGTAATAAAAGATAGAGTAAGTCTCTCTTACATTAATGACTGGATGCATCCTGAACCCACAAGAAAAGTTGTTCTTGCAGCAGGATGGACAAAAGCAGCAAGAAGAGGGTGGTTATTTGAAAAAGCTGCTGAACTTGAAGCATGGGCTATTTGGTTTTGGAAAGCTGAGAGGAGTCAATTTCCATTATCTGAAGCTAAAAAAGAATCTTGGCAAGGTCAGATTATTGCAGGAGCAAAACAATGTAACAATCCGTGGTTTCCTTCATTACAATTATTTCCAAATGGTATAGAAGAACTTATTTATAATGTAGATACAATAGGTTGTGATTTTCGGCATGTATTAGTTGAAAATACTTGTGGACCAGCACAACCTCTTACATTAGATATGCTTAAGCAAACTGGTTTAACTATTTGTGTCCTTGGGCCAGAAGGTGGTTTTACACATAAAGAAATCCTAAAACTAAAGGAAGCATCATTTTTGTCGTTGACACTAGGAGATAGAGTATTAAGGTGGGAAACTGCAGCTATCCTTTGTCTTGGATTGCATTGGTGGAAAAAAGTATATTCCTAATTAATACTTTGTTACTTGTTAGCTTTTTCTCCAATGTAAAGGTGTACAATACCTGAAGATAAGGGAGTATAATAAGCTTGATGAAAGCCTGCTGCACGGATTTCATCAAGTAATTCATCAGGATGAGGGAAATCCATAATACTTTGTTTTAAATAGAGATATGCTGAAGGGTCACTCGAGAGTTTGCCAATAAATGGTAATATTTTTGTAAGGTAATAATTATATAATCCCATCCAAATACGTTGTTTTCCTGTTCCAAATTCAAGTATAGCCATGCGTCCTCCAGGGAGTAGGACTCTCGCAATTTCAGAGAAAGCCTTTGTACGAGGGACAATATTACGGATACCAAAGGCTAATGTTACTCCATCTATACAAGAATCAGGAAACGGTAAAAGTTTTGCGTCTGCTGTTATTGGCCATACTCTTGTAATATTAGCTCTATGGAGTTTTTTCATTCCTTGATATAGCATAGAAAAGCAGAGATCTACAGCAGAAATATGAAGTTGCTCATACCGATTGTGTAATGCAATAGCCACATCAAGTGTTCCAGCTGCAAGATCAAGGATACGGCCTGTTTTTCCAGGTTCCATAGCTTCAACAAGACAATGACGCCAATAAATATCTAGTCCACCACTTAATATTCTATTCATAGGATCATACCATCTTGATATGCGTCCAAACATAGAATTAATAGATCTATCATGTTGGGTTGTCTCTATATGTGGATTCTGAGACATTTTCTTTGTTTCCTATTTAAAATATTTTAGTAATAGTAATCTATAGAAAAATATACATAAACATAATTAAATCAGGATAGTAAATAGCTCAGAGTAATTGAGGAATATTAGAGTTTTTGGACAACATATTAGAAACTATATTAAGTAATTTCATCTTTAGCTAGATAGAGAATGTACTAGGATAAGTTATTTTAAACTGACTATACCCTGTATTCTAACATGGCATGTTGTTATTGTGATGTTGACCATGTCGTTTTCTAATTTTCGTATGTTTCAGTACCAGTACTAAGAGCACTTACTTCACATGTTTCATCAAAAGGTTCTGTACCAAGATCTCCTTCAAGTTTTGAGACAACTAAAGCTCCAACAGCATCACCAAAGGTGTTTACAGCTGTTCTTATCATATCTAGTATCCGATCAATTCCAGCAATAAGTGTTACAGCTTCTAATGGGATTCCTACTTGTGTGAATACAAGTGTAATCATAATAAGTCCAGCACCAGGGACGCCTGCAGTACCTATAGAAGCAAGTAGACCAGTGAGAACAACCATAAGTTGTTTTTCAAACCCTAGGGGTATGCCATATATCTCAGAAGCAAATATAGCTGCAACTCCCATGTAAATAGCTGTGCCATCCATGTTTATAGTATTTCCTAATGGTATAGAAAAGCTAGATATGCCTTTAGATGCACCAAGAGATCTTACAGCTTGCAAATTTGTTGGTAATACTGCTGCACTTGAGCAAGTTGTAAAGCCAATAAATGTAGGTTCCATAAGACGTTTAAATACAGCCATTACTGGTAGACCTGTAGCTTTAATAAGAGGAACATAACATAATAATACATGTGCAATAGATGCTAAGTAAGCTATAAGCATAAATTTACTTAAAGGTAACAGAACATCAACACCATGTGTGCTAATTGTATATGAAATTAAGCCAAAGACACCAATTGGTGCATACATCATGACAATATTTGTCATGCGAACCATTGTATCTCCAATAAGCTCAAAACTTCTCAATAGAGGTTTCCCAACTTCACCAAGAGAACTAAGGGCAAAACCAAACATAACTGCAAAGAAAATAACTTGAAGCATGTTACCATTGGCCAAAGCTTCTATTGGATTAAGAGGTACAATATTAATAATTGTTTGAATAACACTTGGTGGTTCAACCATATCTGATTGTGTAGTAGCTATAGAAAGATTAAAACCAACTCCTGGTTGAAAGAAATTTGCAAATATAAGACCAATAGTGATAGCAATAGCCGTAGTTGCAAAGTAGTAAATAAGTGTTTTAGTCGCAACTCGACCAAGTTTATTGATGTCGTGAATACCAGCTGCGCCTGCAACAATAGTAGCAAGAACAAGTGGTACAACTACCATTCGAATAAGCGTTATGAATAATTGACCAAGTGGACGTAAATAGTTTGATGTGATCTCTTCAGATAAGAAAATACCAGCCATAATACCAAGAAAAAATCCAATAATCATTTGGACAGGCAAACTTATTTTCGACTTAGCACTTGTCATATATTCTCCATAAGCAATCTTCGCTAACCATATTAATATGATAGCTACTAAAGCTATTTTTTACTTTTATTTCATTAAGCAGTGTAAATTGTTCTTATTTGAAGGTCAAGTTTTATGACTGTACTAAGTAGTTATGTATATTTTTATAATAAAAATATGATGTTGTTATAAAAATAACAAATGTTATTTTACTATTTAAAAGTTAGTCGTTGCTATCTACTTTTTATTTATACAGTTAATAATAAACCATAAAATAAATTATTATGGGATGTATATAGTATGTTAAGTTCTATATGTATGAGATAAAGAGTTATTATGTAGAATTAGATTTTTTATTACGTATTTTTTGTACTAACCCACTTGTTGAATGTCCTTCAAGAAAAGGAAGACTTAATACAAGACCATTATTGCGCTCTACAAACTCTTTACCTATAATTTGTTCTACACACCAATCACCACCTTTAACTAGTACATTAGGTTGAATAGCTTCAATTAATTGTAATGGTGTATCTTCTTCAAAACCAATAATGAAATCTATAAGTTCAAGATGAGCTAATACAAAAGCACGAATATGGAAAGGATTAAATGGTCTATCTGGATCTTTTCCTAACCGTTTAACAGAGTTATCAGTATTTAATCCAAGAACCAGAATATCTCCATATGTTTTTGCTCTAGTCAGAAGATCAAGATGTCCAGGATGAAGAATATCATAACAACCGTTTGTAAAGATAATTTTTTTCCCATTACTTTTAAGATATTCAAGTTTTGGAAGTAAATTTGTTAGAGTAACAATTTTGGGATGTGTTAATATTTGATTATACATAATACTTTCACTCATATTTGCTTGTTACTAACCTACTATTTATAAATAGCTTCTCGGACAAGATTCATTGTATCTTCAGCTTTTATAGTTGCTCTTTGGTTACCATCAGTTAGCAGATCATCAATGTAGTTTTTGTTCTCATAGGTTGCACGACGTTCATGAAATGGATTAAGGAATTCTTTTAAACTTTGTAACAATATTTTTTTACATTCTACGCATCCTAGT
The DNA here is from genome assembly GCF_000055945.1 of Lawsonia intracellularis PHE/MN1-00. Lineage (NCBI taxonomy): Bacteria > Pseudomonadati > Thermodesulfobacteriota > Desulfovibrionia > Desulfovibrionales > Desulfovibrionaceae > Lawsonia > Lawsonia intracellularis. The sequence goes on from NC_008011.1 coordinate 21,709, forward strand.
GTTGCTGTTACACAACCTTCACGAATTTCATCTTGGATGTAAGGAGTTGTAAGAAGTTGATGATAAGGGAAAAGGTTGCAAACATCAGGGTTACCTGGATCACTTTTTCTTAGTCTTGCTGGATCTGTATACATTTTTTTGACTTTATGAGTGACTTCATCAAAAGAATCATTAAGAAAAATTGCATTTCCATAACTTTTAGACATCTTACGTCCATCAAGTCCTGGACATTTTGCAGTAGGTGTGAGCTTTGCTTTTGGTTCAGCGAAAATAGTGCCATATAGATTATTAAATCGTCTAGCAATTTCACGTGTAAGTTCAAGGTGAGGAAGCTGATCTTGACCAACAGGTACTAACTGTGGGCGATAAAGAAGGATGTCTGCTGCCATGAGAACTGGATATCCAAGAAATCCAAAATTTCCCAAATCTTTTGTAGTGATTTCTTGCTGTTGCTCTTTATATGTAGGATTACGTTCTAACCAACTTAAAGGAGTGATCATTCCAAGTAGAAGATTAAGTTCTGCATGTTGTGGAACTTTTGATTGTTGAAAAATAATACTTTGATGTGGATCAATTCCAGATGCAAGCCAGTCAATAACAAGGTCATATATGTATTCTTTTAAGTGGGTTGTATTAGCATAATCACTTGTAAGTGCATGCCAATCTGCTACAAAAAAAAGTGCTTCTATTTCTTGCTGCATAGATAACCAACTTTTGATAGCACCAAAATAATGACCTAGGTGTAACCTCCCTGTGGGACGCATCCCAGAAACTGTACGTAGTGGCATAGACTGATGCATTAGAGATGGCCTCCTCAATCTTAATTTAGTCCAAATAATAAGGTGCAAAGGATGAGCGATAGATTAATAAGTGGGTATAAAATATATCCTAGTAAACCAGTTAAAAGAAGAGCAATAAAGATAACAAAACCATATCGTTCTGCTAACATATATTTATAGCCAAGTTCATTGGGGAGTATTGCCCAGAGGATTTTACTACCATCAAGAGGAGGAATAGGGAGTAAATTAAGCCAAGCAAGAGTAAAATTGATGATAATACCACTTGAGAACATAAGAAAAAAATAAGTCCATACAGAAGACTGCTGCCATTCATAAGCAGGGAAAAATTCTAGAAAGATTCGTAACAACAATCCAAAGGTAAAGGCTAGAAGAAAGTTAGCTGCAGGGCCTGCAAAGGATACTAACATAGTATCTTTACGGAGATCATAAAAATTTCTAGGGTTAATAGGAACTGGCTTAGCCCAACCAAAGATAAATGGACTTGTTAGGCTAGTTATAGTAAAGACCATGAGTCCTAGTGGATCAATATGATGAGTTGGGTTAAGAGTAATTCTTCCTAACATTGCTGCTGTTGGATCTCCTCGTCGTTGTGCAACCCATCCATGTGCAACTTCATGTAATATGATTCCTAAGACAAGAGGAACAAAAGCTACTGCTATTCGCTTAATAGCATTTGTAATATCAAATTCAAACATAGCTATTGTACCTGTAAACGTAAAAATCGTTTTTTACCAAGTTTGATAATATAGTCGCCAGGTTCAAGGGGTAACTCAACATCATGATAACGTTTATCATTCACTGTAAGAGAACCTTGTTTTATAAGGCGTTTTGCTTCACTACGAGAAGTACATAACTTAGAGTCAGTAAGAAAAGCAGGTGGCTTACTTGTTTCACCATAGTTACATATAAATTCAGGCGTATCATCAGGAAGAGCACCATTAACAAAAACAGCTGTAAATTCTTGCAGTGCTTCATAAGCTTTTTCTTTGCCATGGTATTGTGTTACAATGTCAACAGCTAACTGTTCTTTTACTTTCTTAGGATGGAGATGTCCTTCTTTAACATTTTGTTTTAATTTTTCTACTTCAGATAGACTACTAGTAGAGATAAGTTCATAATATCGCCACATAAGTTCATCAGAGATAGACATAACTTTACTAAATTGAACATAAGGTTGTTCGTCAATTCCAACATAGTTACCATAAGATTTTGACATCTTACGGACTCCATCAAGCCCTTCTAATAGTGGCATTGTAAGAATACATTGAGGTTCAATATTATAGTGTGACATAAGTGTACGACCAACTAATAAGTTAAACTTTTGATCTGTACCTCCAAGCTCTATATCACTTTTTAGAGCCACAGAATCATACCCTTGCATGAGTGGGTATAGTAATTCATGAAGAGCTATTGGTGTATTTTCTTTATATCTGTTAGAAAAATCATCTCGTTCTAACATGCGTGCAAGTGTATAATGTGAAGCTAGACGAATAAAGTCTACTGATGACATAGACATTAGCCATTTAGAATTGAAAACTACATTTGTTTTAAGAGGATCAAGAATTTTAAAAATTTGTTTTTTATAAGTTTCTGCATTAGCTTGTACTTGTTCAACTGTTAATGCTGGTCTAGTAGTGGATCGGCCAGAAGGATCTCCAATAAGACCAGTAAAGTCTCCAATAAGAAAAGTGACATTATGTCCAAGTTGTTGAAAGTGTCGTAATTTGTGAATAAGTACAGTATGACCAAGATGAAGATCTGGAGCAGTGGGATCAAAGCCTGCTTTTACAACAAGAGGTTTTTCATTACTAAGTTTTTTGCGTAATGATTCTTCATTTATAAGTTCAACATAACCACGTTTTATAAGTTGTAGTTGATCATCAATAGATACCATGTATTACCAATATTATGTATTTAAAGCTAAGGTTAAAGATACTGTTAATTATATACAGTTCAGTTGTTATTAAAATATTTCCTCATAATAGCTGATACTACTATGATTACTCTAGGTAAGCAATATATTTGTTTTTGATTGGTTACCTTATATATATATATTAAGAAATAATAGACTTATTGTTAGAGATAAGATGTCCTTCACGATGTAATAGCCATGCTTTTATTGAGAGTCCTTTTTTCCCCTTAAAACCAGTTAGATGATTATTAATCCCTATAACTCGATGGCATGGTACAACAAGTGGCCATGGATTTTTAGACATAATATTTCCTACTGCACGTGCTGCACGAGGGTTACCAGCTAATGCTGCTAGATCTCTATAACTAATAGTTGTTCCATACTTAATTGTTGTAAGGGTAAGTAAGACTTTTTTTTGAAAAGAGTTTTTTGGAATAGAATTCCAATTTAGAGGTAATAGATCCCATTGAACAAGCTTTCCTTGTTCATAAGACAATAAAAGATTTTTAACCTGTTTCCCAATAGTTGTAGTAGGGTTAAATGGATTTTTTAACCAATCAATGTCTATTTGATTAATCAAATTGTTTACTGAATAGATAGTGAGGGTTAGTATTTCTCCAGAAATATATTCTTGTATAACTTCATGTTGTGATGATAGTAGCATATATTTTAACTAACTTGTTGCCAATGGAGTAAGGTACACCTTCTCCATTGACTTGTTTTTTTATTGTGTTGTATTGTATTCAGCTATTACTTTATTTACTTCTTCCATGAACACATTAAGTAATTTATCTTGTCCATGTACGCTACGGATAACTTTTCCTTTAGCAAAAATAATTCCTTTATCACGTCCTCCAGCAATGCCAATATCTGCTTCTTTTGCCTCTCCAGGTCCATTAACAACACATCCCATAACAGCTATTTTGAGTGGAGTTTTTTCATTAACAAGGCATGCTTCAACATCTTTGGTAAGTCTTATAAGATCAATTTCTGCTCTACCACAAGATGGGCATGCAATAATTTCTGGACCTCTTCTTCGTAACCCAAGAGCTCGAAGTATCTCCCAAGCAACAGGGACTTCTTCTACAGGATCTTCTGTTAATGAAATACGAAGAGTATCACCAATTCCTTCTGAAAGAAGTATTCCTAGTCCAACAGAAGATTTAACAGTACCACGAATAAGACTTCCTGCCTCAGTAACACCAAGGTGAAGTGGATAATCACAAGATTTAGAAAGCATTCTATAAGCAGCAATAGTGTCTAAGACAGAAGAAGATTTGATGGAAACTTTTATTTCATAAAATTTTTCATCTTCTAATATTTTTATGTGATTAAGAGCACTTTCAACCATAGCTTCAGGGACTGGTCCTCCAAACTTATCAATAAGATGTTTTTCTACAGATCCACTATTTACTCCAATTCGTATACTTGCTTTATGGGCTTTTGCAGCATCAACAACAGTTACAACTTTTTTTCGTTCACCAATATTTCCAGGATTGATACGAAGTCCTTCAATACCAGATTCAAGTGCTGTTAAGGCTAGGCGATAATCAAAATGAATATCTGCAATAAGTGGCAATGGAGATGCGTCATGAATAGCTTTTAATGCTTTTGCTGCATTTGCATCTGGGACAGCAAGGCGTACAATTTCACATCCTACAGCATGTAGTTGGTTTATTTGCTTAAGAGTAGCTTCTATGTCCCTTGTATCAGTATTTGTCATACTTTGAACTATAATTGGAGCATCACCCCCAATAGCAATATTTCCAATATAGATCTTACGTGTTTTTTTTCTTATATTCATAGTGTCAAAACCTTTAGTTGTAATGTAGTTAAAAGCAATATGAGTAAGGTAGGGTAGTAAATTAAAAAAGGATAAAGAATTCTTACTTGTAACTGATAGTATTCATAATATGTTTTCTTTGCTGTTCAAGGGCAACCTTTTGTTCTTCAAAAGATCTAAATCCAGCTTGATATAAAGCATCATTAACAGTTTCTTCCCATGGCCATGTGGCATAGATAACAGCTTTATGGAAGAGTGTCCGGAATTCTTTTAAAGTTTTAGCAATTTTTGGCGCTTGACTAGTCGTTAGATTTTTTTGTAGCTGTGTGCATAAGGTTGAAATGTTCTTATTATACCATAATTGAATATCTTGATTTGTAGGATTGGTATTGAATAGATTATAACCATGTTCTTCAAGTAATTTTTTGAGATTGTTTTTATGTTGTTTGGTGAGCCACTGGCCCAGTTCAGAAAGAGAGATATTTGAAGCTTCAATATCAGCAATCTCTTGTTTTGTTTGATAGTATGTATCAGGTACAACAGATGCAGAGGTGATACCACTAATAGTTACAATACCTCGTAAAATAGCACTGTTTGCAACACCTTGTCCACAGAATCCTACTTTTTTACCATATTTTTGACCTGTAAAAATGGTAACCAAAATAGCCCAAACAACAGCTGGATCTTCTTCATCATAAATATGAGAAAGAGATTGATTATCCCTATCTGTAGCAAGCACCATTTGTGTCATGTCATTGGAGCCAATAGAGAATCCGTCAAACTCTTGAATGAACTGTCGAGCGAGAATAGCATTAGAAGGAAGTTCAGACATAAGAAAAATTTGTAAATTATCTTCACCACTTCTGAGATTATGCACCTCACTAAGATAAGAGCGCATAGAGCGAGCTTGTTCAATTGTTCTTACAAATGGAAGCATAAGCTGGAGATTTTTAGCACCATATAGAGAACGAGCTGCCTTGAAGGCATCAATTTCCCAGTCATGAATATCCCGAGCAACTCCTCTGTAGCCTAACATAGGATTATCTTCAAAGTCTTCGAATAATATACCGCCAAGTAAATTTCTATATTCATTTGTTTTAAAGTCAGTTGTGCGATAGATAATAGGCTTTCCATAAAAAGCCATTGAGAAAAGCGCAAGTCCTTGTGAAAGTGTTTGGATATAATGTTCACGACCTGTTTTATGTCCACAAGAACGGATAAGGGAACCAATAGCTAGAGGAATAGATTGTAATTCTTTAATTTTTTTATTAATACCACATCGCTCACTTACTTCTTTCCGAAGTTGCTCAATTTGACTTATTGTCTTCTGTACTATTGGATTTTGAGCTATATCAGCAGTATACGTTTCTATTTCTTTTTCAAGGTCTATACGACGCTTTTTTAACTGAGGAGATTCATCATTAAGCGATAGAAGCTGCTTTTGATAACCCATAATAATTTTTACATGTTCAGAGAGGTCAGAAGAAACTTTAAGGGTATCTAGGGAAGATGCTGCTAATTCTGTAAGTTCATCTAGTCGTTTTTCAAGTTCTTTTATCTGTCTATATGTTGCTATGACGGCTTCTGGATTATGTGGATCATTTCTTTTATGTAGCCTTTCAAGTTCTTCTGTATATCCAGAGATGTGTCCTACATGTTCACGGAGGTGTAAATCTAAGTTTACAAGTCCTAAACAAAGATGTTCTTGTATAGTTTTACGGAGATGTACTTCAAGTTCATCTATTTTTTTTTGGATAATAGATTCTAATGAACCATTATCAAAAGCTTCAAGTGCTGAAGGATGAACACCAACGTTTCCTAACATAAATTCAGCACGTAAAAGACCTACTTCAAAGTCAGGGACATTACGTAGACGTGATAAAAAGAGTGATTGACCTATATCTGCTAGTACAAGGCCAACTTTTGTTTTTGTCTTTGGTAACTCATTGATATTTATTTCTCCACCTGTTTGGTATAGTGGAAGCAGTCCATGGTAAACATGACCACGTGTACCATCAACAGTTACTTCAAGACCATCAAGAGCTTTTAAAGCTGCTGAGTTTTGTATACCTATAATAGCAGGAATACCTAGTTCACGTGATGTGATAGCAGCATGGCTTGTATCTCCACCTACGTCAGCAAGAATGGCAGAAGCTACACGCATACCAGGGACCATATCAGGATCGGTACGTTCTGCTGCTAGGATATCACCCTTTTGTATTTTATTTAGCTCAAGGGCTGAATTAAGAAAGCGAACTTTACCTTGTCCGGCACCTCGAGAAGCACCATTTCCTTCAAGAACAATTTTTGCTGTTGCAGCAGCTTGAGGATCAACTTCACAACGATGCATAAAGATAGTGTTAGGATAGAGCATAAGCTCATCGTTCCATCGTGTTTCAGGTCGAGCCTGGACGAACCATATAGTACCTTTAGTATCTATACAGAATTCTGTATCCATGATGATATCTTTATAGGCTTTACTAATAGCACGGACACCTTTAGCTATTTGTTCAGCTTGAGTAGGAGACAATGCCCACATTATTGATTCTCGTTCAGATACAGGAATTTTTTTTGTTCCTCCTTTTTCATCATAGATAATTTTGAGAGTTTTGTTACCCATAAAGCGTATGATAACTTCATTAGCATCATCTTTTTGGTAAACATACATTTTATCTGGGGTAACCATCCCACCAACAATAGCTTCACCAAGGCCATAGCTTACATCAATACTAACAAGATCATTACGTGTTGTTCCACGGCAACCTGTAGCAGTGTCAGCGCTGAAGGCAGTACCAGAAACTACAGGATTGATCATACGCATTATACATACTGATAATGATGTATTTTCAATAGCCCATTCTTGTTTTGCTTGAATGGCAAATTGTTCATCTCCTGTACTTTCTGATTTTGTTAGAGCATCAAGGATAGCTTCACGTCGATAAATCATGGAACGTAGATTATAGGCAGAAGCACAATCCCAATGATATGCAAGAACAACGGCATCTTCCCCTACCATATTAAGATATGTATCTTGTAGTCCAGCAAATGCTTTTTTACGAGAGTCTTCTCCGGCTGCTGACGAACGAACTGCTACTGGGACATTATTTTCTTCTGCTTCATTACAAATTTCTTTATAAGCTATTTTTACTGCTTCAATGACTTGTGGAGGAAGAGGGACTGATAGAATAGCACATTGTACAAGAATAGAACGTTTACGTAACTGATCTATATTTTCTTGGGAAGAGGCAAAACCATCTACAACATGTTCAATAAATGTCCGTAAGCGGATAAGGGGTAATTTATTTGTATTTCCATCTAATTCATATTGAATAATAGAGGCTATATTACGGACAAATTTTGGTAAGAATTCATGGTCTTGTACGACTTCAGGATTATTCCAATTGATATGTGTATAATGTTCTTCAACTTTTGAGCGAATAAGTGCAGCACAAACTTTAGTTTCATCAAGAATTTGATGAAATGCAAGAGAAGAAATAGCTCGAAATTGTGGAGTTTTTATTTCTTTAATTTGTCCAAGAAGTGCAGTATTATAATTTTTCCCACCTACAAGTAATTCTGCATCTTCACCTATAGTAATAATATCAGAACCTGTTAATACTAATTGTTTACGTATAGTTTCCACTGAGTTTATACTATCATGGTGTGTTGAAAGGGTCTTTTTGCTCATTAGGCTTATCCATTATATCCCATAATTAAAGTAAAAATTATTCTCACCATGTATAATCTTTATATAAAACTTATTCTAAAAAAATAGAAAGATTAAAAGTTGCCAAGGAGAATAAGTTATAAAGTATATATAAAAATAAGAGTCACTAGAAATTATATTATTAATTGATTTTTATCTTAAAATAAAAAATGTTTTTAATTACGTTACATAAACTACATTTTGTTTACTACTCAAACTCTATAACTAAAGAGAAAAATTATAGCAAAGGGTATAAGCTTCCAGATAAAAATATTTTTTTTTGCTTGGAAGTAGATAAAATAAGACCTCCATTATCATGTATACCTGCTATTATTCCTTTATAGTGTTGATGTTCATTTAATCCATCTTTGATGACAACACTACAATTTTTTAAACAAAGATACTGTTCTGCAAGTTTTACCCATGATGTTTTTTGGTTAACATCCCTATGTTCTTTATAGCAAAGATAGACTTGACTTACAAGGGATAACCATAAAGGAAGGATAGATCCATATCCAGAAAACAGTGGGTGTGGTGGAAGATTTGATGGTTGTAGTGAGGCATCTTCACGAATTGTATATTCATTAGAATTTTTATTCATATTAATACCTACTCCAGCTAAAAGAATATCATCTCTTTCTTCAAGTAAAATGCCACCTACTTTACACCATTGTTTATTAGCAAATACTACAATATCATTTGGCCATTTAAGAAATACATGGAATCCTATTTTATTTAATGCATGAATAAAAAAGGTACTGGCAATTATTGCTGCTTTTGTCTTTGAGAAAAGTTCACATTGGGGTAATCTAACAGTAGCATATACATTTCCTATAGGAGAACACCATGTTCTTCCTAGTTGACCTCTCCCTGCTGTTTGGGAGGTAACAATAATACTTCCCCATATAGGGAGAAGATTTTCTTTATAAAGAGTATATGCAATATCTAAGCTTGATGAACATGTTGTATGTAAATAGACAACTTCTGGAAGGTATATTGTTTTTGAAGAGGACAAAGAAGGACATGATAGGCTTGCTTCCATACAGGGAATAGATGTATTTTTTAATCCATGAAGGTTTTTATGAATAAATGTGGGAGAATTATCACGTAGTAATAGTTCAGGAATAAGCTGAGGATTATGAATAATTATATTTTGGTTATTTTTTTCTTTACTTGATTGTATATGAACAATCCTTAATGTCCCATTGATAGATTTTAGCATAGTAATTTTGTATAATGTGTTATATAAAGTAGAGATGAAAAAGGAAAAAAGAGTTCTTAATAAATTAAAAAAGAGTTAGCAGTGTGGTTCTTCTTCTTTTATAATTTGATATGCTTTATTTGATTTTACTGTTCCTGCAATGCCCCAATACTTAGTAACTCCAGCTACAGTACATTCAAGGAGATCTTCTACATCTGTGTCAAGAACAAGAACATCCCCAATTTTTAATCTTAATAATTGGTTTCCTGTAATCTGTGTATTACCCATTCTTACTTTAAGCTCTACAGGTGTTTCTAAAAGACGCTCTTTAAGTCGACCTACCCAAGCATGATCAATTTCAAGTCGTTCTGTTTGAAAACTTGCATGAAGTTTTGAGCGAATAGGTTCAATTGTTGCATATGGTATACATATGGTCATAGATCCAATAGAAGAATCAAGTTCCACTTCAAAATTAATGACAATAACTACATCGCTTGGTGGTACAATGGCAGCAAACTGTGGATTTATTTCAGAACGTATAAGTTCTAATTTTACATCATGAACAGGTCTCCATGATTCTTCCATATTATCAAGAGCTATCTTGATTATTCTATCAACAATAACTTGCTCAATACGAGTAAACTCTCGACCTTCGATTTTTGGTTGAGAGCCTATACCTCCAAATACATTTTCTACTAGTGCAAAAACAAGCCGAGAATCTACAACAATAATAGCATTTCCTCTTAGAGGATCCATTTTGAAGATATTTATGCTTGTAGGAACTGGTAGTGAGCGCATAAAATCTCCAAATTTTGTCATATCTATAGAAATAGGATTAAGTTCTACACGTTTACGTATAGCATTTGATAAGGCATTTGTACAAAGACGAGCAAAGCGATCATTTACGATTTCTAAAACAGGCATACGCCCACGAATAATACGATCTTGATTAGCTAAATCAAAAGGAACAATTCCAGAATCATCTTCAGGAATATCAGTTTCACTTTCAATTTCTCCACCAGAAAGTCCTCTAAGAAGAGCATCAACTTCGTCTTGAGCAAGTATTTTATTCATAGTATTATTTATAGTGATCTGAAATATTTTTATAGTTATTGATAAAAGTATTTTTTCAATCTAATGTGAAGTTGTGCATCCCCAGCTTACTTCATTTCAACATAGTCTTCAGATTATTATTGGTCAAGTTTTACTCATTATTTTATGTCGATTGGTTTTCTTTTTCTTCTATAAGGTTGAAGATAAGGAGTTTTTTATGTTGTCAAAAATAAATATATTATTTTTTTTATTAGTTATAAGTTTTTTAAGTATACATACGTCATCTGTTGCTGTTGAAAGTGAAAAGAGTACTTATAGTGACCAACTTACTTCTGAGAATAAGGTTTATAACAAACAATATTCAGGTAATAGTTCTACAAAAGTATATCATAATAAGGAATGTAGATATTTTGATTGTACTGCATGTACTATAGGCTTTGACTCTAAAGAGGAAGCTGAAAAAGCTGGTTATACACCATGTAGGCTTTGTGAAAATAAAAAGCCTTCACAGCTATCACAGGAGACAGAGAAAAACCATCAAGAATCGTTGGATAATACAAAAAAAGAACAAAACAGTCAGTAATAATAGTCGTTAGCTACTACTTAAAAAATAAACGGTTATTAGATAACGTTATAAAGAGCCTATAATACCTTGTATGATTATAGGCTCTTTTGACAGCTTTCAACTATTATTATGAATATTATTTTATAGTTGTTTTACTAATTTTATATTATTTTTGATGAAGGATATTGAAGTATTAGGATTAAAATAGAGGTATTAGACAACTATAGAATAACAATAACTTTTTATTATTTTTTCTTTAGTTCTTCAGACATTAAGACTGGCCCTGGAATAACTTGTCCTATAAACCCTTTTTGTAGAGCATGGTGTCCTACAAATGGGGTCTTTCGTTCTACTTGCATATCTACAACTTTAACAACAGGTTTTGCACCAACAGCTAAAGGGAATTGATCTTTAGGTATTTGTAACATAAAAGATGTGCTTCCCACTTGTTGATAAAAACCTGTAGTAGTATCTCTTAAACTAATACCAAAATTTCGGATTATTAACACATATCCTTCCTGATTAAAAAGCATTGTGCGTGATGTTCTTGTTCGTGCAGTTTTTATAAGTTGCTCTCGAAGTGATAGTGGTTTTCTAGTTACAGATGATGTTGAAGGTTCTTCTTCGCTTGAGCTTTCTTCAGCTTCTTCAGCTAGTTCGACTTGTTCACTTGTGGTAAATGCTGTAGGCTTCTCTTCTCGAGGTAACTCTTGAAGTTGTCCTCCTCCCTCAGCTCCTCTAAGCGGTATTTCTTGAACTTTTAGATCTTCATCTAATTCTTCGTCTAAGGTTTCTTCTGGTAAAGGATCTGTATTACTAGTTACAAGTGTCATGATTCTAGAAATATCTTGACTATTTTTTTCACAATATGGGTTAAGAGGAAATGGTGTATTTACATTCATAATCATAGCTGAAAAATCTGCCATTATAGTTTGTGACATACAGATACCTACAACAGCAGCTATGGATCGTTCAGGAAATTCTTTTATAAGCATTTCTTTATATTTTTCTAATGCATCTTCATTGCTATATTTTTCGTATGAAAGTTTGACATTTTGAAAGTAGGGACGATCTCTAGGAGCATCTCGAGTAAAGATGTCATATATACCATTTTCATCAAATTCATGTTGATGTTTGTCATCCCACGTAAGTTCTATTGCACGTCCTATCTTTTGTTCAAGATACAACATATGTTCTTGTAACTCTGTAGGCCCTAAGATAAAACCATAGGCAAGTTGAGATAGGGGTTTCCCTGGATCTTTCTTTAGTTCAGTAAGGATATCTTTTACTATAGTTTGTATTTCATATATATCAATAGGTCCTTCAGGATGTTCTTCTTGCCATAATGCTTGAAGATATGGAATGACACCTTGTCTAATGGCTTTAGGTTCATCTTTTAGTTCTTTTTCTGCAACAAATTCAATCATTTTGTTTCCAAGAGTCAATCGAGCTTTGTGTAGTGTTTCTTCATATGATTTACCGCCAAGTGGCATAGGATACGGTAGGTTAGCTCTTCCGAAACTAGAGCGTGCTTCATATTCAACAAGTTTTGCCATGGAAAGTTGTACAGCTTCTGATTGTTTTGCTGTAAGTTCTGGTGCAACTCTAGCAGGTTGTGGTTTGAGTCTTGATCCTAGAGTTTTTTCTTTTGTCTGGAGCTCTCCCTCATCGCCAAGGATAATAGTTTTTCTATCAAGCATTGCAGTAAAAAGCTCTGTACTATTTCGAATAAGCATAATGGTATCCACATGTTATTTAGATTTTATATTATAAAAATAAATATAAAACATATTTATATAAATATAAAACATATTTAAACTATATATTATAAGATCATTTAAAAAATATTAAGTATGCTAGATAGAAATAAATTAAATTAAAAAAATAGAGTGTAAGAGATATTATTCCATTTACTAATTATGATATTCTGACTTCAATTCCTTTTTTCCTTTGTAGATTTATATCAGTAACTTGAAGCTTAGGTTTTGCACCTAAAGGAAGAGGAAACTGATCTTTTGGTAGTTGTACTGATAGCTGAAGATTTCCTAATTTTTGACTTTCACCTGTTACTGTACTTGTTACCTGAATATCATAAGAGTATTTAAATAGAACATTACTTGGTGTTTGCATAACTATTCTTCTTGGATTGTCAGGAGAAGGTGGTTCATTACTTACATTCATTAAAAAATTTTCTGGCATTTCTAGGCTATTAGAAGGAATAAAAGGGCAGAGAGGATATGGTGTACCCATTCCTCTAATAACCTCTGTTATAACTGGTGATATGGTTTGTGACATCATAACACACACAACTCTTCTCATAGAGATATCAGGGAATTCTTCTTTAATTTTATCCTGATAGAGTGATACAAGTGTTTCATTATCATACTCATTATGTCCAAAACGCCAACCACCCAAGAAAGGTGTTTCTCTTACACAATCTTTATTAAAAACAGTATAAATACCTTCATTATCAAAATCATTTTTATGTTCTTCGCAGCATGTTTCTTTGATGGCTGTCTGTATATTTTCTCCTATGTATTTCATGTGTGGACCTAACTCATCAGATGTAAGATGATAATTACATGCAAGGTGGCCAAGAGCATGACCAGGGCTTTCTTTGAGAGTTTTAATCTGTTCTTCAACAAATGTTTTTATTGTAGGGTAGCAACTGTCACCTTCAGGATGTTTATTTTTCCATAATGATTGTAGGTATATTTTTACTCCATCCTGAACTGGGCGAGGTTGATCGTGAAGTTCGTTGGTTACACAGTGTCTAATCATTGCCTTTCCAACAATCTTTCGAGCGCTTGTTTTCAAGTCTTCAAATGAACGTCCACAGAAAGGTAATGGTTCTCTAAGGTTGCAAGGACCATGTTTACTTATTGCATCTTTTTCAACAAGAGTTGCCATAGCAAGTAGTAAATCATCTTGACTTGTTTGGACAAACCTACTGGCTACAATTGCAGCTCTAGCTAGATCATAACTATAACCTGCCCATGTTTGTGTATGAAGCTCTCCTTCTTTATCAAGTACAAGAGAATAGCCCTCATCCATGTACCCAAATAACTCTTTACTGTTATTAATAAGCATTAGAATAATACCTCGCTACATTTTTACATGAATTATAGGAAAGTAATTATTTTTAAGCTGAAATAGTTAGTCATCATAGAAAAAAAGTTTATACTGCTAACATCTTTTGTACGTCGAATTCTTTAGATGAGGTGCAATCATTGTCTTCATGATTGAATTTATTAATCTTTTCAATCCACTCTCCTGTCAGTAGAATAACATTTCCAATAAGGTCTGTTAGAGAGGAATAAGTAAGATTCTCAAATGGCCATGCAACTTGTAATGTTATTAGTCCATTATTGTAATCTAATCCTAATGTTGCACCTGATGTCTCTATAAAAAGATTATTAGCTGTGAGAAGCTTTTTAAAAAGCTTAAGTTGATTTTTTTCAGGGATTATACCTATAGGTGCTTGAAAAAGAATAATTTTTCTGGACTCCAGAAGACCAATGTTGATATTAAAGCCGCCTATAGTAAGGGCACCTGAGTATTCTCCTGGTGCTATAACTGTATTAAGTCCTTGATCATGGGCAATAGTATTAAGCATAAGAATAATATTTTGTAACATAACAATCTCCCATCCTACTAAATGTATAGGTATAGTAAGATAATAAATTTTAGATATATCCTATTATGAATGTATATAAATAACAGGAGGATAAATTGAATGTGTCTTAATAAATTTAACTAGTTATAAATATAGCTGAATTACTAGTTTGTAATTATGTATAGTGAATGTAAATAACTATAAGTAGCAATAGCAGAACTATTATATATATATATAATACTTATTATATATTATTGTAGTATTTTTTTTTTGAAAAAATTTTTATACATATAGTTAAATCAAGCTACAAAACCAACTGGCCTGTTTACTTGCATATTTTTGACTTGAATATTTGGGATATTACTTATTGGTAAAGGAAATTGCCCTTTAGGGATAACAATGTCCACTTGAACATTTCCCACAGTTTGTTGAAGATCTAATATAGGGCAACAAAGCTTGATACCATAGTTACAATGTATAATAATTTCTTCATTATTATGGGTAAGTGTCATTCGTGGTTGAATACTATCACTATTTTCAATAAGTGGCACAACGTCTGGTACCATATCATTATCATCTTTATTATTAGGTATGTAGGGATTAAGAGGACAGTATGTCTTTATACCAGAAACCATACATGAAAGGTTAGGTAAAGATTTTTGTGTCATAATTGTAGTAACTATTGCAGCCATAGAAAACTCAGGAAATTCTTCTTTGATCATCTTAACGTATATATCTTTAGCATTTGGTAAGTCTGATTGAAGGAATACTCTTTCACCTTGAATTGAAGGGCGGTCTCTGGGTGCATCTACAGTAAAAAGGTTGAATATTCCATCGTCACTATAGTTAGTGAGTTTATCTTCTTTCCATGTTTCATCTATAGCTTCTAGTATTCCTTGTTTAAAGAACTGCATATGCTCTGTAAGAGCTTCAGAGTCTATAGTATACCCGTATGCAAGGTTAGCTATTGTTTGTCCTAGAGGATCTGTTCGTTGCCAGTGATCGATTTCTTGTGTAACATATTGTTCTATAGATTCTTGTTTTGGTTGACTACCAGAATTTTCCTTTTCCCATGAAGAGGTAAGAAAAGATATAACACCTTTACGGATAGGCTCAGGTTTATTGTAGAGGATTTTTGTTACATAAATTCCAACTAGTCTACTACTTATAAATGAATTAACTGCTGGGTATGAAATAGGAACTGTACTATTATCTTCTGCCCATTCTTTTTGAATATATTCACTAATAGATTTTTGTACTTGAGGATTTTCTGTTCCAAATTTTTTTTCTAAAATATATGTAATCATAGCAGAACAAAGTATTTCTTGAGATGTAGCAGCTATTTCTTCCAAAGTTCGGCTTGTGGAATGAAGTGGTTCTTGAATGTTTCGAGGACCTGCATTTACTATGGAGTCAGAATTAACAATATTGGCCATTGCAATTTGAAGACATTGTTGACGTACCTTAATTGTTTTTGCTGATCTAAAGAGATCAGCAAATTTTCTAAAAGAAGAAGAAAGCCGATTTTCTGTTTTTATATTCCCACTGTTATCAATAGTGAGAGTATATCCTTGTTCCAATGCTTGAAGTAAACTGTCTTTATTAGTAATAATCATTTGTTATACCTATATCTTAGTGACATCGAAAAAAGTGTAGAAAAATAGAGTGTAATAGTAAGTAGCCTGTAACTTGTTATAATAAGTTACTTAAATACAAAGTTCACTCCATTAATGAACAGTAGTATATCAGTTAGTATAGAGTTTATTTTTAATAATTATAAGAAGTTATAGTAATTATGGTATAAATTAAACTATATTTATATATAACAAATCTATTTTTGCTTTACTAAATGCAAAGTTTATTCCAGTACTAAAGGAATAGTACTGAGTTATATATTATTGTATATAATTAGGTTTGTTTAACAATTATAAGAAGTTAGAGTAATTACTTTATAATTTACAATAGTTATATATAAGTTATAAAATATATATTGTTGTTTTACTGTCAATATAGTTGTTTAAATGGGGTAACTATGCAACTTTTATTGGCAGTAATTTAGGGTTAAAGAAAAAGTAATTAGAGATAAAACTTATTCAAATAATCCAGGTATTTCTATTAATACTGTATAGCTACGATCATAGCCGTCATATCGGTATCTACCAATAATACGATAACATTGTGCTAAATATGTAACTTCAACTAGTTGAGAGTTTGTTTTACCAAAAGTTCCAAGTTCTCGTAGGTTTCGGAAATCTTCTAACGTAACAGATACATTTGGTAATAGCTGTATAGAAAAAGAGTTTTGAAGTAAGCGTAACCTACTAGACATAATAATATTATTTTCATCTCGATATTGAAGATGCTCACGGTAATTATAGTATTGATCACGAAAGCTAAGGCCTGTTTTCCAAGAAAATCTGTCTGATTTGAATATGATATTATGATCATGTCTAGTAATATTACCGTTATATGGAGAAATAAATGTCTTACCTGAATAAGTTAACCAAGATAGTATATAAAGTTCTAGTTCAGAATAGATGTCTTTTATAGGGCGCTTTGGATATTTTTCTACATATTGTTTTCGGCGTTCTTCTTCAAAATCATATCCTGTTGATAAGTTCCAGTAGAGAAGATCATAGTAGGAAGTAATAAGTGTTGGTGTAACACTATTATCATTATTATTATTATTATTATCTACACTAATAGTAACATTCTTTTTTGTGAGAATATTTACTATTGAATAAGTAAGGTCATTTTGGGGAAGGATCCTATCTGATAGTGTATAAAATGGATTTTTTTCTTGGCCTTCTCTAGGTATAAAGCTATAGCATATACGTGGTTGGATTGTATGCTTGAGTGCTGTACAAAAGGTTTTTCCTATACTTTGAGAATGAAGATTAATAGTTTTTTTATCCTTTAGTCGCCATATTCGGTGAGCTTGTGTACTACTTTCTAGTTGTAAGTTAAAAAGTGAACGATGCTGACCTGTTTGACGTGGTGTTTTAGTATCAGGGACATGTGGTGCTACAGGACTTGTGTGTGATTTTATACCTGTTTGATAGTAAGTTTCACGTAGCCCAACAGTTGTTATAACAGATCCATATTTGAGATCGATTGGTAATGTAACTTTTGGATAAAGTTCTGTTCTCCAACCTTTAGTGCCTTTAGCACGATACATATAAGCAGACTGTAAATGAATGGCACCCTCTAATGAAAGAGGTTGAAATAGTTTTCCTTGGTAAAGAAACATGTCAATTTGTGGAATTCGTTGCGTTAACTCACTTTGACTAGTAGGATGATTCCCATGTCCTAATGTTGGATCTTGTTCATATCTAATATTTCCTACTACCCCTATACGCTGCCAATCTTTTCTAATAAGTAAAGCATTTAATCGAGATTGGTCATCTTCTTGGATATCTCTGCCAAACATTTGAAACATTTCACTACGGGAGTGTGAAAAGCCTGTTATACCTTGATCAAATTCTCTAAGATAATCTTGGTCTGATACATAGTCTAAATTAGATATATAGCACCAAGTTGAGTTTCCAATAAAACCATCAGCCATTCCACGAACCCAATAACGTTGATGGTTATTACGTACAAGTTGGCTTGATGGATAGACAGGATCTTTCCCTGGTGTGACAATATTATTTTTATCATGAATGCCACTAGCAGCAAACCATGTTTTTTGATTTGTAAATTTGTGTGAACGATATCTTACAGTTCCTAATGGACCTATTTTTGTCATCAGTCCAGCATAAAATGTTAGATCGCTGCTTTGATCAATATTTAAAAAGTATGGTTGAGTATAATAAATTCCACGTCGCTGACTGATTCCATAATTAGGATTTAAAAAACCTGATTGTCTTGTTTGTTTTGCAGGTATTGTAAAAATAGGGCTATACATTACATCTATGTTTTTAATTTTAAAGGTAGAATCATATAATTGTGCATATCCATCAACTTCTACTATTGCCTCTTTAGCTGATATTGACCATGCTGGATGAGGTCCGTCACATGTAGTAACTTTGACATTATTAAAAGTATAATAATCTCCGTAATGTTTGGTAATACGTGCACCAGAAAAGTAAACATGTGATGAAGAGATAAATATGTTCCCATTATTAAGCCAGCCTGTTTTAGTATTCAAATTAAATTCTGCTTCGTCAGCATTGATTTCATTTTCATCCATCTTTACAGTGACATGACCTTTAAGGAAAAGCCAACCTGTTTTTTGATAATACCTTGCAAAGTCAGCTTTAAATACATCCTGTCCTTTTGTAAGGATAATGTTTCCTTTAGCTTCAATAATAGTATTATTTGATAGTGTAGTTAACGTATCAGCTTCAAGGTTCCATTTAGTTTGAGATTGGTTAATATCTGGTTGTGCAAATTCGGATATGTTTATAATAGATAAAGCTTGTAGAGGAAAAAATGCTATAAATAAGGATGGAATAATTATATAATATATAAGGTTAGTTAGAATAAATGGTAAAAAAAGATTATACAAGATATATTCCTGTTTGTATCCAATAAATAAATACGATAAAAGTATATTGCTTATTTGTTAAAATTTGAGCGTATAATCTAATATATTTTTAATATAAAAAAAAGTACCAATTAATTGATTGTTTTGGGCTATCTATGTATTCAAGTAGTGTTTGTATAAAGATCCATTTAGAGCGATTACGTTATAATTTACGTATACTTCGTTCTAGATATCCTAATGTTATGCCTGTTATTAAAGCTAATGCCTATGGTCATGGTATCAGAGTTGTTGCAAATGTCCTTAGAGATGAAGGCGTTCAACATATGGCTGTAGGATCTATTACAGAAGGGTTTTTATTACGACAAGAAGGTCATCAAGCTTTTTTACTTGCTTTGTTAGGACCTTTTTCTGAAGAAGATGCAAGAATTGCTGTAGTACATAATATAACTCCGGTTATTCATAATATTGAAAGTCTCCAATCTATTGTTCATTATAGTAGAGTACACCAAGGTGGTACTGCAGTACCAGTTGCTATTAAAATTGATACTGGTATGGGCAGACTTGGCTTTTCTTCTAATGACTATATAAGTCTTATAGATTTATTAAGGCATACACCAGAAGTAAATCCTATTTTATTATTATCACATCTAGTTGCACCAGAAATTTCATCTCTTGATAATGTTACACATAACCAAGTAGAGCAATTTGCAAGAGCTTATAAAGCTATTAAAGAAGCTTTTCCAACTATAAAAACTTCTTTAACAAATTCTCCTGGGCTTTTAGCATGGCCAAACTATATAGGAGATTTTTCTAGACCTGGGATAGCGTTGTATGGGGGAAATCCATTTTATGGTACAAGTCGTGTAAGTCTTGGGAAAGGTTTTTTACCAGTTATGGAGGTGGAAGCACCAGTTGTAGCTATAAATACAGTTTCTGCTGGTTCTTCCATTGGATATGGTTGTACTTATTATGCTAAAGAAGATATACGTGTTGCTGTTATTGGAGCAGGCTATGCAGATGGATATTCACGAAGTTTTTCAAATAAAGGTTGGGTAGTTATAAAAGGAAAGCGCTATAGAATTGTTGGTAGGGTTTGTATGCAAATGTTGATGGTGGATATCACTAATAGTCATAGTAAGATATCTATTGGTGATAAAGCATTTTTATTAGGTGGTGGGGGAAGTTTAGCTATTAAGCCAGAAGAACTTGCAGAATGGTGGGGCACTATTCCTCATGAAGTTTGTTGTTCATTGGGTTCATCAATAGGAGCTCAACAAAAACAATTAGTCATTATTTGAAATAAGTATTATAGTGATACATTTTGACATGTTGGACAAATACCATATAAATAAAGCTGATGGGACTTTAAAATAAAACCATATTGTTTGGCATATTTTTGTTGAAGTTTTTCAATAGTAGGATCTATAAACTCAAAGTTAATACCACATGTATCACAAATAAGATGATCATGATGTTCATTAAAATGTTCATATCTTGCAATACCATCACTAAAACGTACTTCTCGTGCTAAGTTGGCTTCACAAAGAAGTTTCATAGTACGGTAAACAGTTGCTTGCCCAAGAGAGGGATCTTCTTTTTTTATAATATGATAAATTTCTTCAGTAGTTAGGTGTCCTGTTGTGCTAAGAAATGTTCTAATAATTTGTTGTCGTTGATGGGTGTTTCTTAAACCTTTATTCAGAAGGTGTTCAGAAAAACTACGGAGAATGCTTTCAATTCCTGGAAGCTTTTTAGACATAATTACCTCTAGAGAGTAATAACTGTATGGTGTTACAATCTTTTTGTCAAAGTGTAAAAGTGAGAGAAATTTTTTAACTTTTAAAAGTAGATAGAAGTTTTTATGTATAAGTTATCAAAAAAAGTTTTTATTGTTATTCCTCCTCACGAAGTAGGACTTTTTCGTTTTTTGTTAGAGGGGTATGATCATTTAGCACAATTTACAGTTTTAGATCGTTTTCAAGCCTTATTAAAGATATTTTTTTCATCTTATCAAGAAGAAAGGGTAACTTTAGCTTTGAATGAGATATCTGAAGTTATTTCATTTAAGAAAATTAACTAGGTTGACGTGCAAGAATTTTTTTAATTGCATTCATTACTTGTATAGGAGTTAGTTCTTCCATACATTTACGTTGGATAGGACATTTTTTGTCTCCATGTAGTGAGCAAGGGCGACAGGGTATATTGGCTTCAAGGATGATATTGGCATCTTCTGGTGGGAAAAATCCCCAGTCTTTTGTTGTTGGACCGAATAGAGCAATAACTGGTGTTTTTATAGCAGTAGCAAGATGCATTGGTCCAGAGTCACCAGTAACAAGAACGGCTGCTCTTTTAAGTAAAGCACATGTCTCTCTTATTGATGTTTTATTTGTAAAGTCATGTTGGGGTGGGATATTTTTTAAAGGAGTACCTTGCCCTATAATAAACCATGGAATTTTTTCAGATGTAAGGTGTTCTATGATGTTATACCATGAGTTAGTGTTCCATGCTTTATTTATATGAGTTGCATAAGGATGGATTGCTACAACTTTTTGTTCAGGTGATTCCAAAAATGTAAAATAGTTTTTAACTTTATCTTCTTCTTTTTTATGAAGTAAAATAATTGGTGTAAGCTGATCAGGTGTTGGTGGAAGAGTGTTAAGTGCATAAATATATCGTTGTGGCACAGTCCATTTATTAAGCCGTTTTTTTAAAAGACGATTTTTAGTTAAAAGAAATAATCTACGCTCAAAACTCATTTTTGAATAACGGTATATAGGCCCTCTCCATAATAAACTTATTAGGCGTGTTTTTAGTGTGCCATGTAAATCAATAAGTCCATAGTTTTTATGGTGGTTAGCAAGAGAACGAGCAGTAGATATAATATGTTTAGGTAATAGTTGTTCTTTGGTTAAAGCAATAATATTTTGAACAGCAGGGTTATTTTCAAATATAGATGTTAAGCCTTCTTGTGTAATAATAGTAAACTTCCAATTAAAATGAGTATACCAATAGTGTATAACACCAGTTGTAAGAACAACATCGCCTAATGCACTTAATCGAATAACAACCCAGTTTTTAGTTATTGATTTTATGGTAGTTGAATATAATTCATTTTTGTCCATAAAATAATTCTAACAATAGCCTGTAAAAAAAGAAAGATCTAAAAATATACTAAAAACTGTTAAAGAAGCTGTTAGGGTATAATTTTTATCTAATACTGTTTTGTTCTTTTTGAGTACATATTTTGGGGTTTGGATACGCATAGTAGTATGCTACACCTAATTATTTGAAAAAATTATATATTATCAAAATAGTTGTTATCAACTATTTTACCAGTTTAATTGTATAGTTACCAATATATTGGTTATAGCTTTAGCTTTAGTAACAACGTGTTAAAAAATATAATTAGAAAATAATAAGAATTGTATCTAGTTGTAGGATAATGATAAATAAGCTTTTTTATAATTTTCTAATAGAAATAACAGTCTCGATTTTTTCTGCAAATTCTGAAAAATTTAATCCTAAGCCATTAGCAAGACCAATAAGAACTCCTAGAGTAGGATCTGACAATCCTTTTTCTAGATAATAAATATAATTTCTTTCAACATCAGCAAATTCAGCAAGTGTTTGTTGTGAAAGTCCACGTTGTTGACGTAGCGTCCGTAACATTACACCAAATTGAGTAGAATGAAACTTTTTCATGTTAATTATCTTTAGGCTAACATTTCGATTATTTGTACTAACTATATTTAGCATTCTAATACCTTTCTTTCTTTTTTTATGTATTGCAAGAGCAGAAAGTTTTATAAAAGTAATAGATGGAGATAGCTTAAGTTTATATAAAACAGGTAATAAAAAAATATTGCGTTTATATGGCATTGATTCTCCTGAGCTATCTCAACCCTTTGGTTTATTAGCTAAAAGAGCTACAGAATTTTTGGTTGAGCATGGTAATATTGTAGTCAAAAATATGGGTTATGATATTTATGGTCGTACGTTAGCTATTATATATTTAGAGGATGGTTTAACACTACAAGAACATTTACTTCGGAAAGGTCTTGCTTGGGTATATCCTAAATATTGTAGCGATGTTATGTGTAACTACTGGTATGAACTAGAAGAATTTTCTAGAAAGAACAAGTTTGGACTTTGGAGTAAAAAAAGAGCTATCCCACCTTGGAAGTGGAGAAAGTTAAAGCTGCGATATTAGTATTGTATTTTGTAATAGTAATATAATATAGTATAGGTATAATTATATTTAATAATAAAATTTATTAAATATAATTGATATATTTTTATTGATGTGTTGATATATAACATTTCATAATTATTATTCAGTGATAATTATATTTTCATTAAGTTATAATTTTTTAATAACTATATGATCATAATACAATATACATTATAGATATTATATTATTTTAATATACATCTTGTTTGTATAATAGTTACTTTTTTATTTTATGTAGATAAAAGTGAGGTTGCAGACACTTAACAAGGGGATAACATATGGTTGCGACAGACGTTATCAAGGATCTAGGTCAGGAATTAAATATTCCAGGACTTGAATTTGATCAAAATTTGGTATGTTCGTTCTCTGTCCATAATGGTAATCTTGATATGACTATTGAGACTAATGAGACAGGAGATTTAGTCTATGTGTGTGGATACTTAGGAATTATGCCTGATGATAATAATGCTGCCGCTGCTGTTGCTATTCTATTTGCACAAGCAAATTCTACACTTAGTTCTATGAATAGAGGAGTACTTGCCCTAGATTATAATGGAGAAAGATTATTATTTTCAAAGCTTTATAACGTTAGTCATTGGGAACCTAATGAATGCATTGAGTCAATCTTACAACTCATAGAGGATGCAGAGGAATGGAAACATCGTTTATATCAGCCTGATTTTGGACTTAGTGAACTTACGAAAGGTGGTATAAATAAAACAGAAAATAATAACAGCTTTTTAAAAGTCTAACTTGTACAGTTTTTAGAATAAATATTTTTTAGTTTTACTTAGAAGCTATTTTTAATATAGAGCATAATGGAATTATAGGGGAGAATACCATGAGAGTTGGAAGTAGACCAGACCCTAATGTTCCTACTAATGTTGAGCAAAACTCAGATATTGATAGTGATGATAACACATCTTCAAGTACTACTTGTTGTGTTTCTACTCATTCTGTCAATGAAGGTGCTCAACAGCACAGTGATAGTACGCCACTAACAGACAGAGCTTCTCAGGGAAGAAAGTGGGATCCATCTATTGATTTTAATAGGCTAGGTGCTCAATTAATAACCAGTGTACAGTCTTTTTTTACTATCATTAGAGATAGAGTTAGTAGTTTTATTACAAATATGAAAGACAGTGGACCATGGGCTCGAAGTAGAGGTTCATATGATTTTCACAGGGATGATGATACAATAAGTACGACAAGTTCAGATTCATATACTACAGTTAGTGATATAAATTCCTCAGAAGACACTGCTAGTCTTAATAGTTTTCACTCAGTCAGTAGTCATAGCTCTAGTGAAAAAACATTTCCAGTTTATACTCAAGAACAGTTACAGCAGTTTGCACAAGAAGGTGTTACTAATTTAGTTCATTCAAGACCTTATGTTTCTAATGGACCTTCTATTAAATTTCCTGATCAACTTGGTGGTCATGGAGACGTTGGTTTTTTGCAAGGTACAAATATAGTTTTCAAACAAAATCTTACAGCTCAAGAGGCTAAGACATATAAGTTATTAAATGACTTGAAAAATTGGCTTCAAGATCCTCAACCTTCATCTATCAATATTCCTGAATCATTAAAAGGTATCTCGCGCTCAGAGATGAAACAGTTACTTGATAACAAAGACTTGTTATTGAGTAGTTTGCCATTTCCTCTAGCAATGGCAGAGGGTGAAGGCTCAGCAGCTGTAGCTATAAAAAATGTTAATATGTATCAATCGGAAGAAGGCTCATTTAATAAAGTATCTTCTAAAGGTGTTATTGATGTAAAACTTGGCTGTAAAACTATGTCTCTTGCTGAATTAAAAGCTCATTATCCTAATAAAACTAAGGGAATTTCACTTTTTAGAAAGATTGTTACAAATGGTGTATTACCTATGTTGCGTGGAACAACTAGCCGTGGTTATGAGGTAATACCACAAGCAAAAGGTATGAAACGACTATTTATGGCAAAACAGGCATCTGACAACCTTATGCAAAACTTATCTGCACGTCTTACAGCACAACAGGCTGTAAATTTAGCTAAGCAAGTGACTGACTTAACAAGAGCTATGCGTATATTACCTATAACATTTGTTGGTTCAAGTATGCTTATAGCACTTCCAGATGCAAGTAGTACTAACTCTATGCCACAAGTTGGATTAGTTGATTTTGGCCATCCAGTATTTAGTACTGAAGTAACTGTAGAAGGACCAATCACAGAGCAAGTTTACGGTGAATTAAAAGACAACTATATGGAAGCTATTGGTAAACTACAATCTCAAATTGAAGAAATTTCATATCAGGCATCAAGACATTAATATATGCTTTAGATTGGTAGTTATTTTAAGATAGAGCCATTATGAGGATATTGTTTCAGAACAAATTTTTGTTGAATTAAAGAAAACATATCTGAGCATTAACCTATCTTCTTAAGATAAGGAGTAGTTATTTCAAGTATCAAGAGGTTATACTAGTATTAGTTTTATTATTAGTTATGTTAATAAATATGTAGAGTTAGTTTAGTCATATAGGTATTTGTAGACTAATGCTCTTTGGTGGAAGAATAACCTATTTAAATAAATAATTAATTAATGTTACATTATTTATTTAGAATAAATTAAGAATTCTATGGAGAGCAATATGAAAGTTGGTCCATCTGATCCCGGTATTAATAGAGTTCAGATAGAGGAACAACCATCTACAGAAAGTATAAGCTCTTCTAGTTCTGGAAGCAGTAGTGGCATAAGAACTAGAGAGCAAAGTTCTAATCTTGATCAGAGACGAATGACTAGTAGTAACCTGAGAATGAGCCTTAGATTAAATCCTGTTGTATCGGATAAGGTCCTCAAATTTTTTGGATTGCGTTCAGCAAGTGGAAGTTACTCTCCATCAACATCTTCTAGTTCTTCTTCCAGTTCTGCAACAAGAAGTAGCAGATATAGTTCAACAGATTCATTAAGCTCAAGAAGTACTATTGGAAGTAATATAACATTTAGTGAAAGCGATGAATCTTATTATAGTACAATAGAAGAAGACAGTGAATCAATTTATGAGTCAGTAAGTAGTAGCAGCAGTAGCGATATATATACATATGACTCTAATTCTAATAGCAGTTCAGTTTCAAATTCAACACAAAGTCAAGCACCAGAGCTACCTCCACGTCCAAATGTATTGCAAAGTGAAGCACCAGAACCACCTCTACGTCCAACTAGTACATCTTCACAGCATTCAATACAATCTCAGGATTCAGTTGGATCTGATGATGTTTTTTGGTCTGAATCTGAACCTGAATCACTTTATGCAGATAAAGAGCAAGTTGGGGAAGGTGCTTATGGACCAATAAGATCTTCATTAGAAGAACCAATAGTTTTAGAGTCAAATTACATATCATTTGGTTCTGATGGTGTAGTCTATTCTGACTTTGCTCCAATGCCACAGGTTACCAGTAAATCTTCACAATCAGACTCTGTATCAACACCACCACCTGTTTCACCAAGAGAGCAGGTTGCAGGCTCACTAGGTGTAGGAAGTAGATCAAAATTATCTTCTACTAATAATGTAGCTAGTTCGCTGTTTGATCCTAATATGCAGCGTATTGCACGACAGGCAATTGATAAGACTATTCATGGAAACTTTGGTAGTCCAAATGGACCAAAAGTTGATTTTCCATATCAAGTTGGAGGCTATAGTAAGACAGGTTATATAGCTGGCACAGATCTTATAATACAACAACATGTAAACCCAACTGAACAAGAAGTGTATACATTTATGTCTCAAGTTGGTGAGTGGTTAAAAGATCCTCAAGGAGGGCCTGAAAATGCACCAGAGGTCCTTAGTGGTCTTACCTATCCACAACTAAGTGTAATTCATTCTTATAGAGATAGGCTTCTAGGAAGTTTACCTATTCCTGTGGCTATGGGTGGAACTAGCGACAATTCAGCTGTAGTACTTTTAAATCCAAATAAACAACCTGATGGATCAGGTGGTGTTATGAATTTATCTGGATTTGAAAGTACTGATGTTAAAGTAGGTCCAATACTTGTTTCCAAAAGCGAATTATCAGCTCACTATTCTAAACAAGCAGGAGGGTTAGGGTGGGCTAGGAAGGTTGTGACTGGAAGGATTGGGCCAGGGATGCGAGGGGCAACTATCCGTGGATATGATATGAAACTTGGGAAAAATGAACGTGGTTTTTCAAGATTACAAACAGCAGTAGGAAACAGTGATGATGCTTTCCCAAAAAGGTTAGGAGGTCTTACTTCTAACCAGCTAAAAAACTTGGAAAAGACTATGGAGGGGTTACAACAAGCAGCTCATTTTTTACCTGTTACATTTGTAGGATCAACTCTTCAGTTTGTATTACCAAATCCTGGTGATACAACCACTATGCCTCGTGTAATGCTAGGTGATATAGGTCATCCTATATTTAAAGATGAAGCAACAGGAGATGGTCCCATAAGTCCTCGTATCTATGATAAATATAAAAGCAATTTTACAAGTGGAATGGATTCAATTAAAGAAACTATTTCAAATATAGTAAAAAGTAAAATAGAATAATGTAATATATAATATAACTATATGTTAATAGTTATAGAGAGTAAAGTACATATTGTTGTTAAATATTATATAATATAATTATATAAATATTGAAATATTAAATAATAATATTATATGTAATATTATACTGTTTAATTTATATGCTACATGCTAAAGTAGCAAATAAACGTTATGACATATTATTACACTTAAATTTGTAGTTTATGTTACATACATGTTCTTTACACATTAAACCCTGAGGGTATAAAAATGGTTTCAACAGATGTTATCGATGCATTGGGTCATCTATTGAATATTCCTGGTCTATCCTTCAACGAAGATTTATTATGTTTGCTTTCTGTAAATAACGATAACGTTGATGTAACTATTGAAACCAATGAATCAGGAGACTTATTATATGTATGTGCTCACTTAGGCACTATGCCAGATGATGATAATGCAGCAGCAGCTATAGCTCTTCTCTTTGCACAAGCAAATGCAGTGTTAACAGCAATGAATAAAGGTGTCCTTGTGCTTGACTATAATGGTCAAGGTTTAATGCTTGTAAAGTTATATGAAATGAAGCACTGGGAACTTGAAGATTGTTTAGAGTCTATTCTTCAACTTTTTAACGATGCAGGTGAATGGAAAAATCGTCTATACTTACCTGATTTTGGTCTAGGTGGAATGGATTTTGACTTAGATACTAGTTCAAGTGGTTCAGATCAATTTATGAGGGTATAGTTTTTGTTTAACTACTTATTACCTTAATAGATAAATAGATATGCCACAGTTTGATTGCTAAGGAGAACAGTATGACTAAAGTTGGTGGTAGTAATCCTTTTTCAACACTTGCATCAATGGTTGGCTTTAGCAAATCTTCTTCCAGCTCATCTTCAAGTAAGGTAGCTGAATTAAAAAGTAAATTTGAAGCACTTGGGACACTAACAAAAGCAAGTCCTCGTCCTGCAAATGGCACTCAGGATACTAATCGATTAAGTGATAGACTATTTAGAGGACACTATACAGTTCCTGCTAATACAGCTTCAAGAGTAGGTGGTCATCTTCAGCGGGTTGATGACAATAAAAGTAGCAGTTCAGCAGCTAATGTTGCAAAAAGAGCTGCAGCACATTCTTCTTTTGCAAGTTCAAACCCAGGACTCCAAGGAGCTAGCGGTTCTTCTTCTGGAGGAACAGGCGGAAGTATAACAGATCAAGTTAAAAGTAGGGGAATTACTGCAAGGAATTTTTCGGATTCTAATAATAATTCTATAGGATCAGGGTCAAGCAGTGGAAGTATATTAGATCAGGTTAGAAGTCAAGGTATTACTGCCAGAGGATCATCTATTTCTTCTGGTAATGCATCAGGTACTAGCAATGTTAATGATGGAACAAGTTCAAGAGATTATGGAGCTAATGTCCGTAATACTCGTGAAAGATTTGAAGCTGGTCCTGGAGGTGCTCAAGGAGAGTCTCCTGGAGTAAAAGATGCTAAAGAAGCTACTAAAGGAGTTAGTGTTTCTAATTTAAGAGGAATATTTGAAGGAAGAGGTGGTGCAGATAATAATCAAGTAGGTAGAAGCTCTGGTGGAGTTTCAGGAGCATCAGGATCAGGAGGAGCTCAAGGGACAGGAGGAACATCGGGATTAGGTGGAGCACAAGGTACATTAGGAAGTGGAGGTCTTGATGGAGGAGGAGTTTCAGGTGCTGCTGGTGGAACTTCAGGCGCCTCAGGAGCCGGAGGAGCAAGAGGTACTGCTGATGGAATAACGTCTCCTGGAGCAAGAGAAGCACAAGAAACTATTAAAAATGCTGGTGTTAGTGTAAGAGATTTAGCTGGAAGATTTAGTGGAGCTCAAGGTACAAGTGGAGCTTCAGGAGCAGCGGGAGCTTCAGGAGCCTCAGGAGCCGGAGGAGCAGCTGGTGCGGCAGGAGGTGGAGGTCTTGATAGAGGAGGAGTTTCAGGTTCTGCTGGTGGAACTTCAGGCACCTCAGGAGCCGGAGGAGCAAGAGGTACTGCTGATGGAATAACATCTCCTGGAGCAAGAGAAGCACAAGAAACTATTAAAAATGCTGGTGTTAGTGTAAGAGATTTAGCTGGAAGATTTAGTGGAGCTCAAGGTACAAGTGGAGCTTCAGGAGCTTCAGGAGCAGCTGGTGTGGCAGGAATGCCAGCAGGTAGTGGAGATGTTGTTGATGGACTAAGAAGAGGAGGAGAAGATACTGTCGATGGATTTGGAAGAAATCAGGGTAGTGGTCCTATCCCTAGTTCTGCAGATTTTGTAGATGGTCCTATAGGCGGTATACAAGGAGCTGGAGGAGCTTCAGGAGCAGCGGGAGCAGCTGGTGCTTCAGGAGCAGCGGGAGCTTCAGGAGCAGCAGAGCCACTTCCTACTAATGGTACAGATCAGCAGATAGCTGAAGTCGTTGTAAGAAATGCAGAAAATGGTCATTTTGATGGTATTGATTTCTCGACACAGCCTGGTGGTGTAGAATCAAATACAGGTAGTATCCCTGGAACAGATCTTATTGTCCAACGAGACATCACTCCTGGAGAACAAGGAGTGTATAATAATCTCAGTGAGATGGGATCATGGATGGATAGCCCTAATGCTAGTCCTACAAATGCACCAGAGTCTCTTACAGATGATCATAGTGTTTTGACTACACTACTTAATAATAAAGAAGGCCTACAAGATACTGTTCCTTTTCCTCTTGCTGTGGGTGAAGGCACTGTTGTTACTAAAACTCTTGATCCAGACATTGATACAAGTAAGATTAAAATCCCACTTGAAATTGTTTTTGGTTCTGGAAGTATGTATGGTTCTGGTATTGGAGGAGGTAGTAGTACAATTAGCTCCTCAATGTCTGATGATGGAAGTTCTAGCATAGGATCAACTACACGTAAAAATAGAGCAGGTGAAATAATAAGTAGAATTGCAATGAATCAATCACCTGGCGCTGGTAGCGGGGGTCAAACTGTAGTTGGTGGTCTTGGTTCTGGTAGTAGTAATATCAATATAAGTGGTGGACGTGGTGGTATTGTTTATGGACCAATGCCTAATGTGAATGTAGTAGCTGGAGATGGCCTTAATAGACTACAGCTTGGTAGTGGAATAAATCCATTAGCACTTCTTCAGGAAAGAATGGTTAATTTTTCTGCTGCTCAACTAGAGCATTTACATGGCCAACTTACAGGTATGATGGCTATGATGGAAGCTATGCCTGGCGTAGCATTTGAAGGTGCAAGTGTCCAAATGACATTACCTGAACCAGGTGATACACAGACTATGCCTAGTATAAGGCTATCAGGTTTTGGAGAGCCAAGGTTGCGGGAAAATATAGGACAGCCAGGGCAACCTCCAACACAAGAAGCATTTGATGCATTAAGGAATGGTCCACTAAATGGAGTAAGCGAGTTAATGAGCCAAGTTCAAGAAATGATAACTGTAAGGAGTGAAGGAAGTATTTCACTAAGCAGAAGTAGTAGTTTATCAGATTTAAGTTCAGAAATATAACTAGCTACTTTGTTAACATGCTATGACACAAAAATCTACAAAGTAATTTTGTGTCATATCAGTATATTTATATAAGTAATTATGATGTGATATTGTTAGATAGTATAACTCTACTTATTAGAATTACTAGTTGTTAGTTGGATATAGTGTGCTAGTTGCGTTTATTAATAATATATTATGGTTATCTATTTACAAACAATATAGTCTTATAGAGAAAAATACAGCTAGTGTAGCGTAATTATAGACTATTATATTTCTAGATATTATTTCAACTAGTTCAAGAAATGATAACTGTAAGGAGTAAGGGAAGTATTCGTAAGCAGAAGTAGTAGTTTATTAGATTTAAATTCAGAAGCATAACAGACTACTTTGTTAACATGCTATGACACAAAAATCTACAAAGTAATTTTGTGTCATATCAGTATATTTATATAAGTAATTATGATGTGATATTATCAGATAATATAATTTAATATAATTCTACTTGTTAGAATTATTAGTTGTTAGTTGGATATAGTGTCTAGTTGCGTTTGCTAGCAATGTACTATGGTTATCTATTTATATAATAATTATATAGGAAAATATAGCTAGCATACTATAATTATAGACTATTATATTTCTAGATATTATTTCAACTAGTTCTATATAGAAAAATAATGAAGGAATACTGCAAGATACCTTTATTGTTATGTAGTGTGTTAATAGTAAATGGGGTTTAATTCTTTTTTTATTATTAATAATTATAGTTAGTTATGTTGTTTTATTGAGAGGTTGAAAGTATGATTTCATCAGGAGTAGATAGCATATTTTCTTTAAGTTTACCCTGGGTAAAGAGCTCTTGTGCTGTTTGATATACAGCAATTGCTTGTTGGATTAATATTGAATTAGATTTATTTGTAGCAGTTGTATAAGATGATAAAAAAGATTCTATTATTGGATTTTTTAATGGTTCTAATATTACTAGTTCTTTTTCAGTTAGATACCCTAATAATTGATATGTTCCAATCCAAGCTCTACCATCATTTTTAGAAAGAGTTAAGATATTCTTTCCAAAAAAACTAGAACTATAATTCCAGTTCAATAGTGAAAAAAGAGTAGGTGCAATATCTAATTGACAACATAATGTGTCTATTTTTTGGCTTTTTATATGTGCAGGACTATATATAAAGCATGGAATATCATAATTATCTGGGGGAAGAACTGTTTTCCCTGCACTACCAGCTGTATGGTCAGCAACAATTATAAATATTGTATCAGAGAACCAAGGTTTTTTTTTAGCTTCTTTTAAAAAGCGATGAATAGCATAGTCTGTATATTTGATTGCACCAGTTCGGCTAGTTCCAGAAGGGACGTCAACTCGACCATCTGGATAGGTAAATGGACGATGGTTAGAGGTTGTAAGCGCAACATGGTAGAATGGTTTATTAGAGGTATATGCTATATCGGCTTCACGAATGACTGCATCAAATAAATCTTCATCACATATCCCCCAGGCATTTGTAAACGTTTTATACTCATCTGGAATGGTTGATCGATCTATAATACGAAAACCATTTCCTGAAAAAAATTCATTCATGTTATCAAAATAACCATACCCACCATAGATAAAAACAGTATCATATCCTCTTTGTCGGAAAAGTGTTCCTGTATTAAAGAGGTTATGATTATTTGGTCTACGAACAATAGATGCACCTGGTGTGGGGGGTAGACTTAAGATAATTGCTTCAAGACCTCGTACAGTACGAGTTCCTGTAGCTTTCATATTTGTGAAATAAAGACATTTTTTACTAAGATCATTTAAGTGTGGTGTACGGTCTCCTAAAGAGACACTCCCTAAGCTTTCCACTACAATAGTAATAACATTTAAATGTTTTTCTGGACTATTAGAGTGTATGTATCTTCTCCACTCCATAGAGTTGTCATTGAAAAATACACTATTTGGTTCTATTAACTCGTGATGTAGGAGTTCAAAAGCTAATTTTTTATCAATTACAGGATAAAATTGTCTGTAATCCAATTGATTATTTCTAAATGCTGAAAATAGTGACCATATACCATTTTTAGAAAGTTCTTGACTTAAGGCATTATTAGAAAAAGTAGGAGGTGAATATATAGTGGTTATAGATGCAAGAATGATCCAAACACTAAAAAACCATCGTACACTAGGCACTGGTATATTATTAATTTTTTTTGCAATAGGCCTAAGTAGTATCCAAGACACACCAAGAGAGCATAAAAGGATACCTATTAAAATAGGGATAATAGGATATGACTCTATAATATTTTTTACAACTTCAGTTGTGTATATAAGATAATCAATAGCTATAAAGTTAAATCGACAATGCAATTCATCCCAAAATAAATATTCAGCAGCACCTGTAAATAGAAAAACAGCCGTATAGAGACTAAATACAAAAAATAAAATTTGTTGAGTAATTTTTCCAACTACACGTGAACCAGTTAATAGTACACATATTGCTAATGGAAGGGTTATAAGGATAAAAGGAAAAACATCATTAATAAAGCCTACACTAAGTATCAACGGAATTGAATAAAATGAGTCTATAGCACTAGTTCCTACATGAATAAGTAATACAACTCTTACAATTTGATTAATACTTTCATAAATAAAAAATAATAGTCCAAGATAAATACAGCGAATATATTTCATAATTGTATTATAGATGTTTTTTGGAAGATATTGCTTTAACTCATTATTATATTAAATATAAAGAGTTAGCTATTAATTTTTAACTAACTTATCATGCTTTTTGAAGTGTTTATAAAATAAAAATTTATATCATTGATATTGAATAAATCATTTACGTTTTCTTCTATTATAGAAGTTTTGATGCTTACTATATATAATCACTATTTATTTTTACACTAACAATATAAAGTTCATAGAATGCATAGGTTAGCCATTCTACATAAAATAATTTGTTTAATATTATTTTCATAATAATAACAACAATTGATATAAGTCTATCCAAAAAATAGTATAGATGCAATTCAATATATATATATATTCTATATACTAGTAAGTTCAAATAGATAGATAATATGAGTGAACAGATTTATATTAATAGATAGTCATATTGACAACTTACTCAATAAGTAGATGTTAGCTATTTGGTTAAAAAAGAGTTATCCTAAGATTTTTGAAGTTAGATTATATTTTTTATTACTTTACTACATACGTTAAATAAGATATGTCTAAAATTATATTTCTTTTTTATATTTGTTATTAATCAGGATAATTTTAACTATAAAGCGATTAAGTAACTTGTTTGACTATAATTATATAATATTATACTCTATTCTGTATTAAGTAAAGTTAAGAAAGATGATCTTAATTAACTATCTAAGCTTATTAGTGAACTTTGGTGTGTTAACCAATAATAATTATTAAATAAAATTTATTATTTCTACAGAAATAATAACACTTAAGTAGATTAAAAATATTATTATAATAGATAAATAAATCAGAAAAAATTTAGCTTTATATAAATTTATTAAATTTACCATTGTTATTTAAGATAGAGCTCACCGTTAAAAGAGTAATATGTAAAAGTACAATAAGAGGTTTTTAAAAATGCTAATGTTAATTAACGTAATAAGTTATAAGAGGTATTTAGCATGGTAAAGTTAAATAATGTAATAAACTTCAATAAAAAATTAGCAAAAGTTAATGTAACTAGTCTTTCTATGCTACTTTTTAACTTCATTGCTATTTTCTTTTTAATTCAATCAGATGCTTATGCAGTGATTTTTAGTAATAGTCAGCCACGGATATTTACAGATGTTAACACTCCAGCTGAAACTTATTTTGGTGGTTTTGATATGCGTGATCCAAGAAGCCCTATTAATTCAGGGCCAACTAGTATGACTTTTACCACGCATAATTTAGCCCAAAACCAAATTCTTGCAGCTTCTGGTGGTAGTATGGGTACTGCTGCACGAGGAAGTGTAGTTAATGGTGATGCAACTATTACAATGCATAATACTGTATGTAACTTTTTATATGGTGGTGGTTACTCTGAAGGTCCAGATGTTGTAGTTACTGGTACAGCTAATATCTCTGTCTATAATTCACAACTTATAGATATCTTTGGTGGAGGTTTTGATAATGGTGGACACAATGGTCATACAAGTGTAGGTGCTGTAAAGATTTTAGTAGACCATTCTGTTGTTCAGAATTTGACAGGCTCAGCTTCATCTGTTGGTATTGAGTCTCAAGGTCGCTATGCTGTTTTTGGTGATGTAGATATTGCTGTTGTTAATGGTTCAGATGTTACAACACTCACAGGTACTTCTACAAGTTCAGCTCATATTAAAGGAAATCTCTCAATCCTTGTAGAAAATTCGCATATAACTGACCTTAACTGTGTTGATCATGCTTTATTGGATGGGAATCTTTTTGTTCGTATTGGTCCTGGAGCATTGGTTGATCGTCTCTTCCTTTCTACAGAAAATCTTCCTAAGGGTTCTTCTTTATTTGAGATTGATGGTGGTAGAGTTGATGGTTTATTTGTTGGTCCCTATGCTGGAACTTTAAATGACGCAAAAGTTTTAATGAAAAATGGTTATGTATTGAATCTTGATCCATCACCAAGAACGCCTGCAGGTGTAATAAAAAATTTAGACATATTTATGGAAGGTGGAACCATTGCTTGGTTAAACCTTGCTCCACAACAAGGTGTGTCTCATAACGTCACATTACATTTGGATGGGGGTACAGTTGAAAATCTCCGATTTGGTAATTTCCCTGGTGCTAATTTTGATGGAATAATTAGTTTTGCAAAAGCAGAAGTAAAAGGTGGCACTATAGAGAATATAGAGCCTTTAAGAAGAGGAGTATTAAATTCTAGCTTAATTTTTATTCCTGGTGGACTATCAAGAGTTCATACAGTTGAAAATGGGAGAGGTTTAGGCCTTAGTAATGTTACAGTACAAGAGGGTGCAAGAACGGTTTGGGGGCTACCTGGTAATCGATTTACAATTGAAGCAGATGATTTTGATCTAGGGGGTACTATTATCCTTCCAAGTACGGATAGTACAATAGAGCTAGTTGTAAATAACCATTTGATAGCTAGTGGTGGAATGTTTGAAATTAATGATGCAGATAGATCTAGAGTAACACCACTAGTTGTATTTACTGGAAATCCTGGAAGTTCTGTAAATATTATAGATCCTCTAAGTGTAAACTTAGATCTTCCTTTAAGCTTTTTAGGAACTAGTGGTATTGTATTAGCTCAAGCTACACCTAATCTTGCTGATCCCAAGTTGTTTGAACCAATAATACATAAAGGACTTATGTGGGGAGATATTGTTTTTGATGCTACTTCTAACACATGGTTTATTAATAATATTCGTGAATCTAAGGATTACTATGGATATTTATCAGTCCAAGGAGCATCAAATTGGTTACGTCAACAGCATATGATAACAACACAAAGACGTTCAGCCAACGCACTGTTACATAAACATGATGGACTTTGGGTAGATATTCAAGCTGGTCATGAAAAAATTGGTACAAACTATGGTAATTCAAAGATGCCATGGGTTATGGCAAGTGCAGGATATGATTATAGAAAAAATATTAATGATAATATAGCTATGTTATATGGTTTTGCTCTTGGTATAGGAGATGGTCATCAAAAGTGGACTCTTGTTAGTAAGATGAAAAATAGGATTACCATGGGGCTACTAGATGGATATTTAGGATTTAGTTATAATCCAATAGGACTATATGGATTAGTAGCACTACAAGGTTCAGTAAGTAAAATAAAAACAAAAAGTCCAGGATTTTTTGTAAATGAGAACTGGACAGAAGTAGTCCCAACAGAATCTTTAGAGCTAGGTTGGCACTATGCCTTTAATGAGTTCTTTACTATTACTCCAAGGGCACAAATGATTTTAGAGCAAACTCCTAAACATTCTATTGAATTTTGTTGTAGAAAAAATAAAGAGAAAATTAAGCTTCATAGAAATACAACAGTAACAACAGTTGCTGGTATTTTAGCTAACTATAATATTGAATGGCTGGATATTCATGGTAGTGTTGATTGGATAAAAGGTGTTGCTGGTACATATAAAGCTCACTCAGAGCTTTTCAATAAGACATTTAAAGATAAAAATAATAATAGTGTATTGCGAGCATCCTTAGGATGTGATTACATTATCAGAGAAAATATGAGCATAGGAATAACTGCCTTTGGAGATATGATTAATAATAAAGGGATTGGAGGCCAAGCTAATTTCTCATATAAATTTTAGAACAATAGTTTTATTTGTTGATAAAATATATTGTCCTAACCTATTAATTAGATAACTTAAAAAAGATGAGAGAAGCTTAAAGCTTCTCTCATCTTATATTTTAAAGAATTAATGTAATATGTTAAGTTATATTAATATCATAGTATAGTTAAATAACTTTTTTAGTTTTTTATCCATGTAAAAAATTTAATTTTTTACATTAATAAGACTATATTCTTATCACTTACTTCTTTTGATAGTTTATTACAAATTTGTTAATTAAGTATAATATATTATGTTACTGTGTACGTATCACTTATTAATATTTATTGTATAGTTATTTATAACTAATTTAAAATAGTAGGTAAGAATTAAGTATAATAAGTTTTTATGTAGAATTTAATCTGACTAAATCAAAAAAATCTGTGGAAAATATTTACTGTAAGTATAGAGGGTTAGATTGTTTATTTTAGATTATGTTTTTTAGTCTAAACGTAAGATTTTTTATTAGAGGAGGGAGCTCTACGGATTTTGCTGAAGCAATAGTTTCTTTGGGTGAAAGAACTCTCAAATTTAAAGAGAGTTTGCATATGGAAGAAGCAACAAAAACAGCGCTCATTTTGCTGTTTATTAAAATATTAGGTTATGACATTATTCAATCCTTTAGAAGTCATTCCTGAATTTGTTGCTGATATTCCTGGAATGAAAGGAGAAAAAGTTGACTATGCTATTATGCGTGAAGGTAATCCTAGTATAATGATAGAGTGCAAAAGTTGTGGCTTCTAATCTTGATGAGGTTAAGTGCAATCAGTTATATCGCTATTTTGTTACACAAGACTCTATTATAGCTATTTTGATGGATGGCATTTGGTATATGTTTTTTCCTAAAGATACTGAAGGCAAAAAAATGGAAGAAAAAGCATTTATGGAGGTTAATCTTAAAGAGATTGACCCGACCTTGCTTCCGGAGTTGCGCAAGTTATGCAAAGGCCGTTTTGATTTGCAGAAAACTCTTGAAACTGTTCATGAGTTGAAATTCAATCTTAAAATTAAATTGTTGCTGGTGAATAATTTGGAGGAACCCCAAGAAAACTTTGTCATTTACATTACAAAAGAATTTGGGATTAAAGCACAACAAAAAGCAATTGAGCTTTACAGGTTATGTTAAACGTGCCTTGATGGAGTTTGTGGACAAGCAGGTGATGCAAGATTGAAAAAAGCACTTGTGGCTACCTCTAAAAAAGATGACACAGATACTTCTATTGTAACAAGTTCAGAAGGAGAAGAACAGGATAGTCGAATTGTAACAACTGATGAAGAAAGGGAAGGATTTCAGATTTAAAGGCTATCATGAGTAAAGTTATTGATCCTGATCGTGTATATCTGCGTGATACTGTTAGCTATTGTGGTATCCTTCTGGATAATAAGAATAATAAACCTATTTGTCGTTTACATTTCAACTCTATTAAGGTGAAGTATATTGAAACTTTTGATATAGAAAAGAAAGGGACCAAGCACAAAATTGAAAGATTGTCTGATATCTACAAATATGAAGACATATTACGGACAACTTCAGGTTATTACGACAAAAGTTAATATTTTATTTATGTTACGATTTTCCTGAAGTTAGGTGTTTGAAAACACTGTGTTATTATATGGAGTAGTATCAACATAAAGTTGATATTGATTCTAACTCTGCTTTATTTTGTTTTAGTTGTTAAACTATGACTATCTGTTTTTTTATTTAAATGGAATAGATCTTATTTTTTATACAATATAAAAAATATCTTGAAGAAGATAAAAACTAAATAGTTTCATTTTATGTTGAAAAAAGAGAAAAGCTGTTAGAAGGTTTTTAATGAATATTTTGATAGTTATTTGGTTGCGGGGGAAGGATTTGAACCTTCGACCTTCGGGTTATGAGCCCGACGAGCTGCCATGCTGCTCCACCCCGCGTCACTTAAAAAGAATATATCAATAACTATGGTTAATGTAAATAGTTTTTAGTTATTTCTAACTTATTAGTATGAAATTTTTTATTATTTAATTATAACAAGTGGTTTAAGTGTATATTAATAATTAAGATATATTGTCTACTTCTTTATTATCTTTTTATTTTTATGTAATTTTAATACTAATGATAGTAATAAGAAAAAGAAAAGTGAATTATATTATAGGATATGTTGTTTTTTCCTAATGTGGTTGGAATATTTTATTTAAACAATACCATTTTCTCCAGGGCGTGTATATATAGGAGTAGTAGTATGTTGAATATATTGCTGTGTATCTCCAAATATAAGAAGGATAGGGCTTGCCACAAAAATGGAAGAAAATGTTCCTATAATGATACCAATAATCATTGTTAAGGCAAAGTCATGAATAACAGTACCACCTAGTATGAAGAGACTGAAAGCAGTTACAAAGGTTGTAAAAGAAGTCATGATAGTACGCCCTAATGTTTGATTGATACTCAGGTTAATAATATTTGAAAGGGGAAGATAGTTTTTCTGTTTTTGTTCTTGGAGATTTTCACGTATTCTATCATAAACAATAATTGTATCATTTAAAGAATAACCTACAAGTGTAAGTAGTGCAGCAATAACATTGAGATCAAATTCTTTTCCCATAAGTGTTAATAATCCTACGGTAATAAGAACATCATGGAGTAACCCAACAATAGCTCCAAGGGCAAAGTTAAGTTTTAATTTCCAACATAGTAGAATAGTAAGTATAAGTGCAATAACTACCTTAGTCACCATAGAAAAGTCAAAAAGATTCATACAATACATTGCAGCAGCTAAAACTCCTGTTATGCCAGCTGCTATTATCCAACGATGTTCAAATCTTCCTGATATATAAATTGTAATAAGAAGGATAGCATAAAATATAGCTTCTAATGCTGAATTCCGTAAATCAGCACCAACTTTTGGCCCAACTACTTCCAGTCGTTGAATCGTAACTGGATTACTAGGAGAATATGTATGTAATATTGTACTTATATCAGATTTAATAGTCATACTGTTAAATTCAGAAGATGAAAATCTTACAAGATATGCTTTATTATCTTCTCCAAATTGTTGTATTGTAAGGCCTGGAAGGTTAAGTTTTGTCAGTGCTTCTTTTATATGTTCATCTTCTATAGGTTGTGAAAATTGGAGTTGGACAGCTATACCTCCCGCAAAGTCTACACCATAACGTACTCCTCCATTTACAATAATGGTTCTGATTCCTATCAAAATAAATATAATAGAAATAATATAGGCAAGATGCCGCTTTGCAACAAAATTAATATGTGTTTGTCTTTGAAAGAGTTCAATAGTCATAGCCACTCCTAAACACTTAATGTTTTTTTCTTACTTTTGCGTAGCCATAACAAAAAGCAAGTATAAGAAACAAAAATAGCTGTAAACATAGAAGCAATAATACCTAAAGATAATGTTACTGCAAAACCTCTTACAGGGCCTGTTCCAAATTGGTATAAAATTGCTGCAGCAATAATTGTAGTTACATTTGAATCCATGATAGAAATACTAGCACGATCAAATCCAGCTATAACTGCCTTTAATGGCATTAGTCCTTTTTTTAGTTCTTCACGGATACGTTCAAAAATAAGAACATTTGCATCAACTGACATTCCTATTGTAAGTACAATACCAGCAATCCCTGGTAGGGTAAGTGTTGCTCCAAAAGCAGCTAATCCTGCTAATAAAAGTGTCATAGTAAAAAGCAGCATAACATCTGCAAGTAAGCCAGAAAGACCATAATAAAGCGGCATAATAATAAGAACAGCAAATCCTCCTACAATAGCTGCTAACATCCCTTTTTCAATAGATTCTTCCCCGAGGGAAGGTCCAACACTTCTTTCTTCAAGAATAGTAACAGGTGCAGGGAGAGAGCCAGCTCGTAGAATAATAGATAAATCTTGAGCTTCAGCCATAGTAAAGTTTCCAGAAATACTTGCTTTTCCTCCAGATATACGTTCTTGAATAGTTGGGGCACTATATATTTTTCCATCTAAGACAATAGCCATACGCTTTTTTATATTTTCTGCTGTAATACGCTCAAACATTTTAGCACCTTGAGAATTAAATGAAAGTGCTACATAAGCTTTATTGTTTTTATCATCAAAGTTAGGGCGTGCATCTGAAATGTTTTCTCCTGTCATAACTGGTTCACGTTCGAGTGGGATAAGAATTTCTCTTGAAGTTCCGTCAGGGTAGAAAATGACTTGAGGAAATAAGCGTACTCCAGATGGAAGAGGTGTATTTTGTTGTAAGTCATCCCTTACAATATGAAAGGTTAAGTGGGCGGTTTGTCCTATAAGATGTATAGCACGTGTAGAGTCTGTTAAACCAGGTAGTTGAATTTGAATACGAAAGTTGTCTTGTTTTCTTATATCAGGTTCTGAAACACCAAATTGGTCAATTCTGTTTCTTATAGTACGTATGGCTTGCTCAAGGGCCATGTTTTCAATAGAAATTTTAGCCTGTTGTGTGAAGTGAGCATAATATTTTAAACTACCATCAATAGTCGTAGGTTTTGAAAGAACAAGTTGAGGGTAACTTTTTACTATTAATTCTTCTAGGTCATTTTCTTGTTCTTTTCTAGGTAATAAAAATTCTAGTTGTCCATCAGGAGTTATTTTTGTCTTTAAGATAGTAAGACCATTTTTAGATGCAGTACTACGAAGATCTTGTCCTGTTAATACAAGAGCATTAGACACTGCAGTATTAACATCAACACCTAGTGTAAGGTGTATTCCTCCTTTAAGATCAAGACCAAGGTTTATTTTAGTATCAGGTAGGTATTTACC
This sequence comes from Lawsonia intracellularis PHE/MN1-00, assembly GCF_000055945.1. NCBI lineage: Bacteria > Pseudomonadati > Thermodesulfobacteriota > Desulfovibrionia > Desulfovibrionales > Desulfovibrionaceae > Lawsonia > Lawsonia intracellularis. Next base: position 64,180 of record NC_008011.1, read on the forward strand.
TATAATAGAGTTATCAATAAATGGGATACTTGGAAGAACATATATTATGCTTAATATTAAAATAAAGAGCGAGATAGTAATTCGCCAAGGAAGCGATTTCATGGATTGTCCTCAAGTCAAATATACCTAGTTATAGTTAACTATTGTATAGCTAATGTTTCTATTGACTTTTAATTCTATCATAGTGAATGTTATAAATGTAAGGTAATAAAATAACTAACTACGTGTAGTTTAATTAAAGGCTATTATAGGTTATTTTTCTTCTTTAGTTAAAGAACCTTTTTGATCTACTAGTCCAACAACATATGCACGGTTAATTTGTACGGTTGTATGACCAAGATCTGTTGTAATAGTATCACCATCAATATCAACAATCCGTCCAATAAGTCCACCTGTAGATAATATATGATCCCCTTTTTTTAAGGCTTGTAGCATTGCCTTATGTTGTTTTGTACGTTTTTGTTGAGGACGGATAAGTAAAAAGTAAAAAATAGCTAACATTATAATAAGAGGAATAAACTGCATAAATACATTACTAGGTTCCCCTGAAGAAGGATCAGGAGTTCCAAAAGCATGAGCAATAGAAATCATAAAATCTCCTTTTTATATTAATAGCTTTAAACACAGCTACTAGTCATGATACATAAAAATATAACTAAGACCATCTATGTATAGATTTAAGTTAAGATTGGCAAGAGGAGGTAGGAAAAAGTTTTATTTTTTGATGTATATCCAACTTTATATTGAGTTTTATACTAATCTAATAGTAACCTTTAGAAATTGTTAGCTAGTGTATCTGTTAAAAAAAAATTGGATATTTAAATTATAATAAATACTCAATGAGCTTTTAGTATTACTCTCTTAGTTAAGGGGGATGTGAAAAACCAATATATAAGTAAGGTTAGATTTTATTTAAAGAAGATAATATTAGATAATAGTCAAGTTTAGTTAATTTTTTATTACTATATTTAGTAAATATAGCTAGAGATAAAATATATTTTAGTAAATATATCAGCTAGTTGCCTAATAATGCTCTTTAATTATAGTGTATTTTTATATAAAGTAGAATTTTGTTAGCACCTAATTGTAGGTAGTTTTTATAATACAGTTATGGGTAATGTTAAGTTATATATAGACATTTTTTAAGAATATATCTATTTTGTATTTACAAAAATGGTTATAGTGATAAATTTTAATGAACTTACTATAACCTCTTGACAGTCAGTTGTATTTCACAATACTTGCGGAATACAAGTTGATTACTTGTTGTAAAAAAGACTTATTTTGAGGAATAAACATGAAAGCCGAAACAGGCGTAATAAAAATTATAGGCGATGTAACCCCTTACTCTGGAGCAGGAGATAGTCGAGTAAGTATTCTTAGTGAAGATAAAGAGTATCGGATAGCTCCTCGTGGAGCAGGTATTGATCTTATAGATCATATGAGTGCTTCTGTTGAAGTAGAAGGTATTGTTTCAGAAGATCAGGATGGAGCATATTGTATTCATGTACGTTCTTATCGTTTGCTAGATGCATTTGATGCTGAAGACTGGTATGATGATAATGAGTAGTTATAATATATAATATATATTAACACTGGGAAAATGAAATAGGTTATGTAAAAGTATTAAATAAAATTAGGGAAGAAGTAACTTCAGTGGAGCTGAAAAAATATCTTGTATTAATCCTATAGTATCTCTCCCAAGAGAACCTATAGTACTAAGAATTAACTTGGCCGCATTAATTGTTCTTTTTGGGTTATCTATACTTCCTGTATATTTTATGGGGATAGCTATAGGAAATCCTTCCATATCTATAGTGATGAGGTAGTCAAGATTCCATTCAGGAAGATCAATTTTTCCACTCCCTGTTATTACCATTCCAGGCCCTGTTATTGCAAAATTATTATTTGTAATAATACCATTTATAATATTTCCTGTTGCACCAATGTTACTAAAATTTTGTTGAGTAGTAGTGGTGTTTCTTTTGAAATAGCCATTCTGGATAAAAATACGCCATTTCCCTTGAAGATTTTTAAGGAAATCTATAGATGATTTTGCTATTGACTGTATATTAATAACAAATGTACCAAGGCCTGAAATAAGATATTCTTGTTGACGTTTTTTACTTAGTTTAATCATATCCACACCTTTTGAAATATAATGAAAATCTATCTGTGCACTATTGCCATTAGTTGAAAGAGGGCAAGCCTTAAAGCTTGCTTCTGTTTTTCCATCACATAGTGATGCTGTAATTGGAGTGATAGATAATGTTCCTTGATTAAGACTAATGGGTACTACTACATTAGTATATGGAACTTTTCTATAGATAAGCTCAGCTAGAGTCAGTGTAGATTGAATATTTACTTTATTCAGCAATTCTATCGGCCAGAGTTCCTGTGATTTTTTCAGTTTATTTTGGTTAATTGATAGTAAATATTTATCTAAGTTTAATGAACTTAGTTGGATATCTCCTGTCCAACTTGGAGGGTTTGTCTGTAATCCATTGAGAGAAAATTTAATCAGTGTATTATCTAATATTCCCTGTATATTTGTAAGGCGAATTGTTGCAGGAGAAATAAAGATATCTCCTTGCAATTTACAATATTGCAACATAGTTGGAGAAATATTTTTTGGTTCATAACCAAGTTTACTTAATAAATTTCTAAGATTTTGTGTCATGACAGTGAGAGAACCCTCCCATTGTCTTGTGTTACTTGTACTAGAACTAGTTTTGATTGTTCCAGATAGGGCTGTTTTAGGATGTATTTCACCTTGAAAATTAGAGAAGCTAAGAAAACTATTATCTATGTCAAAAGATATTCCTCCATAAGCCACAGCTTGTACGCCAGATACAGAACATACAACTTTTGATGGTATGTTTTCTGCTTTAATAGAAAGCCAGTCAGTGGTTGAAAATTGTATTAACCCATCCATTGTAATTGAGCCATTCCATCTTGCTGATGATATCTCTGCACTCCACTTCCCTTTATATGGAATTGTAGAGGATTTATTTCCCTTTGATGGTTGACCAATACTGTCACATGTTAGATGAAGCATAGAAAAAGGAATAGCTTCAGACGCTGTTTTTTTTACTAATCCATCAGTTACATATAAATCAATTGTACCTTTTAGACTTGAAAGAAATGATGCTAAAGTATCACCATGTCCATTAACACGACTTGTGCCAGAAGCTTTACCTTTTAGTTCATATTCTTTTGTAATAATATTTGTTATATCAGACAGTTGAATATTTTCTATAGCTAATTGTATTGTGTGCCTATTAGATAGTAAAAGTGAGGAAGATAAACTGCCATCATAAAAATTTTTACAGTTAGTATGAATCTGAGTACCCTGAGGTTTAGGTTGTATGTTACATATAAACTGATATCCATCAAATTTCCAACATGTTACATGATCAGCCTGAATAGTAATGTCATAGTTGATTGTTTTTTTTATATTATTATTATTATTATTATTATGGAGATTACTTAAGATAGTTAAAAACGTTTCTTTAGGATAGGATAGTTGTGAAGATTTTTTACCCTTTAGTTCTGGAAGAAGTGTATTAAGGTTGAACTGTTTTGTGGCAAGGGATAATGTAATCGTTGGGGATAAAAAATTATTGACAGTTCCATTCCCTTGAAATGTAGTATCTAAAGAATGAATGATTATTTTTTGGGCATTAACTTGTTGAGGAGATAATGTAAATTTTATTTCTCCAGATAATTGATTAAGAGCATGTTGAATACCATTTGGTAGTTGCCTTGCAAAAGTAAACCAATAGGGAAAACTAAAATTTTTTACATCCATTGTTCCATCAAAAAAGAGATTTGATAGTGTATCATAATTTTTTATTGTTCCATGAAGATCTATATGAGTTTTATCAAAAAGTAGTTTTGAGTTTTTTATCAGCAGTGGAGGAAAGTGTGTCATGTCCTCAGAAGATGTTGTTGTAAACGGAACAGATAATAGTATAGGAATGGATGTATTACCATTAGGGAGTGTTCCTTCAATATGTAACTGCCCATGCATTGTAAGTTTATCAGAGTTATCTTTTTCTAGTTTTGTCGTGAAGTCGAATGTAATGTTATTAGCTGTATTGGTTGTAGGTATAGCCCCTGAAACCTTAAATGTAGTTTTTTTAGTATTTGTAAATAAATCGTATAAAGGAGAAGTATCATGAAGTAATGCTGTATTTATTTTATACGGCATATCCTCTATGTGGAGCTGTACTTTTTCAATACTTTTTTGTGCAGTGCTAGAATTATTACTTACAGTATTCATTATTTCCCAGATTATTTCATCTGCAGTGAGCTTTAATGAGCTTGTAAGTGTCTTAGAAACACCAATTTTACCATTAATACCTATTATCTTAAAACAATAGTCATTATTTTGAAAGGTAATACTACCATTTTCAATAAAAAGTTTACTATCTGTAATTAATTGGAGAAGATGCGAAACTTGTTTTGGTATAGCATATCCTGTGGTTTTACTATTTTTTTTTTGTTCATTTTGAAGAATAATGGAGGCTATTGGTTGGATTACCTCAATAGAATATATAGAAATGTTTCCTGATAATATGTTGGTGATTTTTGGAGTAATCAAGCATTCTTTAATATGAATTGTATCACCTTTTTGTGTTTGAAGTATAACATTTGTTAAGTAAAGCTTAGGAAAAGGTACAATATGAAACCCAATAGAATTAGCAGAAATAGAAGTATCCTTTAATTGTTTTGAAATAGTAGAAAGTATTTTATTTGTAATATATTGTGGATGTTGTTTGATAAAGTAGAATGTAATACCAAAAAATACTATAATTCCTAATAGAAAGAGAGTAACTATACTAATGAGAAAAGATCTCATAGTTGATACTCCAATAAAAATATAAAGATTATATTAGGTATAGAATAAAGCTTATTCAATGGTATGTATTCGTTTTAAGTCTAAATAAATAATGTAACCTTTTACAGGTAATGATGTTGTTTCTTTTATGATATCCAAATATTTCTGTAATTGTTGTATATGCTGTAGGGATGTTTCTCCTGTTTTATATTCAATAACAGAATATTCTTTACCATTATTAACCAGAAGATCAACACGATAAATATTGTTATTTTTATCAAGAAGTGTTTGTTCTGCAAGTCCAAATTGTATCCAATACCTTGTTTTTGGTAGAGAAGTATACCATTGAAGAATAGATAGCACGTCTTTTACAATAATATTATATTGTGAGGATGGTAAAGGGAGTGGAAATCGTTTTATAGCATAATCTATAGCAAGGGAGATATCTATATTTGGATTTTTTGATATGCATAAATATTGTAAACAGTGATGTATAAAAGTTCCTCTTCTTTTGCTCGTAATACCTAGTTCATTCACTGGATTACGAAAAATACGTAATTGAGGTAACCAGTGCATAGGTCTCCAACTAGATGTACTTTCATCTTTTGTTTCAAGATATATGTATGGTATTTCTGTACTGTTTTTATTAGAAGATAACATTGCTGTATGATTAGAAGTATATGTTTTTTCACCTAGTTGATAGATATTATTATCCCAGCTGAGATAGTCTAGTATGGGGTTAATGGCTTCAGCAAATGATATTTTTTTAGACTTAGTTGATGTAATGAGTGCATATAATTCTTCTTCAGCTCTTGTCCATGCAACATATAAGAGGTTTAATGATTCACAAACATTTTTTAGTAAACTGCTATAATATTCTTTTGGCATGGCTGGTGATTGTTTTACAATAATATTAAAACCATCAACACATGTTTGAATAAGTGAATCGTTAGGTTTAAGAGGAAAATCATGCCATGGAATAATGACTATAGGAAATTGTAGTCCTTTAGATTTATGGATTGTCATGATTCTTACGGCAGCTATATTTTCTGGCATTGGTGTTTTTTCTTTATGACCGTGCTGTTTCCAGTACTCTAAAAAATTTGATATAGAATCATATCCTTTTGTACTTGCTATATAGATAATTTCAAGAAATCTTCTAATAAAAGACATTTCTTTTGGAAATCGTTTTTTTATTTTAAGCCGGTCAATAGATTCTTGTATTGCATCATAAGCAGAAAGTAATCCAGAATCGTCATAAAAAGGAAGAATCCAATGTTCCCATGCATCTGGAAAGTCAGCTTTGAAAGCAAGGTATAAGGGTTGTGAGCGATTTCTAATACATATCCATTCATCTAATTTTTGTTGTGGGATATTAAGAAGAGGTTGAACAAGATTTCCTCCATTTATTATTCTCCAAAAGGCAAGATCATTTTGAGGTGAATCTAAAAACTCTAATATAGCAATAAACTGAAGGATAATTGGATGCTCTATAAGTAAAAAGCTATTTTCTGTCACTACAGGAATGTTTTTTTCCATCAGCCAGTTGGCTACTTGCATAGCCCTTTTATTAGATCTAACAAGAATAGCAATATCCCCCAAAGAGCGACGTGTTTGAATATCATGAATGATATTTATTAATCTATCATGAACAACAGTGTCAGGATCACTTTCTTCATCATTTAGTATACGCTGAATATATACATATCCTTCTTTTTTGTTTGGAGCTATGGATTGTTCAGCATCTGCAAAAGACTGAGTTACTAGAGGTACTTGCTCTGAGAGAATAGTATTTTTTATTGTTGGTGCAATTTCATTAGGGAGTATCTTAGAGAAAATAGATTGAACTATATTGTGATCAGATAATTTAGTAAAAAGAGTATTATTTGTATTAACAATATGATATGCGCTTCTCCAGTTTATAGGTAAGCTCTCTTTTTGAACATAAGATGCTATAGATTGTAGCTCTGGATCGGATAGGACTTTTTCAAAGAGTGTTGTATCACCACCTCTCCAACCATAAATTGCCTGTTTAACATCTCCAACCCATGTTAATGATCCTCCATAGGAAAGAGCTTCAACAACAAAAGGTTGAATAACAGCCCATTGTTCATGGCTTGTATCTTGAAATTCATCAATAAGAATGTGTTGAAGATTTGTCCCAAGTTTACAGAATATTTCTGATATACCATAATGTCCTGAGACTGCTTGTTGTGCCAATGAAGGAATAAGTTCAGCAAGGATAATACGTTGTTTACAAAAAAATTCTGGTAGTAGGTTATATAATTCTTTAGCTAATTTAACATAAGGTATAGTTTTTTGAGAGTTTTTTAATAATACTCCTGTTGTATCAAGATATGTAATTAGTGATTGAAGGGTATTATAAAGTGAAATAGTATGATGACTAGGGGTATTTTTTGAAGATTTGAGTATACAGTCAGTTAGGTTTGGTTTACGTAACATTGTAGATTTTGGTGGAATTGTATGTTGTGTTCCTATCTGACAAGCTTCAAGAGCTTTTTTAAAATTTGAATGAATGGAAAGTTGTTCGTTTTTGATGCAAGATGCAAGTTCTGTTGCTATTTTTTTTACTGATTGAATTTTTATTGTAAGATGTGCTGTAATTTCTTGAGGTGAAGTTATTTCTTGTTCACCATTTATAAGTAGAGGTAGTATTGAAAGAACTTTTTCTCTTAGAGTAGATCCAATCATAAAATTGTTATGTTTAGTATGAAATAATATATCACTACAGGCTTCTTTTAGTATAATATAAAGTCTTTCGTTATGTTGTGTTTTTTTAAGGATAGAGTCTAATAGTGGTGTTAGTGCTTCTTCTGTAGAAAAAATAGGTTGAAAATCAGGTGGGAGATGAAGTTCTAATGCAGTACTATGCACAATAGTATGAAGTAAACTATCAATTGTACATATGTTGAGTTCACTATAATTGCGTAGAAAAATATTAATCCAATGTGCTGCTTGTGTACTAGTTAAGCCTGGTATTGGTTGAGTATTGAGTGCTGCTTGCTTTAATCGAGTTATAATACGCTGTTGCATTTCTGCAGCAGCTCTATTGGTAAAGGTAATGGCAAGAATACTTGTCCATGAATGTTCATACTTGTTATAAGAAGAGTTTGTGTTATTGTCATTTATACTTTTATTTAGAAGACTAAGAAAACTATATGTGAGTTCATATGTTTTCCCAGATCCAGCTGAGGCACGAATTTGACGAAGAAGAGGAAAGTATTCTTCATATGATGACTTTTGTATGTTCATTTTCTTCATTTGTGAGAGGATTACAATGAGGAAGCATACCTGTAAGCCTTCCTTGACCAGTGGATTCAAGTACTGCTCGCCAAAGTCCTGACTTTGTATTAAGTTTTCGACGTTTTTTGATAACCATATTTAGTGGGATATGAACATAGTTGTCCATAATATTTGCTACTACCATGTTTGTTTTACCTGCCATAGCTGCATGTACAGCATATTGTCCAAGAAATCCACAGTAAACTCTATCATTAGCATTTGCTGGAACTGATCGTATAATATAGCTTGGATCAATAAGCTTTAGTATAATAGGTATATCTTTTTTAGAAAAATAATCTTTTATAGAGTTTTTTAACAAAGTGCTAATATCAGCTAAAACAGGATTTCCAGAAGGATCTGTTTCATCTTGACTATCTAATAAATGTTGTCCAGCACCTTCTGCTACAATAATAACAGCATGTGAACGTTCAGAAAGACGTTTTTCAAGAGCAGGAAGGAGTCCACCATTACCATGGAGTGTAAATTGTACTTCAGGAATGAGAACAAAGTTTGCTTCTTTTAGTGCAAGGGCTGATTGGGCAGCAATAAATCCTGATTCTCTACCCATAAGTTTTACAATGCCTATACCGTTTTTAGCACCACTGGCTTCAACATGAGCACATCCAATAGCTTCTGTTGCTTTTTCTACAGCTGTATCAAATCCAAATGATTTAGGAATAAAGTTAATATCATTATCTATGGTTTTAGGTATACCAATAACAGAAATACGAAGGTTATGTTGGTGGATTTCTTTAGTGATAGAATTTGCTGCTTTCATTGAGCCATCACCACCGATAACAAATAGAATATTAATATTATGGTGTACTAGTGAGGCTACAATTTCTTCAGGTTGTTGTGGACCTCGTGATGAACCAAGTATAGTCCCACCAAAACAATGGATATTTTTTACAACATCTGGTGTAAGTTCAATAGGTGTATGATTAAATTTGGGAATAAACCCTTCTAATCCATAACGAATGCCAATTACAGAAGCAACGCTATATGCATAGTGAGCTTCAAGAACAATAGCACGGATAACATCATTGAGGCCAGGACAAAGGCCTCCACAGGTAACAATAGCACAACGTGTTGTTTGAGGTTCAAAGTATAAATCTTGTCGTGGACCAGCAAGTTCAAGAGAAAGTGTAGGTGAAGAACCTAAGTCTTCTATTTGTTCTTGGTTAAGACAAAGGTGTATGTATTCGTTTTTTTTAATATCGCAGTATGGTAAAGGAGAGGGTATAGCAGCTTCTCCAAGAGTTTTGATAGGAAGTAATGTGACTGAAAGTGAGGAGTAATGTGTATTAGTCATAGCTAACTCCTTAAAAAAATTTGATGAGAAGTTGAAAGAAAATAGGTAGTTTCTTGTGTTATACCTAATCCTTAATGTTATTATAGGTGTAGGGTTACTTTCAGGCAATGTAAGGTATGTAAGAATATCAGTAAAATATATAGTAATTGCTGGAAGACAAGAAGAAGAGAATAAGTCTATAAAAAATATGGTGAGAGCATTAAATGTAGTTACTAGTTATAGAGTGAGTAGTATTGTACCATGTGATTTAGTAAGAAATAGATAAAAGTATACTATTGCAGTAACTTGGTATGATTAATGCAGATATTAAATAAATCTTTAATCATTATGTATGCTATTTAAGATAACTCTTAACAGTTATCTTTTAACTTATTTTTTATAACTTTTTTAATATAATGAAGATGCTTAAAAGGATTATACAAATAACATGTAGATTATACTTAACTAACGATAATTAGAAGTATTTTATGTTAGTTAGAAGTTATGGTTAGCTATGTTAACAAATTGTGTTATCCTGCAGATGCTACTTTATTGTAGTTATTACTCTTTATTATTTTTTTGAGACTTGTAGTATAGTTATGGAGTAATTATATGAGTAACACTGATAATTACATAATGATAAAAAAAACAAATAATCTTAATAAATTACTATGGAGTATATTGTTGTGTTTTTTATTAGTATGGGTTGTATTAACCTTTGGTATTGGTATCCCATATTATGGAGTACAGCCAAGTAACCTGCTAGAGTCATTAGGTTATAAAAAGAAGGTAACAAAAGTTAACAATAATCAACAGGTATTGTATACAGAAGATACTCTTGATCAGATGACATTGGAGGTTATGAGAAAAGATAAAAAATCTAACTTAGTGTCATCCAGTGTACAAACTCCATATTTTTTTATATGGTTAGAGATAACTTGTTAATCCAACATCAAAATAACATTAATTTTTTTCAATCATCATTTTTTTTGAGCTATATTCCTCAAGTAAATGTTGCAATGGCTACAATTCAATTGTGTAAACATGTCCAAAGTATTTCTAGTAGTAGACTACAATTAGCTGAACAATTAATATATAATAGTGAACTCCTAACTATAACTAACTATAACTCTTATTTATAAAGTATATTTTGTGAAATAAAATTCATAGTTATTGGAGTCGTTTTCTATTAAATATTTTTTTATTAACCTAGATAAATATAATATAAAAAGGTAGTTATGTTATTTTTATGAATATGCTATTACTACTATTATTAATAGTATGTTAGATTCTTAAACAGTAAAGTTATTTTGGCAACGTGCAAAACAACTTATAATGATGCCTCCTGCTTGTGCAACATTAAGTGAATTAACATCTCTCACCATAGGGATATGTAATATGGTATGACATCTTTTTTTTAGTTGTAATCTGATACCACTTTTTTCACTACCAAGAATAAGTAGAGCAGGGAACTTTAGTTCTGCTTCAAAAACATTTTTACTATCTTTTTCTATAGATGTTCCATAAATATGGAAACCTTTTTCATTAGCTGTTTCAATAGCTCTAGAAAGATTTATTGCTTTACTTATAGGGAGTCGTTCAAGACATCCAACAGCAGCTCTCCTTGCATCTTGACCAAGAAATACTCCATTATGTTTAGGGATTATAACTCCTGCTCCACCAAGTGAATAAAGAGTCCTGATAATAGTTCCTGCGTTACCAGGATCTTGTATTTGATCAAATACAACAATAAGCGGAAGGGGTGCATCTGGAACTTTATCAAATAAATCTTCAAGTTCTATAAATCCAGATTCAAATAAGCGAGCAACAATACCTTGGTGATTAGTAAGGCAAAAACGGTTAAGAACTTTACTTGTGGTAAATATAAAACGTATGTTTGTCTGGCGACATAGATCAAGAACTTTTTGATATTCTTTTGAGCAAAGACCCTTTTGTAAAAATATTGTGTCAATTTTTTGAGGTTCTTTTTCAATTAAATCCAAAACTGGCTTAATTCCTGACAAGATAGAAATAGTTGAGAGAAAATCTAGAGAATATTCAGAAAAATTGGGGTGTTGCATCTTCGTAAGCTGTTTTGTATAAGGTAATTGGCGATGTTTTTTATTATGTTGTTTTTTATTTTTTAGATTTGTTATCTCTTTCATCTTATTTATACTATTTAGTTTATTGGTGAATTTTATCAAAATTATAAGATAGTTATAATAAATTAGTATAAGCTATAGGTAGTATAATTAGTAGTCATATCTACTAGTTATTGTGTTTTTTGTAATAAATCCATATAAGAGTTATCTGGGGTAAAAAGTGTACCAAGTTATAACTGTTATATTTATTCTTAGGTCAAGAGCAATGAGAATAAAGGTTTCTCATTACTTAATGCTTTTATTACTTCTACTGAACTTTGGAATATTAGAAGGTTGTGGAAATAAAAAACTTTCTGGCAGTGATAGGTTTGTTTCTACAAGGAGTTATAGCCGTTGTAAAGAAGAAAAAACAGGTACTGTTTATCTTCCTGCAGATGACGGAACACCTTTAAATAAAACAGAATTCAATGCTTTTAATTCAAAAGGTCAATTTGATAGAAATATTGATTCAAAGGATATGAGAGATATTTTATTACACTTTAAAAAGTATGTACGTCATGAGCGTAAAACTGTTGAAATAAATGTGCAGCGTGCTAGTAGATATCTTCATCATATTATTAAAACTTTTAGGCAAGAAGGACTACCTGATGAGTTGGCGTATTTAGCTTTTATTGAAAGTGGTTATAATCCATGTGCTCGTTCTTGTACAGGTGCATCAGGAGTTTGGCAGTTTACTTGTGCAACAGGAAAGTACTATGGGATGTCCAAAAACTCTTGGGTTGATAAAAGGCGTGATCCTTATGAGTCAACTCGTGCAGCAGCTCAATATTTAAAAAGATTACATCAAATTTTTAATGATTGGCATCTTGCTATTACAGCTTATAATGCTGGAGAAGGGCGTGTTTCTCGTGCTCTTGCTGCTAGTGGAGCAAAGTCTTTTTTTGAGCTTAGAAGACGTAATAAGTGTATTCCAGAAAAAAATCGTCTTTCTGAAGAAGGAAAGCAATATTTACCCAAGTTTTTAGCAATTTGTAAGATTATAAGAAACTTAAAGCAGTTAGGATTTGAACCTATTGAATTGTCTAAATCACAGAAAATGGTTGAATTAAAAGCAAAACCAGGAACAAATTTAAAAACACTTTCAAGGCATCTTGGTATGAGTTGGGATGAATTTTTTGCACATAATGCAGCATACTTAAAACATACTACTCCACCAGGTGTACATAGTACTATTTATGTTCCACATCATAAAGTTCGAATGGCTCATGCTTTTTTGAATAAAAAGTCGAAATCTAAAACATATATGGCGGATAGAGGAAAATATAGAGTTGTTAGGGGAGACACTATTTCCTCTATAGCAAAAAAAACAGGTGTTTCTATTGCTGACTTGAAAGATGCAAATCCTCATTATGGCTCTTTAAGGGTTGGTACTATCCTTACTATACCATCTTCGTCAAAAATGGTGGCAAACTATGTAGAGCCAGAAATATATCAAGAAAAAACAGTTCAGGATACTAAAAACTCTCAGAATACAAAAGTACAATTCCATACTGTAAAGAAAGGAGATACACTTTTTTCTATTGCTAAATATTATGGTATAACTCAAGATTGTTTAGTAACTGCTAATAATTTGTCTCATACAGATATTAGTGTGGGGCAACAACTTTACATTCCTATAGAAAAAATATCACCTATGGCAATGTTGAAAAAGGATCCAGAGCAAGTTCAGCCTAAACGTATTGTTCAATATCAGGTACAACAAGGGGATAGTTTATGGAGTATTGCTAGAAAATTTAATGTTCCTCCTATTGACCTACTTTCTTTAAATAACTTAAGCCGTCAAAGTAAACTTCGACCTGGAGATTATGTTCAAGTTGCTATAAATTGATTATAATAATAAAAGTTATGATATGAAGAGAGATGCTTAAGTAGATAATTAAGTTAGTTAGTAGAAAAAATTAAGTTGCTAATCCTGAGTGGAGATGATTCCAGCGGCAGAGGTATCTTTCAATTGCATTAAAGAATTCATGAAGACCCATTCCAAGAAGACTCATTGCTAAAATTCCTGTATACATCTGTAGCATATTGCCTCGACCCCATCCATCCATAATAAGAAAACCTAGGCCGGATTGTGTGGCAAAAGATTCAACCATAAAAAGTACGGCTGTAGCTGTTCCACTAGAAATTTTTAGAGCTACTAAAGCATTAGGTAATGTCGCAGGAATAATAACATGTTGTAGTTCTTGTGATGGTGTTCCTCCAATAGATCGAAAAGAGTCACGGTATTTTTTGTCAATGTTGAGGGCACTTGCTCGGGTAGCAATAAGTATTTGATAGCCTGTTGTAAGTGTGATGAGTAAAATTTTAGGCGACTCACCAAGACCAAAAAGAGTTAGAAAAATAGGAAGTAGAACAATTTTAGGAATGGGATATGTTAAGAAAATGATAGGAGAAAAAATAGTATCTACTAAATGTTTAGTACCAAGAAGTAGGCCAAAAGGAAAAGCTGTAAACCATGCAAGTGCCATAGCAACAGATATTCTCAAAATACTTATACCTGCGTGAGTTAAAAAGAGTTTTGTTTTTAAACTATTATAAAAGTAGATAAGAACTTTTGTTGGGTTAGGTAAAATATTTTCCCCAATAATGATACTTCCAATCTTCCATAGGACAACTATTATAACTATAGCTAAGAGGTATTTAAATGTTGTTTTCATATATTTTCTTTATCACAGCTAGGGATAGGTATAAGGAGTTGTTGGAGTTTTGATGTAATTTTAAAGAATGTTTCATGGGTACGGCAATGTCTAGTATTGAAAGTAGAGTTTTCTATCCAGTACATAGATGGAGAAGGAGTAGGTGTAAGAACCATGATATATTTCCCTAAAAATGTAGCTTCTATGATGTCGTGAGTTACAAGAACAAAAGTTATTTTTCTATGTTGCCATATTTTAAAAAGTGTATTCTGTAACCGTTCCCTTGTAATAGCATCAAGAGAGCAGAATGGTTCATCCATAAAAAGAATATCTGGTTTTGTTACTAAGGCCCTTCCAATAGCAACTCGTTGTCTTTGTCCTCCTGATAATTGTATTGGATATCTTTTTTCAAGTCCTACAAGTTGGAGTTCTTCTAATATTTCTTTAAGGGCTTTTTTTTGTTCTTTTATAGGAGTAGATTGGAGTAATAGTGGTAAAAGTATATTTTCTTCAACAGTTTTCCATGGGAAAAGTCCATAGTCTTGGAGAATAAAAGCTATTTTTTTGCTATATAGTGATACATCACCTGAAGTTGCTTTTTCAAGTCCTGAAAGAATATAGAGGAGAGTTGTTTTCCCACATCCTGAAGGACCAATAATAGAGAGAGTTTCTCCAGCAGGAATTTTAAAAGAAAGATTATGGAGAATTAGAGTATTATTATATATTTTATTTATATTTACTACTGAAATACCATGAAAGCTCATTGTAGAACTATTTCCTCATAGCTAGGAGATGTTTGTAATAGTTTTGAAGATATCATCCAATTTGCAAAGGTTTCTATATCAGCTGAATTAGGTAATGGTTCTTTTTCAATATCAAAAAAAGGCATAGCAAAAGTCATAACAACATCTTGAGGAAGCAAGTCTTTGTTAACCATAAGTGTACGGTAGGTATCTGGGTTAGCATTGATACGTTTTGCGGCTTCTAACAATGCATTACGAAAAGATTGTGCTATGTTATCACTTAATACTTCTTTACGTAATGCAATAACAGCAAAAACAAGATTAAGTCCCTTATCATCAAGGATAACTTTTGAGCCATTACTTTCTGCTAACGATAGTAATGGTTCTACTAATAGGGCTGCTTCAATCTTATTTGACATGAGAAGCTGTGTGCGTAAAGCAATCCTGTTGATATCAGTTAGCGGGCAACTTGTTGGGGGTAAATGAGCTTTTTGTAGGAGTCTTGAAGCTAAAAATTCGATAATAGTAGCTTTGGAAATAGCAATAGGTGTATTTTTTAAATCGTTAGGAGATTGAATTGAAGATTTTTGAGAAACAGCAATACCAAAATTGCGATGTTGTGTTGTTGATCGTGCTACTGTTGCCACAATTTGCTGTGGGACACCTGTTTCATTTTGGAGAAGAACAGTGACAATATCGGTAAAATGTCCATCAAGCATACCTGCACGCATAGCAGAACTAAGTTCAACTGTACTTCTAAAAGGTACAAGATTCACTTCAAGGCCTTGATCAGCAAAGAGGCCTTCATCAATAGCAACATGTAAAATGATAGAAGATGCTGCAGGCAGTGTACCTATATTTATAGCACTTTGGGCAAGTTGAGTATAACTCATAATAAGTAAAAAAAGAAAAATGCGAATAATAATCATTCAAACCTCATCTACTGATTATTATTAAAAATAAATAGTTATTTTATAAATAAGTTACTTTTTAGATTACTATATACTTTTTAGCTATAGATAGTATTAATAACTTATTGGTGTTAAATAATACTAGGTTATTAAAATATATCGTTTTACTAAGGATAAGACAATAGCTAAAAAGACAGATATGAATTTTGTTACTATTTTCCTTATTATTCAATATTATTTTCAGTATTTTTTTATAATATGGTAGACTAATTAAAGAAGATTATCTAATTTTATTATTTAATAATAGTTAGCGATAATAAGCATCAGGTAGTTTTTTCATATTATGAAAGGAGATTACTGTGCAAACTTTAATTGTTGTAACCTATGATACCGAGTTAAAAGCAGAAGAAGTTAGATTAGACTTTTTAAAGATGCAAAAAGAATATCTAGTTGCATTAGAAGATGCTGTAGTTGTGGTACGTAAACCAGATGGGAAAATAAAGCTACATCAAATGTATAATCTCACAGCTGGAGGAGCTGTTAGTGGAGGTTTTTGGGGAACACTTATTGGTTTAATCTTTTTAAATCCACTATTGGGATTAGCTGTAGGAGCAAGTGCAGGTGCCATTGCTGGTGCTTTAAGTGATGTTGGTATTAGTGATGATTTTATGAAAAATCTTGCAAAACAGTTAACTCCAGGATCATCAGCATTATTTGTATTAGTAAATTCAAATATTACTGACAAGGTATTAGACGCACTTCATGGTACAGGTGGAGTAATCATTCAATCATCATTATCCCATGCAGACGAAGCAAAATTACAAGAAGCTCTTAATGGTATGTCATCTAATGATGATAGTAGTAACTAATTTATTTATTAAATAATAGTCCATCAATATTGATGGACTATTATTCTTTCTCTTTTTCTCTCCCTACCTCTGTAATTTTATGTAGCTAATGAATCAATAAAAAAGAAGATATGGAATTCTGTATCGATATATCAATTTATTAATATTTTTTTTACTTCTTATAATCTTATCTTATTGACATTACTCAAAATATAACATTCTTTTTTTGTTTAATTTATAATTTACTATATGTTAAAGTTCTAGTGAATAGTAATAGGACTAATTAATTTAGTAAAAATTAATAGTATATTTATTATAATTAATACATACAGATAATAAATAATTTAGTTTCTTAATTTAGTTTTTGATATAATAAAACAATTTTATATATAAATTTTACATAGTTATTAATAATTATAATTATATGTTAAGTTACATTTTTTACTTTTTACTTATACCATAAAAGTTAATTAGCGTTATTATCTTAAAAAATATTTTAAGATTTACTTATATAATCTAATCTAACCTAATTTAATTCTAACATATTAGAATAATAGTGAGTTAGTATAAAAAATATACTAGCTTAATGGATGATTACATTATACAGAAACTAGTTATTGCGAAAAGTAAATTTTCACGGTAAGTTATGATATATATTATGAGCTTGTTGTATATAAATTTTTTGAAAGAAACGTTAACTAATTACTTACATGAATAATCGCTAGTTATTTTAACCACTTTTCATTTTACAAAGTGACATTAGAAATTTGAGTATATGTTAAGGTGATTATGATAAATAAGACAACTAAGCGCCATAAAGCATTGCAAGAATTTCTTGCTGCCCGTGGCTATGCAACTATTGAAGATCTTGCTAGACATTTTGATGTGACCCCACAAACTGTTCGTAAAGATATAAACAGATTAGCATCAGATGGAAAAGTTCAGAGATTCCATGGTGGTGCAGGAATGCCTCTTGGCTCTGAAAACATTGTTTACGATGAACGAAAGAGCATTTGTTCAGAGGAAAAAAATAGAATTGCAAGGTTACTTGCAAATCACATCCCTGATGGAGCATCACTTTTCATTAATATTGGGACAACAACCGAAGAGGCTGCTAGAGCGCTTCTTGAACATAAGAACTTAAGAATACTAACAAATAGTTTAAATGTAGCTGCTATTTGTGCAAGAAATAGCTCTTTTGATGTTCTTGTAGCTTGTGGTACAGTCCGACATAAAGATCACGGAATTGTAGGAGCAAGTGCAGAACGCTTTATGAGTGAATTCCGTATGGATTATGGTATCATAGGTATTTCTGGTATTGATGAATCTGGAAACTTGTTAGATTATGATTATAGAGAGGTTGCTGTAGCTAGAACGATTATTGAATATTCTAGAGTAGTATTTTTAGCAACAGATAGCTCTAAATTTGGTCGACCTGCTATGGTTAGAGTAGGTGGGTTATCAAATGTAAAAGCTATTTTTACTGATGGACCATTAGAAGAAAAGTGGCGTCAGTTAGTGGAGAGTTCAGGAACAGAACTTTTTATAGCCTGATTTTATAGGCTTAATTTAAATAATTCATTATCCTATAGTTTAACTAATCTAGTATATCTTTATAATCTATTTGGTATATAGCAAGATTATGTTTTTATATTTATACTAGATTGTTGGGTGGAGTAAGTCTTATAGCCCCCTTGAAGATTAATGTTTTTTTGCATCATTTTTTCAAAAAAATCTACTTCTTCTTTGGAGAGAAAAGGAGTTGCTTCTCGACTAATAATATTTACATCTGGTAAGCTTATATTACCTTTAATATTAGGCGTAGTTTGTTGTATTGTTATATTATTAGTAGAGGTATCAACTTGTTCTTTCAACTGACTACTAAAAGTGGAGGAATTTGTGTTTTTTTGAGATCTCCCAAGTAACATAGACTGTACTGATGGAGCATTATCAATTTTCATTACAGACCTCCAATCAATTTTTGTAAGTATTAACTTTTTGTAATGTATAAAGCAATAATTTTATTATTATATGAATGTGTTAACATAAATATGACATTTTACTAATTCAATATAAGAGTATTTTATTAGGCATGTTACATACAAATATAAATATGAATTATTTAATAAATTTTTTATTATTCAATTAAATCATAAAGATACACTCTTCATAACTTATTTTATTATGAAAACAGTTAGTTATTAATCATGTATTAAAATACTACAACAGTCTATATTAATCTAATATAGAACATTATTATAAAAAATAATATGTTTGATATGCTAATTTTTGTTATTAATTATATATAATTAGTTATTATATATTCATAACTTATTTTATTAAGTTAAAAATATTAAAAATAGTAAAATACAAAATGTTAAAAAGTAATGTTATAAGAAAGGTATGTATGTAAAGTGTATATAGAGTGCATAGTTGGGGTATGAAAAAATTAATGTGCTAAGAGTATAAAAATATTTTATTTCCATAATTTTTTTAATATATTCTGGTGATATTCTAACATTTTTGTGACAGGTGTTGGCATTGTATGATTTAGGTACACTCCTCCTTTCCATGCGGATCTGATATTTGAGGAGCGTATATCCATTATAGGAGTATTAAGAAAGAAACAGTATAAATTTTTAAATATTGATGCATAACTTACCATTTTGTTATGACGATCTTGTATTATTGTAGTGCAATTCCAAAAGCGTTTTAGTGTTGATGAAAATGATTGTTTTTTGTTTGTAGATCTTGGAATTATTAAGAAATTTGTAATACTAGGTAGTTCAAGACCATTATACCATGTATCTAGCATGGCAAAATCTTCATCACTTAAAATAAAAAGTGGCTGATGAAGAGTATGTAGTTTCTTCCAGTAATTGAGCATGTTCCAAGTGTATGATGGTTGAGGCAATATAGATTCTATAGTGTTAATAGATAATAATGGATTTCCCTGTATAGCAGCTTGCAAAAGATCCACACGTAGTTGAAATGGAATAACATTTTTAGTTGTTTTATGAGGAGGTACCATACATGGTATGAATTGTATTTGCTCTAGATGCATATATTTTATTGCAGCTAATGCAATGTTTATATGTGCTGAGTGTACAGGATTGAATGTTCCTCCAAGTATTCCAATAAGTTTTTGATTCATGATGCTCAATTTCATTATTTTTGTTTTTAGCAGCTTATGGTTAAATAGAATTCATCATAATTTTTTCTTTTTGAAAATACTAATTATATCTTTGGTTATTTTTTATTTTATAGTGAATAATAGTATGTTATGAAAGATTTTTTCTATTTATTATCTGTATGAACTTTACTTTAATTTATTTGCTGCATAAGTAAAATCTACTATAGATATCTTTTGTAAAGATACATTAATAAATTTTTTATGCTAGCTGTAATTATTTTTTAGTTATTGTATTTATTATTTATGCTAACTATATGATACTAACAATATAATGTTATATTATTCTTTTTAGGTTATCTAGTCTTATTGATTTAAAAAAGATATTTTTCTTTTGACATATATATTGTTATATTGTATAGTTAATAGAGCTTATATGTTGTTAATATAATGTTTATTTGGACAATTGTTCCTTATTAAGGTGAGTTAATGATTATTCCTTTTCGTCATAAAGAACAAAATTCTTCATTAGAACAAATAGCTGATCCACAAGTAGAGTATATAGAAAATTCTAGTCCTTTATTGTCATTTATTATTAGACATTCAAAAACTATTATAGCTTTTTTTCTTATATTACTAAGCATAGTAATTATTGCTGGAGTCTGGAGTTGGTATAGTTCTCGTGAAGAAATAAAGGCACAAGCAGCACTTGGTCAAATTTTAATTAATTCGGTATCTACTGAACAATTTGATACATTGATAAAGTTTGAAAAAACAGCTCCTACTGCTTTACAAAAAGGCATTATTCTTCAATTAGCATTTTGGGCTGTTCAATTAGAACAATATCAAAAGGCTGCTGAAGAGTATGGTATCTTATATAATAAAGATCCTAAAGGTGCTATTGGTATTTTATCAGGCCTTAATCAGGCGGATCTTTTACAAAGAACTGGTAACTGGAAAGAAGCATTAAATGTATTATTAAGTCTTGAAGAAGTTGCTTCAAATCCTATCTTAACAGGAATTTATGAGTCACAAGCTATATGTGCTGAACATATAGGAGAAAAAAATATTGCTATATCTGCTTATAAGAAGCTTATAGATGAATTAAATATAACAGGAGTTGACGCTACATACTATGAAAATAAGCTTACAATATTAAGTAATAGTTAAGAATAGGATGTATAAAAAAGGTAGTAATAAAACTATTACATTAATTTTGATTGGTGTAGCTATAGTAGATTATTATTTTTTAGTAAAAAAGTATTGAAATATAATAATTATAAAGATAGAATATAAACTTTTTTTTGATAATATAAAAGTTTATATTAGATAACAAAATAGTCATAGTTAAGTAATCTATACTTTTTAAGTAGTTATTAAGATATACTAAGCTTAAATAGATATTATTTTGACTATTTGTTATTTTTAGTATTACTATAAACTAGTTGGAGTTAATAGAACATGGCACTTTTCAGGTAATTTTTATTTATTTTGCCGGTAAAGTGTTTATTATTATTATTATTATTATTTTAACTTACTCCAATTAGTGGAATACATAATTATTTTTTGTTATAATAGATTTTTATTTCTATTAAGTAGAATAGATAACTCATATGTTGTCTAAATAGAATAATCAAAAACTGTATAACTTTTATTAGAGTTATAACAGTTATATAGCTTAGGGAATAGTAAGTATAATACTCTATCATACTATACTTTTCAGTAACCTTTAATAAATCTAAACTAAATTATATAGTTAGTTATTAATCTCCAGAAGATTAAAATGGAGGGTCTTATATGGATGATTTTTTAAAAGAAGCATTAGATATAGTAAAAGCACAAGCCAGCGTTCGGGTAATGGCAGAAGATGAAATTATTTCTATGGTTCGTCGTCTTTCTTCAGGTATAAAGGTTGTTTCTGAAGGTGATTGCATTCAAGAAGAGCAGGCACCAACAGAATTACAAATGGATCCCCGTAAGTCAGTTAAAGAAAAATCTATTACTTGTCTTGAGTGTGGTAGGACATTTAAAATTTTGACACGTAAACATTTACGTAGTCATGGGCTTGACGCCAATGAATATCGTGAAAAGTGGGGACTAAAAAAAGATACCCCGTTAGTATGTAAAAGTTTACAACGTGAACGTCGTAATAAAATGAAAGATATGAAGCTTTGGGAAAAGCGTAGAAAGAGTTAATAAAAGTTATTATTAACTTTTAACTAACATCATTAATAATGTTAGCTAAAAAAGGGGGGAGAGTAATCTCTCCCCTCTTTTTTTAATTTTTTATAATAGTTAGGTATACTTTTTCTAAGATAAGAAAAAGTATCTTATTATAGAAGATATAAAATTCTATATAGAATAGCTACTATACTAATTAAATAGTGGTCGTTCTGGTGTAGATGAATCTTGTAAATTTTCTATAGTAACATCTTTAGGTGGAGTAAATTGAAATATGTTATTATCAATATGAGTATTGGGTGTAATATTAATAAAAGTAATAGTATTTGTATTTCCATAAAAATCAATTGATTGTACTTTGTGAATGAGTAAACTTTTTTTATTAATCCATAAAAATGCCTCAACCATTTGAGTCGTTGGTTCTTTTGGGTATAATTTAAGGAAGATTAGCTCATTATTATTATTATTATTATTTTCAATAATTGAGAAGTTTTTATCAAGTCGTACTTGTCCAGTAATAACCTGAATAATAGATGTGGAATCTTTTACAATATCTGTAGAGTACTTATAAACAAGGTTTTCATCAGGAAGATAATCCCATACAGCATTGGTATTAATAAGAAGAAGTTCTTCATGAGGTGTGTTTGTTTCCCATCTGACAAGAAGTGGTTTTTTAAAAAAGAGTTTCCCAATACGTGTTTCTTTGGACCCACTTTCTTGATGAGTAAGTTCTTGAGTAAATGTTGCAGAAAAGTTTTTAATGGATTGATATGATTGCTGTAATTCTTTTACTATTGGTATAGACTCTGCATAACTATCTGTTATATATGAATAAAATATAAAAGTTAAAAAAAATAATATTAGTTGTAGCATAGAAAATTTTTGTGACATTTTTTTGTTCCTTTGCTTAGGAAAAATTATAGTATTTATAATATTCTTCAAAGGCTAATTTGAACGTATAGTACGTGAACGATTTCCACGTATTGTAGGAGGAAGTAT
This sequence comes from Lawsonia intracellularis PHE/MN1-00, assembly GCF_000055945.1. Taxonomy (NCBI): domain Bacteria; kingdom Pseudomonadati; phylum Thermodesulfobacteriota; class Desulfovibrionia; order Desulfovibrionales; family Desulfovibrionaceae; genus Lawsonia; species Lawsonia intracellularis. Next base: position 87,227 of record NC_008011.1, read on the forward strand.
GCCTTCTTCTTCCATTCTTTCTACAAAACGAGCAGCCTTATTAAAGCCTATACGGAACCGTCGTTGTAATAGAGAAATAGACATTCTACCTTGTTCTTGAACAAAAGTAATAGCTTCAGCATATAACGATTCTTCGTCACTTGAGCTAAAAGGAGTTTTTGTATTTGTATTACTAGTTGTAGTATTATTTATATTGAGAGGGTTATTCCAATTAGAAAAATCTACTTCATATACTGGTGCTTGTTGTTTTCTCCAGTATTCAGTAACAGCAGTTACTTCCTCATCTGTGACAAAAGCTCCATGAAGTCTTTGAATCTTCCCACCATTTGGTTTAAAAAGCATATCACCTTTCCCAAGAAGTTGTTCTGCACCTGTGGCATCTAGGATTGTACGTGAATCATATTTATTAGCTACTTGAAATGCAATACGAGAGGGAAAGTTTGCTTTAATAAGTCCAGTTACTACATCTACACTAGGACGTTGTGTTGCCACAATAAGGTGTATTCCTGCAGCTCGAGCAAGCTGTGCAAGGCGAACAATTGAGCCTTCAACTTCTTTTCCTGCAGTCATCATAAGGTCTGCAAGTTCGTCAATAATAACTACAAGGTAAGGGAGGTATGTTAAATCTGCAAATTCTTCAGGTTTGTTATTGCCAATGCTAAGTAATTTTTTATTAAACTCATTAAAATGTTTTACTCCAAGGCGTGCAAGACAGTTGTAGCGTCTATCCATTTCATAAACAGCCCATTCTAAGGCTACTTTAGCAAGTGCAGGTTCTGTAACAACAGGATGTATAAGGTGTGGTAATTGTGTATACATAGCTAGTTCTACCCTCTTAGGATCAATAAGTATGAGTTTCAAGTCAGTAGGAGTAGCATTATAGAGAAAGCTTAATAGTATTGTATTAAGACATACACTTTTCCCTGCGCCTGTTGTTCCTGCCACAAGAATGTGTGGCATTGTTGCCAAGTCTTTGACTGTTGACTTTCCTTCTATGTCTTTACCGAGGGCCATACTTAATGGTGATGAGCTGTTTTTGAATGCTTTAGACTGTATAAGTGTTTTAAAGCTTACCAGTGATCTATTTTCATTTGGTATTTCAATACCAACTGTATCACTACCTGGAACAGGTGCTTGAATACGTACGGCTTCAGCCATCAGACTTCTTGCAAGATCATCACTAAGGTTTGCTATTCTACTTACACGGACTCCAGGTGCTGGGCGTATTTCAAAAAGTGTAATAACTGGACCTGGTGTAACACGAACTAATTCTCCTTGAATATTAAAGTCACTAAGACAATCCATCACTTTTTTACTTTTTTCTTTAAGAGTAAGTTGAGATGGTAGTATATCATTTTCTGTAGAAGAATGAAGAAGGGATAAGGAAGGTAATGGTAGTTTGTGTTTTACAAGATTAGTTGTTTGTCGCAAAGCTGTTGAAGTTGGTATACTAGATGTTTCTGAGAATGACTCTAGTAGCTTTGGTAAATTATTGGAAGAAGTATGTTGGATTTGTTCCTCATACTTGTTAGTCGTAGGAGAGGTTATCAATGGATGTGTGGTGATATCTATTGTGTCTAAATTTTCTAATTTATCTATATCGATATGAGTATCTTCAAAGGTATCATCTTCGAGTGTTAGAGGAGTTATGTCAGGAGAAGTGAATTCGTTATAGGTCGTAGAGATTATGCTTTTCTTATGGGACTTTTTTAATGTTTCTTGTAAAGAATGTGGTATGTTCCATAGTTGATTGTTTGATGTATGAGAATATTGTATTCTTTCAGATCGATAGCTTGATAGCGTAGCAATACCTGTATACTGATGGGCAAGGGTATTATGTAATAAAGAAGAATCATAAGGGTAAGCAGGTTGCAGAGTAGGGTTATGAATTTCATATAATGGGATAATATCAATATATTCTTCTTGTTTTTTAAAGGGAAAATAGTTTTGTATAAAACAAAGCCAATTATAGTTTAAACATATTGAACATATAGTTTTTAAAGAAATGTCATATTTTTCAATTTTATTTTTAATAATATTTTGAAGGCGATGAAGAATATTTAACCATGCAATACCAAAGGCAAATTCAAGAGAAATAAAGAATAAAAAAAGCCAAATAAGAGTGGAACCAATAGTACCAAAAATTATAGAAGATTGTTTATAAATGGTCATACCTATGATGCCACCACCTCTAACATCACCAATACCAAAGTTCCATGCAGCACCAAAGGAAATGAGGCAAAATGAAAGAATAAAAAATCCAAGCCAACGCCACCAAGGAATAGTTAGCCAAGTAGTAATACATCCAGCGCCCCATGCTATAAATATGGCTGGCCAAACAATAGCAGAGAATCCAAATATATCTACCAATAGCCCACTGATATATGCACCAAATATTCCTGCTTGATTATGAGCTTTTGAAAAATTACTTACTACATGGTTAAGACTAGGATCTCGTTGATCATGAGAAAGTAGGCTTAAAAGGACAAGCAATCCCCAGAAAATGAGGAAAAGTCCAAATAACTCACGAGCAAGTTTTTGATTATTATCTTCAGGAGGTGTTTCATTATTTGGTCTACTCTGTTGAAGAGATAGATTTCGGGTAGATTTATTTTCTTTGCCTGAATATATCATAGTGAGATTCTATAGTAATAGAGGGATATCATGATCATATTTTTATGGTATTCATAGATTAGTAGTAAAAATAGTCTTACTCACGACCAATATATTCTTTAGTACGGGTGTCAACTTTTATACGCTCACCTATATTAATAAATATAGGTACTTGTATAACAACTCCTGTTTCAAGCTTTGCAGGTTTTGTTACATTACTTACAGTATCACCTTTTATAGCTGTTTCTGTTTCTATAACTTCAAGAATTAACGTTAAAGGGATATCTATATCTATAGGTTTTTCATTGTAAAGAAGTACACGGCATTGTTGTCCATCTTTAAGAAATTCAGATTTTCCATTAGTAACATCTTCTGACATATGGAGTTGTTCATAGTTTGTAAGATCCATAAAGATGAGTTCAGAGCCTTCATGATAAAGAAACTGCATATCCCTTGACTCTAAGTTTGGCCGTTCGACTTTTTCTCCAGAACGAAATGTATTATCTATTACTCGGCCATTAAGGATATTGCGGAGTTTGGTGCGGACCATAGCTCCACCTTTCCCAGGTTTAAAATGCTGAAAGTCTATTATATCATAGGGGACACCATCAATTTCTATTTTAAGTCCTTTACGAAAATCAGTAGTTGAATACATGCTGCCTCCATAGCAGTTTTTAACATAGCACGTAACTAATGTTGATTATTTTAGCATTAAACGACAATGAGATATTGAAATTTTGTTTGTTTTTTGGTTATTAGTTATTAGAGTAAAACTAAGTACAGCTCATATATATATATATAACTATTTTTTATCAGTATAGACTCATTTACAATAACACAGTATCTGTACTGTCAGACGTCGTTTTTTATAGTCAATAATGATAACTACCACTAAGTATATGAAAGGGATATTTTTGAGCATTCAGCAAAGCTTGTCAATATCTCATATGAAGTAAGGCAAATGATGACACAATACAAACTTCAACTTGAGGCAACAAATTTTACTAAACAACAGCTTCAACAACAATTAGATATTCTAGAGCAAAACAATATACTTCAGATTGCGTTAGCAGGACGATCAAATGTAGGCAAATCATCTCTTATCAATGCTCTTGCAGGTCGTAAACAACTAGCAAAGACAAGTGGAACTCCAGGAAAGACACGTTCCATTAATTTTTATGCGGTTTATCCAAATACTTTTATGTTGGTAGATTTACCTGGATATGGTTATGCACAATGTAGTAAAATAGAGAGACAACATTGGGCTATGCTTATAGAGTATTATCTAAAAAACTGTAGTAAGCTAAAAGCTTTTGTTTTGCTTATAGATTGTAGAATCCCTCCTCAAAAACTAGACTATGAACTAGCTGAATTTGCTACCAGTTATTGTATTCCTCTTATTCCTGTTCTTACAAAAATTGATAAATGTAAATTGGTTGAACAAAATAAACGTCAAAAAGAGTGGAGAGCATTGCTTAATAATACACAACCATTACTTGTTTCTTCAAAAAATATGAAAGGGGTACAACAGCTATGGGAACGTATACAATATACTATTGATAGCTATTAAGCATGAGGGAGAATGAACTGTCATAGCCAATTTTGTTGTTAGTTTTAGACTAAATGCCAAGATTTATGGCATAGGTATATGTTATCAGCTTATTTATATATAATATATGAATAAATAAACTTAATATAACCTATAGTAACTATATAATTTTTATAAAAGAATTTTTTTATAATATTAGTAATAATTCTTAGAAGTTTTCTGGCCTAATTTATGCATAAATTTTTGCTAGTTAGCCTTTATTATCTTACTACTCCTTTATATTACTACCTCTATTATAAATATCCTCATTTTATTATCCAGTCTGATTTTTTCTTATTATGATATCACAATAACAATATTAGTAAGGTAGAGAAATTATGAACGAATTCATTCAGAGAAATGGTTTTTATGGAAATTCAATACTGGAAAATTATTCGTTACAAACAGAAACTCAAGCTGATACACATAGTAATATTGCTAGTTGTGCATTATTTTGGAAGAAATTCAAAACAACATGTCAATCTACATATAATATTGTTTCCTTCTTTTTATATGAGACATTTATTCCCTCCATATATCAAAGTAATAAATACATTGCATGCTACTGTGCTATTCAATCAAGCTCAATACCTATGCTTCAAAAAGATAAGCAGTGTCGTTTTTGATTAAAAAATAGGTATATATTGCTAATAGATAAGTATAACTAATAGGAAAGAATAGAATATGTAATGAATTTAACCTAGTGTGTTAATGACAAAATTATAACAAAGTTTTTTTCAATACATTGACAGTAAAAGATTCATTATCTGATGAATGAATATTCATTATGATAGGTTAAGTTATTTATATTCTTATAACTTAACCTATTATTTTTTTCTAAATAGGAGATCTGAAATATATTTTATGAAGGAAGAAGAAATAGGAGAGTTAGTCATAATTATTGATATTTTTTCATTATATATAGATAGTTATCATATTTACTAATCTATATATTTAATGTTTATAGTATTAAAAAATACAACTGGTATGTTTTGTGCTTTTATTTATTAAAGATAGAAAATTTTATTAGTTCCTCTAAAGCTTTTTTTAGTTAAGCCGTAAAGCTAGGTAACTGTATAAGTAATGGCAAGTAACCTAGTGAAGTTAAGCATCCCACGGCTTATTGTATATTTGGAGGAAGTTAAGATGAAATTTTTTTATCAGTTAGATAAAGTTACATTAAATGATTTTCAGGTAATTGAGCCTACTAATGATACAAGAATATTTAAGGATAGCGAATATAAAGATAAATATGAACAATGTACAAAAATGACTATAGTGATGGATAATGTTACTCTAAAAGTTGTGACTCTTGGTGTTTCTGAATTGATATTAGAAAACATACAGTAGTTTGAATCATAATGTATTAAGAACAATCTGTAGTGTGTACTTTGGTAATATACTAGGTAACAATATTGTTCAGATTTGGAGAGCATTATATATGTTTAGCTTAATATATATATATATGTCTACTAAGTTAGACATAGTTGTGTCTACACTCTTCATGTTCTGAGTCTAAGGAGGATGAAATGAGGATTGAATCAGATGGTAGCTGGAGACAAGTACCACCAAATAATTCATCAACAAGCAGTGTAGAATCTAGTCAAGGAGCACAACAAACAAACCAAACAGAAGAAACTTCTGGTCGTAGATCTTCAAGTTCTTTTTGGGGTAGGTTATGTTCTCGTTGTTCTAGTGGTCTTTCACGTGTTGGAGCTGCAATAAGTAGTATGTTTTCTAGTCTTGTTAGTTCTATTAGGAGCTTAAGTCAATATATAACAAGAGATAAAACAGCTTCAGGTGTTTCTTCTGGAAGTTTAGCTCCTAGAGTTAGTAGCCATGGAATTGGTGGTCAAGATGGATCCACAAGGCATACTACTAGTAACCCACGGGACAGTGCTCCTCCAGATTTTTCTCCACCTCCACCTCCTATTAATAAAAGACATGGTGGGCCAGATTCAGATCCAATTTATGATGTGCCTCATGGAGTGGGGAGTACATCACCTTCTTTACTTCCACATGGTAAACCAGATACAGATCCAATTTATGATACTCCAAGAAATTTTGGGATAGTAGGTGCACCTATACCTATGCCACAATCAGGAGGGAATCGTTCTCAAGAACCAATATACGATACACCTAAAAAGCCTGGAGAATCGAGTAGTAGTTCTTCATCATCGTCCTCATAGTTTTATTATTAAATGTTAGGCTGTTATAAGAGTATATAACTAGCTTATTATATAACAGATTAGTCATAGTTAGAGGAGGAAATAGTAAAAGAATTTTTAATAAGAGGATAAGTTATGAAAATATATAATGAGCCAACATGGTATGATGGAATAAAAAAAGAGAATGAGCTTATAGAGAAAGAAAAGCCTCTGGAAGATATAAGTAGTTATTGGGAGTTTTGTAATATTGAGTTGGGGATAGTTGCACGTGTTATTGTTGGAATTTTTACACTAGGCTTGTCAGAAGCTGTATTTAAGTGCATGAGGATGTATAAAGCTAAAAAAAGTGAAATATATGGTCCACCAATAGTAAAAGGTGTTTCATGGTATGAAAATGGTAAGAAGAAAAGAGTGTGGGATGATAATCAGTCACACTCAGAAGAAGCTCAAAGTCAACCTCAGAGGAATAGGAGTAGGAGAAATAGACAATTAGGTAGTAGAGCACCAAATAGGTATGGGTTGATGTATCGTAATGGTATGCCTACAAGATTTTGGGTTTAATGAGGGGAACACTGTTGAAACTTAGATAACTAAATATTTTTGTTAATATATTCTCTACTTTTTTTATTTATTAGCTAGATAGTAAAAAGAACAAAAAATGAAGACTTGTCCACATATAGGGGAGGTTTGTGATGAGAGTAGATGCAGGTCAAAGAATAAATCAAGCTTTAATGGCGGATACAACACAAGCAACTTCTACTAATGAGACTTCAGAAGCGCAGAATACAGAGAAAACAGAAGGCAGTAAAGGTTCTTCAAAACTATGTGGTATGAATTGTAAAAAAGGTCTGAAGTTAGCTGGACGTATTGCCCTTGCAGTTCTAACATTAGGTATTTCTGAAGGTGTGAGAAAAGGGATAGAAGCTTATCAAGCTAGACAAGTTAAATCTGAAGGGGCACGAATGGGTAAATTATGGGAAACTGGTAAGCCTAGTTTTCCTGAAAAAAGTGGCATACATAATCCATCTGCAACTGATGATAATGATAAAAATTTGTGGACATCTTCTAGTCAGAAGAACAGTGGTGGTGTAAATAGTTTTGGTAAAGAGTCTCCATCACCTAGTTCTGGATCTAGTGGTTCTCATTTTGTGTTTCATGACTCACCACAGAAACCTTCAAGCGGTATTACAGCTGAGACGACCCTTAAAACAAATAGTGGTGGTGCTACAGGAGAATAGTTGAAGCATTTTTTAAAGAAATAATTATTTTATAAGTAGGGTACGTGAAAATAATAATATATACTGCAAGGTAATGTGGGGTAAGCTATGCCAATTACAATAACGCTCAACGCACCTAGACCTCAAGACTTTGAAGATAACACATCTGTAAATAGAGATAATAGGACAGAAAATACTCGACAAACACAAGAGACGTCATCTAAAAGCGCTACATCATCATCTGCATCTTCATTCCTACATGGTCTTTGTAGTAACTGTAGGCAACTTGGAGGAGCAATGGCACGTGTAGGAAGCTCAGTACTTGCAAGTGCTACTCTCACAGTGAGGAATTTAGGTGTAAGAGCAGTAAATAGTTATGCTGCAACACAAGTTAGGAGTGGGATATCAAGATTAGCTGATTTAATTTCATTAAGAGACAGCCAATCTGGTCCAAGAGGTCCTGAAATTACTGTTAGTTATAATAAAGATCAAGATAAAGTTACGTTTCATGATCCATACAATAGAGGTGGTTTTTCTTCATCAGGTAGTAGTGGTGTTAGTGGATAGAACTTACTCTGTTATATAATATTTGTTTACCTATTTATATATCTAATAAATAAAATAAGTTTGTTTAGTATCTTTTATAAATGAATTAATAAGGTATATTTTTATACCTTTTTTATATATTAGGATAGTAAAACATAACCTAAAAATTTCATTGTTATCTTAGAAGTCATTATGGTTTATATTCATTGAGTCATTATGATAAGAGAGGAGTAAGAGCATGCCGCCAATAGATCCAGCTATAGCAGCTAAGATATCAGCAGCTATGAATCAAGGGCTTTATGATTACGCTAATAGAAACAGTAATGACAGTAGTAGTGCAAGTAGTACATCATCAGCAAGCTCTACTTCATCATTAAGCTCGTCCTCTCCATTATATACTGCTAATTGTAAACAAGGTTTAAAAATGGCAGCACGTGTTGGACTTGCAGTTATAAGCTTAGGGTTTTCTGAATTAATTATGAAAGGTATTTCTCTGTATAAATCAAGACAAGCTACACAGAATCCACAACCAAGAGTAGTAAATGTATTTGAGTCACAACCACCTTTAGAAATTTCACGTAGATCAAGTACAGATAGTACTAGTAGTTCTGGAAGTGTATCTTCTCGTACACAGTTGATTTTTGAACAATCTTCTCATATGCCTACAAGCGGTATTACAGCTGAGATGTCACTTACTCGTGGTAGTAATGATTAAAAAGGATAAGTTGGTTATGTGATATGTAAAAAATAAGTAGGCTGAAGATGGTAATGACAAAAATAAGATTATACATAGCAAAAGTGGATAGCTAACCATAAGCTATACTAATCTGACATTCTATCTAGGAAGTATACGAAAATGGAGAAAAATAACATACTATCAGAACAAAAACTTATTGTAACTATCCATCCAAAATCTGTATTTCATATTTGTGGAAGAGCTATTCTAACTATTTTAACTTTTGGTATTTCAGAATATCTATTAAGTGCTATTAGTTCTTCAAAAGTAGTTCAATCTGATTTAAATTAGTAAGAATGTACCATAATATATATATATATTCCCTATGTTAGTAATGAGTAGCTTTGATTAGACAATATACAAATAACAAAGTGAAACACTTTACATATATAAAGTTTTTCCTAAGTAATTCTTATTCTTTTTTGGGTAAGAAAAACGTAATATTATATTATTATAACTGACTTATTATGGATGTATTTAGGATAGATATATAAAAATGATACTTGGGAGTATCATTTTTATATATCTATCTATTTTTTGTATATTATTTATACATTAAATAAATAACTACTCTAGCTTGAAAGAGTAACTTAAGCTCATTATTATATAATTAAAAGGTTATAAAAGGTTCTGTCAATTTTTTAGTGATACATAATTATTATAGAAATGGTAAAGAAAAAATGAAGGGGCATAAATATATTGCTTATATAAAATATGTTTTACATACTTTTAGTATGGCATGAATTCTGCTTATATTTTCTGTTATTCTAAATTTATTCTTAAAGCTTCAAGGAATATAACTATGAATTCTTTTATTGCTAAAAAAAGTAGTACTCTGATTATATTAAGTTACCTATTGCAGTAATAATATTTGATTATTGGAAGATAAAATTTCTATATATTATAAACTAAATTAGGTGAATATTTACTAATAGTTATATAGAAAGTTATTATAGGATGTTTTAGTAAATTATATCATGAAGTAAGAGCTCAGAAAATACAAGTTTTATACCCAATGAGTCATAATTATATGAATGAGGAGCTTTTCTATAATTATTATGGGCTCATAGAGCATCTCCTTTATTTTATACTATAATTACTGAATTGTAACTAGTAGGGAGGTACACGGGGATGCTCATTATTTTACTAGTATTAATTAATAAATAGTATATAATTCATCTGGTAGTAACATAATTCTACTAATTACTAAGTAACAACAGGATATTTAACTGAATTATTTTGCAAAGTATAACTCAACAAATTTATATTCTAATTATATGAAAGAAATAAAAAAATTTTTGTATTTTTGTATTATTTTATATAAATATAAATTTTATAGGGGTGTTTTTATATAAAATATTCTGTGTTAGTTGACTTGTTAATTATAAGTCTTCACTATAACACTTGGTAACTAATGAACATAACTTTATTGCTAAGGGAGTTTTTAATCCCATTTTATTATGATATTGTTATCAAGAGTATGAACTAATGTTCCTTTTATATATTGTAATGTAAGATCAGGTCTTCTTTTTTGAAGGAGGATAGCAACTTTTTGTAACTTTTTGCTATTATTACCTATTAATATAATAGGCTTTGTTGTTTCAAGAGTATCAATACTTTTTTTAAGGAATTTGAGAGGAATATTAATTGCTCCAGTGAGATGTCCTACATTAAACTCCTGTGATGAGCGTACATCTATAAGTGTTACTGCACTCACTTTAGTTAAAAGAATCTCTAACTCATCATTATCTGTAATAGCTAAATGATCATGTATATTGGCTAATGTTTTAGATTGCAAGATAAGCCAAATTAGAACTATAAGTAATGCAGGAATTAATATAGTGATATAACTCATAGTTATCTCCATAATTATTATAGAGCTTATTATTTCTTTTTAATAATACAATATACATAGAGTGGTAATAGTCTATTAGCACAATATATAAATATATTTATTAATATTATCCTATTGTTTTTTATTAGATTTTTTATGTTAAAGAGGTAGATTAGCAAGATTTACTACTATAGTATAGCAATACTCAATATAATAATATAACAGTTAACTTAAGTAATTTGATTATTGAATTAAGGACAATATATGCAGTCTATAATAAAATTTATTCATATTTCTGATACACATATTTCTGCTCAAGGCTGTTTAGTATACGATAATAATCCTAGAGTAAAGTTACAGACATGTATTGATGAGATTAAAAGAGATCATTTAGATGCAGCATTTCTTATACTAACTGGCGATGTAACAAATGATGGTAGCATGGAGTGTTTTTCTTTTCTTCAAGAGGTGTTATCAGAACTACCAATGCCATGGTATCTTGTTATGGGTAATCATGATTTAAAACAATCGTTATTTACAGCTATCCCTGAATATCCAAGAGATCCAAATGGTTTTGTTCAATTTACAGTAGATACTCCTGTAGGTTTATGTATCATTCTTGATACAACAATAGCAAATCAGTCTAGTGGAATACTTTGTGCTGCCCGCTTAGACTGGTTAGCTAATGAACTTAAGCAAGCAACAAAACCTGTGTTATTATTTTTTCATCATCCACCATTTTCTCTTGGAATTCCCTCAATGGATGCTATTGTACACTCTTTAAAAAATTCTGAAGAATTTTTTGCTGTATTGAAACCATATAAAGATAAGATTCGCCATATGTTTGTTGGCCATATTCATCGGCCTATTTGTGGTTCATGGAATGGTATACCATTTTCTTGTGCACCAAGTACAGCACACCAAATTGCTTTAAATTTTCAATCTGATAAATCTGTTCTTGGATTTAAAGAACCATCAGGATATAGTATTGTTTTGGTAAATAATGATCAGTTAATAGTTCATTTCCAAGAGTGTAATAAGACCCCGAATATAATTATTAAAGCATAACTATTAGAGGAAATAAATTGTCTGCCATTTGTTTGAATAATGTTTGTAAATACTGGGATACATCCAAAGCAGTTGATGATATAAATTTTAAAGTAGAATCTGGGAATTTACTTGTACTCTTGGGACCGTCTGGTTGTGGTAAAACAACTACATTGAGGCTAATAGCTGGTCTTGAAAAAGTAACATCAGGCCAAATAATCATTGATGATTGTGATGTAACATATTTGCCACCCTCAAAACGTCATTTATCTATGGTATTTCAATCTTATGCTCTTTTCCCTCATTTAACAGTACAAGAAAATATTCTTTTTGGTCTTAAAGTAAGAAAGGTTCCGAAACAAGAACAAAAAAAACGTCTTGATAATGCTGTAGCAATGTTGAATTTATATGGTTTACTTGGTCGTAAACCTTCTATGCTTTCAGGTGGTCAACAACAACGTGTAGCTCTTGGTAGAGCTCTTGTTGCAAATGCATCTGTATGTCTCATGGATGAACCACTTTCGAATCTTGATGCACAATTACGTAATGATATGCGTAAAGAAATTAGGGAAATTCAACAAGCTTTAAAAATGACAATGGTTTATGTTACACATGATCAGGTAGAGGCTATGAGTATAGCTGATCAGGTTATTCTTATGAATAAAGGAGTAATTGTGCAACATGCTGTACCTGAAGATATGTATATAAAGCCTCAAACCATATTTGCTGCAAGTTTTATTGGTACTCCCCCAATGAATATAATAAATTTATCTCAAAAGGATGGAAAGCTAATCATATCTGGTTCTCAAGATATTTTTATTCCGCAAGTCCCAGAAGGAGCTACTGTTATAGGTGTTAGACCAGAACATCTTCAAATTTCTTCTGTTGGATGGCCTAGTATCGTATTATCTAATGAATACCATGGAGCTGTTTCATTAGTAACTTGTAAAGTTGGAAGTGAAAAAATTATTTTTATTCAGCATGGTAATGTAACTTGTTCTCCTGGAGAGATAGTTTATCTTAGTTGTTCACCAGAGCATATGCATTTTTTTAATGGAGATACAGGAAATAGGATCACTAGACACTAATAGATAAAAAACATAGAAAGAAATATATTAGATAGTTATATTAGAGTAGTTATAGAAACTTTATATATCTATAGTTATCCTCATATTTGTGTATTATATAGAAAGCACAAAGAGTTATTATAGGGAAGAATAATGGTTCGACAATTTATACATAAAATATATTATATAGGTTTTGTCCTTAGTTTCATTATAGTTGTTCCAACATTTGCTATAGCATTGGATAAGGTGCATCTAACATTTTGTTTTCCTGTTGCTGTAAGTGGTCCTATCACAAAAATTATTGAAGATATGACTGCTGAGTTTATGAGAACTTATCCTGATATAGTTATTAAGCCAATATATACAGGAACATATAAAGATACTATTACAAAAGTTTTAACAGCAATGCATGGAGGTGAACCTCCCCATGTTGCAGTGTTACTTGCTTGTGATATTTATTCATTAATTGATGAAAATGCTATTATTGCATATGAAGATCTTCCTGGAGGAGCAGAGTTAAGTCATGACTATTTCCCAGTGTTTATGAAAAATAGTCAAGCTCAAGGAAAAACGTGGGGTATACCTTTTCAGCGCTCTACTATTGTTATGTTTTGGAATAAAGAGGCTTTTACTAAAGCAGGACTTAATCCAACAGCTCCCCCTCAAACATGGCAAGAGCTTATTGATATAAGTAAGAAGCTTGTTAATAGAGATAGTTCAGGAAAAGTTACACAGTGGGGTATTTCTATTCCTACTACAGGGTATGCTTACTGGATGTTTCAGGCATTATGTATTCAAAATGGACTTGAACTTGCAAATTCAGAAGGGACAAAAGTATATTTTAACGACCCTAGAGCTGTTGAAGCACTTCAATTTTTAGTTGATTTATCATATAAATATGGTGTGATGGAAAAAGGAACTATTGAATGGTCTACAATACCTAGAGATTTTCTTGAAGGGAAAACAGCTATGATGTGGACTACAACAGGAAACTTAACAAATATTCAAGAAAATACAACTTTTGATTATGGCGTATCTATGTTACCAAAACATATAAGATTGGGTTCACCAACAGGTGGAGGCAATTTTTATATATTAAAGAAAACAACAGAAGCTGAACGTGATGCAGCCTTAAAGTTTGTAAAATGGATGACTGATAAAGAGCGTGCGGCACAGTGGAGTATTGATACAGGCTATGTATTAGTACGTCCTGATGCTTGTCAGACAGAGAATATGAAAAGATATATTAAAGAATTCCCCTACCTTGATGTAGCCCTTGAACAATTAAAATATGGAGTTGCTGAGTTATCAACTCATGCAAACCAGCGTGTAACTAAAGTATTAGAGGATGCTATACAGTCTGCTGTAACTGGAACTAAAACTCCATCTCTAGCACTAGAAGAAGCACAAAAAGATGCAGAACGTATCTTATTACGTTACAGTAATTGATAAAAAATAGTTTGTTACTATGTTATCCTATTTTTTTACTTATAACTCCATAACATAATGTTATGATACTACTACGTCATTATATTATTTCTCAAGTAAATGCATGGCTTTTATTATTACCAGCATTCATTATTATATTTGTATTTTCCTTACTTCCGATAACCTCTACTATTATTAATAGTTTTTTTATGAATGGAGATGGGGGAGCTGTTTCAAAGTTTGTTGGTATAGACAACTATCTATATTTACTAGAAGATAAAGTATTTCGAAAAGCTTTATGGAATAATTTTATTTTTGTTATGAGTGTCATCCCATGTTCAATGATTCTTGCGTTAATTATGGCTTTATGGGTTAATACTAAACTAGCTGGTCGTAGTTTATTGCGTTTAGCATATTTTGTACCAACTATTTTACCTATGATTGCTGTAGCTAACATTTGGTTATTTTTTTTCACACCACAATATGGACTTATTGAGCAAATTCGATCTTTCTTTGGTCTTTCTGGGATAAACTGGTTAGGTAGTGAGAGTACAGCACTTTTTTGTGTTATTGTTGTTGGAATATGGAAGGATGCTGGATTTTTTATGATTTTTTATTTAGCTGCATTACAACATATACCTCCTTCTTTAGGCGAAGCTGCTATACTAGAAGGTGCTTCTCGATTTTATTACCTTCGTAGGATAGTTGTGCCTCTATTGATGCCTACTACATTATTTATTTTAATAAATGCAACTATTAATGCATTTCGTATGATCGATCATCTTTTTATATTGACAAAAGGTGGTCCTAATAATGCCAGTATGTTGTTATTATATTATATCTATGAAGTAAGTTTTCAATTTTGGGATACAGGTTATGGATCAGTGCTAACAGTAACTTTACTTATAATCCTTGGCTTTATAGCATTATTCCAATTTGGTATTTTAGAACGAAAGGTTCATTATCAATGAAAAATAAATATAATCCATATGAACCTCAGGGGATAACATATTTTTTAGAATTGGCAGGGGCTTGGTTACTTGCTGTTATTTGGGCATTACCTTTAGTATATGCTATTTGGACTGCATTTCATCCAATGGCATATTCTACAAACTTTTCACTATCTGCTCCAATTACATTAGAAAATTTTAAACTAGCATGGCAAGCTGCTCCATTTGCACAATATTTTGTAAATACATTATTGCTAGTGACATTGGTTATTACTTCTCAACTTATTTTTTGTACTCTTGCTGCTTTTGCATTAGTTCGTTTTGAATTTAGAGGTAAAGAGATATTTTTTTGGATTATTCTTATACAATTGATGATTATGCCTGATGTTCTTATTGTTGAAAACTATAAGACAATAAGTTCTATGGGACTGTTGGATACGACTTTAGCTATTGCATTTCCTTATTTAGCAACAGGTTTTGGAATTTTTTTGTTGCGTCAAGCATTTAAAATTGTTCCAAAAGAACTTGATGATGCAGCAGCTATTGAAGGTGCAAATATATTCCAAATCTTATGGTATGTTTATGTTCCATTAGCAAAGCCTACGTATATTGCTTATGCATTAGTCTCAATGAGTTATCAGTGGAATAATTTCCTTTGGCCATTGATTGTTACAAATTCTGTTTCTTCTAGGACATTAACTGTAGGTCTTCAAATTTTTTCATCTATAGAGCAAGGTGTTAATTGGTCTATTATTGCAGCTGCAGTTCTTATAACAACTATACCTCTTTTATTAGCTTTATTACTTTTTCAGAAGCAGTTTATGCAGTCTTTTATGAGAGCTGGAATAAAATAAATTCTATAGTTAGAATATTGTGAATTACTAGTAATAACTATATGCTATCTATACTATATATTATTTATATTATTTAGTAATAGTAATTTTAGAAGAAAATTATTGATGATTATAAATCATGATAATTTTCTTCTGCTGTATCTTCATTACTATCTGTTGAGTCGGGAAGACTATCTATAGGAACACGATTTGTTGTGGCTGGGGTTGATGAATGCTGTAGCTGCATAAAAAGAGTCATTTCATTTGGACTTGTAGGAGTTGTATAATATGATAATATAATAGCAAGAAGTGTTGTACATAATACAACAACTATAAGGCTACCAGTAGGAGATCTTTTATTAGTAAATTTCCATAGTATGAAAAATGACAATATAGAAATAGTTGAAGTTATAACAATTCCTAGTTTATCAAAAAAGAAAGACTCAATAATTTTAGGGAGGTCTGTTTCAAATCCTCGTGGAAGCCAAGTTTGAATTATAGGATAAAGTGATATAAATAGAAATAATAAACCAATTACCAAAAAATAACTACTTATACCTAAATATAAGAATAGACTTTTTTGTTCTGTAAGTGAGATTATACATTGAGCTGTTAAGATAGCGATTAAAGAATAAAGACTTATAATAGAGAGTAGATCAGATGAACTTATAAATATAATGCATAGTACTGTAATAAGGGTATTAATCCATATCCAACTATGACCAGGGAAGGATAATCTATATGCTATCAGTTTACGAGGAATACTAAAAAAGTGTGACCAGGGTAAAAGAAAAATAATAAGTGTCCATGGTAACCATATAAGGCATATCATTGCAGTAGAAAACAAAAAGTCTTTAGTTTGAATATGAAAAATTGTTTGAGTTGGGTTAATAATTTGATAAGTTGTAATAAATTTAAGTAGTTCTCTTCCATTCTCCACTGAACTTATAATACTTCCCCATCCTAATAACATAACAAGCATAAGTCCAAATGCTAATGCTCCGTCATAACAACCAGCTCGTCGAAGATTTCCACTCCAAATAAGAAAAATAAGGCTTGAAATGAGTGGTATAAAAAAACCTACTAAACCACCTGTTAATCCTGCACAACCTGTTAGTAAGAATCCTATAGTAAGCCAAAATGGAGCACTGGATTTCATCCATCCTTTATAAAGACATATAATTGCTAACAGGACAATAGCAGCAAAAAGTATTGAGTCAGGAGTGATATATGGCATCAGTAGCGTTATCATTGTTGATAAAAGAAGAAGTCCAGCAATAAATGGTACATTTTTTTTTTGCTTAGTAATAATAGCTAGTAGCCATGTAAAAATAAGAACAATAGCAGACAGTGACATGTTTGTTATCATTAAAAAGGAAGTTAAATTGATTGGTGAGATTGCAGTGAGGTATAGCCAGGGAGTTAAAGGAATCATAGAATCAGAATAAGTAGCTATACCAAACTTTAGAATGATTTGGTCATAATATTGAAGAAGATAAGGTACGTACTTTATAAGGAGTAAGATATTTTGAAGAGCAAATAGGATAAGTAAGCTTACAATGTTAAGGCTAGAAAGAATTGTAAAGCACTTTGATGCAAAGGAACGAACTACAGATGTATTTATAGCATATTGAGTATTCATAGTATATTCCAATATCATTTTAATGAGAATACATCTAGGCTAGATAAACTATTCCTATCTTATTATGTATATTATGTCAAAATAGCATTTTTATAATAGTAGGTTATAATAATCTTATTTAAAGACTTATCTGCAGATTATCTATCGAACTAGTATATTGTATAATTTTTTATCATTATAGTATGTATAATATATAAATAATACTAATTATTTATATATTATACATACTATAAAATCATTTTATAGTATTATATTTTGAATATAGAATCTATCGTATCTTATAAAAATTTATAAAAGGAGAAAAGTAAGATGCGTGTAGTTGTATTAGGTGGTTCAGGATTTATTGGTAGTTCACTTATAAAAACATTAGAAGGAAGAGATCATAGTATTATAGTTTCAACACGTGATTCATCAGATATTTCTATTAGTCCATCTTCAAATGTATCTTATGTTGTGTGGAATGGTATTGATAGAGAACCTTGTTTCAAAATGTTTGATGGTGCAGATGTAATAATAAACCTTATAGGTGAGAACGTTGCATCAAAGCGATGGTCAGAGAATTGGAAAGAAAAAATTGTAACTAGTCGGATTCAAGTAGGCAAAACAATTGTAAGTGTACTAGAAGAGTTAAAAAGTTTTCCATCTGTTTTTATACAAGCTTCAGCTATAGGATACTATGGATACTGGAAAAATTTTGATACTGCTCCTCAATGTACAGAAAGCTCTCTTCCAGGAAATGGTTTTCTTGCTCAAACAGTAATACAATGGGAGGCATCTACTTCAGCTCTTGATACATTGGGTATTCGTAGATGTATTATTCGTACAGCACCTGTTCTTGGTATGAATGGTGGTATATTAAAAAAGATGTTACCTGGTTTTTATTTTGGGCTAGGAAGTATTTTTGGATCAGGTAGTCAACCTTTCCCTTGGATTCATATAAATGACGAAATAGCAGCAATTATGTTTTTAATAGATAATAAAGAGGCATGTGGAGTTTTTAATTTAGTAGCACCAGAACAGTTAAATATGAAACATTTTGCACAGTGCCTTGGAAAGGTTTTAAAACGACCTGTATTTATTCATATTCCTGAATTATTATTACGTTTAACATTAGGAGAAATGGCTGAAGAGCTCCTACTTTCTGGACAACGTGCATACCCTGAAGCCTTATTAGAAAAGGGATTTACTTTTAGGCATGGCCTACTTTTACCTGCGCTAAAGGACTTATTGGATAACCATTTAGCAATGTGATAATTAGTAATTGTATGACAAAAGAATATATAGTAAAGATTTTTAATCAGGAAGGGGATCTACCCATCCTGTATCACCGCCAGCACCAAAACCTGTAATAAAACGAACAGATGAGAGTTCTCCTGCATGGTTTATATGTGCCATGATTCTAAATGCAAGTTCTTCACCTTCTCGTTTTACCTGCAAGTCGTTAATAAATGGGATAGTAGATCCAAACCTTAGATCACTAAATATATAGACTTTTCCTGTTTGTGTTTCATAACTTTCAGTTAAAACAGGAAAAACTACAAATTGTTCATAAGTACGAAATATACTACTTTTTTCTTTTAACATATCCCAAAGTACTTCTGGAGGCTTTTTAAAAGAAGTAAATTTAGATGGGGGAGAAGTAAAACTATTATAACCTGAGACATTCCAGTGTTCACCTTTATCAAGAATAAGTTTCCAGTGAAATGGTGTAAATGCATCAGGAATAAGGTGGACTGCTATAATATGTTCTTCTGTGTTATGTCTTGGTAGTGTTATTTCTTTTTGTGTTTGAAATGTATTTTTTGCTAGATAACTATGGGTAAGATATGTCTCAAGACCTAGTCTTATTACTATATTGGTAAGAGGATAGATAATTGTCCATAGTAATAATAACACCATAATGAATCTATTGTTTCTCCTAAAAAAAAGTCCAATAATTAAAGGGAGTATAAGAAGTAAATCAACTATGAAAAGAGAGTTTAGTCGAACTCTATATTCGCTAAATGGAAGAAAAATTTGTGTGCCATAAGAGTTCATAACATCAAGCCAAATATGTAATATTAGAATAGCATAAGTAAAAAACCATGCTTCAATAAGTGTCCATGAAATTTGTTTAGGTGGAGGAAGTTCATTGGGTTGGGGACGTAATGCAGTAAGTACAACTAATGGGATTGT
Source organism: Lawsonia intracellularis PHE/MN1-00 (assembly GCF_000055945.1). NCBI lineage: Bacteria > Pseudomonadati > Thermodesulfobacteriota > Desulfovibrionia > Desulfovibrionales > Desulfovibrionaceae > Lawsonia > Lawsonia intracellularis. The sequence goes on from NC_008011.1 coordinate 107,071, forward strand.
ACATATAAAAGCAAGGCCCCAAGCGCCAGCTAAAGAGTGTGTGATCCCTCGATGAACTTTAATGTAGTCTATTGCAGAGCTAACAAAAAGAATATCTATATCTGGTAGCATAGCAACAAGCATGCCCCATACAAGAAACCACCATGGTCGGCTTTCTTTAGGAAATGTATAAACGATGGTTGCTCCAGTTAGTGCATGTGTCAATGGATCCATGTAGTGCCTTATTATTAACGATCAGAAAAGATGATTGTTCCTTTTCCAAGAAGGTCGTGTATATGGACAATCCCAAGGAGTTTATAGTTATCGTCAACTATAGGAAGAACTGTAATAGCTTTTTGTTCCATAATATCAAGGAGTATTGCAATAGTATCTTGTGGTTTACCACATTTAGGCCTAGGTGTCATTATTTGTTCAACAGGTGCATCTTGCTTCAACCTATTATAACAAATAGAACGTCTTACATCTCCGTCTGTAATGATACCACATACTGTATTTTTTTTATCTATTATTAACACAACTCCAAGACCACCTTTGTCAAGAGTTTTCAATGCGTTACATTGAGATGTGCCTAGATGGACAGTAGGTAGTCCATCAGTGCGCATGACCTCTGTAACACTTAGTGTAAGACGTTGACCAAGCATTCCGCCAGGGTGATAACGTAAAAAATCTTTTTCTGTAAATGATTTTAGTGACATAAGGCAAACAGCAATGGCATCTCCCAATGCAAGGACTGCAGTCGTTGAGGCTGTTGGTGCTAATCCATGTGGACAAGCTTCTTTAGGTACTTCAGTATGTAGTACAACATTGGCAGCTTTTGCCAGGGTTGAATTTAATACAGAGGTAAGAGCAATCATTGGAGTACCAAATGATTTAATTGTTGGTACAATAGCATTAAGTTCTGGAGTTTCTCCAGAGTTGGAAATAGATAAAATGAGATCAGAACTTTTAAGACTTCCAATATCTCCATGTGCACCCTCAACTGGGTGCATAAAAAAAGCAGGAGTCCCTGTGGAGGAAAAAGTAGCAGCAATTTTTCTGCCTACTAGGCCTGATTTCCCAACGCCTGTTACAATAACTCTTCCTTTACAAGATGAAAGAAGTAATAGAGCTTCAACAAATGTATTCCCTAGACGTTCACGTATTGTTTCAATTCCATCCATTTCAATGGTTAATACTTCGTGTGCTAGTTTGAGTAAGTATTCTGGAGAAGTTTGAGTAGACTCTGTATATTTTTTTGAATATGAATGGATAGCAGTCATAGTTTTCCTAACAGTTTTGTAAATGTATTTGATTAAATGAAGAATAGGCAAAAATATTTATGACTGCAAGAAATAAAATATATAATCTAAAGGAAAATCTATTGTCTTTTAATGAATAATGAAGTTTTTGACTTAGTATTATAAACTTAAAGTAGTTTTTACTATGAGTTCATGGGGGAATAGTTGAGATTCTATCTATCCTTTAATTTTTTATAGAAAAGAAGAGAGTATCGATAAGTATCTTTTGAGGTATAATAATATAAATACATTAAATAAAATTTTAATAGCCCTATGCTATTATTGTAGATGGAATATATTATTTTGGTATAGGTAACATATCGTTATAAGTTATAATACTTTTATTCAAAAATATAGATTATTTCTTACTGTCATTATATTTACTGTTCCTAGCATAGTAATAAAATACTTAAATCCTGAACTACATCCTTTAATTGTATTATGGAGTAGTGCGTTAGCTATTTTTTCCTCTGTTATTATCCCTATGTGGGCATGTGAAGTGGCTCAGATAGATATCCCACAACCATTGGCTATTATTGTAATTACTCTTATTGCTGTGTTACCAGAGTATGCTGTAGATATGTATTTTCATGGATGGCTGGTCAAGAACCTTTATCTATGTATCATAATTATCCTATTGCAAATAGGACAGGGGCTAATAGATTACTTATAGGTGTAGGTTAGCCAAGATTATTATATTATTTTTTATCAACTATAGCCAGCCAATACTAATAGATGCAGCAAAACGTATAGAAATATTTTTTATTACTAGCTACAAGCTATGCTTTTATCATACCATGGGAAAATACTTTTAGTTGATATGATAGTATTATTTTTATTGGAATTTATATTTGGTATATAAAAACAGTTCTAAAAAAAGAGAAGGAGAGTCACAAATCTATTGAAATTAAAGGCTCTGCAAAAGCTTTGGTAATGTTACCTGTAAGATATTGTCGAATTGTCACAGTAAGTTTATTTCTTTTTTCTGCATCTATGCTTCTTATGAATACAGAGCTTTTTAGTGAACATGTATTATATTATGTGGAAGGTTATTTCAAATTGATGAGTTTTTACTTGTTTAGTGGATTACACCATTAGCTTCTGAGGCTCCAGAATTTATTATTGCTATTTTACTAGTGTTAAATGGAAAGCCTAGTTTATCGTTAGGTAGTTTATTGACTGCAAAGTTAAATCAATGGACATTACTTGTTGGTATGATACCCTTAGTTTATACTGTTTCTTCAGGGCATATAATTCCTCCTATGATTATAACACATCAACAAAGTTATGAAATATTGTTAGCATCACAATCGTTATTTGCTATTTGTCTTTTATTAAATCTTTATATAGGGATACCAAAGCTATAGTACTGTTTGTTCTATTTGTATTTCAGTTTAGTGTACCTTTTTATTCAGACTTCCTTGAAGAAATTTTGGAGTTTATCATAATACTGAAAGATTTCATATCTACTTTTCTATTTTGTATATTGTATTAGCAATATTTCTTATTATGAAACGTTATAATAATCTTTTCTTATTAAAGACTATTTTGACTACTACTACTACTACTACTACATCTTCTTAGAAGATTTTTATATAATGCTGTCTCTGTTGATAAGAAATAAAAAGCACAAGAATCTTCTTGTGCTTTTTGGGGGCCGGGCACCCGGTATCAACCGTTACCGTTGCTTTCTTTCGAACCTGGCGGGGTTGGCGGATCTACCGCCGCCCGGCTTCCTTAATTTAACTTTTTAAGCTTATGTTAAAGATAGAGTTACGTCAAGTTTTTGTACTTTATTATCTATGATTCTTTTTATTTTGGGAGGGATATTACAATGGAATTTTTAATTTTAAGAGTTATAGAATTATGAAAATTTACTTGACATAAATAATGGACTCAAGATAAGAGCACCTAACAGGAATATATGTCAAATTGGGGAGAGGTGGCCGAGCTGGCTGAAGGCGCTCGCCTGCTAAGCGAGTATACGGATAAAACTGTATCGAGGGTTCAAATCCCTCCCTCTCCGCCATTTTTATTTTTCATTAGTTATCATTCTATTATTATAAAATAAGTATGTTAAAAATATAAAAAGTTTTTTAATACTTATTAATGAGTAGTTGTGTTCTATTAGAAGTTAAATTCAAGAGTTTTATGGCCTACTTTAATAGTATAATTAGAAGAGATAACATACGATTTCACTTGTTCAAAATCTCCATGTGGATGATCATTAAAAAATAGATGCATTTTTGTTCCAGGATGAGCAAAGTTTTTTTTAATATCATTTAAAAAATATAACCAATTATTACGATTCCAACGCTGATTTCCTTCTAACTCATGAAAGCAAATAGCAAATGCAACTATAAGATGGAAAGACTGATCCATTTTGGGGATTGAAATATTAGGTTGAATACTACAATATGTTCTAGGAATATTAAATGCTGGTATTAGATAATCAAAGATTGCAACACCTGGAATATCTAATGCATAAACATCATGTCCATATTGTTTGCATAGCCAACAGAAAAAACCTGCTCCAGATCCAATATCAAGGATACGTACAGGGGATGATTTATGTAGTCCTAAACGATAAATACGTCGAAGATTAATAATAAAGTAGCGTTTAAAGTCTGAATATTTTGCATATGTTTGTCCGTGAAAAAGATCTTGAACTTTTTGTTGGAGAGCTAGTATTTCTGGTTTAGATATAAAGTAATTAGCTCTATACCTTGCTTTATATTTCCATAATAATTCTTTTGGGTTTTTTATATAAGTTTTATAGTTTCCTAACCGATCATATATTCGTTTTCTTCTATGTGCTGTATTTGTGAAATATTTTTTGATATCACTTTGAAATAACATTTTTCCTCTTGTAATGTGCCAAATGTATTATTGTTTAATATGCTACGTAGTTGCAATATAAAAAATATTTAGTCAAAAAAGATAATTAAATTTTTATGAAAGAATATTAAAAGGAATTATGTTTTTTTATTTAATAATGTGATACTAACCATAATTTTGTATTTGGCTGTTTAATTTCTAAAAATATAAATAAAAATCTCTATTATAACTGTTTGTCAGTATAAGGAATAACTATTAATTTGTAATAGTGAGAGAATAAAAAAGTTAATATTGTAATTAAACTATCCTACTCTGTTAGTGTAAAATAATTTAAAAATATTTTATTATTTCTGTATCACTAGGAGACAGCTAATTTATTTATAGAAATAATTTTTTGTGTTATATTAATCAGATTTATTATTCTCCTCTAATAGATTCACCTTCTTCTTGCCGGCTTTTACAGTTAATACAAAGTTTAGTAACAGGTCTAGCTTTAAGTCGTGGAGTTCCAATGTCATCACCACAATCTTCACAAACACCGTATGTACCATCATCTATACGTTGTAGTGCAGATTGAATTTTGCGAATTAATCGTCTTTCACGATCACGGATACGTAATGTGAATGCTCTATCAGATTCTGCAGATGCCCTATCAGCAGGATCTGCAAAAATTTCATTACCATCTGTGAGGTCCTCTAGTGTAGAATCTCCCTTATGCTGGGCTTCTTCAAGCATAGTTGTGAGTAATGCACGAAAGTACTCAATATCCTTTTGTTCCAAAGTATATACCTCCTGGCAGGATAATTTGACTTTTTTCATAGTGCGGTTCCAACATATAAGAAAAAAAAATCATAGAGTAAAGACCCGAAAAACCTTTGAAATTAGTATTTTATTCATAACAAGATAGGCACATACACTTTAATTTAACCCAAATAACGCTATAATAGAATCAAAGAAATAATAAAAATTTTTAATATAAAATATATTAAAATTTTTGAAATAGATAATACATTGTTCTAGTAAATAAATATTAAATGTATAACCAATTATAGTTAGTTATAATCACATAATTATGTGAGGAGTATTTGACATAACCTTCAAAAGTTTCAATGGAATAATATAATGTTAAGTGTGATAGAGCTATTAGATAGTAAAAAATGATGGAAAAAGTTTATAGTAAGAAATCAAGGGTTCTTTTTGGTAACTATAAAAAAAATTTTTAAGAATTTTATACTTATCATAACTAATTACGCATATATTAGTTATGATAAAGAAAAATTAAATAATATCACCTATAAATATTATAAAAAATGTTTATGACTAACTATAGTAAGTTATTTAATTAAGTAGATTATTATTTTTAATTTTTATAACTGTAACTTGATATTAATCATAAATTAAATGAAAACATCCTTCAATAGTTATAACCTATTAGTATATACTACTGTTCTAATTTTAATAGAAATTAGAAAAATATACTTTTTATAGTTAAAAATATCCATGAGTTACTTTTTTAGCTGATATTGTAAGATGAGTGAATGGAATTTTAGCTACTAATTTTTTTAGTGTGATAGAATGTTCATCTATACTCATATCAGGTAAATGAGCTTCCCAAGGAAAAACCAGTACCCATATCCCTGTAGTTAATGTTATCCGACTTAAACCATCAGTATTTGTTGTTGGTTTGTAGAAACCAATGTCTTTATCTATATTAAACAAGCCTTCTAGTTCAAGGTTGTTAATAGGCCTATTCCAAAAATATTCTTTTCCTTTAAGAACTATATGAAGATCACACATTGTTCTATGAGATTCATAGAGGCAAGATCCCTCCATCCTTGATGTCATAGGAAAAATATTAATGTTACAACCAGCAACAGTATATATCCCATCTGGTAGGGAAGAGTTTACTTTTTGGTTGATCCATAACATAAGCTCATTCCAGATTGGTCCAAGTTCATAGTTTTGCCAGTTTTTAATACTATCACTAAGCATAGTTATTCCTGTATATATTTTTCTAGTGTATCTTCTAAAGTTTGAGCAAAAGTCTCAAGATAGTGTTCGTCAATAGTGAGTGCTGGTAGTAGTCGTAGTATATTATTTTGTGTAAGATTAAGGAGAAACCCTTTTTGAAGGAGTTTTTCCCATAGTGGTTTACCTGGACAAGGTAAAACTATACCTATCATAAGTCCCATACCACGAACTTCTTGTATTTTTGTTGGATGGCGATTAGCAATATTTTTTAGACGTTGAATAAATATATTACCTAGTTTTTCAGCTCTCTTGTGCAGGTTATCTCGCTGCATAATTTCTATTGTTTTAGTAGCAACCGCGGAAATAAGTGGACCTCCTCCAAATGTTGTACCATGACTTCCTACTACAAAGGCTTGAGCAATTTCGTCTGTTGTTAATATTGCGCTAATGGGTAATCCATTAGCAAGAGCTTTAGCACATGAAAGGATATCAGGTTTAATTGGAAAGTGTTGAAATGCCCAATATTGACCAGTTCTACATAGTCCTGTTTGAATTTCATCTACAATAAGAAGAAGATCATGTTTACGGCAAAGTTTTTCAATACCTATGATATAGTCGCTATCCATAGGCCTTACCCCACCTTCGCCTTGAATAATTTCTATAAGTACTGCTGCAGTGGAGGGTGTGATAGCTTCTTCAAGTGCAACCAGATCATTCCAAGGGACTTGTTTAAAGCCATTAGGCATTGGAGCAAAACCTTCTTTGAGACTTGGTTGGCCTGTAGCTGCAACTGTTGTAAGTGTACGGCCATGAAAAGAGCCTTCTAAGCTAATAATTTCAAATGCATTACATTTTTTGATATGTTGCATGTACCTACGAGTTAGCTTGAAGCTTGTTTCATTTGCTTCAGCTCCAGAGTTAGAAAAAAATACTTTTGTAAAATGCCCCATAGATAAAAGTCGTTCTGCAAGTTCTAGTTGTTCGTCATGATAAAGAAGATTACTTGTGTGAATGAGTTTTCTTGCTTGTTTTTCTATGACTTCTGCAATCTCTTCATTACAGTGTCCAAGGCTAGTTACAGCAAGTCCAGACAGAAGATCAATAAACTTATTTCCGTTTGCATCCAATATGATAGAACCATGGGCTTCTACTACATGTATGGGGTATCGTCCATATGTATGACATAATAATTTTTTTTCATGTAGCATAATAGATTCATTGTAGGAGAGTTGCATGAATACCTTTCCTTTTGAGCTATTAGTTTTTTCCTGTATGTCCAAAACCAAAACTTCCTCTAGACGTATTATCAAGTTGTTGTGTTTCAACTAAGCTGACTTGGAAAGCTGGTTGGAATACAAGTTGGGCTATTCTATCACCACGGTTAACATGAACAGGATTTTTAGCTGTATTTAAAAGGACAACTATTATTTCGCCTCGATAGTCAGGATCAATAACACCAACACCTTGGGCAACAGTAAGCCCATGTATTGCACCAAGACCACTACGAGAATAAACAAATCCAGCAATATTTTTTTCAAGAGGCTCAATAGCAATACCACATGGTATTGTTTCTCTTTCTCCTGGTAAAATAGTTAGTGATGTTTCTTCAATGCATGCACGTAAATCAAGTCCAACAGAGGCTGGTGTTTCGTATGCAATTCCACTAGTTGTATATATTTTTTTTGCGTCTCTTAAGTACATAAAGCGAATAGACACTTCAGAATGCAAAAAAGCTGACATAACAATTCCTTTCATTAACTATCAAATAATTAATTAGTGTAACTCTATATACAACAGACTAAATAGCATAAACTTAATGAAAATCATTAACGATAGTGCAGGGATATAAGTTTGTTGTATGGCAAGTATATTAAATCTTGAGTCCAGAATGTTTCTACTATATCTTCCTTTTTCTGTGTAGACAAGCTTTAAAAGCTGATTGTGCTGTAAAGAATTAACGGAATATTAATGAGCATGGGGTATTTAAATGACAGAAATAACACATAGTGGCGATCAAACTACTCATTTAAAAATTCTTGGTAAAGGCTCTATAGGACATCAGGGACCTCCTTCGTCATCTCTCTTAGAAACATTTGGTAATTTATATCCACATCGACCTTATGTTATTACTATAGCATTTCCAGAATACACATCTTTATGTCCTGTCACAGGGCAACCAGATTTTGGAACTATTGTTGTTGAGTATATTCCTCATGAGCGTTGCATTGAATCTAAGAGTTTCAAACTGTATTTAATTGCTTTTCGTAACCATCAGACGTTTATGGAAACAGTCACAAATACAATTCTTGAAGACATGGTTACTGTTCTAGATCCATTATGGTGTAGAGTGAAGGGTTTATTTGAACCTAGAGGTGCAACACATTTGCATGTGTTTGCAGAACATATAAAAGAGGTTGAAGAAAAAGAGAAACAGGAAGCCTTACATACAGTTATTTTTAATTGGAAACAGCAGTACTTACCACATAGTTGGAAATAAGTTTTTTTGGGGTATAGTAATGGAGAACTATGGTCTTTTCATTGATGTAGGGAACACATCAGTAAAAATTGGTATTGGTGTTATTGATAGGCTTCTGATTTCATATACACTTTCAACAAACAATTCATTAAGCGGAGATACATTAGGCATACAACTCCTTCAATGTATTAATCATGCAGAGCAAGTTATCAATAAAGATATTACTATTTCTAGTTGTATGATGAGTTCTGTTGTTCCAACTATGGATACGTTGTTACAGTATGCTTGTGAACGTTTTTTGTTATGTAAACCACATATTATTAATCAGGATTTTATTATCCCACTAGATAATCATTATGAAGAGCAGTGTGAGGTAGGTGCTGATCGATTAGTTGCTGCCTATGCTGCAAGACGTTTATTTCCTGATTCTAAATCAGTAGTATCTGTTGATTATGGAACAGCGACTACATTTGACTGTGTAACAGATAATACCTATCTTGGCGGCTTAATATGCCCAGGTATTAAATCTTCCTTACAGGCATTATATACTAATACTGCAAAGTTACCTTCTATTATATTAAATACTGCATCTAAGGTTCCTATAATTGGTAAAAATACAAAGACTAGTCTAACACATGGTTTTCTTTTTGGCTTTGCTACAATGACAGAAGGTATTTATTCAAAACTTATTAATGTTCTTGATGGACCAGTAACTTTTGTTGCTACAGGTGGGTTTGCTAGAGATATGGCAAATGTTGTTTGTTGTTTTGATGCTGTTTGCCCTGATCTTATTTTAGATGGACTACATTTACTATGGATAGATTGCTTAAGTAAAAGTTATTCTTTATAATTAAAATTAAAAAATTATTGATGTATTCGTATTCCTTATTGCAGAAAGAAGATTTTTTTTGTACATAGAATGCTAATTATGATATAGTGACATGTTGCTATTAGGAGGAATATATGACTGCTATTGCATCAATTTGGGCTAGAGAAATCCTTGATTCTCGTGGGAATCCTACTGTTGAAGTAGAGGTGACTCTTGATTCTGGATATATTGGACGTGCAGCTGTTCCATCTGGCGCATCTACTGGAACCCGTGAAGCATTAGAGTTGAGAGATGGAGACAAGCAGCGATATAATGGAAAAGGTGTTTTGAAAGTTGTTGAAGCTGTAAATGGTCCTATCTCAGAGGCTGTTATAGGTATTGATGCATTAAGGCAAGTTCAAGTGGATAATACTCTTATTGATCTTGATGGTACTGATAATAAATCCAAACTTGGAGCAAATGCTATTCTTGGAGTCTCTCTTGCTACTGCTAGAGCAGCTGCAGAGGCTGTTGGTCTACCACTATATCAGTATATTGGAGGAACTAATGCTAAAGTACTGCCTGTTCCATTAATGAATGTTATTAATGGTGGAGCACATGCACCAAATAATTTGGATATTCAAGAATTTATGATTATGCCTGTAGGGGCAGAAACATTTCGTGATGCATTAAGAATGGGTGCAGAAATTTTTCATACATTAAAAACTATATTATCCGCTGATGGACATGTTACTAGTGTAGGAGACGAAGGCGGGTTTGCACCTCACCTTAAAAGCCATGATGAAGCTTTTCAATATTTAGTTAAAGCTATTGAAGAAGCAGGATATAATCCTGGTTCAGAAGTTATGTTGGCTATTGATGTTGCTGCATCAGAGTTTTATAAAGATAAACGTTATTTTCTTACAGAATATAAGACTCCTTTAAATAGTGAGGAAATGATAGAGTGGCTAAAAGGATTTACATCTAGGTATCCTTTAATATCTATCGAGGATGGTCTTGCTGAGAATGACTGGGATGGTTGGCGTGAATTAACAGTTGAATTGGGGAATGATATCCAACTAGTAGGTGATGATATATTTGTTACTAATCCAATCATGCTGAGTCAGGGAGTTGAAGAAGGTATTGGTAATTCTATTCTTATCAAAGTAAACCAAATTGGTACGTTAACAGAAACATTAGATACTATTGAACTTGCTAAACAGTCAGCATATACAACTATTGTTTCTCATCGCTCAGGAGAAACAGAGGATAGTTTTATTGCTGATCTTGCAGTTGGAATAAATGCTGGTCAGATAAAAACAGGTTCATTGTCCCGTAGTGATCGTCTTGCTAAATATAATCAGTTACTACGGATAGAAGAAGAGCTTGAAGATTCTGCTATTTACTATGGTCCTGTTTTTAGTGAAAGTAATCATTCTTGTTGTGATCATACCTAATAATATATAGATATTACGTTAATAATTGTCGAATAAAAGGTAAAATGGCTTGAGCAGCTTTTTGTGGTGTAACAAGCTTGAGGCATTTGGTAGAGATATTACATGTATTTTTATTACATGGCTGACAGTGAAGATTTGATTGGATATGTCTATGATTGTCTGAAGGATATGTCCATGCAGAGCTTGTAGAGCCAAGTATAGTGAAAGATGGTGTATCTACAGCAACAGCAATATGTCTTGGAGCAGAGCAATTACCAATATGTAATATTGCTTCATTAATACAAGCAGACATTTCCCTAAGAGTTAACATGTTATCAGGAAGTAAAATATAGTTATTGAGTTCTGGTGTATTAATCAGTTGTTGGATCTCTTTATATTCTCCAGGTCCCCAAAGAGGAAGAAAGTATAAATTAAGCTTAGCGTTTACAAGCATCTTTAATAATTCAATATAATGTGTGATAGGCCAACGACGGGTATTTTTTTTATGTGTTGGATCAATGGTAATAAGATGACTTTTTGACTTTAATCCTAATGTGGTAAGTCGTTGTTTTGCTAAAGTTTTTTCTTCTTGAGTAAGGTAAATATGAGGAGGTTCACCATTCCACTCAATACCTAGTAGTCTAAGGATACTTGCTTTACTCATGGCTGAGTAACCATCAAGTGGTTTAATTGAATGCGTGTAAAGCAGTTTTGTGTACCATGGTGGAGTATAAGAAATTCGAATAGGTGCTTTAGAAAGAGCTACTACCCAACGACATCGTGGTAGTTGTTGAAAATCTATAACAAGATCAAATTTTGTCTGAGTGACTTTCCAATACCATTGCACTTCTTTAAATAAAGAACATAGTTTTTTTTTATCCAAAGACCAAACAGTATCTATAAATGGATTGTTTTCTAAAAGGGGAACACATTTTTTTTCTGTAAGTAAATGGAGTTCTGCATTAGGATATCGACGTTTTAAAAGTTCAATCGATGGTGTTGCCAGAATAACGTCTCCAAGTTGTCGAAGCTGACATACAAGAATTTTTTTAGGTGAGATACTAGAAAGGGAGTTCATAAAAATTATTTAATTAACTTTGTGTTAATATTGTTCTATACATATGATAGAAAATAGATTATATTTATTATTCAATACTATTTAACTGTAACAATATATAATTTTTCATTATTAATGCTATAGCTAATTTTATTCTTTAAGGAAATCTTATAGCATAAGAGATAATATAATTGCTGAAAATGTAGCAACGCATTAATAAGATCAAGAATTTTTTACTGTTACTAGTTAGCTTTTATAAAAGATTATCCTGAAAATATACGATACTCACTTTTTTTATAACTAGCAACAGTTACATATTGTTATTCTATATCTTTATTGTTTTTATTATTAACTTTGTAATTTTGAACTTATTATTATTATTATTATAAAAGCTAGATAAAGACGACTAATTTGATAACTAAATTTAATGCTATTAACTTTGCTATGACTATGATTGATTCTTCCTCAAGTAATGTTATAATAACTCATATTATGTATATAATTTTAGTATATTTTACTTCTTTCTATTTTATAGGGAAGTAACATTTTTATTATGGCTACTAATTTATTCTCTATCCAAAAGAAATTTACGTTATTCTTAGTTCTTGTAACACTTATTAGTTTTATGTACATTTCATTCACAATCGCAAAAGATAGCTCTAGTTCTTCAAAAGAAAAAAATGTGTCTAATAAGTTGTATAAAAAGGAACAACTAACTAGATTAGATGAGTGTTATACTGGAGGAGGTAATGGTTATTATCAATGGGATTTTGATCTAGATAATATTCCTAAATGGCAGCTATTGGAGCATGGTTTATGGTTAGGAAAGTTTCCAGGCGTGACTAAGGCCGGAGATGTTTTTGAAGTTGTAATGTTAAAGATTAATCCTCAATATTACGACTTTTCACTTCACATGGCATCACAGACTGGTAAAGCATTTTCTTTACAGGATTGGAGTAATACATATGAGCTTAGTGCAGTAATTAATGCTAGTATGTATCTTCCTGATGGCGTTACAAGTACAGGATACCTCCGTAATCATGATCATATTAATAATGCACATGTTGGAAAGCGTCTTGGAGCTTTTTTTGTTGCATCACCTTATAATTCTACTCTCCCTAATGCAGATCTTCTTGATCGCACAAGCGATAACTGGGAGATACTTCTCCCTCAATATAAGATAGTTGTCCAAAATTATAGAGTTATTTCTGCTAATCGTCAGTGTTTGTGGAGTACAAAAAAAGTTATTCACTCTATAGCAGCAGTTGCACGTGATGGGAAAGGTTATTTATTTTTTATTCATACAAAGTATCCAATATCAGATTTAGATTTTGGTAACCTTTTACTCTCATTACCTATTGATATCCGTATAGTTATGTATGTTGAAGGAGGAAGTCAAGCAGGACTACTTATAAATACTTCTAACTTTAAACAATTATGGATGGGAAAACATCCAGTTAGTATTTTGTCTATCAATAATACATCAGTACCTATTCCTAATGTTATAGGCATAAAAAAGAGAAAAGGTCCAATACCATCTTTAAAATAGTCTAATTGACTCCTATGGGAAATTGTACAAGTAAACTGTATGTAATAATGGTTGGGTTGCCAGCAAGAGGAAAAAGTACGTTAGCAAAACGTATATGCTCTGGACTGGAACAGCAGGGTATTCAAACAGCTATTTTTAATAATGGAGAGTTACGTCGTACTCTTTTTGGAGGAGAAAGTGCTTGCCCAGAATTTTTTAATCCTCAAAATAAAAGAACAAAACGCTTTCGAGATCAAATCCTTTATCAAAGTATGGCTGGAGCAAGGGGTTGGTTAGAACAAGGTGGAGATGTTGCTATTATTGATGCTACAAATGGTACATTTGTTCAACGGATGAATATCATGATGACATTACAAGATAGACCGTTGCTGTTTGTTGAATGTGTAAATGAAGATCCTTTACTTTTATCAGCATCTATTCAACGTAAAACAAAATTACCTGAATTTACAGAACTTTCAGAAGATGAAGCATTAGAGTCGTTCAAAAAACGATTAGCTTATTATGAAAGTGAATATACACCATTGAGTAATGAACCTTGTTGGATGAGAGTTGATGCTGTTGATAACCGTATTTTAGCAGAATCTCCATGTAATGACTTACCATACTATGCAGCTATTAGAGACATTGTTGTTTCAAGATGGGTCCATGATTTATTTTTAGTAAGGCATGGTGAAACAGAATATAATTTAGAAGGAAGAATTGGTGGTGATCCACCTTTAACAGAAAAAGGACAAGAGCAAGCTAAGCAGTTAGCTGATCATTTTATGTCTATTGATATCCCTTATATTTTTACTTCTACAAAAATTAGGTCTATTCAAACAGCAGAACTATTACTTGCTAGCCATAATAAAACTGTTTGTATGGAATTGACTGAGTTTGATGAAATCGATGCAGGTATTTGTGAAGGTATGCGTTATTTAGATATACGTAAACATATGCCACATGAGTACGAAGCTAGATCAACTAATAAATATAGTTATATATATCCTCAGGGAGAAAGTTATGCCATGCTTAAAGAACGTGTGGCACAGGGACTGAGGCGTGCTTTATTTCTTGCAGGTGAAGGAACATTAATGATTATTGGTCATCAGGCTATTAATAGAACCTTATTGTCTTTATTCTTATTCCATCGACCAGAAGATGTTCCATATACATATATACCTCAAAATCAATATTACCATATTACTGTGACACAACAGAAAAAGCTTTTTGAAATGATTCAATATGCTTAAAAGCTTTTTTATAAGAGAAAAGAGTTATTTCTTTGAATCTCGAAACATATGATATGTAAATTTAAGTATTGAAATAGCATCTTGCAGTTTTGGCATAGATTTTAGAAAAGATGGTGCTTTAAATCTATCTTTAAGATTTTCAGGCTCATTTATATTTTTTGTTTGTTGAGTATTTGTCTTATGTTGTTTTTTGTCTTGAGTATTAGCTGAATCTAAAAAAAAGGAAAATTGTTCTTCATTCTTGGAAGAAGAAATAATTTTTTTTGCTGAATGTTCCAGTGATAGAATACGTTTTTTGACAGGTTGAAAGAGGTGTTTTCCAAGAAGTTCTGCCAATGGTGCTTCACCAATAGATTTTAAGTATTCTTGGAGGGTTGTTGCAATTTCTTGAGGATTAGGATTTGCTATACAACCACGAGCAACTTGTTCGTAGAGTAACTCATTTTGAAAAGGTGTACGTCCAGCAATGAGAGCTTGTGCAGCATCTGAGATATTTTTTTTTGATAAGAATTCGCATGCTTCACTATATAAAGGATTAGATGTACCTTCATTTACTTGGACTAACCGTTGATTAATGGTTTTTGCATGTTCCCATTGATGATTTTTTACATAAATATGTAACAGTTCGTCTAATATATCTCTATACTTCCTTTTACTTCCTTTACCTTTCCATGCTGTTGCTAATGCTAGAAGTGCATTTGCATGTTCAGGTTGATGTTTTACTATATAGTTTAATTGAGTAATAGCTTCATCCCAATTTTTTTCTCGTATGGCTTTAATTCCAGCTGTATAACTGTTTTCAGAAGATAACTCTTTAGTGCTTTGATGAGTTTTGATAAAATATTCAAGTGCTGTTTCAAAAGCAATTGTATTTGAGGTAACTGTATGTTGAATAGATTGTGTTTTTTCCTTAGCTAATTGAATGGACTTAAGTAAATCGGAAGATGAATAAGGACGCTTTAATATGGAATAATACATATTTTCTGCATGTTCTTGAGAAATGTTTGTTATTGTCATGATAAGAGGAATCTTTTTTAATACAGGATGTAATTGCAATAATTCAACAAACTCTTTTCCTGTTATGTCTTTTAATTGTTCGTGGCATAGGATAAGATCAGGCATACTAAGTTGATTTAGGTAGTTACTGACAAGGGTTGATGCTGCTTTTATACCTAGCTCCATAAATTGAATGCTTTTTACATTAATAGATCGAAGTGATCGACGATCAACCACAGCTACATCTTCATTACGAGCTAAGAGAAAGACATGTATATTGTCTTCAAGTTGATTTAATAAATTTTTCATATAGAGAATATATCTATTCTGAATGAGTACTGTCTAGTAGAAATCTTTTATAAAAAGATAGTAATATTTTTAGTTAGTCACATTCTGTGGGAATGGAATAATTTTTTTACAATTATTTTTTTTTATCAACGTTGGATCAGTATTTTTCTTTACAGAAGCCCCACATGTTGAACATAGTTCTTTATGGTTATCAATATAGCTAAGTATTCCTCTTAATTCATAGCAATGTTTACAAAATGGTCCTTTTTTGCCATCTGTATGATGAAACCAATAGGAATTTCTATCAAAGTGAAGGTTCTTAGAAAAGAATAATGTATCTTGAACGTCTTGGAGATGAAGACGTAGTTTATTATTTTCATCATGAATTTCAATAAATTCCTGTTGTAATTCTATAAGTAATTTAAGTGCTTCTTCATGTTTGCCATTAATGGCATATTCATAAACTTGTTTAAATTTATAGTAATTAATCATACAAGATGCACTCCTTTTTTTTTTTTAGTCATACTTTGTTATCGTGTAATAAATAAAAAACTTTAGATTAGGGGAATAGATAGTATTAGTAATAAGAAAAATACATATTTTAGGATAATCATTAATTAAAAATAGTTACTATATAAATGAAAGGAGCTTTCAAGGAGAGATAGATAACCTACGATATATTAAGGCTAAATCTTAGTTGGGAATAAATGGCGGAGAAGTATTGCCTAGTTGAGTAAATATGCTAATGTAGCATGTGGTATATGTGATATATTTAGAAGTGATAATAAATTATATTTACACAATAACTGTGGTAAGTTTTGTGATATTTAATATTTATAGCATGTTAGTTAAGTAAACCATAATGGTACTAAAAATCATAGTATTAACCAAATAAATAATACAGATAGACCTATTTTTAAATATTTATAGAAATTAAACATCATACTACTCATATTATAGTTAGATTCAATTATTAGTAAAAATTATCATTTATTACTATTACATTTTTCTATTCTTGTAAGAATAATTGTTATAAGATAAAAATGAGATATAAAATAAGTATATATTAAAAAATAATACATTATAATGAATTAGTATGATTGTTATAGATTTAGTAATATCTTTGAGTTTAATATATATATATACTTTATTTATATAGACTACAATAGGTTAATATTTCCTATTAGAGTTAATGTATCTTAATGTATTGTTATATACTTTATTACTCTAATGTAGAATGAATTTTTATCAAAATAGTTATATAATATGTTCTTATAATATAAGAATCTTAACTTATTATAATTAATAAAATAAGTTAATTAAATAATTATAGTAGTTATAGTACTATTGAAACCATCCTTTACGATAGAAAAAGTAAATAAGAATCCCAGAGATAAGGACCATCAAGCCTAATAAAACAAAATATCCATATTCCCATCCAATACCTGGCATGTTTTCAAAATTCATTCCATAAATACTTGTTATAAGCGTTAATGGCATGTAGACAGTAGAAAGTACAGTAAGTTGTCGAAGTCGTTGTTCTGTCTTTCTTTCCATTAGATACTGGTAAAATTGTTGTATATCCCTCAGGCGCATTTCAAGGTGTGTCAAACTTCTTACTAGATGTCCTTGTGCTTCAATGCTGTCTTTTAGTGTATCATAAAGTTCATTGAGAAAAGCTTTTTTTGTATGTTGTGTTTCTAAATTTGTTAATGCATAAAACTGATCTTCAAATTGACTGAGAAGTTGACTAACTTGTCGACGTACATTCACAGCGTCTTGTTCTTTGATAACAACAGTAGCTAAATCAACTTTTTCCCCAAATTCTTCAGTAGTTAGTCGAGCTCTGGTAAAGCAGCGAATATTTGCATCTATAAGGTTGTCTAAAATATAAGAAATTAAAGTTGGTATAGATTTTACATCTTCATCCATAGTATTTTTTTGATACTGTATTCTAAGTTGTACAAGAAGAGATACTTGGCTTTGATGGAGAGTAACAAGTCGATCTGGGAAAATAAGAAATGTTACATACTCACAGTCAGGTATAGACCATTCGCTACGTATAGGAAGTCTAAGTATAGCACAGGTTGAAAAAACTGTAGCTTCTGGGAACGGTTGGTTTTCAATAGCAATTTCAGAAATTTCAGGAGATATAGAAAGATTATCAAGAAAAGTAATGAGGTCATTTTTACTACCAGCTATATCATACCATTGTATTTTTTCATAAATAGGAATTTTTTTATGGATACTATGTTTTGAGCTATATCGAATTTTTTTCATATATGTATTTTCTAGTATATATTAAAAGATAGATAGTTAAACATATTTTTTTTTTTAATAAAAAAATGGATAAATAGAATGTAAACTACATTGTAATAATTTATAATTTATTATATAATGTATTTAGTTCATATGATACATTATATATCTTTTCAATTGTATATTAATATATTTTTATAAATATTTTACTATTATATTTTGCATCAGTATTTTTTTTTGTATTGTTTATAATACGATTTAGTAATTTATATTAATTTATAACTTATTTTACTAAATGATATTACTAACTGTGAGGGAACAATGGCTGATGCTATAGCTCTTGGAGATCATATTGAATCTAAATGTACACGTTGTCATGATGTAACGGGTCATATTGTAATTTTAATGATTGATGATGAAATTACTAAAGTTGAGTGTAGGGCTTGTGGAAGTATACATAAGTATTACCCTCCAGTTAATCAAAAGAGTAGTCTAAAAAAGATAAAAGAATCTAGTCCTGGATCTAAAAAAGTACAAAAAGAAACAACAACATCTGTTAATGTTATACCAAAAGCTAGTTCTAAAAAGACAAAGTCTCAAAAAGTGAATAGAGAACTAACAGAACAGCAATGGCAAGAAGCTATAAATACAAGTTATGGAATACGTAAGCCTTATACCATGACTATAAATTTAGCTCTTGGAGATATTGTAGATCATCCTAAGTTTGGAGAAGGTGTTGTACAGGAACTATTCCCGCCTGATAAAGCTGAAATATTATTTCGTGAAGGGATAAAACTTCTAAAATGTTCTACCAATTAGTAGTTAGGGCAGAAGAGGACAGAATATAAGTCCTGTTGTCATGGGTAGGTTAAACATAAGATTTGCATTTGCTATAGCTTGTCCTGAAGCACCTCTACAGAGGTTATCTATAGCTGATATAATTATAAGTCGTTGTGTACGTATATCTACTACTAACCCTATATCACAAAACATAGTACCACATACATTTCGTGTTTCAGGAAGTTTACTTGAAGGAACTATTCGTATCCATGGCTGATCTTTCCATGTATTCGTATAAAGTCTGTACACTTCATCCTGTGAGATTGGTAATGCTAATTGAGTATAAATAGTGGAAAGAATTCCTCGTGTAGTAGGTAAAAGGTGAGGACTAAATGTGACTGTAATAGGTTGTTTTGCAATATAGGAAAGCTCTTGTTCAATTTCTGGTGTATGTCTATGTATACCAATATTATAGGCTTTAAATGAATTTTGTATTTCACAAAAAAGCAATGAAGACGTTGAGGTATTACGACCTGCTCCAGAAGTTCCAGATTTTGAATCAATGATTATATTTTCAAATTTGATTAACCCATGTTTAATAGCAGGATACAACCCTAAAATAATGGATGTTGGGTAACAACCAGGATTTGCAACAATATTAGCTCTTTTTATGAATTCTTCATTAAGTTCTGGAATACCATAAACAGCTTCAGAAAGTAGGTGAGATGCATTATGTTCAAGGTGATACCATTGACTATATGTCATTGGATTATTAAGCCTAAAGTCAGCCGAAAGATCTATAACTTTAGTACCCTGTTCTAATAATTGTGGTGCTATCTCCATTCCTGTGCCATGCGGTACAGCAAGAAAAGCTACATCACAAGTTTTACCAATAGCTTTATGGTCTAATGGGGAAAAAATAGTTTCTGCATAAGGCATTCCTGAAAGAAATGGATGAACTTCATAGAGTTTTTTACCACATTGCTCTCTAGATATAATAAATATAGGTTGGATATTTGGGTGTAATGATAGTAAGCGAATAAGTTCTATACCTGTATATCCGGTTCCACCTATAATTGCTGCTTGAATTTTTTGTATTCCCATACACTAATTTTTTTTCATAACATATTTCATACGTAGTTCATAAAGTAGGCCTTCAATAAGTCTAGATTCATCACTATCTAGACATTCTTTTGTTTTTTCTTGTAACATTGATAAAATTTCAATTGTATGTTTTGCCATGGGTAAATCTTGGATAATTTCCCCAGATTCAGGATGAGGAACTTCTCCAAGTTGTGCTAAGGCTGATGATGCTAGTGATAAAATAAATGTTGAGAATGTAACTTTAGGGAGTAAATTACTTGTCGTAGTAAAAGAAGGTTGTGTATTTTTTGTGCCATTAATGTTTTTAGTTGTAGAGTGTACTTCGTCTTCTTTAGTTGTAATAGGTTTATACATTATTATCTCCAAAAAATAAATTTTAAACTATAATACAATTGGCAATAAGTTATTATTAGCTAACGTCAAGGCCCGTCTTAATGTGCTAATGAAGTTTTATAGCGTAGAAGTATTTATTTGAAATTATAGTAATAAGTTACTTTAAATGTAAAGTAAGAAATGTTGTTGTGGAAGATAATATACCATCATTTAGATTAATTTATCTAGGTAGTTATCATTTACTATCAAAGTTCCATAAGAGGAGATATAGTTGGTTATTCTTTTAAGCTAGTTATAACCAGTTAATATTATGCCTATTTTTTAAAAAGGAAGAGTAAACAGATAAATCCAAAGACCTATATTGATGACAATAGCTAAAAATATAGCTGCAGAAGCCATATCTTTCCCTGCTTTAACAATTGGTTTTATGTCAGTTGTAATAAGATCAAAGATTTTTTCTATAGCACTATTTAGTAGTTCTATTATCATGACAAAAAGCCATCCACTTATGGTAATAAGACAGTGCAGTGCATTTTTGTCTTGAAACCACAAGAGAAAAAATAGAATTCCTAAGATAATTACTTCATGACGAAAAGATTGTTCAGATTTGAATGCTTGGATTAAACCCATTAGAGAATATTTTGTTGCATGTATTAGATGACAAAACTTTATTAAGCAAAATGACATTATAATCCTACAGTAATAGCTAAATGACTAATGTGCACTTCCCCAATCATAGCCTATACTCCATTGAGTTACAAGTGGTACTATAAGAGGTTTACCACCTGGCGTTACATTTGACATTAACATGGCTATACGTTTACCTACTTCTTTTGCATTGTCTTCTGGTGCTTCTACGACAAGTTCGTCATGTACCTGAAGAATAAGCTGAGCATCCATTTTAGCTAATGTTGTATCACCATGAACAGTTAACATTGCAATTTTTATAATATCTGCAGCACTTCCTTGGATAATAGTATTGATAGCCTGGCGGCGTGCTAAAGCTTGTAATTGAATATTTTCTGAGTGAATATCTGGTAATAGTCTTCTACGTCCAGCAATAGTAGTTACATATCCATATTCTTTAGCTGAGTGTTCTACTTGATCATAAAATTTTTTTATGGCTTGAAGGTGTTCAAAATATCGTTGTATGAATTTTTTTGCTTCATTTAATGTTGTATTAAGTTCTTGGGCAAGTTTTTGTGGTCCCATCCCATAAATTAAACCAAAATTGATAGTTTTAGCATTTCTTCTTTCATCCGCTGTTACTTCTTCCTGACTTTTTTCATAAAGAAGGCTTGCTGTACGTGTATGAATATCTGCACCTTCAAGGAAAGCAGTAAGAAGTGTGGGATCTTTTGAATAGTGGGCTAAGACACGTAGTTCAACTTGGGAGTAGTCAGCAGAAATTAAGAGGTTCCCTTGAGAAGCTGTAAAACATGAACGCATACGTTGTCCTAATGAGCCTCGTATAGGAATATTTTGTAGGTTAGGGTTACTGGAAGAAAGTCTTCCTGTAGCTGTAGCAAGTTGGTTAAATGTTGTATGTACACGTCCATCTTTACCAATAAGTCGTGGTAATGGTTCTAGATAAGTAGAGCGAAGCTTTTCAAGTTTACGATATTCTAGGATTGTATCTATGATAGGGTGTTGTCCTGATAGCTTTTCAAGGACTTCTTGAGATGTGGATGCTTGCCCCCCACGAGTTTTTTTAGCTGCAGGAAGCTCAAGTTGATTGAAAAGAATATCTCCAAGTTGCTGAGCTGAGCGGATATTAAAGGAACCACCAGCCTCATGATAAATTGTTTCAGTGAGATGATCTAAACTATTTTGTACTTCCACAAGAAATATTTTTAAATTTTGATCATCTAGAACCACACCTACTGCCTCCATATCAGCAAGGACAGGAATAAGGGGTAGTTCCAATGAGTCCATTAGTTCTAATAGTTGAGCAGTCTTAAGTTTATTACGAAGTTGTTCCCATACTTTTAGAGCAATGAGACCTGGGTTTCCTGCGGATAATCCAAAAACTGAGCCCCAACGTGCAACAAGTTTAGGCCAGCTATAATCTCTTTCTTCGGGATCAAGAAGGTAAGTAGCAAGACCTAAATCAATCCAATGTGTATTAGGGATAGTTCTCCATATTCCATTTGTTCTCAGCAACGATTTTAAATCAGGAGTAACTACGTGTCGCGATTGATTAAGAGCTTTAGTTAGTGGTAGTAATGGTCCTGTATAGAAATATTCTGTATTTTCTACAGCTAATGTTACTTCATGTTTATCTGTCAATAGTGCTACAATTTTCCCTTTAACTGATGGAAGATCACTGGCTGTAGAGCAATATATTTTATTGATTGGTTTAGAAGACCCAAAAAGAGATAGTTGTCCATGAGAAGATGTTCCAGACTCTATAATACCCTTTGGGTCTATGAGTTTTTTTTGATGTACAACAGCCATAAATTCTCGCTCCAAAGAAACAAGTTCAAACTCACGAAGAATAGTCAATGTTTCTTGTACGTTAATTGGGCCAACTTTAATTGTATCAATCTGAAGATCTATACACTCAGTCGTTGATAATGTTGTAAGTTGTCTGTAAAGAAACATGGCGTCAAGGTGGCCATCAAATTTTTTTTGAACAGGTAAGGGTAGTGAGGAGAAATTATCTTTTATAGATTCTAATGAAGGAAAGTCTTGAAAAATTTTTTTCGCGGTTTTGAGTCCTATCCCTGGAATTCCTGGAATATTGTCGCTAGAGTCACCTATTATTGCTTGAACATCTGGCCATTGAGAAGGTAATAATCCTTCATCTTCTTTAAAGCTTTTTAGTGTAGTAATTTTTTCAGCTTTACTTGCTGGATCCCACATCAGAACATTTTTATCTAGACATTGTTTTAAATCTTTATCAGAAGCAATAAGTACAATAGGGTAGTTATCACGATAGCGGTGTGCAATTGATGCAAGGCAATCATCAGCTTCGCTATTACTAGCAACAGTTAAACATAGTCCTAAACTTATTACTAAGCGTTTTATAGGTTCAATTTGTTTTATAAGTGCTTCAGGAGCAGGGCTACGTTGAGCTTTATAAAGAGGGAAAAGTGTATGTCTAAAATTTGTTCCAGGGCCATCTAAGACAAATACAAAATATTTTGGTTGTTCTTCACGTAATATTTTTAAGAAAATTCTACCAATATTAAAAAGTGCACTTGTAGGAAATCCATCAGAGCGTTGCATGCTTTGATTTGCATAAAATCCCCTATAAATAAAAGCTGAGCCATCCATCAAGTAAATGGGGTCTTCTGAAAAGAATTCTTTAATATTCATGAGTGACCATATGTTTTTAGTATTACTTGTTATAGCTATCTTATTTCTTAACAATAAGATAACAACATTGAGGCATAATTCTATGCAATAAGAACATTATTAAAAATTTACTACAATAATGAGATAGGTAGATAGTATATCACCAGGCAAATATGTATCTGTTCCTTGTGAGCAAATCAAGGAGAGTTATTCAATAATATAAGAAAAAATTTAAATTATAAAAATACAAAAAGACTGGTAGATAAACACTTCACAGTAATAAATAGTTTGTGTATTTTCTAATGACTTTAGTTTATAGTACTTTTTATAGTAAAAAGTTTTTTGTTTAGTTTGGATTTATCCATAGAGATCTAAAATTGTCTGGGAGGAGATATGGGCAATCCTATAGGTAGTAGGAATAATGGTCTTAATAAAAAAAATAAAGATGAACATTTTGAAGATGAGTCTTCAGGTAATGCAAAGTTATGGCTTGCCCTTATTTTCATTATTATTTCAGCAGGTGTGATACTTTTATTTTGGTTTGTTAGAGGTTCTGTTTTTCAAAAAGATGAAGTAACTACAGAAGATACACAGAATATGATAGTAAATAACCCTTCAGAAGCATATGAAGCTATGAAGGAAAAGCTTATGAAAGATATAGAATCTTCTCAGTCTAAAGAAAAAGAACCTATGCTTGAAGAAGTAATTGAGGAATCTATATCTCCACCACCACCTGCGTCAACTTTTAATAATTATGAGCAAGGAAGTAAACACATATTTAGAGATAAGGATGAAACAGGAGCTTCTGAACGTGGGATTTTTTCCACAAAATCTACACATCCTGTTCATACAAAAAGAGACAAAAAAGATGATACAGTTGTTCGAATTGGCTTTATTGATAGTTTAGCTGCATGGATGGCAAAAAATTATATACCTCCTTCAAAGTCTACGATGTCTGGCTCCATTAATGTAACGCTTCAGAGTCTTAATATGCGTTATGGTGTAGGTATGACAGGCCTTTCATGGAAAGGTGAAGATCCACAGGCAGCTCGGTCTGCAATTTTACGATATGTCTTTACACCATCTATGTTAGACGCATTATATCGTCTATATGTTGATAGATTTATGAAAGCACTTTCTGAAGAGCTTTCTGTACGTCGTCATAATAAGGTACTTACTATTCAACAGAAACAAGAATTTTATCGTTTATATGCTACACAGTTTCGTGGTATTGCAAGTACATTGCAGGGTATTGCTACTATACCTAATTTTGTCCAAAAGGTGGATGACATAAAATTGGCTGCCAAACGTGTAGTCGATACTAATACAAAGTATATAAACCTTGTAAGTTGTACAGACAAATGTAAAGAATTAGGAAATAAAGTGGAGTTACAGCAGCTCACAAAGAAAGTTACTGCTGCAAGTAAAGCATATCAACAAGCAATTATTACACGTGAGAAAATGATTAAAGCACTTATTTTATCAATTAAACAACATACTACTACACGTGTTTTGGATGACTCCAACATACTATTCCTTGCAAACTGGGTATATCGTCGGGTAAAGAGTGATCCAGGGAATATAGATGCTGTATTACAATCATCAACATTGTTTTTAGATCTTGCAAAACGTTTTGAGATGACCTCTGGAATAATAAGACATGAGTAGTCTGTTATTATGAAGAGTTGGTTTGTAATTTTTTTAGGTATAATTCTTCTTCTTTATTATCCTTTTATAGGAGTAGGAAAACAGACACCCAGAAATTCATTACTTAAAATACAGTATGCAATTGATTCACATAACTTTGAGCTTTTTGAAGAATATGTTGATATAAATGGATTATTAAATCAAGGAGTTGAATATTTTTTTTGTTCACTAACTACTGTTAAAGATACATCAAAGTTACCATCACTTTTATATTTATTGGCTAATACCATACAAGTACCTCAATATGCAGCACAGGTCAGATCTTTATTTATTAGTGAATTATATTTATTTATTAAATATGGAATTTCTTCTGGGTTGTTTGCAGGGCATGAACTATTAGATGAACCTACTGGCCTTTTAACACCTTATATTTCAAAAATTTCTTTAGGTAGAAAAGAGTTATTATTTTCTAATTCAGAAAAAGTATTAGCAAAAATGTATAAACAGAAAAGAGATATTGTAGTTCCTATCCAAATTAAAGATTATGGTAATGGACGACAGTATCCTGTTTTACTAGGTATGAGCTTTTGTAATGGTATGTGGAAAGTTACTACTATTAAAAATCTTCCTGAACTATGTAAAAAGTTTGAAGAGGAATATTTGCATAATTAGTATATAGGATAAAGAAAAAAGAATATTATGGGTTGTTATAGCTCTTAGTAACTTAACAGTACTTAATATAACATGCCAAATTTATTTATCTTTTTCTATCTAAAAAATAAAAAATCATTAATATAAGTTAGGATAGTGTTAGCATGAATAGCAGTATAAGATTGATATGTTATATAGTTTGTTGTTTTTTTATTCTTTCAAAATTGAGTATGGCTGCTGTTAATTATTCTGATCTAGAAATACTTGTTCAACATAGAATTGTTTTTCAGGAAGGCTCAGATATTGCTTTATTTGGTGATAAACAAATTCTTTTCACACAGGATGCTCAGATATTATGTGATGATAATGCTATATTAGATTTTGAGTGTCTATTGGCATCATATCCAGGGGTTATAACTGGAATTATCACTGATGAAGAAAAAAGACTTTGGTTAATTGTGAATGGACATAAAGTACTTTATGATGATGGTAAAAAACGTATTTATAGTGAGGCATTATTAAACAGTACAGTTAAAGATTCTATGGCTCAACTGTATCCTTTAGAGCCTAGTCGTCCTATCCCTGATGTTGGCATTGCACCAGGACGAGTTCGTTCTTATGCATTATTAGAGGCAATATATGGTAATAGTAGAGAAGAAGTAGAGAAGCAATTAGTAGGGATTAGGTTTAAAAAAAGAGAAAAAATATGTTTTTTTTCTCATTCTGCAAAGGCTGCTCAAAGCTTAAAAGATGTTTTTACACAACTTGATACATTATTAGATAAAGATCCTCAGGTTTATGAATATATTTTTCCTTTATCAGGTGGATTCGCATGGCGTGTTATTGCAGGAGAAAAGAGGTTAAGTCCACATAGTTACGGTATAGCAATCGATTTACATCCAAAAAAAGGTATATATTGGCGTTTAGTAAAAGATAGAGAAAAATATTTACAGATACAAAAAGAATATCCAAGTGAGTTAGTAGGCATTTTTGAACAAAGAGGTTTTATTTGGGGCGGGAAATGGTATGAATATGACTTTATGCATTTTGAGTATCGACCTGAGTTAATTTATAAAGCAAAGAGAAGTATTCATAATAACGTTATGTAACTATAGTAATAAAAATATATTTACTTATCTTGTTTATACTTAAGATAAAAAATAAAATTTGTATAATGCTGTTATAAATAAATAAACTACTAATTATTGGTATTAGCTAAACTAGTATGAAAAAATATACTGTATTTTTTAAAGACATTTAGTTCTATTTTTATATAGAAATTAAAGTTTAAGATCTAACTCTCCAAGTTTTTCAATAAGTTTCATATTTTCACTATAGTCTACAGGACAAGAGATAACAGAGACTGTTGAGTCATTAAGTGCTTTCTGTAGTATTGGTAATAGATCTTCTGCTTTAGTTATTCTATAGCCTTTAGCACCAAATGCTTCTGCATATGTTACAAAGTCTGGGTTAGTGAAATCAACAAATTGGTGTTTACCTATTTCCATATCCATTTTCCATTTTATGAGACCATATGATTTATCTTCCCAGATAAGGATAACAAAAGGAATTTTTTCTCGAATAGCTGTTTCTATTTCTTGGGAGTTCATCATAAACCCACCATCACCTGTTACCACAAGAACTTTACAGTCAGGACAAGCTAGTTTTGCAGCTAATGCTCCTGGTAAAGAGAAAGCCATCGTTGATAATCCATTTGAAATAATGCAAGTAAGAGGAAGATAGGTTGGGTATAGTCGAGCCATCCACATTTTGACAGCTCCTGTATCTACAAGAACAATGTCATCATCTTTCATTGCTTTTCTAATATCGCTGATTACTCTTTGTGGTTTAAGAGGATAGTCATCTGCTGATTCTCCATATTCAAGCTCTTCTTTATGCAGCTGGATAATATTAGCTATACCTTTCCAAGGGGTATGACTGTTTTTAGGAAGCTGTTCACATAACATATTTAGTGTAGCACTAATATCTGCTTGGATAGCTACAGTGATAGGATATGCAATGTCTTCATCTTCTGCAATTTGATGAATGTGAATGATGTTTTTATTATTATTTGGATTAATCTTAGATGGAGTAAATTCTTGAAGTTCATATCCAATGCTAATAATGAGATCTGCTTTATCAAAAGCAAAGTTTTCGTAGTCATGTTTCATAAATCCAATTACACCAAGCAGTAATGGATTTCTATCTGACAGTATGCCTTTTGCCATAAATGTTGTAGCTACAGGAATTTGTAATTGTTCCGCAAAACGTTGAAGAGCTTCACTAGCTTTGTTTCTAACAGCTCCATGGCCTACAAGAATAACAGGGTTTTTTGCATTTACAATGAGTTCTTTAGCTTGTTCTAACATCTTTGGATCTGGATATGAAGTATGCTGAGGACGTGTAAGTAACGGTTTCAAAGAAGTATCAATATGCATTTCTTCTACATCTTCTGGCAAGGCAATAAAAACAGCACCTGGTCTTTCAGTTTGAGCAAGTTCAAAGGCTTTTCGTATCATCTCAGGTACAGAGTTTGGAGTTAATATGATATCTGCCCATTTTGTAATTGGTTTAAACATGGATACAAGATCAACGTATTGATGAGATTCTTTATAAATACGGTTGAGCCCAACTTGGGCTGAGATAGCAACAAGAGGTGTACTATCTGTTTGAGCATCTGCAACACCAAGTAAGAGATTGATAGCTCCTGGACCAAGTGTTGATATACAGACGCCTGCTTTTCCTGTAAGGCGTCCATAAATATCAGCCATAAATGATGCTCCTTGTTCATGGCGGACAAGAATAAACTTAATAGATGAATTAGCACATGCCAAAACTAGATGTAAATTTTCTTCACCAGGTAATCCAAAAATATATTTAACACCTTCTGCTTCTAAACACTCAATAATGAGTTGAGAAACAGTTTTGATATTATTTGTATCCATAAAAATTCTCCTTATATTTTACTTGAGTAGCCAGATAAATAGCCCCATTGTGATAATGGATAAGGTAGTACTGATAAAGAGTATAGAAGCCATTTCACGTTCTGCTGTATGGTATTGAACAGCAAGGATGACTGTTATGGAAGCAGTTGGTATTGCCATGGATAATACTGATTCCATAGTTTGTTCATGAGGGAGTTGAAGTAACATTGCTAATAACCAGACTATAAAAGGTATAATTATATTACGACTAATAACTGAAATAACAACAGGGAAATTTAGTGTGACACGTTGAGCAAATAAAACAATGCCTGATGCAAATAGAGCAACTCCACCTGTTGCTTTACCAAGTAATGTTAAAGAATCATTAATAGATGTGGGAAATTGAATATTAAATACAATAAAAACAAGAGCAAGTAATGGAGCCCATACAACAGGTTGACGTAATGCATTAAGAATATGTTTATAGAAATTATTCTTATTACTTTCAGATAATGTAGATATAGAGAGTAATACTAAACTGACAGGAACTTGGAAAAGGTTCATAATAATACTTGAAATAGCTATGGCAACAGCACTTTCAATACCAAAAAGATATCCTAATACAGGGACCCCTACAAAGGGAACAGCAGGTCCACTTATGGCTAGTGCTTGCAGTGCTGCACTTCCTAAGTCTTGTTTAAAGACAATTCGAGATATTAGAAAAACACCTAAAAAACCTCCAATCATTGCAATGCATATGAGAAAGAATAATCCCCAATCAGAAACTAATTGTTCCTTAGGGATAAGAACCATACTAGAAAATAATGTTAGAGGTAGTGCATATAACATAACCATTTGGTTTAGTATTGTTGCTTGCTCTATATTAAAGTCTTTATGCCATCCAGCAAGTACACCTAAAAGAAGTGTGATTACAATAGGTAATAAAGCTCCAATTATAGTATCTAACATTGGTTACGTTCCTTATACATAAGAAGTAAAGCAAACAATAGTAAAAATATTACAGTTAAATTAAAGATCAACAAGATAGTAATCAATGATAATAAACAAGTAGTTGTGGATGATACATGCATTATTTAACTTTATTGCAGTATATCTAATTTTATTACTATGCGTTAATTAGTAATAGTAGATAAAAATGAATATTATATCTAATATATATATATATTAGATATAAAGGAGGCTCTCATTCTTTGAGTAGTTATCTTAATCTTAATGATTATAATTTTATATAATTTTTAAGAGGTAATTATTAAAGTAATCCTACTTTTTTCATTAACTGTTGCATAGTAGATTTATCTTTATCTGAAAGAGTGGAAGGTAATGGACTTCTACAGGGTCCACCATAATAACCTAGGCAGTCTAATGCATATTTAAGTCCTGTAATACCAAATCCGGAAGTAATAGCTGCATTGAGTTCAAGAATATCCATTTGTAATTTTTTTGCTTTATTATGTTCACCTTCATGAAATGCTTTTATAATAGCTTTACAGTAGTCAGGAGCAATATTTGCATAAGCCATTGTTCCACCACATCCACCCATATATAATGTAGGTAATAAAAAACTTGCTGAACCAGCAATTACTGAAAAACCTGGTGCACTATCATGAATAATTGTAGAAAGTTGGATAATATCTCCGCTACTATCCTTTATTCCTATGATATTATCATGGCGTGATGCAGATATACTTACCCATGCAGGTATATTTAAAGCAGTATTCCTTGGGATATTATAGAGTAATACAGGAGAAGTAGATTGATCAGCAACTCTAAGGAAGTAATCTAACATAACTTCAGGGTTACTAACAGTATTTCTATAATATGTGGGATTTATGACAACTACACCATCGACTTCAGCTAATGAAGCTTCTTTACATAATGTTAATGTAGAGTATTCTGATTCACATCCTACTCCAGCAAGAACAATTTTTTCAAGAGGAAAGTGCTCTCTAGCTAAAGAGATAAGCTTTATTTTTTCTAATTCAGATAATGATACTGCTTCTCCATTTGAGCCAAGTACTAAAATACCATCTAGCGTTGTTTTTCCAAATTGTTTAATATTTTCTATAAATTTATCCCATGCAATTTCTCCACTAGCATAAAAAGGAGTTGGAACAGGTGCAAATACACCGTATAACGTACACTCTTCCATAATATCTTCCTTTATTGTGTTATTTAGTAGTATTATATAACTGTATATTATAATAATTATATCATAATAAAAGTAATTATACTTCAATAGTATATTATTTATAATAAGTTATTATATTTAATATTCCATTTTTATATAACTAAAATTATTACATTTACGTTATTATATAAGTAGTATATTATAGGAAGAGATATTAAGTAGTATTCAGTATGTATAGGTAGGTAAAAGTTCACTACACAAGGAGTAAAAGTAAAAAAGTTTTTTCAATCTTACTATTTACTATATAGGTATACCTAGTTTTTCGCTTGTGTTAGGATAACTATTGATAAATAATGTATATGGTTAGACGTTATGTGGTTAGATCCTTAGTTACACTAATAAGGTAAATAAGTGGTGCGCCCGGGAGGAATCGAACCCCCGGCCAAGAGCTTAGAAGGCTCCTGCTCTATCCTACTGAGCTACGGACGCAACGATTTTTTTCTTAGGATATGAATGATTAAAGGTCAAGAAGAATTATCTTGTTATTTTGTTGAAAGAATGAAGTATATAGTCTATTCACAAACCTATCTTATTGTATTACATGGAGGTTTTCATGTATAGACTTTATAGCATTATCCTATGTATAGTTATCCTGTGTTCTGGTTGTTCTTTATGGACTAGAATAAAGAAAGCAATAAAGAGTAATGATACTATACAAGAAGAAGTATTAAATGAAGCTGAAGCTGGTACTATAGCTGAAGCACTTTCTGAACTAGATGCAGATAGAGAAAAAGAGAGTTCAACTTATTTAAACAAGATTTCTGATAAAAAGACAAACATTGACCCTGAATCTGTTGAAAAAAATACTCAACATGTGAAGTCTGTAGATCCGTCGCCTTCTTTAGATGAAACAATACCAAAAAAGAAGGTACAGATAGATAATAATAATAATAAGTTAAGCCAATCACAAGAACAAAAAATGTATAAAGATGCTCTTCATCTATATGAGCTGCATAAGTATAATGAGTCTATAACGCTTTTTGATCAGTTTATGGAAAAATATCCTAAAAGTCGCTTGATGCCAAATGCTCTTTATTGGAAAGGAGAAAATTTATACGCACAACAGAAGTTTGCTGATGCTATTTTTATGTTTAAATCCGTTACAGCAACATATCCAAAACATCAGAAAGCTTCGGATGCTTTATTAAAAGTAGGAATGTCATATAGAGCGCTAGGAGATCAAGATAATGCAACGTTGCATTTTAGAGCACTATATGAGGATTATCCAAAATCGACAGCTGTACAACGTGCACAAAAATTAGGAATCAAACCATGAAAAAATGGAATACTTCTTTGGAGGGGTTTCTTTGACCAAGAAGTTATTTCATAGTAGTGCTCTTGGGGCATTAGATGCAGTAAGTCGAAAAGAATTTTGGGCATCTTTAGCTTTAAAATATACAAAAGGTCTTGGAGGACGTACATATAAAAAACTTTTAACTTCTTTTGGTTCAGCATTTGAGGCATTACAACAGGTAAAAAAGTGGAAACAGCTTGGAATACCAAGTGATAAGTCTTTAGGCATACTTTCCGATTCATGGAGAGCAGGGGCTAAAAAAGAATGGGAGGCAGTTCGAGGTTGTTATGGAACAATTTTGCTTTGGACTGATCCACGCTACCCTAATTTGCTTAAGGAAATTTCTGATCCACCACTTTTTCTATACTGTTTAGGCGATATATCGTTACTTGAAAATCCTTGTATAGCTATTGTAGGAACAAGAAAATGTTCTATAGAAGGCATTAGAGTTACAAGAGCTTTTGCAAAAGGATTAGCAACTGCTGGAATAACAGTTGTTTCTGGTATGGCGTTAGGTATAGATCGTGAAGCACACCTTTCTTCTATTGATTTTCCTGGTAAAACTATTGGAGTACTTGGTTCAGGAATTAACATAAGTTATCCACGTCAAAATAGTGATGTAAGGGAATTACTTGTTAATAAAGGTCTTCTCATTTCTGAGTATGCTCCTGGTACTCGTCCAGAGCCTGGATTTTTTCCTACAAGAAATAGGATTATTAGTGGACTGTCTTTAGGTGTTCTTATTGTAGAAGCAGCACTTCATAGTGGTAGTCTTATCACGGCACGTTTAGCGCTTGAGCAAAATCGTTCTGTATATGCTATCCCAGGAGCAATTGGTTCTCCATTTGCAGAAGGTTGTCAAGATCTTATTCGTGAAGGAGCAAGACCTATTTTTTCTGTTGATGATATATTACACGATTTGTCAGAATCGCTAAAAGGATTTATTAATCAGTATAATAAACAGGATATTATATATAAAGAAAAAAAAGAGGGTTTGGAGGAGCAAGATATCATGCTTTCTCTTCCTGCTTCTAATGATAAAACAACTGTTATTAATAAACAAAGTCAATATAAAACATTTGGAAAGATAGAACGACAGATAATAGATATTATCAGACTAGAGCCAAAAGATATTGATCAACTGTGTCAGTTATTGCAACTTCCAGCTGAAGAAATAAGTCCAATACTTATTATTTTAGAAATTGAGGGAATTATTAAACGTCTTCCTAATACACAGTATGTTTTAGCATAATATCTATGTAAAAGCTTATTGAACTTTTTTAATAACACATAACAAATAGTACTTATTATCTATTCTATGCAACTTCCAGCAGTAACAGAAACATTTTTATCATGGCTTAATCTTCATAAGGGATTTTCTTTAGCAACACAGGATGCCTATAGAAGAGATATATCTCAGTTTGAAGTATATCTTAGAACAATTGGACTTACTCTTGAGCATCCAGAACATATTAATAAAAAGCATATTCAACAGTTTTCTGCTTCATTATATTATAAAAAGTTAACAAGGACATCTATAGCTCGAAAGTTAGCAGCATTACGTTCCCTTTTCCGTTATCTTTTAAAAACACACCATATAAAAGATAATCCTGCAGTTGGCGTACATAATCCTAAACAACATGTAAAATATCCTGAGATACTTAACGTAGATCAAGTATTTTTGTTATTGAAGGGAGCAAACAATATATTAAAGACATCACATACAGGGTTAGAATTAGCTATTGCACATAGAAATAATGCATTATTAGAACTTCTATATGGTTCTGGTTTACGTATTTCAGAAGCATTATGTCTTAATGTGTCTGACATAAGAACAGAAGATGGATTTGTACGAGTCATTGGAAAAGGGAATAAAGAGAGGTTAGCGCCACTAAGTGATACTTCTATTGTAGCATTAGAAGAATGGTTAGCTATTAGACATATGGTAGCAACATTAGGGGAACAAGCACTTTTTGTAGGCGTTAGAGGTAAACGATTGCATAGGAGACAGACAATAAGGATACTTGAAGAACTGTGTCTACAAGCAGGACTTCCATTAACTACTGCTCCTCATACATTACGACATTCTTTTGCAACACACCTCCTTGAAGGAGGTGCAAACTTGCGTGCTGTTCAGGAACTATTGGGTCATGCTAGATTATCAACTACACAACGCTATACACACATAACGCTAGATAAGTTAATTCAAGCCTATGATAAAGCACATCCTTTTTCAGGTACTCTACGGTTAAAAAATTAAATAATAGAAACCAAAAATGGAAGTTTGGCAGGATTATATAATAAAAGTAATATTTCTTATCTAGTTAGGCATGCTCAACTTGCTGGATGCCATCAAGTTTCCAAGAACCCTCACCAGAAGCAGGGCGTACAAAGTGCCATATTTCTCGAACTTCAATAGGGGATTCTTGAGATTGGTTTTCTTTAAGAAGTACATTAAAATATACAGAGACAAGTTCCTCATCTTCTATTTTTTTCACATCTACTACAGATGCATTAACTAACATAATCTCTGTTGTCTCTGGATTTGGATTTTCAGTAATTTGTTGCTGAAGTTCATTTAAAAAACCAGGTGTAGTGAATTGTTGAATATCTTCTAAATCTCTATTATCCCATGCAGCATTAAGTCTCACATATGCTGCCTTTGCGCCTTTAAGGAATTCTTCTTCATTAAAGTCTATAGGTATATTGGTTGTTATAGCTTGATTAGATACATCTGCTGAATATGTTGTGTGTTGTGACTTGAGAGATTCCCAACCTGTACCTGATAATGTTGTTGAACGAGGTATAGGCATTTCAGATGTTAGTGGTTGTTGTGTGGCGTAAAGTGAATTAGTTACAGAAGCTTCATTTGATGTGATTTTTCTTTTAAAGAAAAGCCGGTAGGCTAGATATACAAGTCCAGCAATAAGAATGAGATCTAAAAAGCCTCCTCCAGAAAATCCATGTCCTGAAAGTAATGAGCCAATAAGCGTTCCTGCTAAGAGTCCACCAAAAATACCACCTAATCCACCAAAACCACGAGAAGCTGTGTTTGCAACGCTTCCTTGTTGAATTTGTTGTGATATATTAGACTGTTGACGCATCATTGGTGAAGATGGAATAGGCTTTGAATATGGTCTATTCATAAATGATTTCCCACCAAATGAGCGTCCGCCACCAATACGTGCATAAGCTTTATGCCATCCAAGGACAAGAACTGTAACAGTAAGTAATAAACATATACAAACAGTAATTTTTTGAAACATATATTGATCCTAGAAATAGTTATTGTTATGCACAACCAAGGTATAAATAAGAGTAGAAGTAAAAAAAACAAGGTTTAAATTTTGATAAAAATAATAAGACGATAGATATATAAGTTATATTGTGAAGATTAGAATTTTTTTTTAATAAGTCAAGTTTTTTATATAGCAAATTTAATGAGCGTTAATAGCTAGTTATTGGTTACGCTTTTTATGTGATGAACGTAATCGAATACGTATTGGAGCATGATGTAAGTTAAAAATTTTTCTTAAGGAGCGTTCAAGATAACGTACATATGTTTCAGATATTTTTTCTGCATCATTAACAAAAAAAACAAAAGTAGGAGGGCTAGTTTCAGCTTGAGTCAAATAAAAAAATTTGGGTCGTATACGACGTACAACAGGAGGTTGATGACGTGTAATAATTTCTTCCATAGCTCTATTTAGGACTCCTGTATTAATGCGAGTAGAACATTCAAGATAAACTTGTTCTGCCATAGCAATAATTTGATCAAGTCCTGATGACGTCACTGCAGAGACCATAAGAATAGGAATATGAGGACAGAACTGTAGTTCTTCTTTAAATGACTTAGAAAGTAATGTCTTTTGTTTTTTTGCAATAAGATCTGTTTTGTTAATAAGAAGAATAAAAGGTATTTTTCTAGTGTCTAAAAGATCAAGCAGACGTTTATCTTGAGCTGTGATGCCTTCTGTAGCATCAATCACATATAGTGTAATGTTAGCTTTAGTTGCACTTTTTATAGATGCGTTTACAGAAAAGCGTTCAACAGGATCTGTAATTTTTGTTCTACGACGAATACCTGCTGTATCTACAAAAAGATACTGTGTTTTGTTAAAAATAAAAGGAATATCAATACTATCACGAGTTGTTCCTGCAATATTGCTTACTATTAGTTTATTTTTACCAATTATTGCATTTATAATAGAGGATTTCCCAGCATTAGGGCGTCCAATTATTGCTAGTTTTAGTGCAGCTTGGGCAGTAGACTGATCCTTTATATTTTCATTATTGGGTAATAATAAAGAAAGTTCATTTTCTAGTT
Source organism: Lawsonia intracellularis PHE/MN1-00 (assembly GCF_000055945.1). NCBI lineage: Bacteria > Pseudomonadati > Thermodesulfobacteriota > Desulfovibrionia > Desulfovibrionales > Desulfovibrionaceae > Lawsonia > Lawsonia intracellularis. Next base: position 143,827 of record NC_008011.1, read on the forward strand.
GTCTAATATTATGACCGTGTTCAGCCGAAACAGCAATCATAGGTAAACCTAAGATATGAAATTCTGCAACTATTTGATCCTCTTTCTCTATTCCATCAACTTTATTGACGGCAAGTAATATTGGCTTACCTGTTTTTCGAAGAAATAATGCTAAGTGCTCATCAAAAGGTAATAATCCATCACGAGCATTGACAATAAGACAGATAGCTTGAGATTCTTCTATAGCTAATTGGACTTGTTGAAAGATATCTTTTTCAAAGCCATGTAATTCATCAATGATATTGATAGTAGAATAATGGCTATCTAGTATAACTCCTCCTGTATCAATAAGAATAAATGATGGATGACCTATAGATTGAACTAGTCCTTCCATTCGATCTCGAGTAACTCCTGGCCGATCATGTGTAATAGCTCTATTTTTGCGTATAAGTCTATTAAAAAGGGTAGATTTACCAACATTTGGTCGACCTACTAGAGCTATTTTCGGTAACATACAAGTTCTCTTTTTTCTTTAAAATGGCTAGTAATATGATAATAATAAGAAAGAAGTATATTATTTATATAAGTTATGATTGAATATGATAAAACTATGGCTCAATACACTCTATGCCTCCCATATATGGAACAAGTTTTTTAGGAAGTTTAACAGAGCCATCTTTTTGTTGACCATTTTCTAAGATAGCAACAATGGTACGTCCAATGGGTAACCCAGAGCCATTTAGTGTATGGACAAACTGTGTTTTTTCTCCAGAAGAGGCACGAAAACGAATATTAGCTCGTCGAGCCTGAAAAGATTCGCAGTTAGAACATGAAGATATTTCTTTATATGTGTTTTGTCCAGGAAGCCAAACTTCTATATCATATGTTTTACTTGAAGAAAACCCTAGATCACCAGTGCACAGAACAACTGTTCTATAAGGAAGTTCAAGTTGTTCCAATAATGTTTCAGCACTTTTCCTCATTTGTTCCAAAAGATCATAGGATTGATCTGGATGAGAAAAATAGACCATTTCAACTTTTGTAAATTGGTGTTGTCGAATAAGTCCTTTTGTATCTTTACCTGCAGAACCTGCTTCTGAACGAAAACATGCTGTTTGAGCACAGTAAGATAGAGGTAATAGGTATTCATCAATAATTTCGTCAGAGTGTATATTTGTAAGAGGAACTTCTGCAGTAGGAATCAAAAAATAGTCTGTTCCTTCTAGTTTAAAAAGGTCATCTGCAAATTTTGGTAGTTGACCTGTATTTGTCATTGATTTTTCATTAACAATGAGTGGGGGTAGAACTTCTGTACGGCCTTGGGCTAGATGAAAATCAAGAAAAAAATTAATTAATGAACGCTCAAGTCGAGCTGCCCATTTCCATAGTATTGTAAAACGACTTCCTGTAATTTTACTTGCTCGTTCAAAGTCTAATCCTTGAAGAGTGGAACCTAGTTCCCAATGTTCCTTTGGTTGAAAATCAAATATAGGTATTTCACCCCATCTATATATTTCTTTATTATCAGTTTCATCTTTTCCAATTGGAACACTGTAGTGTGGGATATTAGGGACAGCAAGCATCCAGTCATAGAGTTCATTTTTTACTTGATTTATCATATTGTCTAATACAACAATTTTTGACGAAAGTTCAGAAAGTTCTGCAATAATAGTATTTGTATTTTCACCATTACGCTTCATTTGTGCAACTTGAATAGAAGCTTGGTTACGTTTAGCCTTAAGAGTTTCAACTTCAGAAAGAAGTTCACGCCGTTTAGTATCAAGCTCTTCAAAACTTGTTATATTAAGTGGAGATCCTCTATGAATAAGTGCAGTTGACACTATTTCAGGTTTTTTTTGTAACAATTTAAGATCTAACAACACTTGTCCTTTATAATTACCATTAGTATAGTTATGAGTATTATCAGTAGTAAAAGTATTCTTTTGTAAAGAAAAAGAAGTATAAAAGTTATATTATACTGTATCAGGTTTAGAGTAAAGAAAGTATCACGTCAACTAATAGCTTATGTTATCTTAGTACCTTATTGTTTTTTAACCATACCATATTATAGAAGATAGGATTGCATGTCTTGTATAAAAATAATATAGTTTCTTATTCATAATTATATTTTTAGGAGAGGCCTACTATGGGTAATAGTATTTTACAGGTAGTCATTAAACTCTCTTTATTTTTTTTCATAATCCTTTTAGGTTGTGGACCATCAAATAAAGTTAACTTGATATATCCAAAAGGTGAAATTGTCCTTCCTAAATCAGGAGCTCCTAGAGTAGTGGTTGTATTATTTCATGGCTCCAATAAACTTCATACGATTGGGACAAAAACGGATGGTTCTCACTTTATGCCTACATCTCCAGTTACTGAGTGGATAAGTAGATCTTTAGCAGAGGAACTCTCTAAGCAAGGTTTACAAGTCTCTTATGCAAGAGATTTAGCTCAGGCAAAGATGAGCAATCCTAACTATATAGTGACTGGAACTATAAGTGAAGTATGGGTGGTTGAAGAAAACCCTGCAACGTTTACTGCTGCCATTGGATTAAAAGTTTCTCTTTCAAATAATAAAGGAGTAATTTATACAGAAAACTTCAACTCTTCTCAAGAAAGACAATCTATTCCAATAGGTTCTCAAGTTGAAGTATTACTTTCTACCACATTAAAAAGTCTTCTTGAGTCAATAGCTAAGAAAATTCATTCAGAAATCCACTAGCCACGAGAACATCATTTATGAATGAAGTAAGTGTAGGGATAGAAGATGGAGATAGTATAGCATGTCAAAAACAATGGGGATACTTTAGTATAATTACCTATATTCTCCTATTTTTTTTGATTTTTTCTCCATCTATTACTATAGCAAAAGAACCTATACTTGAAGTAACTTATACAATTCCCTACCATGCACATTTAGTTACAGAGCCTGTTATACAAATAGCTGAAGCTGCCACTAAATTACATGCATTAGAGCAGACTAGAAGTAATTTTACATCAAACTTGGCTGTAAAGTTAGAATTAAGGACAAGGGAGCAACAATTAGCATTAGCATCGGCTATATATTTTGTCTCTATTCATGAGAGAACTGTACTTGATGGCCCTAAACTTTCTATAAAAGCACATGTATATCCTTCATCAGAAAAAATATTAGACGATCATATTCGTCAATTATTACGTCAACAGGATCATCTTCAGCTTAGACTGTTGGCAGTAAATCAGCTTGAACAATATATTAATGAAGGTGTTGAACTTCTTAATCAAGCACATCTATGTTCTAGTGCTGATATACGGTGTAAACATGATGATTCACTTGTACCAAAAATTAAACGAACTTCTAATCGTATTAAGGCATTGGAGTTGTTTCTAGTTGAATTAAATGATTTTGAACATGTTTGGGCAAATCCAGAAAAGTCTGTTTTAACTTTTTCAGAAGCAACAGCATTAGATCCTGATAATTCTTTATTATGGTTAGGGGTTGGAGAGTGTCTGGTGCTTTTAAATAGACCATATGAAAGTATTAAAGCATTTCAGAAAGTTATGATAAAGAATAATATACCTGCTCGTACATTATATATGCGTGGAATAGCTCATTTACAGATGTATCTTCCTGGACTTGCTATAAAAGATATTTCTCAAGCATTGCAGTTAGAGCCAGAGCACCCCAGTTGGTGGAGAGCTCTTGGCACAGCTAAACTTGTTGCAGGTGATACAGTAGCAATGTGTGCCGATTTTTATCAAGCATGTGCTATGGGGGATTGTGAAGGACTAGCTGAAGTCCGTGAACAAAATTTTTGTTTAGTATCTCCTGAATTTTAATATAGAAAAAAATTATAATTACATGGTAATAATTTTTATAGGTTCTAGATAACGTTAGTTATGAGGCAAATATGAAAGTATATCTCATTGGAGCAGGACCAGGTGATCCTGGTTTACTTACAGTTAAGGGAAAAGAAATATTACAGCAAGCTGATGTTATTATGTATGATTTTTTAGTTAATGAAATCCTGCTTAACTATGCAAAACCAGATGCTGAAATTATTTATGTTGGGAAAAAAGGTAATTCATCATATACCTCACCTCAAGATGAAATAACACAATTACTTATAACTAAGGCAAAAGAAGGAAAAATAATAGCACGATTAAAAGGAGGAGATCCATATATTTTTGGTAGAGGTGCTGAAGAAGCTGAAGCACTTGTTTTAGCTGGTATTCCGTTTGAAGAAATACCTGGTATAACAAGTACCATTGCTGCACCTGCATATGCAGGTATTCCTTTAACACATAGAGATTATACATCGTCAGTAACATTTATTACAGGACATGAAGATCCTGATAAGATTGATTCAGCCCATAATTGGTCTGCATTAGCTCATAGTGCGAATACATTAGTTTTTGTGATGGGCATGAAAAATCTTCCTGAGATTTCAAAAAATTTAATACAAGCAGGATTATCTCCTGATACACCAGCAGCACTTATTTTTTGGGGAACAACAGCAAAACATAAGAGTTTAGCTTCTACAGTTAAAAATCTCCCTGAAGAAGCAAAAAAGAATGGTTTTACAAATCCTTCTATTATTGTCATAGGTAAGGTTGTTACATTTCATAGTACATTAAATTGGTTTGAACAAAAACCATTATTAGGAAAAAGTATTGTTGTTACTCGTGCAAGAGAGCAGGCAAGTTCTTTAGCAAGGCTACTTACTGAATTAGGAGCTGAAGTTATTCAGTTTCCTACAATTGATATAACACCAGTTACAGAAACAGCTACGATTGATCAATATGTACATAAAATAAAAGAATATGATTGGATTATCTTTACTTCAGTAAATGGTGTTCGATTTTTTTGGGAACGTCTTATAGCTTTTAAATTAGATGCAAGGGTATTTGCAGGTGTGAGTATTGTAGCTATTGGACCTGCTACAGCAGAAGCTATAAGAGAAAAAGGAATTCAGCCTGACTTTGTTCCAGAAGAATATATTGCAGAAAGTATTGCAGATGGATTAGTGAAACTTGGAGTTAAAGGGAAACGTATTTTACTCCCAAGAGCACAAGAAGCACGAGAAGTTCTTCCTAACAAGTTACGCGAGGCTGGAGCAACAGTTGATATTGTCCCAGTTTATGAAACACGTCTTGCTATTAAACTTCAGGATAATATATTACAACTCTTAGAACAAGGAACGTTAGATTGTATTACTTTTGCTTCTTCTTCAACAGTAGAGAATTTTTTTGAACATATTCCTATAACTGTGCTAAAAAAATATCGTCTTCCAAAATTTGCAACTATTGGTCCAGTGACATCTAATACATTAAAAAAATATGGATTTGAGTATGATATACAGCCAACAAAATACACGATTCCTGATTTAGTTAATGCTATCGCTGATACCTATAAAGGTTAATATAAAAAGGTAGAAAGGTTTTTATAATATGTCATTAAAAATAGCTGTATTTGGCTCTGGAAATGGAGGAAATTTTCAAGCTATTCAAGATCATATTACAAAAGGCACCCTTAATGCAGAAATTAAACTCTTAGTTTGTGATAAGTCTGATGCTTATATTATAGAGAGAGCTAAAAAGGAGAATATTCCTTATTTTATTGTTAGTTATACAAAAGATAAAAGTAGAGAGGAGATCGATAAAACAATTCTTGATGCAGTTCAAGAGGCAGATGTAGATGTACTTGTTCTTGCAGGGTATATGCGTCTACTGTCATCAGTTGTCATTAAGGTGTTTCATAACCGTATTCTAAATATTCATCCCTCACTACTTCCAGCATTTCCTGGTGTTCATGGTATACATGATGCTCAAACATGGGGTGTAAAATTTACAGGATGTACTGTACATTTTGTTGATGAAATGATGGATAATGGTTCTATCATTATCCAAGCATGTATTCCTGTCGTAGATGGTGAATCATTGGAAACATTACAACAGAGAATTCATGAACAAGAACATAGGATATATCCACAAGCATTACAGTGGATGGCAGATAATAGGCTTGAATTATGTGAAAGTAGTAGGATGGTTAAAGTTAAAGGAGATAACCATAGGGGGTTGGCACCATTGAGTTATGGTGTACTTATTAATCCACCTCTTGAGGAAGGATTTTAGATATTTTTTATATTAGGTATGGAAAAATAAACTCATTAATATAGGTAAAGAGAGTTCTGAAATAATAGATAACGTTTAAAAGCGTTTCACTCTTAAATGACAACCTCCACGTCCTGTTTTTTCTGTAAAATTTTGATGATATTCTTCAGCAGGATAGAAAGTTGATACAGGAAGAAGTTGTGTAACTATAGGTAGATTAGTTTGTTTTAATTGTTTTATTATTTGTTCTGCAATATCTTTTTGAAGTTCATTGGCATAAAAAATTACAGATCGATATTGTGTCCCTATGTCAGGACCTTGACGGTTATATTGTGTTGGATCATGTATTTCAAAAAAAAGTTTTACAAGATCTTTGTAACTAACTTGCATAGAGTCAAAATGAACATGTACAGTTTCTGCATGTCCGGTTTGACCAGTACAAACTTGTTCATATGTTGGATTTTTTGTAGATCCACCCATGTAACCTGATACAGCATCAATAACCCCAGGTGTATTTTGAAATACATCTTCAATGCCCCAAAAGCATCCTCCAGCAAAATAGGCATCTTCTTTACTCATTTTCTGTTTGCTCACCATTTGTATGATTTTTATTCTGTGATAGTTCTATACTTGGTTCAAATAGTAATGAGAGTGAGTTTACACAATGACGAACATTTTTTTGAGTAAAATTTTCTCCTTCAAAGACATGTCCTAAATGACCATTACATGTACTACAAACAATTTCTGTTCTATATCCATCTGCGTCAGGTAATTGTTTCACCGCATTAGGAATTGTGTCATCAAAACTAGGCCAACCACAACCTGAATCAAATTTGTCTTTGGAGTTAAAAAGAACTGCACCACACTGCCTACAAATATATGTTCCTTCTTCTTTATGGTTAACATATTTCCCTGAGAATGGAGGTTCTGTTCCTTTATGAAGAATAATCCATGCTTCTTTATCTGATAGCGGCTTCATATAATTATCCTAATAAATAAATTACGATAGAATATCTCTACATGTTACGAATGACTATAGTCAATGATATCTTTTCCTAAGAGTTGAGTAATAAGTACTGTCCCACTTGTGAGGTTAGTAAGCTCATTCTGAAAGCTTTGGATATATTCATTTTGTATAGAGATAACATAGGTAACATCACTGGTAAAAAGTTCATTAATAATTATACAATGAAATTGTTGGAGAAGATGTAAAAAGGAGGAAATATGTTCATAACTTAAAACAACCTCTAGTGTTGTTGATATAGCCATCTTTTTAAGAGGTAATTCTTCTAATCCAAGTTGAATGGTTTGTTGGTAAGCTCGCATTAGCCCACCTTTACCTAGTTTAATTCCTCCAAAGTAGCGTGTTATTATAGCAGTAATTTCACCAATTTTTTTATGGATAAGGATATTCATCATTGGTCTTCCTGCTGTACCATGTGGTTCTCCAGCATCAGAGTAACCAGTATATATTGTTTTCTCAGGAGCACCAGCAATAAAAGCCCAACAGTGATGACTAGCATTACTAAATTCATATTTTAATTTTTCTATAAAATTTTTTGCTGTTTCAACTGTTGGTGTATGTGCAATACTTATGATAAATCGACTTTGTCTGACTGTCATTTCTCGACGATGAATATCAGTTAAATTAATATTTGGTATGAAGTAACTAAGTGACATTCAGAAAAAATATCTTTAGTTATAATCAGATGCAATAAAAAGCTTTTATAGTATTATATTTATAGGTAACCTGGAGGCTAATACAAGGCTAGAGCTTAAATAAGTTCTTGCCATTAGCTAATTATAAATACTAAAAAAGAAAACATCTTGAAGATAGGATATAATTAAAAGGTATAATAAAAAATAAAAGGGAGTTAGTTAGCCCTAAAACGACATCCAACTATTATACTAAGTTGAACAAGCTAATATAGTAACTATATACATTTTTTAGGTAATAGTTAGACTGTTATAACGTTTTTATAACATAGAGTATGTTAACATTAAAGTAAGATATGTTGATATATAACAAACAAATGAGATTTTTATAATTAATATAAAATTATGATAGTTAAATATGATATTTTAGATAAATAAAAAAATTTTTAAAATTAATAAGTTAGTTATAACCCCTTAGTTTGGTTAAAAATAAATTTTTATTTATTTACATTGAAGAATATTGTTTTAATGATATATGTTATTTGATTTAGTCAAGGAAGTTGACATGTAGTAATAGGTTTTATGCTATATGTGTTTATTGTACTATTAGTAATGAATAGATTATTGCTTATAGATAACCACATGATATGTGAATATAAGTAAGAGGTATTAATGTTAGGTATTTTTTCTATGGAAACTACAAACTGGGCAGCTGAAAGCCTTGCAGTTATTTGTGGTAGTGCTTTTTTATGGGGATTGGGTAGTTCACTTTTAAGTCCATGTCATTTAGGAATTGTACCTATTTTAGGTAGTCATGCTGCTGGGTACAGTATTTTTGGTTCAAACACAAATCCTTTGCGTCAAGTGTTGTTATTTACATTAGGTTTTTTCCTTACAATTCCTCTCATTGGTTTGTTAATTGGTTTTATTGGTTATGGCCTCCACTTTGGAGGGCATTATTGGACTATTCCTTCTGGATTTCTACTGTTATGGTTAGGATGGGATATGACACGTGGACACAGCTGTTCACATTTGTCTTATTTATTAGGCAGAATAAGAACTCGGCTTGGCCTTGGTGTGTCTTCTGGTGCATTAGTACTAGGTTTTGCTTATGGATTTCTTGCTGGAGGATGTTCCGCAGGGTTTCTTGTCCCCATCTATGCACTTACCTTACCTAGTAGTATATGTGTATATGTAGTTATTGCTGCATGTTTTGGATTAGGACATACATTACCAATGACTATTGCAGGTGGTTCTGTTTCATTAGCAAAACGTTTTCTAGGTGATAAAAGATGTTGTGATCAAAATAGTAAATGTGAAAGTAAGACAAATGAACCACATAGTGGAGAGGCAAAATTTCGTAAATTTGTAGGAATTATTACTATTATTATAGGTATTCTATTTATATTACATCCATTTCTTGAAAGTTGATTTTCTAACTAAAATTAAACAGTGTTATTTTAGCATATATTAATAAGTTTAATATATTGATAACTCAATAGATGTTTGTATTATAACTGGTAGTTATTGTTACCATATATTATACTATAGCAGTAAATTTATAGATAATTAGTTCTTTGTTGCTGGGATACTTTTAATAACACGACAAGGGTTACCAAATGCTAAGACACCATCAGGAATATCTTTACTTACTATACTTCCAGCGCCAATAGTACTGTTATCTCCAATGGTTACTCCTGGTAAGACAATAACATTACCTCCTATCCAAACATTATTACCTATAGTTATGGGATAAGCATATTCTAACCCCTTATTTCTTTGTAAAACATCTAAGGGATGCACTGCTGCATAGAAGCCACAGTTTGGTCCAATAAAAACATTATTCCCAAAAGTGACTTTAGCTGTATCTAGTATAGTACAATTATGATTTGCATAAAAATTTTCTCCAATTTCAATTAAGTATCCATAATCACACCATAGGGGTTGCTCAATAAGAAAGTGTTCTCCTGTTTTACCAAAGAGCTTTTTTATAATGTTTCTACGTTCTTCCATTTTTATAGGGTGTAGCTGGTTATATTCGTAGCATAGCTCCTTACATCTTAAGCGTTCTTCTATAAGCAAAGGATCAGTATTTGCATCATATAATAATCCATTCCTTGCTTTTTCTTTTTCCGTCATGATAAGCTCCTAAGTAATAAAGGTAAGGTAACTTCTTTTGGACTACTTTATTTATTATTATTATTATTTGCAAAAGAGTATAAGCTAGGTAATGGAAAAAACATAAAATTAATTGTTAAACAGATAGTAACTTATTTAGCCTTATATTATAAAATATATTTTTTCTATGAAGTAGAAAAGACTATTTTTTATTAGAGACTTGTATCTTTTAAAAATAATGCCTATCTCTATAAAAGGTCTTTTTTGGGGTTTATGTTTGTTATATAGGAAGATTTTAGAATTATAGTAATGATAAAAAAATAATCTATGGATTTGTAGTTTTTTAGTAAGGTTACTTTTTTATTGTTATAGCTAATAATTATAGTGAGATATTGAGTAAAAGTTAGAGGTAATCTAAAAGATAATAGTATACTTTTTATAATATTATAATAAAATTATATATTATCATAATATTTATATAAGTGAACATAGTTTTCTAAAAAGACTATAATGATCCTCATTAGGAGGTATTTTTGTGGCTGTTGAGTACAAAGATTATTATAAAGTTCTTGGGGTTGAGAGAAATGCTACAAAAGATATGATATCTAAAGCATATAAAAAGCTTGCTAAAAAATATCATCCAGATCTTAATCCAGGTAACACAGAGGCAGAAGAAAAATTTAAGAATATTACAGAAGCTTATGAAGTACTTAAAGATGATGAAAAAAGAAAAATGTATGATCAACTAGGTTCAAACTGGAAAGATGGTCAATATTTCCAGAACGAAAGTGGATTTGATAATTTTAGCTTTAATTTCGGCGGAGATGCCTTTGGGGGCTCTGGTTTTAGTGACTTTTTTGAATCTCTTTTTGGTGGGGGGCAAAGAGGTAGAAGTAGTGGGTTTAGTGGGTTTTCTTCTCGCCAACATCGTGGAAGGGATATTGAAGCTGAAATTTCTATTTCTCTTGAAGATGCACTCCATGGTGGTGAACGTAGTTTTACTCTACAAACGCCAGATGGTCCAAAGACATTAAAAGTTAACATTCCTGCAGGTGTTCGTGAAGGTGCTAAATTAAGACTTGCAGGCCAAGGATACTCTGGCTCAGGTGGAGGAGCAACAGGAGATTTATATTTACATATTCGCTTTTTGCCTCATTCTCAGTTTCATGTTGAAAATAATAATATCACATACAATGTACAAATAATGCCTTGGGAGGCTGTATTAGGAACAAAAATTAGGGTTCCTACTCTTGAAGGAAATGTTGAGCTTTCTGTTCCTGCTGGAACAAGTAGTGGACGTAAAATGCGGCTACGTGGAAAAGGATTAGGCTCTTCAAATTCTCGTGGTGCTCTTTTTGTTATTATAGGTATTAAAACACCTACTAACCTTACAGATAAACAGCGTAAATTGTGGGAAGAGCTAGCTGCTAATGCAGAAAAGTGAAGGTAAGGAGGTTCGTATATGGATTTGTTACAAGACAAAAAAGACCTACCCAGCTGCTCCAGATTTATAGTATGGTCAGAGTTTATAGAACTCACAGGAACAACTCCTGAGCGTGTCTTTGAGCTTATTGAAATAGGCTGGCTTGAACCTGTACGTACCGCAGAAAATATTTTGTTATTTCAACAAAGAGATGTTTATAAATTACGAAAGCTTGAACGAATTTGTATGGATTTTGAAATAGATACACTAAGTGGAAGTATTATTATTGATCTTCTTGAACGTGTTGATAGCTTAGAAAAAAGAGTAAGAATGCTTTCATCACTTTATTAAAGTTATAATATTTAGTTAACTAAAAACAGTAATTGAAATTATTCTTATATACTTATTATATACTTATACTGAAGAAGTAGAGGTTGTATTATGGATGTGAATAAGCTCACACAAAAGTCTCAAGAAGCATTATCAGAAGCACAAAGACTTTCTGCTCAATATGGGCATCAGGAAGTAGATGTAGAACATTTAGCATTGGCACTTACCATACAAGAGAATGGTTTTGTTCCAAGGGTTCTTGAACAAGCAAAAGTACATGTAAAAGTTGTGATTTCAGCATTAGAAGAAGTATTAAAAAAGCGTCCTTCTGTTCGTGGGCCTGGAAGTGAGATGGGGAAAATTACTATCTCTCAAAGGCTAAGTAAAGTTATTGCCAATGCTGAATTATTAGCAAAACGATTGGGTGATGAGTATGTAAGTGTTGAGCATCTTTTTGCTGAATGTCTTAATGAGCCAGAGTCAACAGGAATGGGACAAGTTGCAAAAGAGATACACCTTACGTCACAAAGATTTATAGAAGTTATGTTAGCTGTGCGTGGGCCACACCGTGTTACATCTCCTACTCCAGAAGATAGTTACGAAGCATTAAAAAAATATGGAAGAGATCTTGTAGAAGCTGCTCGAAAAGGAAAGCTTGATCCTGTAATTGGACGGGATGCTGAAATCCGTAGAGTTATCCGAATTCTTTCTCGTAGAACAAAAAATAATCCTGTGCTTATTGGTGAAGCTGGAGTTGGGAAAACAGCTATAGTAGAAGGATTAGCTTTTCGTATCGTTCAAGGAGATGTTCCTGAAGGTTTAAAAGATAAATCTATTTTTGCTCTTGATATGGGGTCACTGATTGCTGGAGCAAAGTACAGAGGAGAATTTGAAGAACGTCTTAAGGCTGTTTTAACAGAAGTCGAGAAGTCAGAAGGAAGAATTGTTCTTTTTATTGATGAATTACATACTATTGTTGGAGCAGGAAAAGCTGATGGAGCTATGGATGCAGGGAACTTTTTAAAACCTATGCTTGCTCGTGGAGAGCTCCATTGTATTGGTGCTACAACATTGGATGAGTATAGAAAGTATATAGAAAAAGATCCTGCATTAGAGAGACGTTTTCAACCAGTGATGGTAGATGAACCTTCTGTTCAAGACACTATATCTATTTTACGAGGATTAAAAGAACGCTTTGAAGTTCATCATGGTGTGAGGATTAGTGATTCTGCTATAGTTGAAGCTGTAGTCCTTTCAGATAGATATATCTCAGATCGTCAACTACCAGACAAAGCAATTGATTTGATTGATGAAGCTGCAGCTATGATCCGTACAGAAATCGACTCTCTTCCATCTGAGCTTGATGAAGTTAATCGTAAAATTATGCAGTTAGAAATAGAAAGAGAAGCCCTTAGAAAAGAAAGTGATTCAGCATCTCATGAAAGATTAGTACGTTTGGAAGAAGAATTAAAAGTACTGCAATCAACACAGTCTGAATTAAAAAAGCAATGGGAAACTGAAAAAGGTTCAATTGATTCTCTTCGAAACATAAAAGAACAAATTGAGCAGACACGACTTGCAATTGATGAGGCTACACGAAATGGTGAGCTAAGCAAGGCAGCAGAATTAAAATACTCAAAACTGTTTGAATTAGAAAAACAATTAGAAGAACGTGAATCAAAGGCTGATGGTCCACGTTTACTTAAAGAAGAAGTTCGTCCAGATGATGTTGCTAATATTGTTGCTCGATGGACAGGTATACCTGTAACACGACTGTTAGAATCTGAAAAAGAAAAATTGTTACGATTGCCAGATACATTACATGAGCGTGTAATTGGTCAAGATGAGGCTGTGAATGTCATATGTAATGCTGTATTGCGTACACGTGCAGGACTTTCTGATCCAAAGAGACCACAAGGTTCTTTTATTTTTCTTGGACCTACAGGTGTTGGTAAAACAGAACTTTGTAAAGCTCTTGCAGAATCTTTATTTGATACTGAAGAAAATATGGTTCGCTTTGATATGAGTGAATACATGGAGAAACACTCAGTAGCCAGGCTTATTGGAGCTCATCCTGGTTATGTAGGTTATGAAGAAGGTGGGCAACTTACCAATGCTGTAAAACGTAAACCTTATAGTGTCATATTATTTGACGAAGTAGAAAAAGCACATCCTGATGTATTTAATATTTTTCTACAGTTACTTGATGATGGACGTTTGACGGATAATGCTGGCCGTACTATTAATTTTAGAAATACTATTATCATTATGACTTCAAATATAGGCGCATATAAATTACTTGAAGGTATTAGTCCTGATGGTTCTTTTCATGAAGGTGTATATGAGTCTGTTATGGGTGATTTGAAACAACATTTTAGACCAGAATTTCTTAACCGAGTTGATGATGTTGTACTTTTTAAACCACTTCTGGCTGATCAAATAAGTAGTATTATAGACTTACAGTTAAGGAGTTTAAAAAAACGCCTAGAGTCACAGAAAGTTACATTAGAATTAACACATTCAGCACATTTATATCTAGCTGAGAATGGATATGATCCTCATTATGGAGCACGTCCATTAAAAAGATACCTTCAACGAGTAGTGGAAACACCTTTAGCAAAGATGATTATTAGTGGTAAAGTTCATGAAAATCAACAGATTGTTATAGATTACTCAGAAAGTGATTCTTCTTTACAATATGGTGTGAAAAGTGCATCTGAAGATATCAACTGGGTTCAAGTATAATTATAACTTTAATTTTTGTAATTATTAACGATAACAGGTTATTTATTATACATATTATTTATTATAAAATTTGTTTAAGAAATTGCTGAAGTCGTGGATGTTGAGGTGAGGTAAAAATAGTCTCTGGGGGGCCAGTTTCAACAATTTGTCCTTTATCCATAAAAATAACATGATCAGCCACTTCACGAGCAAAACCCATTTCATGAGTGACGACAATCATAGTCATGCCTTCTTCTGCAAGTGTTTTCATTACTTCAAGGACTTCTGTTACCATTTCAGGATCAAGTGCTGAAGTTGGCTCATCAAACAACATAATTTTGGGATGCATAGCAAGAGCTCTAGCAATAGCAACTCTCTGTTGTTGTCCTCCAGACAAATAGGATGGATAAACATTTATTTTATCTGAAAGACCTACCTTTTTGAGGAGTTGCAAAGCTTGTTCTTCTGCCTCATGGGTAGAAAGCTTTCTTAAATGGATGGGAGCCATTGTAATATTTTGGAGTACAGTTTTATGAGGGAATAGGTTAAAATTCTGGAATACCATCCCTAACTCTTGGCGAATGGTATTAATATCATTTTCTGATGAGTTAATATCAAGGCCATCCACAATGATAAGTCCTTTATCAATAGTTTCAAGTCGATTAATTGAACGAAGAAGTGTAGATTTTCCTGATCCAGAAGGACCAATAATAACTACTTTCTCTCCTGGTATTATTTCTAGGCTTACATCATTTATGGCTGTAAGTGATCCAAAAAATTTCCAAATATTACGAATGGTAATGATAGGTTCAGTCATAGTTCTCCTGGTCATAATGATCAAGTTTCCCTTCCATAATACTTACTCCTTTAGAGAGTAAGAGTGTAATAATTAGATATACAATAGCAATTACAGTATACGTTTCAAAATATTCAAAGGTTACTGCAGCATACTCCCTTCCTCGACGAAGTAAGTCAGCTACAGCAATAATGGAGATAAGTGATGTGTCTTTCAGCATAGCAATACATTCATTACCAATAGGTGGGAGAATAGCTCTTAGAGCTTGAGGTAAAATGACATACCGCATTGTTTGATATTTGTTAAATCCAAGAGAGCGTGCGGCTTCTTCTTGTCCTTTAGGAACAGTAAGAATACCTGCTCGAAATACTTCCCCCATATAAGCACCATAACAAAAGGTAATGGCAATGATAGCTGATACAAGCGGAGAAAAATGGCCTAGTGCATAATAGATATAAAAAAGTTGTACAAGTAAAGGAATACCTCGAATAACTTCAACATAAGTAGAGGTAAGAATATTGATAATACGATTTTTAGAAAGTCTACCAAAACCTACAAGAAGACCTAGAGGGAGAGTACAAATTATAGAAAGAAATGTAACTTCAAATGTTACAAAAATGCCATCAGGAAGAAATGCTAGGATGTCTATGTAGTTTTCTGAGCCAAAACTACATAGGAGAACTAAAAGAAGAATTGATCCAAAAAATGCAATATTCCAAGCATTGATAATATTCCTTTCCCTAGGATCTGGGATAGAAGCTCCGTCTGTAATTTCAATGCGTATGCTTGTATTTTGCATATATGTTTTCCATATCTTTATATGTTATTGAGCTATTTATATGTATAAAATTAATGCATGATCCACTTCTTTATTAATGCAGCCTCAATTCCTTTTTCTTTTACTGCTTTGACACCAGCATTAATTTTCTCTAATAATTCTTTATTACCTTTTTTGACTGCAAACCCATACTGTTCTATTTCAGTAGTAATGAAAGCTATAGTAATATGATCTGTATATTCTGGTTGTTGTTTTATAAAATAGTTTGCTACAGGTTCATCACAAATGACAGCATCAAGGCTTCCATTAGAAAGATCTTCTAGCGCAAGACCTATTTCATCATAGGTTTTTACTATAGCTTTTACTTTTGCTTTAGGTAACGTTTCTATAAGACCTGAAGTGCCAATCTGTCCACCTACTTTTTTCCCATTTAGATCCTGTATACTTTTTATTGGTGAACCATTAGGGACTACAATAGCTTGATGAACATTATAGTATGGTTTACTAAAATCCATTACTTTTTGTTTACGTTTATCTGTAATTGTTACAGAAGAGGCAATAATATCAATAAGATCAGCATTAAGTGCAGCAAATATTCCATCCCAAGCAGTATTACGGATTTCTATGTTAATTCCTGCTTCTTTAGCTACAGCAGTAATATAGTCTGAAGAGTACCCGACAACCTTTTTGTGTTCATCTAAATTTTCCATTGGGGGCCATGTTGCATCAGAAGCAACAATGTAAATATCTTTTGCAATACTGGTAGAAGAAAAAATACTTAATATAGTGAGTATGCTTAGAAAGCCAAAAGTGCGAAGCATGGTTTGCTATACTCCTTGAATATGTCTATCTATTATAGATATATTATTCATATATTTTTTATGTTTTTAAAAAGAATTATAGATATTTTTTGTTTAAAAAAGTATGAACAGATATTTATAATATATGTTAACCAATATCTATTCAAGAGATAATTATATATCATTTATTATGATTTTCTGTAAAAATAGAAAGAGTAATTCTATATTATTTTATATCGTTATTAAAAATGAAAGTAGGTAAGTTAGATAATTAGTAAGAGTAGAAATATAGAGTTAGGATACAGTATGATATAAATGAATAGATATTATTAAGGTTAGTAGGTAAATTTTGATATGAAAAAGGTATGGAATATTTTTTTTGATCGTGATGGCACTCTTATTGAAGATAAACATTATCTTTCGAATCCTAGAGATCTAGTATTATTACCGAATGTAGGCCTAGCATTAGAAAAGCTTATTAAGAATGGATGTCATTTATTTTTAGTTTCTAATCAGTCAGGAGTTGGAAGAGGTTTGTTTACTGAAACATCTGTTTTAGCATGTCATAAAGAGCTTACAAGACTTCTTGCTGGTTATGGAGTTTTTTTTACTGATGCTCTCTGGTGTGTACATGCTCCATCAGAAAATTGTGATTGTCGTAAGCCAAAACTTGGTATGTGGAAAGCACTATCTCAAAAACATAGATTAACCGCATCTGAAACAATAATGATTGGAGATAAATGTGATGATATAAGTTTTGGTGTAAAGGCAGAATTTTTAGCTTCTATTCTTGTTAAAACAGGCAAAGGTGAACAAGAAGCTATAAAATGTGGATATCGTTTTCCTGAGAAGGGATGTGCTCCTATGGAAGTAACAAAAAATAAATCTACATGTATTTTAACTACACAATCTATTATGGATGCTGTATCATGGATATTACAAGAATAATCTTCCAGAAAAAAGAGTATATACTATATAAAACAGTGTGGCTCAGTAATTAACTTATATCATGAGATAACAATTAATAGTTTTTATTAAGTAGGGTTACATGAAATTTACTTCATTTGATGATGTTCAAAATTTTTTAGATAATCTTGGTTTGTTTAATATCGATTTAGAGCTTACTCGAATGAATCAAGCATTGACCAAACTTGATTTTAATTCTTTGCCATATAAAGTTGTTCAAATAGTTGGGACAAATGGAAAAGGTTCTACAGCTACTTTCCTTGCATCTTTAGCAAAATCTCATGGTTTAAAGGTTGGAATATATACTTCTCCACATTTTGTGACACCTCGAGAACGTATTTGTATTAATGGTGAAATGCTTTCACCAGAGGTATGGATTACTTTAACTGAACGTATCTTAGATAATACACTATCTTTAACATATTTTGAATTATTAACAGTATTAGCTATTGTTGCTTTTTCAGAGTTTAAGGTTGATTTGGCTATACTAGAGGCAGGCCTTGGAGGGCAACATGATGCAACAACAGCTGTTCCTGCAGATTTGGTATGTTATACACCAATTGATCTTGACCATGAACAATTCCTTGGATCAACAGTTGAAGCAATTGCAAAAGAAAAATCACAAGCAATGCGTTTTAGAAAACCTGTTCTTTCAAGTTTTCAGCAGCCTGAAGTAATGAGCATACTTTGTGCTATGGCTAAAGAAAAAAATTGCTCTTTTCAGTCTCTAGAACAAATTAGTTTAGTATATGATCTCTTTTACCCTAATCTAGATGGTAGTCAGACAAAGTCAGAATATTTAACTTTAGGCATGGCTGGTAAGCATCAACGTGTTAATGCACAGCTTGCGTTAGCAGCATGGCATGTACTTTCACAGAACTTTGGATGGGATTTTAATCTTAACTGTATTTATAAAGGGCTTGCTCATGCGTTTATTCCTGGACGATTTCAATATGTTCCTCCTAATCCATCATTAGGCTGCCTTCCTACTATACTTGATGGTGCTCATAATCCTCATGGGTTAGAAGCATGTATTGCTGCATGTAAATCTATAGGAATCCGCCCAGGAGCCATTATTTTTTCCTGTTTTGCTGATAAAAATATTAAAGAGATGGTTGAACTTGTTCAGATATTTGCAGAAGGGATCCCATTATTTATTCCAACAATCCAAGTTCATGAGAGAGCTATGTGTAGCAACGAGCTAGCAAAACTGTTTAAATGTTCTGTTCAGCCTGTACAACGTCTTAGTATTGCATTACAAGCTATAAAAAATTCTGATATTGAAATTAGTGAAAAACGTCCTATAGTTATTCTAGGTTCATTATATTTAATTGGAGAATTTTTTACACTCTACCCTCATGTATTATCTTCTTCTATAGGTATGATATAAAAATATAGTATACATTTTATAGTGGTAAGTTCAATGAATATGCTGTTACGTCAATTACCTTCTGTTGATATCTGTCTACATGCAATTTTTAAAGAAGATACTACACTATATACTGTAACACCCAGACTTTTATTACGTGAACTTATTAATACATTTCTTGATAAACTAAGGGAAGATGTTAAGAGCGGTAATATTACTGATAGTTCTTTTCTTACTTTGGACTATATTTTACCTCAATTACTGACATTTATAAAAAGACACTCCTCTTTAAATTGTTGTAAGGTTATTAATGCCACTGGCGTTATTCTTCATACAAATATGGGTAGATCTATTCTTCCTCAAGAGGCACTACAAGCTATTAACACTATATGTAGTGGATATTCAAATCTTGAGTTAAATTTAAAAACAGGAGAAAGAGGGAGTAGATATAGTCATGTAGTAGGACTATTGTGTAAGCTTACAGGAGCAGAGGCCGCTATTGTTGTTAACAATAATGCTGCTGCTGTATTACTTACATTAGATACGCTTTGTAAAGGGAAAGAAGTTATTATTGCTCGTGGTCAGCTTGTTGAAATAGGGGGTAGTTTTCGTATCCCTGATGTTATGGAGCATAGTGGGACTAAGTTAAAAGAAGTAGGATGTACAAATCGTGTTCATTTAAAAGATTATGAAAACGCAATAACTGTTGATACAGCTGCTATTATGCATGTTCACACATCTAACTACAGAGTTATAGGTTTCCATAGTGAAGTTAGTTTAAAAGATTTGGTTATGTTATCTAGTAAACATAATTTACTTTGTATCGAAGATTTAGGGAGTGGTAGTTTTATTGATTTTTCACAGTATGGTCTTTTAGGAGAGCCAACTGTACAATCTGTTATTAGCGCGGGAGTTCATATTGTAACCTTTTCTGGCGATAAAGTTCTTGGTGGTCCTCAGGCTGGGATCATTCTTGGTAAGAAAGAGACTATTACTCAAATAGCACTAAATCCCTTAAATAGAGCATTACGTATAGATAAAATGACACTTATAGCTCTTGAATCAACATTAAAACTATATCTTGATAAAAAACAAGCTGTAACAAGAATTCCAACTTTAGCAATGATAACTATTTCACCTAACTTGTTGGAAGAAAAAGCTAAAAATATTCTTTCTAATCTAAAAAAAATATGCGGTGAAATGATAGAATGTTCTATTGTTCCTGGATTTTCTCAAGTTGGTGGTGGTGCATTTCCTGAATATAATTTACCAACATCACTTATCTATCTTCATCCTACTATTTGTTCTTCAGAAAAATTAAAAATGCAACTGTTAGATGTTTCTCCTCCTATATTAGGAAGAATTGAAAAAAGTGCATTTTGTATAGATCCAAGAACAATAGCAGATACAGAAATTGATTTAGTTACTACAGCTATTTCACAAGCTATAGATGCTATTAATATTATAAATAATAAATAATATATCATAAAATATTAAATAATTACTGACATAAAAATAGATGATTGGAATATATTACTAATACTATTTTTAGATTGTTATAAATAGTATGTTATATTCTATAGCTTTCTTGTAGATTATTATTTAAAAAGATACATGAGTTAATGTATCTTTTTATTTATAGTTAGGGTTGAGTATGGCTATAAAAATTATAGAGCATTCTCCATTTTGTATAGTAAAAATAATAGACTCTCTTTCTATAGAGAATGCTATTGCTATACAGCAGGAGTTAGAAAATATATTTGTTACAAGTGTTACATTAGGAGAACTTGTTCTGGATTTATCTAATGTTCAAAATGTTGATTTTTCAGGGATAGGAGGGGTTATAGCAGCATTATTCTTTGCAAGAGCAAAGGGTATTACTGTGATACTTTACCGTCCTACTAAACATATTCAAGAGATCATGTGGAAAATGCAGACAAATAATCTTTTTCCTCTTATTCTTTCAGAAGAGGAGCTTATAATTCATGCGTTAAATAGTTAGTAGTTATATTATGTATTCGTTTTGGAGTTTTTCTATATTTGAAGGATATGGAATATTATATTCTATTGTGATGTTATCTAGGTAAGTTTTATGAAAATGTATTTACAACATTATTTTAATCCTGACTTTGACTATCTTCAATTACAGCCAATTGTTAGTGTTAAAGGACAAGCTGACTTGTATAACTTAGGATATGTTCAGAATGTTGTTAAAGGTCAAGTCATTGCTGAAATGATACCTCTTGAAGCAATAGAAAATCCAATTCCTCGATTTGTGCTTGAACAAGAAAAGTTTCCTCAGGGACCAAATACATATATTGATCCTGCATATCCACATTATTTACTTTCTGACGTCAATGGGTATGTTTTTTATTATAATGGTAAGATATCTGTAAAAAAAGTTTTGAATGTTCGTTCAAATGTAGACTTTCATACAGGTAATATTGCTTTTGTTGGTGATGTCATGGTTCATAAAGATGTCAAAGCTGGTTTTCAACTACAGGCAAATACTATTATTATAAATGGAATGGTTGAAGGTGGAGAAGTTCGTTCAAGAAAAGATATGAAGATTATTGGTGGTGCTCGAGGTGGAGTTAGTAATCGCTGTCTTCTTTCGTCTGGAGGAAGTCTTCATGTTAACTTTACTGAAAAAGTTGAACTTCGATCAAAAAAAAGGATGATTGTTGAACGTTTTTGTATGCAATGCAAAGTGTATGCAGAAGAAAGTTTTATTGTTTCAGGATTAGTAGCTGGAGGTATTATTCAAGTTTCAAAACATGTTTTTATTAAAGAAAAATTAGGAAATACATCAGGAATACCAACGCATATTTTTTTAGGATATAATCCATTTCTTCTGAGAAAACTAGAAAGTTGTGATAATAGCTTAGGGATATTAAGTGAAAAAATAACAAATTATAAAACAATTATTGATCAATCATCTTCTTCTACAGATGAAATTCATCAAAAGTTAGAAGAGGTTGTTCAGCAACATAATCAGTTATCAAAATATAGAAATACTATATGGAAACTGTTACAACTTGATGAGGCTAAAGCATTTTCTTGTCGCTTAGTTGTTCCAGGGATAGTATATCCTGGTGTAGAATTATCTATAGGTAATGCTAGTTTTTCTGTTAAGGAAGAACTTAATAATGTATGTTTCAGGCTTCATGAAAATGAAATTATTTATGAGTCAGTCCCTGCAACTCTTCTTCCTTTTTTTTAAAAATAATGAATAAGTATATTCAATATGATGAGAACGGAGATATCATTGATATCATTATCCAGATACAGGATAGATCTATATCCATGTTAGGTTCTGGGGGGAAGATAAGAGAAAAGAAAATTGCCAGCCATTTTATTACAGCATTGCAAAAAGCAGAAATGTCTTCAAAAGTATTACCAGTTCTCTTAGGAAGTGGTGCAGGATATGCATTAAAAGAGATTTTAGAAAATACAACAAGTCCAATTGCTGTGATTGATAAAGAGTTTTTTCTTAATGATACACAATTGAAAGAAAAAATTACTGATCAAAGAATCAATTGGATTTGCTCATCCAATATCGAAGAGGTATTTTCTGCTCTAACACATTGGCAAATACAGCATGGTCGTTTACCTCTTTACCCTTTAGTGCATCCATTTTACTTTAGAATAGATAAACCTTGGTATCAAAAAATTAAACAATATGTTGCAGCAAGTACAAGATTTGACTTTTGGTCTAAGGCTATTCGACCACGTTTTTCTACAGCAGAGCCACGTCTTCTATTAATTACAACACGATATTTTTTATTAGGAGTTATTGAAGAGGCTTGTAATCGTCTTGGTATTCCTCATCAAATTATTACTATTCAAGATGAAGAAACAGGATGTGTAGAGTTTGTAGAGCAACTTTTAACATCAGTTGCCACGTTTCACCCTGACTTTATTTTAACTATAAATCATTTTGGGGTAGATAAAGAGGGTATTTTAGTAGATCTTCTTGCTAAGCTAGAGTTACCAATGGCTTCTTGGTTTGTGGATAATCCACACCTTATTATCCATGAGTATGGGGAAGTTGTATCACCGTGGACAGCTATTTTTACATGGGATGAAAATACGTTACATTCATTGAAAGAGTATGGTTATCCACATGTGTTTTATTTACCATTAGGGACTTCTCAATATCGCTTTAGACCTAGAATGCCACAAGATAAGCCTTTATCATCAGTTTTTCCTACTCATCTTTCTTTTGTTGGGAACTCTATGGTTTATAAGGTAGAAGAGCAGATAGAGAAAGGCAACTTCCCTTCAATATTGCTTCAACACTATAAAAATATAGCTAGTGATTTTATATATTCAGATAAACGTTCTATACAACAATTTTTAAAGGAAACATATCCAGAATATTATAAAGAATATCTTAAGCTTCCTGATGTTGAACAGCGTTTAGCTTATGAAGCAATGCTTACATGGGAATCAACACTCCAATATAGATTCAGTTGTGTAGAACAATTACTTTCTTTTCAACCTGTTATTGTTGGAGACAATGGTTGGTATGAATTACTTAGTAATTATAAAGATAATTGGAGTTATTGTCCGTCTGTAAACTATTACAATACATTACCATCAATATACAGATTTTCAGATATTAATTTTAACAGTACAAGTAAACAAATGAAAGGAGCAGTAAATCAACGTGTGTTTGATATTCCTGCAACAGGCTCTTTTCTTATTACAGACTGGCAACAGCAAATGGATACATTATTTGAACCTAATAAAGAAGTTGTCTATTATCGTGAGGTTGGTGAGATAAGAGAGCTTGTTCAGTATTATTTGACGCATCCTAATCAACGTAAGTCTATTGCCAGTGCTGCAAGACAAAGAGTTCTTGCTGAACATACTTGGGAGCATAGGCTACAAACGTTATTAGAGCATATGCGTCAAACATATGGATAATATATTCTTATTATTACCATACTACTTGATAGTATCTTTTATTTTATATACATATTTCTTTTAGCCGAAGTGGTGGAATTGGTAGACACGCTAGGTTCAGGGTCTAGTGAGGGTTCCCTCATGGGAGTTCAAGTCTCCCCTTCGGCACCATTTAAATACAAGGATTAACAGGCTGTAACCCTTTTTCTTTTTTATCTTCTTAAGGGTTCAGAGATGGTGAAAAATTTTTGATGGATCCAAAGGGGTCCCAGCAGGGGGGCAACTTCTCCACTAGTAAAAGGCTAGTCATGACTAACCCCTTTATTTCCTTCCAACTTTATGGGAAGATATCGAATTTCCACTCTCATGTATCCTCCTATCTATCTTTATCAGAAGAGGAATCTCTACTAATTTCAATATGTGCTTCCCAAACACATACTGAAATTGCTTGGTGGCACGGAAATATGGTTCAGTTTGTGCACCACATATATCCGTGAAGCAAAAAGACTGGTGGATAAACTTCATGATGCATTGTGTGCTAATTTGTAAGGACAACTGATGCTGACTCTTTAGGAAATTAAAAAGCGCTTAGCGACTCATGAGTAATCTTGCCGATTTTCAAGCGGCTATGCTTGAAAAGATGGAGTAGAGCTTGTTCTATGAGAATGCGAATGATAGTCTATCCGCTAAGGAGTTGTGTTAAAAGCAGAAATCTTTGTACCAGAACAGAAGGTGTTAGGAAGCTAATATGAGAATTGGCTGACAAAGAAACTCTTCTTCTGTCTTCCATTACTATAAATCAATATAATGAACTTTTGGACAGACCATTCAAATAGGAGTATTTTTTTGCTTTATACGTTGAAAGACATGCCCGGCTTCTTTTCCAAAGAATAAGTTGAGTAACACAAGGACGTTATTGGCAAAGCTTTAATGCAAACTTGTCTTATGTTTAATGACTATGTTGTCGTGGACGAAGCTGAAAACACCCTTAAAATATATTTATAGCAAACTTATGGGACTGAACTTTGTGGAGACAAAAGTTGCTCCAGTGGTTTAACTACTGGATATATAGTTTTTTTCAGCATTCCTAAGTATAGCATGGTTCAAGGTAGTATCCTGACCATACTACAAGATCTGGCTTCGCTCTTGAAAAGCCTGCAACCCCTGATAGAATATGGTCAAATGACTCTGGAAAGACGCAAAAATTAGTACAAGGTTCTGTAGTCCTTGTTCTTAACCAAATGTACCATGTAAGTGGATAAGGAAGTGAGTACTAAATCAGGAGGAAATGGATAGACTGGCTCTATTTTAGATCTTTCCGGTTATTGAAAGCCATGGATTATGGTGATATATTACCTTTGGAGGATATGATGGATTCTGTACAATTAAACGAGTGTATTGCTTTTATTCAACGTGCTGAAAATCTAAAAAATACATTACGCAGTGCACATACATCGCAAGGGAGGCAGGAAAGTGCTGCAGAGCATAGCTGGCGGCTTTGTTTACTGATACTTGTTTTTGCAAAATACTTTGAACATGCTGATGTAAATAAACTTTTGCGATTGGCTGTTGTTCATGATTTGGGTGAAGCAGTTTGTGGAGATATACCTGCTATTGCCAAACCGGATTTAGACAAAAAGTCGGAGACTGAACGTAGAGGCATGTGTGAACTGTGCACGGGTTTACCGGAAAGTATCTATACGGAAATGTTGGCTTTATGGGATGAATATGAATTAGCGGAAACTCTGGAGGCAAAAATTGTCAAGGGGCTTGATAAGCTGGAAACAATCATGCAGCACAACCAGGGAAAGAATCCACCTGATTTTGATTATGAATTCAACTTGTTTTACGGACAGGATGCTATATCAGTTCTTCCTCTGCTTAAGCAAATTCGAGATGTTCTTGATAAGAACACCAGGGAAAATGTTGCTATAAAAAACTTTTTCAAACATTACGATGGTGGACTATTATAAAAATTTTCTGAATGAAGAATAATGCATATCTGTAAAAGTCCTCCTAAGACATTTGTCCAGAAGGTTTTTTGTTTTTGAGGAACTCATGAATCTCAAAGATATTATTTCCCTATCCCTGGCTGCGTTTATTCTTGACCGCAAGTAAAGGGTGTAGGTCTGCTATAAAGTCTCATTAGACTATGACAAAATCCTCTTGGTATGGAAAGATACAGTTATAATAAGTGATTTAATAATGTTATATATGTAGTGTTACTAATTCATTAATTAAACTACATAGCTTTTTTTATTCCTATAGACATAAGCCACCAGTTCATAGGGTATGATGTAATAAAGCCGCAAAACATACCTATTTGCATCATAAACCAAAAAGTAGGATCTGTTGGAGACATAGGACCTATGAGTAGAAATATAGCAATGGCCATCCAGCCATACATACCTATTTGCCAGGCTGTAAGTGATAAAAAATCAACTCTGAATGCTCTCCACCATAATGATAGTCCATGATGAAGTGTCATTGATGCAAGTGCTGCATATTGAAAAAATACTCCAATAATAAGCGCTAATACATATTCTAATGCCCATTCACCATAGAGCATATTTCCAAATAGTGTAAATGGAAGCAAACGAAATATCCAAGGTCCTATTAGATCTGCAATGGTACACCCAGAACCACAATGCAATGTTCCTTTTATAATATGTTTCCAGTTAAGATTATGTTCTGTAGACGACATATCCATGTTTTGCATTATGTTTTTGTCTAAAATATTGACTTCCTGTTGTCTTGTTATCTCAAGTGTATCCTTTCTTTTTTTTAGTGATGTGGCAATGTTGTCTTCATTTGAATTAAGGACGTTTCTATGGCTTATTACACGGTAAGCCCAGATACCAAAAATTCCAGCCCATAATGCAGTTATTGGCCATACCCATAGCATAATTTTCATTTTTGGGACAGGCCTGCCACATTGATCTACTAAGATATGTGCACAAGATAATAGACAGGTACTCACATACAGTTTAGAAAATAGACTCAATGATTCATAAGAGGTTCCATATATCATTTCTATATACCTCCTGTGCATACTATTTATCTATAACACAAGCGATTATATTTATCTTATCTACTTTATATAAGTATTAATTAACATAAAAAGGTCTATATCATTGGTCAATGACTATTCTTTTTATTGATATTAGAAATTTTGAGATAATAAATTAAATACCCCTGCTTACTATATGACAGTTGTTTAGGAAAAACAGTATTTTTATGAGGATAATAACGTACAGTTAATAGTAGAATCATTATTTTTTCTTTTTTAACCTTAACAACTAGTATTAGTTAGTAGATTTTTATAGAGATAAATTATAGTAATATTATTTAGTATAACATAATATTATTAAAATAACATCTACTTTATAATCCACTTTTTATATGTTCCATATCTTTTTCTATGTCTTCTTCCATAGGAAGTTGACTATGGTTTTTCATATAATTTCTTTGAGCTTCTTTACGAGCTTTCATATAGTTTTGATCTGCTTTTTTTATTTCATTCTGGTATGCTTTAAGATCTTTATCGTGCTGTTCAAGATATTTTTCAGCATCAGTATTTTTTTCATCTGTTAAAGAACTCATTGTTTCTTCGACATTACTTTTTAAATTTGTATAGCCATCTTTAATACTTTGAGTAATTGATGTTTCAACAACAAATTGATCTGAAAAATTATGTGCTACAGCTAAAGGTATAGTAAATAAATTAATGGATAATATTCCACTTCTTATAATTACTGCATGTACTTTCATTTTTATCCTCCGTATAATTTTATTCTAATAGAATTAGAAAATATCTTTTGTTTTTTCTTTAACGTTATTAAACAGTTGTTTTGTATTTTTACTGGCATTGTGTATTGTTTTTTTTGTAGTATCAGAAGTATTTTCTATATACTTTTTGGTGTGTTCTGCGGAAGTGTGTAATTGTTCTTTTACTGAATCAATAGTATATTTAATTTGTATGTTAATATCACTTAATGTTTCTTTTGTTTTATCAGAAGCTTTTTCTATCTGTTCTTTTGTATGATCAGATGTGTGGTGTAATTGTTCTTTTAGATGGTCAAACGTCTCTTTCATAGCTTCATTTGCATGAGAAATAACTTCTTTTGTCTTTTTGATAATTTTTTCTATATTTTCTAATGCTTGTTCTGAAATGGTATGTAGTTGTTCTTTAAAATGACTAGAATCTATTTCATTATTGTGGTCTCCTGTATTATTTTTTTTAATGATAATCTCATTATTTTCATGTTTTTCAGGAAGATTATTCATAGTAACCTCCTTACTTAAGTTTTTTATTTTTTAGACTTTAGTATGTTAGATAAATTTGCTTTATTCACTTAAAAGTATTAAAAATTATAATAAGATTTTTCTAATACATTTGATCTACCGTATGATGAAAAGCAAGATTTTGATATGAGATTATCAAGACGTGTAATGATAATTTTTGAGGTTATAATAGAATTAATATGTTATTATTAAATGATAGAAGTAGTTTTTATTTTATTACGTATAATTTGGGCTTGAATAGCAGCTTGATTATATTTTTTTAGTAGTTCATAGCGTCCTGTTTTATTTAAAATATATTGTATCCTTTTTAAGGTACCTAAAAAGTTTGATTTATTCAAAATAAATTTTAAGAGGCTATTTATCTTTTGTTGAAACAGATGAGAATCAATCCCTAATCTATTACATAGAGTTATAATATATTTTAACTCATCTATATTAAGTGATTTACATAAATTAAGTTCTTCTATCATTAAGGTTAATGCCATAGACACTTCATTATTTTTTTCAAGCCAATTGACTAAAAGGTGTCTACCATGTTTCCAAAAAGGTTCTTCCTTAAGAAGATCAAAGCATTGTAAGGGGTTAAAAGGAGTAGATAAACTTTTGAGCAGATCATATTGTTTTGATTTATGAATTGTTGGATAAGGCCATAGAGAAGGTGTAATATCTACTGTATAACCATCTTGTTGTAAGAAGTAATCCATATCGCCTAGGAAGGAAATATTGTTCCTCTTGAAAAAGAGACTTGTGTTATAAGCTTCTTTATTCTTTCTTCCAGGTGTTTTTGATTCTTTATGTATAACAACACTTTCAGGAATACACATCATATATTTCCCCTGTTCTGTGAGTCTAAGGCATAATTCTACATCTTCAAGGCCATTTTTGTATCCATTAAAGAATCCACCAATATCAATAAAATTTTTTCTATGTAAAAGTAAGCATGCTGCTGTGATAATTTTGAACTTTCTTTTCTTATGTACTAAGGGGATTGTTGCAGGAATAGAGTTATAAAGGTGATTTACATAGTTTCCATCTGGAGTTATAGTAACACCTAAATGTTGTACTGTACTATCAGGATAAATAAGTAAAGATCCAACGCCAGCTAGATATGGATCAGAATCAAGTGCTTCTACAAGAGGTGGAAGCCAACCATATGATACTTCTGTATCATTATTCAAAAAGAGAATATAGTCTGTATTTGCAGCATAAGCTCCAGTGTTACATGCAGGACCAAAGTTATGATTAGTATCAAAAGATATATAATGAAAGTTAGATCCAAATAATATATTTCCTAATGTAGGGCATGCTAGATTTGTTTCATCTGATGAACCATTATTTATAACATAAACATGAACGTTGTTTGTATATTTAGCTAAGCTTATTAAACAAGTTTTTGTTAATTGCCACTCATTATATACTGGAATAATAATACTAACTTTTATCATTTTAATATGTTAGAAATAATTAGGTTATAATTAAAATAAGTGGGTTATAATTAATTGAATATTTAATAACTTAATAATCTTTTAAAGTTGAAGTAATACTACTATATATAATAGAGAGTCACAATGATAAAAATAAATTATATTATAATTTATTTTTATCATTATTAATAATAAGTTTATAACTATGCTGAATGTATTATGAAATATGTTGTTTGTCTTTTATGTGTGATATTATTTTATTATTTCTGTAGTGCAGGGACACTATATGATCTATGGGGTCCTTCACTGTATTCTTCTTTCCCTTCTGATAGTCGAAATGCTCTTCCTAATGATGCATCAATCCCTAAAAATTATATTCCTATATGCTCACTACCACCCCTTTTAAATACAATTGGCACAATCCGTAGAGTTGACGTACCAGGTGATAAAAAAGTTGTAGCTTTAACTTTTGATATGTGTGAACTTGCTACAAAAACAACAGGTTATGATACAGCTATCATCAATTTTTTGCGTTTACATCAAATCCCAGCTACATTGTTTCTTGGGGGTAAATGGATGAGAACCCATTCTGAAAGAGCTATGCAGCTTATTGCTGATCCTCTTTTTGAAATCGGTAATCATGCATGGACTCATGGTAATTTTGGGATTATGAGTGAAGCAAAGATGAAAGAACAAGTATTATGGACACAGGCACAATATGAAATTTTAAGAAAACAAGTTATTGAGCGCATCAAATTAAAAAATTTTCTACTACCTACTATCCCTGAGTGTATGCAATTATTTCGTCTACCATACGGAAGATGTACAGGGCAGGCCTTAAAATTACTTGCAGAACTAGGGTTTTATGTTATCCAATGGGATGTTGTTGCTGAAGTTCATAACAATAATAGTATACAGGGATTAGAGCAGTATGTTGTCAAAAATGTAAAAAGTGGTTCAATTATTTTATTTCATGCTAACTGTGTTCCTATTGGTTCTGCTGAGTTACTTAAAAAAACTGTAGAATTATTGAAACGTCAAGGATACCAGTTTGTTACTGTAAGCACTTTGCTTACAATGGGTAAGCCTCAATATACAATGGATGGTTATTTCACATCGCCTGGAGATAACCTTTCATTAGATACAAAATTTGGCATTGATGGAACAGGATTAAAGTAATATTCTTTAACATAGCTAATAAGGTACAAGTTAAAATTTGTTTATCCTTTTATTAAGAGAAAAAATAGTATTGCTTAAATGCATTGGCAGTTTTTTTGTTCTAGCGATATTCTAAAGTTAGATTGAATTTTCTACTTTATATATTATTACAGTAAGTTAGATATATAAAGTTTTTCGTTTTAGTTGTTAAACTTGAATTGCTTTTTATTATAGGCTTAATTTTTAACTAAATTATAAATGTAAGTACAAATACTAAGACTCTGCTATAATAATATATAAAATCTTTATCAGAGTAGTACCTTAGTATATATCTATATATTATCATTCTTTATTTTTCAATCTATTCATTTATTTTTCCTTTTTATTTATAATACAACAATAAAAAAGCTGAGTTATATTATCTATAATTATTTTTTTTAATTATTAGGAAATAAAAATGATTACATATTAAAAAAAGAGACGATAGAATTATTCCTTTTATTGTTGATAAAATTATTCAATCTACTTTTAGACAACACATCTTTATCAGAAACACATGGATGATTATATCTATATATAATTTAATAAGAATCATTTTAGGGGATATTGAGACTATGTTTCTTAGTAATACTTACTTAGAGGTTGAAGCATTACAGAATATCATAGAAAACTTCTTATAGAAGAAGGACTTTAATTTTTACTTGATACGTATAAACAGTATCATAATAAGCGTACATAAACACGTAAAAGAAAAAGTTACTTTATACACCTTATGTATGATTTTACATTTAAAGATGTTAAGCATAGTGAGCTTAAATATGAAAATGCTAATTTCAGTACAGATACAACAATAGATATTATGTTGAAGCCAGTAGTGAAATGCTAAAAATTTTTATGAGTTGTATGTATTTAAAACACAATATAGTATTGCTTATACCAAAGATGATATCCATATTCATGAGTTAGATTGTTTAACTTTAACAAATGTTGTTAGATAGATATAAAAAAACTTTTTTCTAGTAATTTTAACATAGGTTATGGATTCACTCGTGAATCAAATGAAATACGTAATTATAGTTCATTAATACATATTGTATTACAAGCTTTAAAATGATCAACATGGTGGGAAAGTATATTAAATTTTGATTATAGGACTGGCTCTAAGAATAGCTAAGACGTTTATAAAACAAATTTATGTAATTCTTGTAAATAATCTAGAAACTAAAGATAGTATTACTTCTTAAAAAGTTATGTTATTCAAAATAAGTCTATCCTTGGAGTAGATGGTCTTTTTGTATATACAAACAATTAAATAATGTTAACCTACTATTTAGATAAAAAGTGTATTATTACTAATGCAATAGAATATACTGAAAAAGAAACATTCCAGGCAATGGAAGCCCTAGTTTATAATTTAAATACAATGCATTCTTGTGTAGGAGTCCAAATTCTTTATAGCTCCATTAGCCATGGTACAGACACAAGCTCTGAAGGGCATATGATTACTTGAAATTTTTATTTGCTATAGAGTATGAATTAGGAAATGGTGAAACTCTAATATTTCTATAAGGATTTTTGAAGTAAAAGAAGGGATTAGTTTCAATATAAAAGCTCTATATCATAATTCTAACAAATGGGGACAGTTACATATGTGGAGGTAAGATGGAGATATTAGAAATAACTTAGAAGCATTTGAAGATATTATTAGAGCTATGAATGAAATATGAGCAGGGTATGGTTTATTAACTATCCTGTAGATAGAGATTCCTGTTTGGGGTTATCTAATATTATTAATGATGTGTGTCCACAGTGTGGTCGTCGTGAAGTTAAAGTATTGATTTACATATAGTAAAAATATGAAAAATTGTTTCAACACACTATAATATATATATATATTAATATAGATATTCAGAGAAAAATAAAGCCTACAGGTAGTAATATATATTATATAGTAAAAAATGTTCTTGTTTAATGTATTATTCTCATATGTAACAATATATTTTATGAGTTATAACTGTTGGAGAATAAATATGGAAGTAAAGCAACAGAAAAAAGTAAAAAAACTTATTGGTGAAGGTATTAAGTTTGAAAGAATTAGACGTATTACTAGTTATTTATTGGTACAGTAGATCGTTTTAACAATGTTAAACAAGCAGAAGTAGTTGATAGAGTTAAATATTCTAAAATAACTTCTTGCTAAGGTTAATAGTCCCTACAACCCAAAAGGTACGCATATCCACCTATCTTGCGTACCTTTTACTAATTTTTAACATATAGATGAATACAGTCTATTCAGAATGTTAGCTCCTTCTAATATAATCAGGCTTTCAAGTCTTATTGAAGAATCTGTTGTTGATGGTCCTAGACTAAGGTATGTTATTTACACAGAGGCGTATTCATGCTGTCCAGGCTGTCATAATCATCAACCAATTTATACCAAGGAGAAAAGCTTGTTAATATTGATACAATTTTTAGTGATATTAAAAAGAAACCTCTTATACATGGTGTTACTTTTAGTGGTGGGGAACCATTTTTTCAAAGCAACTCCTTGGCGAACTTAGCAAAACAATTTAAGGTTATAGGATATCTGTTAAGTTATACTGGATTTCTTTTTGAAGAACTTCTTACAGATAATAACTAGTTATCATTTTTGAAGGTATTAGACGTAATTATTGATGGGCCTTTTGTTTTAGAAAAAAGCTAGCTATACTCCACTTTCGTGGATCTCATAGTCAACGAGTTATTGATGTCCACTCATCTCTTTTTCAGAATAAAATTATATCATGTCCTTAGTGATAATAACTTATTATCTAGATTAGTTTATTAATAAACACGTAATTGTATCATATTACCTTTAAGAGCATCTTGCTCTTTCTTTATAGTTAGGCTAAGGACTCACTTGGTAGGAGAGGTAGCGAAGTGGCTGTAACGCGCTCGACTCGAAATCGAGTTATCGATGGTAAGTCGATACGTGGGTTCAAATCCCACCCTCTCCGCCAGTATTTAATTAGGATTTCTATTTTTTATTCCTAACATATAGAAATCATTTTTTGCTATATTGATTATGATTGAAAGTTCATAAAAGTATATAATTTTTCAAGTCGCATGATAACGGGATTATTTTCCTATATTATAGTCACCTAGTAAATTTATATTAGGGTGAAGTATATTTTAATGACTAGAATTTTTGAAACTCTAATATATAGCTTATTAAGCTGTATTATTCATTAAGTCCATTTTACTTTCTTTATAATTTTATGACTTAGTCTATACTTGAAAGATTCTTAGACTACTAACAGTTTTTATATAGAATAGTATTAGGTATAGGATTTATATAATAAGTCCTATACTGTTAACACATATATTTTTATGTAGGGAGCTTGTTGTATAAAGCAAAGAAGGAATTTTTTATAAGTATAATATATTAACACTAACCAGCTATAATGATTGAAATTTTATTAAACTTATTTTAACAACATTTATAACATATTGAAAGTTCATACTAAATTTTGAACTTATACAATAAATTATAACTTAGTATAAGGATGATAGATATGTTGTTTAGTTTATTATATTCTGGTTATGGAGAAGCTAAATGTATATATATATATAGTACTTTTAATATTTTTTCCATCTATTTTATTGGCAAAAGAGTTTGATGGGGAAAAAATTTTTTTCATGAAAAATCAGTCTCCACAACAACAAATACTTTCAATTGCACTTTTAACCAAAAACAAAAAAATTATTATATTTGACGGTGGTACAAAAGCAGATAGTAACCATCTTTCTTCTTTTATTAATGAGCATGGAGGAAAA
Organism: Lawsonia intracellularis PHE/MN1-00; assembly: GCF_000055945.1. Lineage (NCBI taxonomy): Bacteria > Pseudomonadati > Thermodesulfobacteriota > Desulfovibrionia > Desulfovibrionales > Desulfovibrionaceae > Lawsonia > Lawsonia intracellularis. Next base: position 178,476 of record NC_008011.1, read on the forward strand.
GTATCAGCTTGGTTTTTAACACATTTACATGATGATCACACAGGTGCACTTTCAGAAATTCTTCTTGATGATAACATAACAATCGATAATATATACTACAATTTCCCACCTCCAGAATGGGTTGAAGAGCATGAACCCATGTACTCATCGCATCTTACTATGATAGTAGAGCCTTTAAAGAAAATGGCTTATTTAAATAATCAAAAGAAGATACAAAAAGGTGATACATTTTCGATAGATGGTGTTACAATCACTGTTCTCAATGATTTTGATCTTTCAATAACTAGAAATGGTGTAAATAATACATCATTTGTATATGATGTAATGATTGCAGGGAAACGTATGTTGGTTTTAGGAGACTTAGGTGAAGAAGGTGGAGAACGGCTTTTAGCTGAGTATGGAAACACATTGAAAGCAGACATTGTTCAAATGTCACACCATGGACAACGAGGTGTACAAAAAGAGGTATATACTGCAATTAGTCCTAGAATTTGTTTATGGCCAACACCATTATTTTTGTGGGAGAATGACTGTAGTTATGGTCCTAGTTCTGGGACATGGGAAATAAATAAGGTTAAAACATGGATGGAAGAGGTAGGTGTTAGAGTACACTATGTTTCTGGGTTACAAGAAGATGATATCGTTATTGAATAGATTACTAGGTTATGCTAATTTGTTGAACAAGATAGGATTAGTATTCTATAGCAATAATACAGTACTGACTATTCTTTTTAGTTAAATAACTATACTACATCTACCATAAAAAAAGACTATTTATAGGAAAGTTGATAATCTGATAAAATGAGTAGATACATTTATAGAATTAGAAAGGGGTATTTCTATGCATGAAACGTTTCTTATAACACTAGGCACAATATTATATAGTCTTGCTGCATTTGGGTGTGCTATTTATTTTACATATCGTGACAAAAATACTACAGCTATTATAGGGTTCCTTGTATTAAGTTTAGGACTATTGTTGATAAACAAGTTAGCTGGGAATATTTCAGAAGTTCAGATTGGTAACTTTACCCTTCGTGCTGAACAGGTAATAGATAACTTAGAAAATAAAGCTAATCATATAATTGATAAAATGAATGATAGTTGTGATGAAATAATAAAAAAGATAGAAAAAACTTTAGATAATAAGAAATAATAAAGTTAGCAGAGAGAATAAAAATCTATATGAAAATAGGAGATAGATAGATTACCAAATAAAATTTTTAGATAGATTATTATAGTAAGTAAAAGCAACTAGTTATGCAGTTAATCTAAAAAAATAAGAATAGTTAGACAATGTATTGATATTGTATAGAAACATTTTCATTACTAAAAAATAACTAGTAATTTTTTAGTAAAAGTAGATGAGCACACACACACACACACACATTAAGCAAGTCCCTGACGCATCGTATTATCAAGGACTTGCTTCTTTTGTGTGTGCATAAACTATGTTTTTATTAACTCTATAGTACTATAAGTATCTTGCATTTTTAATAGAAGATTTTCAGTACGTTTTAGCTGCTCTGTAAGAAGATGAAGGACATTTCCCTCCACTGTGGCTTCAGAATCTACAATTTATAAAAGCGATGTAAAAGTAGAGATAGATGTACAAGCATTAAAGAGGAGTCCTTTAAAATCAGTTACATTTTCTCCTTTGAGGAGCTTTTGTTCACAGGTAACAGCAAGAGAAGGAAAGTAGTAGCAACGAGTTTCACTAGGGATATCATCATTATCATACATAACATATGTATGTTTTGTATGGCTTTCTTGTTTTTTTGTTTCTTTATTAGGTATAGATAAATCTATATTTGAAGAAGAATCTGATAATGTTTTTACAGCTTCCTTTACTTGATGTTTTACCATTTCTAAATCTTGTGTTGCTTTATGGAGTGTAATGGTAAGTTCTGTTAGATCTGAATGAAGTTTTAATGGTATATATGTGTCGTGTTGTATAGTGTTTAATAATATATCTGGCATAATTGTATCTCCTTAGCATGGAAAACCTACTTATATATAAAGGTGTAAAAGCTGCCTCTCTATCAGGAGGGCCAACCGCCAAGGATAAAGATGTTCTGAGGCATCTAATATAGAAGTACCTAACCAAAGAGTAATGGATAAGTCAAGTAAGAAAAAATATAATATAGTATAAAGTTAGTTACATATAAAGAATATAAAGAAGATGTAGTTCTATTTTTTTAGATGTATTAAACAGTGCTATATTTATTGGAAATACAAAGCATTATATCTTTTTCATTATATAAAAGACATAGCTGTAATCATCTGAATTTTCTTTATATAAATCGATTTCGGATTGTATTAGTGCTATAACTTGTTGAGCTTTTTCATCATTATTATAGGTAGTCTTCATTCTTTCAAGATTTTTTTGGAGAGGAGCATAGTAATTTTCTTTCCAATTACTTTTAGGTAAAACAAAATGTCCTAAGACTTTATAGCCTGCAGATTGAATTTTTTGTAAGTTGTTCTCGATTGTATCGATTTCAGGGTAAGCTTCATTCCAAAAATACTTACTTGCATCTGAGTATTGATCTATTAACCAGCTTATTTCAGAGCAAACAAAGTATCCGTTATTTTTTAGAAATTTTTTCCAGTCTTTTAAACCAGTTTGAAATCCTGCAATATATATTGAACCTTCTGACCAGATAAGATCAAAGCTTTCTGGCTCAAAGTCCATTTCAAACATTGACATCACTTTTGGCTTGATATTGTTTGTAGCTTTGCTTTCCAGTTCATTGATATATTGTTGGTTATTATCAATAGCTATTATTTCAGCATTACTAAAATGCTTAGCTAGTAAAAGAGTACTTTCACCAACTCCACAACCAATATCAAGAATCTTTTTAGGTAAAAAGTCAGCAGGTAAAAGTTTAATAGCTTGTTGAGTACTTTCAGTACTTCCTGGAGCAAGCCTGTTTAATCCATCAAATGCTTCAAAAAGATATTTTTTCATGCCTTAATTGTAGACAATGCTAGATTTTAAAACAATTATATTTTGAATTATTCTAATTGGAGCTCCTTTTATCATTTGTACCTATATTACTAGTCATTAGGTTACATTTGTTAGCCTACCTTTAAAACTATTTGTATTAATTATTTTTCATTGTTGTTTTAATCTTATGTTTCACATTAATTAAATAAAAAAATGTCCCCCAATTAAGGAGGACACATATACTATTTTTAAATTGTCTATAAGATAATTAATAATACTATGGATAGATAATAACTAGATAAAAAAATGAATCAAATGAAGTAAAGGTGGCGTCCCCAAGGGGATTTGAACCCCTGTTGACGGCGTGAAAGGCCGCTGTCCTGGGCCGACTAGACGATGGGGACGCATCAGCAAGTTGTCTTAATACAAGCATGCTTCTACTGAACTTGCTAAATTGAGTCAAGCTTTTTTTGATAATTCTGTGTAGCTTTTCTATATGTTATCTATTATTATAAATTAATTACAATAATTTATATAGGTTATATCTTTTTTCTTTTTTATGGTTTTTCTTGCAGTATAAGTGAAATATCTATATGGTATATAGATTGTATAGGAACATATTGTAGTTTTTACCTGATTATTTTTTATGAAGGATATCTTGCTTGAGTAATAATATAACAAATAATAATCTTAGAAATATAGCTATTATAGCACATGTTGACCATGGAAAAACAACTTTAGTTGATGCCTTATTTCGTCAAAGTGGTATTTTTCGCGAAGATCAGCAAGTTGATGATCGTGTCATGGATAGAATGGATCTTGAACGTGAAAGAGGTATTACCATTGCAGCTAAGAACTGTGCTGTGACATGGCAAGGTATAAAAATTAATATCATAGATACACCAGGCCATGCTGACTTTGGTGGTGAAGTAGAACGTGCACTTTCAATGGCTGATGGTGCAATTTTACTTGTAGATGCAGCAGAAGGTCCACTTCCTCAAACACGTTTTGTGTTAAAAAAAACACTTGAAGCTGGATTAAAGATTATTGTTATAATCAATAAAATTGATCGAAAAGATGCACGAGTTCAAGAAGTCCTTAATGAAATTTATGATCTTTTTATAGACCTTGATGCAACAGATGAACAGTTAGAATTTCCTGTATTGTACGCTATTGGTAGAAATGGTGTGGCAATGAGAACTTTGGATGATGCACAAGAAGGCCTTGTTCCACTTTTTGAGACTATAATAGAAGTTGTTCCAGGACCTAAATACGATCCTAATGAACCATTCCAAATGCTTGTTTCAGATTTGAGCTATTCAGACTATCTTGGACGTTTATCTGTTGGAAAGATATCTCATGGAAGTGTACATTCAAAAGATGCACTTGTTTGCATGAATGAAGAGGGTGTAGCTATTCCTCTTCGAGTAACAAAATTACAATCATATCAGGGAATAACACTTACAGATATAGAATCTGCAGAACCTGGGGATATTATTGTTATTGCAGGTCTTGAAGATGTTTCTATTGGAGATACTATTTGTACTAAAAATGAAATACGAGTTCTACCAAGGTTAAATATTGATGAACCAACAGTAGCTATGCGTTTTACTATTAATAATTCTCCATTAGTAGGAAAAGAGGGGAAGATTGTTCAGTCAAGAAAAATCAGGGAAAGACTTTTTAAAGAAACACTAACTAATCTTGCTATTAGTGTAGAAGAAGCTGAAGAACGTGATAGTTTTATTGTAAAAGGACGTGGTGAATTTCAATTAGCAATTCTCATTGAAACAATGCGTCGTGAAGGTTTTGAGTTATCTGTTGGTAGACCAGAAGTTATTCTCCAAGAAAAAGATGGTGAACGACTTGAACCTGTTGAGCATTTGTATATTGATTGTGATGAATCCTTTATGGGAGTAGTAACAGAAAAAATTGCTCAAAGAAAAGGACGGATGTTAAACTGTGTTAATAATGGCTCAGGTCGTGTAAGGCTTGAGTTTTCAATACCATCAAGGGGTCTTATTGGATATCGTGATGAATTTCTTACTGATACAAAAGGTACAGGAATTATGAATTCGTTATTATCAGGATATGAGCCCTGGAGAGGAGATTTTCCTAGTCGTTTTACAGGTTCTATTGTTTCAGATAGGGCAGGTTCAGCTGTTGCATATGCATTATTTAATCTTGAACCAAGAGGTGAATTATTTATTGTTTCAGGAGATCCTGTCTATGAAGGAATGATTATAGGTGAGCATAATCGTGATAATGATATAGATGTTAATCCTATAAAAGAGAAAAAGTTAACTAACTTACGTACATCAAGCAAAGATGAAGCTATTATTCTTACTCCAGTAAAACCTATGACTCTTGAAAAAGCATTACATTTTGTAAAGGAAGATGAACTAGTTGAAGTAACACCAATTTCGATTCGTCTAAGAAAAGCAGAATTAAGTGCTCAAAAGAGACATCAAATAGCAGGAAAAAAGAAAACAGGAAAGTAAAGACATATTCTTTTTCTAAGAAATATGTCTTATTGTTGTAGTATTATTTTTTGTTAGACGTTGAATAAAAAGTGAATAATATCACCATCAGTAACAATATAATCCTTACCTTCTGTTCTTAACACTCCAGCATTACGACAGGCTGTTTCAGATTTGTATTGTAGAAAATCCGAAATACTCATGACTTCTGCACGAATAAATCCTCTTTCAAAGTCTGAATGAATAACCCCTGCAGCCTGAGGTGCTTTCCAACCTTTTTCAATTGTCCATGCTCTTACTTCTTTTTCTCCTGCTGTGAAATAACTAATAAGACCTAGTGCATTGTAGCCGGTTTGAATAATTTGAATGAGTCCACTTTCTTTGATATGATAACTATTAAGAATTTCAGCTTGTTCTTCATCTGATAATCCTTGAAGTTCTTCTTCTATTTTTGCACAAATGACAATCATCTCTGTATGGTTCTTTTCTGCAATTTTTTTTACTGAATTTAGATAGTTATTACCGTCAATTAAATTAGTTTCATCTACATTAGCACAGTATATAATACGTTTATCAGTTAGTAAGCCTAACTCTTTCCATAATGAACTTAATTTTTCATTTTTTTTCTCATTAAATGTAGATGCAGGGTTTCCACTATTTAAGTGAAGAAGAAGAAGATTCATTTCTTCAACAGCCACTTTAGCGTCTTTATTATTTTTTGCTATTTTTTGAAGGCGCTCTATACGTTGTGTCACAGTTTGTATATCTGCTAATAAGAGTTCTGTTTCAATGGTTTCAATATCTCTGATGGGGTCAACATTTCCTTCAACATGTGTTATGTTTTCATTATCAAAACAACGTACGACTTGAAGAATAACAGAGCATTCACGTATATGGGCCAAAAATTGATTTCCAAGTCCTTCACCTTTACTTGCACCTTTTACTAGCCCTGCTATATCAATAAAGTCTACAGTTGTTTGAATAACCTTTTGAGGAGAAACTATAGATGCTATTTCTTCAAGGCGGTGATCAGGAACAGGTACAGTGGCTTTGTTAGGTTCAATAGTACAAAATGGATAGTTTGCTGCTTGAGCATTTTGTGCTTTTGTTAACGCATTAAATAAGGTAGATTTTCCTACATTAGGAAGACCTACAATACCAATTTGTAAAGACATAGTTTATCTCCAAACGATTTATACTATTAACTATGATTTGTTAATTAGTACAAAGAAAATAATATGTTTTGTACAAATATAATAAGCTATATTACAGCAATAAGATAGTAAAAAATAATTTGACTTTACTTATAATAAGATAGCTAAGTAATTAGAATTTTTATTTTATTATTATCTATGGTTAGAGAAAAAATTGTTATGTTTATTTTTTGTTAAAAGATATGTTAATATTTAGTTACCATAAAGAAATTATTGATAGTTAGGAGGTGTTATGCAGCGTTGTGGTCTTTATATCATTTGTTTAGTGTTATCTATAGGTATGATAAGTTGTGCAAATTTTAGTGCTTCTTCTTTTGGAGGGAAGCAAATTCGTAGTGCACATATTGTTGAATTTGGAAAAGTCGTTTCTGTAAAACCTGTTGAACTAGAAGGAAATACACCAATTCTAGGTACTATTACTGGTGGAGCTGTTGGTGGTGTTCTTGGTAGTTTAATCGGTGGAGGATCAGGAAGAATATTATCAACTGTTGTTGGTGCTGGAGCAGGGGCTGTTGCTGGAAACATTGCTGAAAGAAAAATTACAACGCAACAAGGTCTCGAAATAGAAGTGAAACTTGATAATGGTCAAATTATTTCTATAGTTCAAGGTGCTGATCAATCTTTTAGTCCTGGCGAACGTGTTCGAGTACTACGTGGAAGTGATGGTTCGGCTCGAGTATCTTCAATATAGAGAACAAAAGTATTAAGTGAAAAAGACAAAATTTGTTAAATAAAAAAACTTGTTACTATTAAGTAACAAGTTTTTTTATAAAAAGAATAACTTTTTTATGATGTTGGTTGTTTTGTTTGTTTTTTCTTAGTAACAACAGGAATTGTTTCGCTAAAAGCTAATGGAAGAACTTCATCTATATGGCTTACAGTATGTATTTTAATCTTTTTCTTTAATTCTTGAGGAATTTCTTCCAGATCTTTTGTATTTTTAGTAGGTATAATAACATGTCCAAGACCTCTTGCAACACCTGCAAGAACTTTTTCTTTTATACCTCCAACAGGAAGGACTCGACCACGGAGGGTAATTTCACCTGTCATACATAAATCTCCACGGACAGATTTACCTGTTAATGCAGAAATAAGTGCTGTTGTTAATGTTACACCAGCTGATGGGCCATCTTTTGGAGTTGCACCTGCAGGGATATGTATATGTATATCCATTGATTTAGCAAAATCTGGTGAGATATTAAGACTAGATGCTTTTGAACGAGCATAACTTAATGCTGCTTGAGCACTTTCTTTCATAACATCACCAAGTTGACCTGTAAGAAGTAAGTTTCCTTTTCCTTTTACTGTAGATACTTCTATATATAAAATTTCTCCTCCTGCTGGTGTCCAGGCAAGTCCTAAGGCAACACCTGGTGGAAGTGTTTTTTCTGTGTCATCATCAATAAATCTTGGTATTCCTAAAAATTTTTCAATTTGGTTTGTAGTAATACGGAATGGTGGTTTTTTCCCTTCAGCTTTTTTTCTTGCAACCTTACGGCATAGAGAACCTATTTCTCTTTCCATATTTCTTAATCCTGCTTCACGAGTATATTCTCTAATAATTTTTTCAAGGCAGGTGTCAGAAATGATAAGCTCGTTTTCTTTTAGTCCATTTTCTTTTAATTGTTTGGGTAGAATATACTTACGAGCTATAGCAAGTTTTTCCTGTTGGGTATAGCCAGGTAATGATATGATTTCTAATCTATCCTTTAGTGCTGCAGGAATATGTTCTAAGTGATTTGCTGTGCATAAAAAAAGGACTTTTGATAAATCAAATGGTACATTGAGGTAGTGATCACTAAAGTTATGGTTTTGCTCTGGATCTAATGCTTCAAGTAATGCAGAAGATGGATCTCCACGAAAATCATTCCCTAGTTTATCTATTTCATCCAAGAGAATAACAGGATTTTTAGTTCCTGCTTGTTTCATAGCTTGAATAAGCCTTCCTGGCATTGCACCAATATATGTGCGTCTATGGCCACGAATTTCAGCTTCATCATGCATACCACCAAGAGAGATCCTTTGAAATTTTCTTCCAAGTGACTTAGCAATAGAGCGTCCAAGTGACGTTTTACCTACACCAGGAGGTCCTGCGAAACAAAGAATAGGACCTTTTGACTTTGGATTAAGTTTTCGTACACTGAGATATTCAAGAATACGATCTTTGATTTTTACAAGTCCATAGTGATCTTCATTTAAGATTGTTTTTGCTTTATGAATATCTAGTTGGTCTTTGGATGTTTTTTTCCATGGAAGCTCAGCAATCCAATCAAGATAGGTACGAATTACACCAGCTTCTGCTGAATCGGCATGCATTGTTGAAAGCCTACGAAGCTGTTTATCGACTTCTTTACGTACTTCTGCTGGTAATCCAGCTTTGTTTAAGGCACTAGAAACTTCTTCAATTTCTTCATCAGCATCAATAGCATCACCTAGTTCTTTACGGATAGCTTTAAGTTGCTCTCTTAGAAAGTAGTCTTTTTGAGCTTTATCCATACCTTCACGAGCAGAAGTTTGGATTTTTACTTGCATTGTTGCAACTTCAGCTTCATGGGTAAGGTGTGTAATGACAAGGTGAAGTCGATCTATAGGTTCAAGACATTGAAGTATTTCTTGTGCTTCTTCTGTTTTGAGTCGAAGATTGGCTGCAATTAGATCTGCAAGTCTTCCTGGTTCATTCACATTAGAAAGAACTCCCATAATTTCGCCAGTAGGAATACCTCTTAATGCTAGTATTTTTTCGCATTGTTCACGAGCATAACGGAGAAGAGCTTCCTGTTCTGTTGGCTTTACGGTAGGTTGAGGTTCTTGGAGTAACTCAACTGTTGCTGTAAGATAGCCATCTTCATTATGGATCGTAAGACACCTAGCTCTAGAGATACCTTGTACAAGAGCTTTTAGACGTCCATCAGGCATTTTAAGAAGACGAAGAATAAGAGCAACAGTTCCTACGGAATAGAGATCTTCTTCTGTAGGATTTTCTATTTGTGAATCTTTTTGGGCACAGAGAAAAATATGTTGTCCATGTGTAGTAGCAGATTCAACAGCTTGAATAGAACGTTCTCTTCCCACAAATAAAGGAACAATCATATAGTTAAATACAACAACATCTCTTAGGGGCAAAATAGGGATACTCGATGGAATTTCTTGTGGCTGAACATCATCTTCTGTCCCAGCATTTATTTTCATCGCCCCCTCCTCTTGCTGTTGTTCTGTTTCTTGATTGTATGGTGCAAGAGAATTTTTGGCAATACTATCATCATTTGTATCAAAAGTCATAATATATTCCTAAGTATACGGGATTATACTTTTGGTTTTACAGTAACCCATCATTTCGGATACTGTAACAATTTTTTTCTGTCACAATAATATGATCAATTAACCGTAAGTTTATACTTTGTGCAATATGTTCTAAGTGGCGTGTAATTTCTATATCAAAACTTGATGCATTTGAAGAGCCCCCAGGATGATTATGTACTAATATAAACCCACTTGCTTTCCTTTTTAAGACTATTTCTATTGTATCTCTTGGATATAGAGGTGAACTCCCTATGGTTCCTTTACTTAACCTTTCCCAGCTTATAAGTCTGTTTTGTGTATCAACAGTTGCAATCCATACTTCTTCATGAGGACAACCTGTAAATCTTGCTTTAGCTATTTCTGCTACAATTTTAGGTGTACATAATTGAATTTTTTCTCTCACAGGTGTTTCAGCATAACGTGCAAAAATTTCACGTATAAGTTTCCAAAATGCACTTAGAGCTTCACCGAATTGAGGAATAGTTTCAAGTTCACCTGGGAATGCATCAAGTGCACCTCTTATTGAGCCAAATTGTTGTAATAATTTTTTAGCCAATGGCTTTGTGTCCTTGCGTAAATGTACATATCCTAAAAATAATTCTAAAAGTTCATATTCTGCCATCTCAGATGGGTCATTACATAACCGTTTTCTGAGTCTAGCTCGATGACCAAGGTGATGAGGCTTGTCATTTGGCATAAATTAGCTAGTCCTTGTATCTCAAGGGAAAATAACACTATATCCTATAAGCCCTCTTGTCGTCTATAGAAGATTGGGCATTATCTGCTGATATCTATGATGTTTCTTGAGCCTTGGTAAAAAGTGGTAACAGTGTAGAAATAAGTGTTTCAAGTGCCTGTATGGAAGAACCTTCTCCTGATTTAACTGTAACCTCAGCAAAATAAAGGGCATCCCACATTTTTGTTATTCCTTTTATTCCAATATATTTTGCAAGTTGTGTTTTTTTAGATAATTCGTTTGGATAACCTGTTACAGTTTCTCCCATAAGTAGTTGCCATAATGTTTTGGCTTCTCTTTGTAGCATAGTAAGAATAAAAAAGAGTGGATCTTCTTCTTTTTGTTGTTCATGTAAGATAGATGTCCATACTTGTAATGCATTACCTGATTCAAGCTGTTTTAAGAATATAAAAATATCAAATGTATTTGCTGTATGACTGATTACATTTAATTGTTGAGTAGAGATAGGTAAGCTATCAGAATGAGATAGCTTAATTTTTAAAAGTTCAGACTTTATAGTTGCAGCATCAGTAGGTAAAAGATTTGAAAGTGTTTCTAATGTATGGGGTTCAAACGTAAGTCCTATGCTTGTAGCTTGTGTTTTTATAAATTGTTTTAAATTGCGTTCATCAACACCAGGAGAGCTCCATATCCATTTTTGTTTTTGTGCAAAAATAAAACATGGAAGTTTTTGGATATGAGCAGGAAGTTTAGGTTGTCTTTTTTCCCATGGAGCTTCTAAACAAAATATAAGCCATAGATATTGGTTTGGTTTGCTAATAATTGATGAAATATTTTTCCATATATCAACAGGAAGAAGGTGTGCGTTTCGGAGGACAACTATTTGTTTATTTGTAAAAAGATTTTGTAATGTAAGGTTGTCCCAAAATTTTTTTGGTAATTCTTCATCTCCCCAGTACACAGATTTTTCCCACTTATTTGACACATATTGAGCAGTAACTAGTTCCTCTAATTGCTGTTGAAGAATTGTACTATCTGGACATATACAGAATATGAATCCTTGATGAATCATAAGATAAGTGAAATTAAAGATTAAAAAGGTTGTTGAATTTGATCTATTGCTCTTCGTGTTGTCATGAATATGACTTCTTGAATAGCTTGTTCTTCATTAGCATGTTCATAGTTTTCACTATAAATTACAGGTCCTGAACTCCAAATTTCTGTATTAGTTTTTCCGTCAAAAATAATGAGCTCCATATTGACAGTTGCTGTAAATAGTAAGTTATGTTGTTTATATTCTCCAGCACTTCTTATTTGAAATGAGTTTATACGTACAGTAAGAGTGAAGTCTGAAGGTCCAGAGTCAACCCAAATAGCAAGCTTTCGTGCATTAATATCATTACGAACTTGTGTTCGTATCATATAAGGAAGCCATGGGTAGAGTGTCGATTGTTCGATATTGTTCATACAAAGAGTTTTTGTTCCATCACCAAGAATAGTGCGTTTAGAAAGGTATCCTTCTTGCCCTTGCCAAGTGTACCCACAACCAGTTAAAAATATTGATATATAAAACCATAAGGGGATACAATAAAAAGTAGTTGTAATTTTTTTGTTATACATTGAGCTACTCTTATGTTGTAACTATATTTATGATTTTGTTTGGAATAATAATATGTTTTTGAATCGTTTTTCCTTCAAGGTATTGAGTAATCTTTGTATCATTAAAAATAATGTGTTCTAATTCTTCTTTGGAGAGATCCATTGGTACTTCAAATTTATTTCGAACTTTCCCATTTATTTGAACAACTATTGTTACAACATCTTTTAAAAGGGCCTGGGGATCCCATTTTGGCCAAGGTTCTAAACTAATAGACGTTGAGTGCCCTAAATAACTCCATAATTCTTCACAAATATGAGGAGTCATTGGTGATAATAAAGTAAGCACAGTTGCTATAGCAGATGAAAGTATATTTTTCCCTTCAACTGTAAGAATAAGTTCATTTTTTGAGAGATAAAGCGTATTTACAAACTCCATTATTGAAGCAATAGCTGTATTAAATTGGTATTTGTTTTCTATATCTTCACTAACTTTTTTTATGGTTATATGTTCTTTTCTTTTTACATCTTTTGTAAGGGCAGTAGTTGTTTCTATAACTGTTGAGTTACCAGCATGTGTTGTATGTATGTGTGGTTGTACATCAATAAAAAGTCTCCAAACTCTATGCAGAAATCTATAAGAACCTTCAATCCCTGAGTCACTCCAGTCAAAGTCTCTTTCAGGAGGGGCAGCAAATAAACAAAAAAGACGTATAGTATCAGCGCCATATATATTTATCATTTGATTTGGATCAACTATATTCCCTTTAGATTTTGACATCTTAGAACCATCTTTTATAACCATTCCTTGAGTAAGTAATTTTGCAAATGGTTCATTTATATTGGAGGGTAAGTAACCTAAATCTCTAAGAAGTTTTGTGAAAAAACGAGAATATAGTAGATGAAGAATAGCATGTTCAACGCCACCAATATATTGGTCTACATTGAGCCAATATTTTGCTATTGATGTATCAAATGGTTGTTTTGTATTTTTAGGATCTACAAAACGAGCAAAGTACCATGATGAATCAACAAACGTATCCATAGTGTCTGTTTCTCTTTTGGCAATTCCACCACATTGAGGGCACATACAATCTATGAAGCTTGACTCTTGAGGTAATGGGGAGCTTCCATCTTCATTAATGGTAATATTAGTGGGAAGGATAACAGGTAATTCGTTTTTAGGAACAGAAACAACACCACAGTTTTTACAGTATATAATAGGGATAGGTGTTCCCCAATAACGTTGTCGAGAGATATTCCAATCTCGTAATCTCCAAGAAACAACCCTTGTTGCTTTACCTATCTTTTCAAGATATTGAGTAATTTTTTCTTTTGCTTCTTTGTTAGTAAGACCTGTAAATTGCCCTGAATGTATAAGCGTTCCTAAACCAGTCCATGGTTCAACTATTGTATGTTCATTTATTTGAAGTTCATCTGGCTGTATAACAATAGAAATGGGTAGATTATATTTTTTACAAAAATCAAAATCACGTTGATCATGGGCTGGTACAGCCATAATAGCTCCTGTACCATAGTCTGCTAATACAAAATTACCAATCCAGATGGGTATTTTATCTCCAGAACAAGGATTGATACAATAACGATCAATAAAAATACCTTCTTTTGTGAGTAGATTAGATTGACGTTCTAATCTATCCATATTTCTCATTTTTTCGATAACATTATATAGTTTTTCTTTTTGCGGAGTATCATTAAGTAAGGTTTCTAATATAGGATGTTCTGGAGCAAGAATAATAGCTGTTGCTCCAAAAATTGTATCAGGTCGTGTTGTGAAAATAGTAATGAAGTCTTGAGAGGATTCAATAGGAAAAGAAATTTCTACACCTGTGGATTTCCCAAGCCAATTTTCTTGCATAGTTATAACACGATCTGGCCAGGAATATTTAAGAGTTGTAAGATCATCTAATAGCTCTTCAGCATAATCTGTAATTTTTAAAAACCATTGTGTTAGTTCTTTTTGAATAATAGATGTATCACATCTCCAGCAACTTCCTTCAATAACTTGTTCATTTGCTAGTACAGTATTGCAAGATGGACACCAGTTCTGAGGAGCTTTTTTTCGATAAACTAGTCCTTTTTCAAAGCAGTCAACAAAAAAAAGTTGTTCCCATTGATAATAGTCAGGATCACATGTTGCTATTTCTCTTTGCCAGTCATATGAATACCCTAATCTTTTCAGTTGGGCACGCATTTCATTAATATTTGTATACGTCCAATCTGCAGGTTGTGTATGATGTTTTATTGCAGCAAGTTCTGCTGGAAGACCAAAAGCATCCCATCCCATAGGGTGAAGGACATTATATCCTTGCATTCTTTTAATACGGGCAATAACATCACCTATAGAATAATTTCTGACATGTCCCATATGAATGTTTCCAGAAGGGTAAGGCCACATTTCAAGTACATAATATTTTTTTTTATTAGGATCTATGTCACAAGCATAGGCGTGTTGTTCTTCCCAGTAACGCTGCCATTTCTTTTCAATAATGTTAGGATCATAATTAGAATGCATTATCATAGAGTTTATCTTAATTTTTATCTATATAGTTGATTTTTTCTGTTTCAATAGCTTTTATTATAGCGTCTAAAATACCATTTATAAACTTTCTAGCTTTTTCGTCTCCAAAACAAGTAGCTAGTTCTAATGCTTCGTTAAGAGATACTTTAGGAGGAACGTCTGGACAATAATACATTTCAAATGTAGCAATACGTAGTAATGTTAATTCTATCTTACCTAATCGATCGACTCGCCAATTTTGAGAAAATTGACTTATTATTTTGTCAAGTCTAGTTACATTACGCCAGACTCCCTCAACAAGTTGCCAAGAAAAACTTATTTGTGTATCTAATTCAGTTATTATACCAGTATTTCTTTCTTCTAATGGGTTAGGTAGATTAAGAAAGATTTCTTTGAGGGTTTCAATTGTATTTATTTGAGTAAAATGGAGACTATAAAGAACTTGAAAAGCTTTAGTTCGGTCTATTCGTCTAGAATGTTTTTTATTAGCAGGCATTTTTTTTGCCTATGAAATTTTTTGGATCACACGGATACTTTCAAGGACAGCTAATGTAGCATCTGATCCTTTATTCCCAGCTTTTGAGCCAGCACGTTCAATAGCTTGTTCAATAGTATCTGTAGTAAGAACACCAAAACCTATAGGGACGTCTGTTTGGAGTGAAACATTGACTACACCTTTAGTAGCTTCACTAGCAACATAGTCAAAATGAGGTGTTGAACCACGTATAATGGCACCTAAAATAATGATACCATCAAATTTTGATGTTAATGAAAGTTTTTTACATACAAGAGGTAGTTCCATTGCTCCTGCGACACGAACAATTGTAATATTTTCTTTTGTTCCTCCATGGCGTAGAATACAATCAATAGATCCAGAAATAAGACGATCAACAACAAAGTCATTAAATCTACTTGCAAGAATAGCAAACCGAAGTCCTGAAGCATCATAATGTCCTTCTATTACATTTAGTTGTCCCATTTCATTCTCCTTTATTAAAGTTAGTTATAATAAGCCATACTATAATTATCTGTTAAACTTTTTTATGAAGAATTGATAGTAACAGGTTAACTCCTTTGACATGTTGTACATAGATGTAATAAGTGTCCTAATTTTTCTTGTTTTGTACGTAGATATGATAAGTTAGTCCTAGAACTTGCTATTTCAAGTGGAACACGTTCAGTAATATGTATTCCATATCCTTCAAGTCCAATAACTTTTCGAGGATTATTTGTGAGTATACGCATACGCTTAATACCTAAATCTACAAGTATTTGGGCTCCAACTCCATAATCTCTAAGGTCTGGTTTAAACCCTAATTTTTGATTAGCTTCAACTGTATCATATCCTTTATCTTGAAGAGCATAGGCCTTAATTTTATTAGCAAGTCCAATTCCTCGGCCTTCTTGCCTCATATATACAAGGACACCTCGACCTTCACGTTCAATTTGTCTTAATGCTGCAGAAAGTTGTCCACCACAGTCACACCTAAGAGAGTCTAAAACGTCTCCTGTAAGGCATTCACTATGTACTCTTACTAATACAGGACTATCATCCTCTGTATTGTTAACATTACCTTTTATTATAGCAAGATGAGTGTCTGAATTAATGCCATTTTCATAAGCAATCACTTCAAATGTACCAAATTTTGAAGGTAAGTTAGCTCTAGCAACCTGCTTTACAGTAAGCTTACCAAGCTTCATCTTATAACGAATTATATCGCTAATAGTAGTTATTTTTAAGTTATACTTAGATGCAAAGATTTCTAAATCAGACATACGAGCCATTGAACCATCATCATTAAGTATTTCACAAATAATAGCTGCTGGCTTTAAACCTGCAAATTGTACTAGATCTACACTTCCTTCTGTATGGCCTGCTCGAGTAAGGACACCACCAGGTTGAGCGCGTAGTGGAAACATATGACCTGGAGTGACAATATCTTCAGGTTGTACGTTATCATCAATAGCAGTCAATGCAGTATGTGCTCTATCAGCTGCTGAGATACCTGTTGTTACTCCTTGTCGTGCTTCTATTGATACAGTAAAATTTGTACCAAACTTTGAATTGTTTACTTGTGACATAGGAGGGAGCTTTAACTTATCTATGAGCGTAGATTCCATAGGAAGACAAACAAGACCTCTGGCATATTTTGTCATAAAATTAATATGCTCTGGTGTAACATGTTGTGCTGCAATCACGAGATCGCCTTCGTTTTCACGATCTTCGTCATCAACAAGTATAATCATATTCCCTTGGCGAATATCTTGGATGGCATCCTCAACACTATAAATAGACATATTGAGATCTCTTTTTTTCTTTAATAAAAACCATGCTTATGTAAAAAATCTAAAGTGATATTTGTAGTTTTGTTTTCATTAGAATGTATAGAAGATATGATAGGATTTAGCATGTTGTAAATATATTTTGCTATAATGTCAGTTTCCATATTTACATGTGTACCTACTTTCCAATTTGAAATAGTTGTTATATTCCATGTTGCAGGAATAATATTAACTTCAAGAAAACCAGAGCCACAATTATTTACAGTTAAGCTAATTCCATCTAATGTAACAGAACCTTTAGAAACAACTTCTTTACTAAATTTTGAAGGAAAAATAAGTTTAATACAGTTTGATTTACCTTGTTTTTCTATAGATTGAACAGTAGCAACACAATCAATATGGCCTGTTACAATATGTCCATTTAAGCGTTCACCAACAGCAATAGATTGTTCTAAATTAACAGAATTTCCAACAACCAATTTACCAAGGTTTGTTCTTTGGAGTGTTTCTAAAGAGGCGTATACAGTAAAAGTAGTGCTTGTATATTGTTCAACAGTAAGACATGTACCATTTATAGCAATGGATTCACCTGTGGAGATAATTTTTAGAGGGAAAAGTGGTTCTACTGTAATACGTACTTCTTTACCATAATGGTTAATAGAGTAAATATTTCCACAACCTTGAGTAACACCTGTAAACATAGATTACATTTCCGGCCTAAAAGTGAGATGGATATCTGAACCTGATAATTCCATTGTATGTATTTTGAGGGAAATAGCATCATGTATAGTTAATGGATTTCTACCATTAACTATAGGTAATGCATTGTTATCTCCTAAAATTTTAGGAGATAAATAAATATGAAGTTCATCAACAAGATTAGCTTTGAGAAGTGAACTTCCTAATTTCCCTCCACCTTCACATAACATATAAAGACATCCTTGTGTTGACCTTATATGTTCTGTAATATCTGTCAAGATAGCAGATAGATCAGGTGACCAATTTTTTAATGTAACTATTTTAACACCTTTTTTACGTAGTGTTGTTGCCTGTTGTGTTGATCCGCTTTGTGGCGTTGTATAAATAATGGTTTCTGTTGGCCTACTATTAAAAAGATAGATATCTTGTTGTTCAGGAAGTGTTGATGTAATAATTATAGCTAATGGTTGTTGTATCTTATTATTATTATTATTATTACGACAAGTTAGTTGAGGATTATCGAGTTTTAATGTATTACCGCCAATTAAAATAGCACCTCCTACTTTTCCAACATTCTCTCTTAACTTATGAACTTTTTGTCGAGATACTTCAGATGAAATCCATTTAGAATGTCCAGTACTAGTAGCAATTTTACCATCTAGCGTAGTTGCAAGCTTTAGTAATATATATGGACGAGAAGTGTTTTGCCATGTTATAAAATCAGCAATTAGTGCTTGGCATTCTTTTTCTAAGATTCCTACTTCGACAGTTATACCTGCAGATGTTAATGTATGTACACCACCCGAGGCAAGAGTAGTAGGATCTTTTGTACCTATTATAACATGCTTTATATTGTTATCAATGATGGCTTTTGTACAAGGAGGTGTCTTACCATAATGATTACAAGGTTCAAGTGTTGTAATAAGTGTACAGTCTGAAAGATTAATATGTTTATTTTTTGCATCATTAATACAAAGAACCTCAGCATGTGGTCCTCCATATAAAGAGTGAAAACCTTCTGCAACAATCTTTCCATTTTGGATTAATACAGAGCCTACAACAGGGTTAGGTGCTGTATCCCATCGACCTTTTTCGGCAATGCTTATAGCATATTTCATAGCATAATCATATGGATGATTCACTTGTAAACTCAAAGGTAGAATTATTTTGTTTAGATGTAAGTTGAATTAATTCAACTCCAGCTTCATTAAGCATTTTTTTTGCAAGTTCGTCAGGGTATGGAATAGTATACCAAATAGTAGTAATATTGCAATTAATAAGCATTTTTGAACAAATAAGACATGGTTGATGTGTACAATATACTTCAGCATTATTTAATGATATAGCATGGATAGCAGCTTGGATAATAATATTTTGTTCTGCATGTAAACCACGACAAATTTCATGTCGTTGACCTGAAGGAATGCCTAGTTGATCTCTTAGACAACCTACCTCTGAAGCATGAGGAAGTTTTGATGGTGCTCCATTATAGCCTGTTGCTAAAATCCTTCTTTCTTTGACAGCAATTGCACCAACTTTTTTACGAAGACATGTCGAACGTTCTGCCACTAAATGAGCAATACCCATAAAGTAGTCAGACCAAGATAAGCGGGACATATCAAATCCTTACATTTGTATCACTAAAAAAAGATGAAGAAAGATAATGAATATCTGACTCTTTCTTCATTTTTACCATGAAAAGAGTGGAAATTGACGAGCAAAATAAGTAACTTCTTTATTTATTTCTTTAAGTTGAGTTTCGTTATTGATATTATTAAGAGCAGTAACAATCCAGTTAGCAACCTTTATCATATCTTGTTCACATAAACCTCGAGTTGTTAAAGCTGGTGTGCCAATACGAATACCAGATGTTACAAAAGGAGAAAGTGTTTCAAAAGGAACTGTATTTTTATTTACAGTAATGCCAGCTTGATCAAGAGCTTTTTCTGCATCTTTACCTGTAATTTTTTTATTTGTTAAGTCAATTAATAGAAGATGATTATCTGTTCCTCCAGAAACAAGGTTAAAACCAGCATCCAAAAGTTGTTTTGCAAGGGTTTTAGCATTTAAGATTACTTGTTTTTGGTAAGTTACAAAGCTAGCTTTTGAAGCTTCTCCTAATGCTACTGCTTTTGCTGCAATAACGTGCATAAGTGGCCCACCTTGTATCCCAGGGAAAATTTGGCTATTGATTACCTTCCCCATATCTTCTGTAGAAAGAATCATACCACCACGAGGACCACGTAGTGTTTTATGTGTAGTAGTTGTTGTTATATGTGCGTATGGTATTGGAGAAGGGTGTAAGTTTGTAGCTACAAGCCCAGCAATATGTGCCATATCTACAAGAAGTTTTGCTCCTATTGTATCAGCAATTGAACGAAATTTAGAAAAGTCAATAATACGTGGATAAGCACTAGCTCCAGCTACAATCAGTTGTGGTTTATGTTTTTCTGCAAGCTTTGCTACTTCTTCATAGTCAATAAGTCCTGTCTCTTTGTTGACACCATACGATACAATATTAAAAAGTCGACCTGAAAAGTTTACAGGACTTCCATGAGTTAAATGTCCTCCATGAGATAAATTCATACCTAAGATTGTATCCCTAGGCTTAATGAGAGCAAAATAAGCTCCCATATTAGCTTGACTTCCAGAGTGGGGTTGGACATTAGCATATTCACTATGAAAAAGTGCTTTAGCACGTTCTATCGCTAAATTTTCAGCTATGTCGACATATTCACAACCACCATAATAACGCTTCCCAGGATAACCCTCAGCATATTTATTTGTTAAAATTGTTGATTGTGCTTCTCGAACTGCAGTTGAAGCAATATTTTCAGATGCAATAAGTTCAAGCTTATCTATTTGTCGGCCACTTTCTAAGATAATTGCTTGGGCTAATTCAGGGTCTTGAAGTATTATTTGATCCATTTCAATATCCTTCAACCTAAGAAAAAAGAGTGGTTGTTTTTATAAAAATATTTAATTAATATAAAGGATTAGCATTCAAATTTTTTTAAAATTAAACTAGCATTTGTACCACCAAAACCAAAAGAATTACTTAATACATATTGAGGGTTAAGTTCTTGTGGTCCATTAGGCATATAGTTGAGATCACAATTTGGATCAGGTGTAGTATAGTTAATAGTTCCAGGTACTATACCTGTATATAGAGACATTACAGAAAAGACAGCCTCAATACCACCAGCAGCACCAAGCAAATGACCAATTTGAGATTTATTACTACAAATAGCTATGTTGTATGCATGATTACCAAATGTTTTTTTAATAGCAACTGTTTCATACATATCATTGAGGAAAGTTGAAGTTCCATGTGCATTAATGTGAGTAATTTTTTCAGGTGCTATTTGAGCATTTTTTAATGCTTGTTTCATAGCAAAACTCATTCCTTCAGCATCTTCTCCTGGTGCTGTCATGTGACTTGCATCATCTGATGTACCAAAGCCAATAACTTCAGCATAAATTTTTGCTCCACGAGCTTTAGCATGTTCAAGTTCTTCTAACATAAGATAACCAGTACCTTCTCCTGCAACAAATCCATCACGGTTTTTATCAAAAGGTCTTGATGCTTGAGTTGGCATATCATTATATTTTGTTGAGAGAGCTTTTAATGCTGAAAACCCTGAGATACAAAGTTTTGTAATTGTTGATTCAACACCACCAGTAATGCAAGCAATACAACGACCTAACTGAATTTCAGAGTATGCAAGACCAATAGCATGTGTTCCTGAAGCACAAGCACTTGTTACAACAAAATTAGAACCTTTTGCTCCAGTAAAAATAGCTACTTGTCCGGGAGCCATATTGGATATAAGCATAGGAATCATAAATGGAGATATCCTATTAGGTCCTACTTCTTGAAGTTTTTCATGAAAAACTTCAATAGTTTTTAGACCACCCAATCCAACACCAAGAATAATTCCTACTTGATAAGCATTTGCTTCTGTGATTTGAAGTCCAGAATCTTTTATGAGTTCACTAGCACTAGCTACAGCAAATTGCACAAAACGGTCCATCCGTTTACTTTGTTTTGGAAGGATACCATAGTTCTCAGGATTAAATTGTTTTACTTCACCAGCAATCTTGCATGCGTATTCACTAGCATCAAAGAGCGTTATAGGTGCTATTCCTGATTCTCCTGCTAAGAGCTTACTCCAACTTTCTTTAAGATTATTACCTAAAGGGGTTATAGCAGAAAGCCCAGTTACTACAACACGTTTTTGGCTCATGTATACTCCTTAAAATTAATCAAGCGCCTCATGATTAGGAGAGACGCTCTGACACAACACATAAAAACTTAGTTTAGCTAGACATTGTCCTGTACACTATTAATATAATCAATAGCATCTTTTACTGTAAGAATTTTTTGTGCATCTTCATCAGCAATTTCAAGATCAAAAGCTTCTTCCATAGCCATAATTAGTTCTGTTAAGTCAAGAGAGTCTGCTCCTAAATCTTCTATAAACGATGCTTCAGGCTTTATTTCTTCAGCAGAAACACCAAGTTGTTCTATAATTATTTTTTTGACTTTTTCTTCAACAGACATGAATAAGATCCTCCAACTTTTTAGTCATTTTAATGTTATGAGACTATATTTAATATTTAGATTTTTTAGGTTTTAATAAAAGATAGGAATAGTAAAAAGACATCAACAATACATACCACCATTTACTGCAAGAATTTGTCCTGTAATATAACCAGCACCTGGAGATACTAAAAAAAGTATAGCTTCTGCAATATCTTCAGGTGTTCCCAATCTTTTTAAAGGAATAGATTCTTGATATGCTTTTTGTACATCATCACTAAGAGTTGCTGTCATATCAGTAGCAATAAATCCAGGAGCTACAGCATTCACTGTAATATTCCGACTAGCAAGTTCTTTAGCAGCAGACTTTGTTATTCCAATTAAGCCAGCCTTTGCTGCTGCATAGTTTACCTGACCTGCATTACCAGATTGCCCAACTACAGAAGTAACATTTATAATACGTCCATATCGTTGTTTTGTCATTATTTTCGCTGCTTCACGCATACATATAAATGCACCTCTAAGATTCACGTCTATCACTTGATCAAAGTCTTCATTTTTCATCCGTAATAAAAGAGTATCTTTTGTTATTCCTGCGTTATTAACAAGTACAGAAAGGTTTACTTGTTCTTTAACTTCTGTATTAAAAAAGCGAGTAATATCATCGGCATTACTAACATCAAGGTTGAACATTTTTGCTTTTCCACCTTGGGATTGTATCTGTTTTATAACAGATTCAGCTTCTTCAGATTTACTAACATATGTAATAAATACTTGATAACCTGCTTTTGCTAGTGAAAGTGCCGTAGCTTTACCAATACCTCTTGAGCCACCTGTTACTATAGCTGTAGAGATTAAATTAGCCATAAGATATACCTCACTTCTTGTTTGTCTACTTAGCCTAAAGTAAAAGGAAATTCAACAAGATATTTTTTCTTTTTTAAGGTTAAATTTTTTGGGTACATATAAATATGATTAATAAAAGTTAAGTATAGCTGCACCCCATGTGAAACCTCCACCAAATGTTGCTAAAAGAACACGCATTCCTGACTGAATACGTTGCTGTTTTATTGCATCTGCAATAGCTAGTGGAATGGATGCAGCAGATGTATTACCATATTTATCTAAAGTTATAAATGTTTTTTCATGAGGAATAGAGAGTCTAGAAGCTGCAGCTTCAATGATACGTTGGTTTGCTTGATGTGGAATAAAAAGATCAATGTCTTTAAAAGACAAATCATGTTTTTGAAGAATAGTAGTGCAAACTTCTGTAAGATTTCTAACAGCATGTTTAAAAACTTCTTGTCCTTCCATTTTAATAAAAAATGTGTCGTCAATTGTATCACCTAAATTATACTTCTTTGATGTTCCTCCTCCAACAGTAAGTAAAGAAGTATATGATCCATTTGCATAACAGACTGTGTCCTGAACTTCAGCTATTGTTGAAAGTGTTTTTTTTCCTTTTAAAACTAAAGCTCCGGCACCATCTCCAAAAAGAATACATGTACTTCTATCTTTCCAATTTACACGTTTGGATAGAGCATCTGAACCAATAAGAAGGATACATGCTGTAGGGTCATTAGCAATATGTTGAACAATATTAAGACCATAAATGAAACCTGAACAAGCTGCATTTATATCAAAAGCCATAGGTCCAACTATTCCTAATTTTTTACTTATTACACATGCTGTGTTTGGACACAAAAAGTCAGGAGTACAAGTTGCAACTATAAGGTGACTAATACTATCTGTAGTAATTTTTGCATTTTCTAAAGCTAGTTTTGCTGCAATATAACCTGCATCTGAAGTGTTTTCATAGTCGTTAAGTATATAGCGAGATTTAATTCCTGTTCTAGTGACAATCCAATCATTTGTTGTGTCTACAAGCTGACATAAATCTTCGTTTGTAAGAATAGTAGAAGGGGTGTAGGAACCAATTCCTTCAATATAAAGTGAGTTTGTTGTGAAAGGGATATTCATTTATTAATACTTTATTATAATAGAATTTAAAAATAAACTATCAATTATGGTTAGATTCACTGCATTGATAGTACAAATTGGCTAGCAGGAATGACCAAAACGGGTTAGTTCTTCATTAAGACCAATAGAATCTATTAGGCGTTTATTTGTTTCTTTTTGTTCAAAAAGAACAGCCATTTTAGTTGCATTACATATAGCTTTTTCATTAGAGGATCCATGACTAACAATAAAAATACCTTTTAATCCTAAAAGTGGAGCACCGCCATATTCTGCATAATCAATAAGTTTTGAAAAGTTTTTAAAAGCATTTTTAGCAAGGAATGTTCCAATTTTTGAAAAAATCCCAGAAGAAAATAGTTCTTTTCTTAAAACACGACTTAAAGATGAGCTTAAACCCTCACTTAATTTTAATGCAACATTACCAACAAAACCATCACATATGGTGACATCAACATTTCCAGTAAAAAGATCTCGTCCTTCAACATTTCCAGTAAAATTAATATCTTTTGCCATTTTTAAAAGTTCATAAGCTTCTTTTACTTGTGTATTTCCTTTTCCTTCTTCTTCACCAATACTAAGAATACCTACTCGTGGAGATTGAATATTTAATAAATCACAAGCAAAAGTATGTCCCATAAGACCAAATTGAAAAAGGTGATATGGTTTACAGTCAACTGTAGCTCCAACGTCAAGTAATATAAGAGGATTTTTTTCAGTAGGCAGGATTGAAGCTAATGCAGGTCGCTCTACACCTGTGATACGACCTATAATAAACATCCCACATGCAACAGATGCTCCAGAGTGTCCAGCACTTACAATACCATTCGCTAAACCCTCTTTAACAAGTCGACAAGCAATCTGAATAGAGGAGTTTTTTTTCCTTCGAAGAATATCGGAAGGTTTTTCATCCATGTTTGCTACATCAGATGCATGAACAATTTCTATTTTTGTATTTTTTACTTGAAGTAATGCAAGTTGATCTTCAATTTCAGGTGTATTTCCAACAAGTATAATTTTTGCTCCTGTTATTTGGGCAGCTTTAACTGCTCCAGGAACAACTACAGATGGACCATAATCTCCACCCATTGCATCAATAGCAATTGTAATACTATGACTGTTGAGCATTGATTGTTTTAGGCTTTGTAACTTGACGGTTACGATAGACACCACAGTTTGGGCAAGCTGTATGAGGAATAGATGGTTCTCCACATCCTGTACAGTATATAATAGTAGGTATAGCTACTCTGTCATGAGCACGACGCATTCCTTTTCTTGAACGTGATTTTTTATTTTGTTGAACAGCCATTAAGGCACTCCTTACAATTTATTAAAATTAATAGATGGATCTTATTTAATTACTATATTTTTAAATGCTGCAAGACGTGGATCACCTTCGTCTTTGCTACAATTGCAAGTTTCTTTATTGAGATCCTTACCACAACTATAACATAATCCATTACAGTCAATATTACAAAGTGGTTTACTTGGTAATGAAAGGACAAATTCTTCCCATAAAATTTCAGCTAGGTTAACCTCAATTATTCCATTGGACTGACGTATAATATTTTCATTTATATCTTTATTAATAACCTCTTTCCCATCTATATTAAGAGTTGGAAGAGGCTCAACATCTCTAAAAGTATGTTGAATAGTTATTAAAACGTCAGTAGTACACCTATTACAAGGCATGACTATTTTCCCAGAAATTGATCCATCTACCATGCATCCATTTTCTTGTAATGTTACTGTAATTATACCAGAAAACGGTTGAACAAGTTTACAATCCATATTGAATTGTTTAATAGAATTTTCCCATATTGATGGAGAGTCAAGAACAAATTTTTTGCTCTCTGATGTATCAAGTTTAACCCAGAATGAGTCCATCTTTATAACCTCATGAACAGCAGTCTTTACCTGTTGTCATTAGTGGTGTCAAGCTTGTTTGTAACTAATGAAAATATATAGGTGAGAGATAAAGCTAATATAACTTGTTACTTATTTTTTTGTATTAAAAAATAAGGTAGCAAGTTTTCTGTGTGGGGAGGGTAAAGGAATTGTTTGTAGCTCTTTTTGAGAAACCCATCGATAGCTTGAAGCTGAGAGTCTGGTTGGGTTTGGTAATACAACAGAAAGCGTATTAGTTATATTTTGTGAAAAGCAAATATCAAAACAATAAAGAGTAATATGATAATGAGTATAGTTATGAATAATTGTTGTAATAATGTTTTCTATTTGAATAGAAAATCCCAGTTGTTCATTCCAGTTGCGAATAATAGCACTTTCTGGCGTTTCTCCAGTTTCTATGCATCCATTAGGGAATTCCCATAGTCTTCCCCAGATATTGTTGTCCAATCGTTGCTGAATAAATATTTTTTGATTACATTGTAGAATGCCTGTAACCATTTTAAGGCGAGTCGTTGGAGTTTTTTTAGCTAATACTGGACGACTAAGTTGTGTCCCATTTATTCTAGAATTACACATACTATAGACTGGACATATAAGACACATTGGTTTTTTTTTACAAACAAGTGCTCCAAGTTCCATAACTGACTGATTAAAGTCACGTGCATTCTTTTTTGGCATGAGTTGCTTGACTAAATCATACAGTTTACTTTTTGTAGGCTCTTTTTTTATATGAGTGTTAATATCAAAAATTCTTGATAGTACTCGTTCTACGTTGCCATCAATACAAGGAAAATCTTGGTTAAAGGCTGTACTAGCAATTGCACCAGCTGTATAAGGACCAATTCCTGGTAATTCTAAAATATCTTCATATCGTTCAGGAAATGTTCCATTATATTTATGCATAATGACTTGTGCAGCAGACTGAAGATGCCTTACTCTTCTATAATAACCAAGACCTTCCCATGCAGATAATAATTTTTCTTCAGGTGCATAGGCTACAGAAGCAATATCAG
The DNA here is from genome assembly GCF_000055945.1 of Lawsonia intracellularis PHE/MN1-00. Classification (NCBI taxonomy): domain Bacteria; kingdom Pseudomonadati; phylum Thermodesulfobacteriota; class Desulfovibrionia; order Desulfovibrionales; family Desulfovibrionaceae; genus Lawsonia; species Lawsonia intracellularis. Next base: position 205,678 of record NC_008011.1, read on the forward strand.
GGAACTGTTTTATCCAACGTAAAAAATACTCAACACCTCTATCCATTTGTGTTTGCTGCATCATAACTTCAGCAATCCATACATGATAGGGGAGATATGTTTCACGCCAAGGAAGAGCTCTTTTATTTTTATAAAACCAGTTAAGCAAAGCTTGTTGTATTTCTTTCACAATATAGATCTTTAGTAATAATTAATTACATTTATTTTACTATTGCTAATATAGTCTATTGTTGATTATTTTATATTTTTAGACTAACCAGATCAAGCTGAACTACTTTATACTTAAGGAGTATATCCTAATGGCAAATCCTATAGTTTTAATTGAAACATCATTTGGAGATATTCTAGTAGAACTTTTTACTGAACAAGCTCCAGTCACAGTTAAAAATTTTTTAAAATATGTAAATGAAGGTTTTTATAAAAATACAATTTTTCATCGAGTAATTGATGGATTTATGATACAAGGAGGTGGATTAAATATTAAAATGGAAGAAAAACAAACTGATGCTCCTATAGAAAATGAGGCTTCAAATGGGCTTAAAAATATTCGTGGGACTATTGCAATGGCACGGACATCTGAACCACATAGTGCTACTTCTCAGTTTTTTATTAATACTATAGATAATGATTTTTTAGACTATCAATCTCCTGATGAAGATGGATATGGTTATTGTGTTTTTGGTAAGGTCATAGAAGGAATGAATGTTGTTGACAAGATTCAAAAAACAAAAACGCATCAAGTTGGAATTCATTCTGATGTCCCAAAAGATATTGTATTAATAACAAATATTTCATTATTTGAATAAAATAGTTGAATAGAAAAGAGTAGTAACTAGCACTAGTTACTACTCTTTATAGTGAGAATTTTTTTGAAAATAAAAATAAAGATAGAAAGAGTGGTGCCTGGGGACAGGATTGAACTGCCGACACGGGGATTTTCAGTCCCCTGCTCTACCAACTGAGCTACCCAGGCAATGTGTTGCATCTCTAACTGAAAGTTTGTTACTTAGCAAGCATTTTTTATAACTTATTAGCATAAACATCATAAATTCTTATAAGACATCTAGCAATACTATTTGTTAAATGTATTTATGAAAATGAAGTAACATAAGTTTATAGATAACCTAATTAATTATTAGCTTAAGTTATTATTTATCTTTTGTTTTTTCTTCAGCTGGGATGATCACCATTGATTCAATAATAACAGGTACGATAGGAACATCATTATGCATACCAACTGTATGAGTAGGAACTTGCTTTATAAGATCCACTATATTTTGTCCGCTAATAACTTGTCCAAAAACAGTATATCCATAACCACTAGGAGTAGGAGCTTTATAGTTAAGAGCTTTATTATCTTCAACATTAATAAAAAATTGTGTTGTAGCTGAATGTGGATCATTTGTTCTAGCCATAGAAATAGTATATTTTTTATTTAATAATCCATTTGCAGCTTCATTTTGAATAGGTTTTTTAATTGGCTTCTTTTCTTCCATATTTTCAGTAAAACCACCACCTTGTATCATAAATCCATCAATTACTCGATGAAAAATGGTTTTATTATAAAATCCAGATTTTACATAAAAAAGAAAATTACCTGCTGTTTTAGGTGCTTTCTGTGTATCAACTTCTATAGTAAACGTTCCATAATTTGTTTTTACAAGAACTTTAGGTAGTTCCCCAGATTGAACATCTTTTAAGAAGAAAAAAGATAAAATACAACTTAATGTAAAAAAAGAAGCTATTAATTTTTTCATAAAAATCTCCACAGGTCTATTAATAATATTTAACTATGTTTTTTATAATTTTATTATAACTATAGGTAAATATTGATGCTGAGCACACTAGATTTCAAATAGCATTTCTAAATCTTCTTTAGTAAGAGATTTCCAAGTATCTTGTCCAGGAATAATTGCTTCTGCAACACCACGTTTCATTTCTTGAAGTTTAAGGATTTTTTCTTCTACTGTATTTTGACAGATAAGCTTATAAGAAAACACTTGTCGTGTCTGTCCAATACGATGTGTTCTATCTGTTGCTTGGCTTTCAACAGCAGGGTTCCACCATGGATCATAATGAATGACGTAATCTGCAGAGGTTAAGTTAAGACCTGTTCCTCCAGCTTTAAGAGAGATAAGGAAGACAGGAATTTCTGGAGTGTTATTAAATTTATCTACTTGTTCAAGTCTATCTTTACTAGTTCCATCAAGATAACAAAATGGAATATCAGTTATTTGTAGCCAGCTTTTGATCAATTGAAGCATCTGTACAAATTGTGAGAACACAAGAACTTTGTGTCCACCTTCAACAATATCAAAGATCATATCTTTGAAAGCTTCAAATTTCCCTGATGCAAGACTTCCAATAGAGAAGCCTGGCATATCTACTTTGAGTAGGCGTGGATGACAACATATCTGTCGAAGTTTTAGTAGTGCATCAAGTATAGACATTTGACTTTTTGCAATACCCTTAGTTTCTATATCAGCAAGTACTTGTGAGCGAAGTTTTTTAGTAAGTGCTGTATAAAGCTCGTTTTGTTCATCTGTCATTGCACAATATGTAATATTTTCAATTTTTGGTGGAAGATCTTTTGCTACTTCTGACTTTGTCCGTCGTAAAATAAATGGTTTTACGCGAGTTCGTAAGTATTCTAAGGTTTCATTATCACCATCGCGTATAGGTTTAATAACTCCACGTTGGAATGCATGTTGTGAACCAAGAAATCCAGGCATAAGGAATTCAAATAATGACCATAATTCAAATAAGTTATTTTCAATAGGAGTACCTGATAAGCAAAGACGCATACGTGCTTTGATTGTCCTAACAGACTTAGCTGTAATTGTATTTGGATTTTTTATATTTTGGGCTTCATCAAGAATAATAGTATTAAAGTAATGTTTTTCTAACTCTTCTAAATCTCTTCTAAGTAGAGCATATGTTGTTATAACTAAATCTGAATTTACAACTTTTTTGAACATGCCTTCACGTCGTGTTCCATAAATAGTTAATCTTTTTAAATCTGGAACAAATTTTTCTGCTTCTCTTTCCCAGTTTGGAAGAACTGAGGTAGGAACAACTATAAGGTTTGGTCCTTCATACTTTCGATTTACCATATGTTGAATAAAGGAAAGAGTTTGTATTGTTTTTCCTAATCCCATTTCATCAGCAAGGATACCTCCAAAACCATATTCACTAAGAAAATTAAGGTAAGATACGCCTTGTAGTTGGTAACTACGTAATGTTGCATTTAATCCTTTAGGTGTTTCAATAGGTGTAATTTCTTTGAAACTTCTAATTTTATTTCGTAATGAATTCCAAAATGAATCTGTTTCTGAATTAGGAAGTTCATCAAGAATAGTATCAAGAACAGGTGCTTCAAATTGTTTAAATTGATGTTTTGGAGGTTTAGTTGGATCAAAGCCAAGTGCATGAAGTTTATGAGAGAGTTTTTGTAGCCATGTTTCAGGTAAACTTGTATATGAACCATCTTTTAACTGGACATACCTTTTACCTCGCACCCATGCTTTCCAAATACGTTCTAGGGGTAAATGTTGACCATCATATTCTACATCAATATCTAAATTAAACCATTTTTCTTTTTCATTACTTTCTACTTTTGCAGTAATAACAGGTTGAGCTATCCTTACTTTATATCTGGTAAGTGCTTTTTCTCCATAAACTCTCCAGTTTTCTACTAGAGTGGGATATGAGTCTAGTAGAAATGCAATAGCTTCTTCTGGTTCCATGAACCATAATTTGTTACTGCGTGGTTGAAAGTGCATCTCAGACAGCTGTGTTATAAGCGCTGATTCTTCTTGCTGATCTCTTCGAATAAGAAATGTGTGACCTTCAAAAATATAGCTTCCTGTTTGAAAGTCAGGATTTGGCCCAGGAAGAGTAAATTCGCCATGAATTGTTTCATATGTATTTTGTACTTCTAGCGTGAGTAAACTACCTTCTTCATCAAGAAAAAGTTTTGGGTCATAGGATGCTGGTTGGAAAATAGGTTCCATTATTTTTAGAAATTCTTCTGGTTCGTATAGTTCAGATGAAGGTAGTCGAGTCCATACTCTATCAAGAAATTCAGAAATATTATCTTGTGGTACAATTGGGGTATTAGCAACAAGTTCTTTAATAAGAGTTGGTGACAGACTTGTCTGAACAGGATAGAAACTTTGATTCCAATTTACCCAAAGGGGCATTTGTCCATGAAACGTTATTTCTGTATCTTCTTCTGTGAGTGAAAAAGGCATCTTTCCTTCACGTTGCAACAAGACATAAAAGCGTAGTCCTTCATCATCAAGGCTTGGTTTAAGTTTAAGGGCTAAAGGAGTACTGACAATAGTGCAAGGGAGGTTTGTATCTCTCCAAAGAAGATAATATTCATGACGTATAGCCCAGAAAAACCATGAAACAAGTCCTTCAGGGATTTCGACTCTATGTCCATAATAGTCTAAGAAATGTCCTATTTGTTGGGCTACTTTTAAAAGCTGAGGAGATTGTTCACACCAGTCAGGATTACGTAAAATTTGTTCTAATGTTGTTTCTTGATGGACAGAAGACAGTCCGGTCTTATTTTGGCGTCCACGGAAGAAAGCGACAATAAGTCTTGTAGGTTCAGGGTAAAACCTAAAAATAAGGTAATGACGTCCTACTTCTGGTTCAAGAGAAGTAGAAAAGAAATTCCGAAAACTTTGACGCCATTCAATATTATGTTTTATAGGTTCTTCAACAAGATCTGTTGATTTATCAAGATCATTATGAAGTTTAATAGCTACTGAAGCAATATGTTTACATACGCCCATAAATGCTTCATGACAGTTGCATGTATGAGAAACACGTGATTCTTCAATAAAAATAATAAGTTGTGGAGAATAGTTTTGAAAATCTTCTTCTTGTACAATACTGTCTATATACCAAATATCATGTTCTTTACGAATGGTAAGTTTTTGGACACCATTGTTTTGAATAATTGATTGACCAACATCCCTAATATAATCAGGGATTGAACCTTTTATAAAGCCTTGGATCAGAGATCGGGCTATATTTTCCTCCCGAAAATTCATGTACTGACTTTCCTTACGTATATTACTATATTTAATTTTTGATATTATAGGACTTCATGTTTATATATCAAGAGAATACATTTGTAACAAGTAGGTTTTTTATTCTTTATTCTATAAATAAAAAAAGTGAGTGAATCAAACTTAGCTAGTTATCAAGAAAAATTGTTGATAGCTTTTTACTCCAATTATTTTTTAGATAATATGAGTGCTTAAATTTAATTCTAATTATAATGTATAAAAAGATAGTTATACCTAAAAGAAAATATTGACTAGATCTTTTTTAATTTTTTTTAATTTTTTAGTTATCTCTTGATAAAAAATGACTAAATAGTGTTGATGATAAAAATAAATAAGAGTTCTGTTATAACACAGATAGAATACATCTATATGTAGTCTCTAATTTTAATCATGTTATGTTACCATATTATACATTATTCATAGGAATATTAGATTACTATGTAGCTATGAATCACAGTACACTGAAAAAATATAACGTATTAGGATAAAAAGTATATCAACTTTCTCAATGTTAAAATAAATCTTTTTTATATAACTTTTTGTCATCTCATTCATATGATTGACTTTCGTTCATTGTCTTACTACCCTAAATTTATTACTTTTTTAAAATAATACTATGGAGTTTTAACTCTCTATACTTATTAATAAAAATTGAATCTTTTTTGTTTTTCCATAAATTTAAATTGGTTCTGATGATATCTTTTTGGTCAACAGGTTTAAATTAAGGTCAAAAGTAAGATAAGTATAAATCAATTTTTTATATTATTGAAGTAGTAAAAGAAGTTATAGTTATTTTTTGATTAGCTACAATAGATTTATAGTTATTAAGGAAATCATATGGATAAAATTATACATTATAAAACTAAAACATTAGTACATTCAATTTTTTTTCTTCTTTTTTTATTGACCTCTCTTTATCTAACAATACATTTTGTTTATGCACAAAAACTAACAGAGCAAAACAGTGATGAGGACCTTAGTACAGAACAACCAGTACATGGTGGACGTATTCGTTTAGGAACAATAGCAGAACCAATAAATTTAATTCCTTACTTGTCTACAGACGGTACTTCACACGAAATTGCTGACTTACTATTTGTATCTGCACTTGAGTATGATAAAGATTTACAAGTAGTACCACTAGCAGCAAAGTCATATGAAGTTTTGAATGATGGAAAATTATTACGATTTATTATGCGTGAAGATGTGTTTTGGCAAGATGGAGTGCAACTTACTGTTGACGATATAGAATTTACATATAAATTAATGTTAGAGCCTAACACACCTACAGCTTATGCAGAGGACTTTCTCACTATTAAGGAGTTTAAAAAAACAGGCCGTTTTACTTTTGAAGTGTATTATGAAAAGCCATATGCTAGAGCTCTAATGACATGGATGGGCTCAATTTTACCAAAACACATTCTTGAGGGGCAAGATATTACCAAAACACCTTTTGCTAGAAATCCTATAGGTGCTGGACCATATAAATTAAAAAGTTGGGAAACAGGTTCTCGCCTTATTCTTGAGGCATCTGATAGTTACTTTAAAGGTAAGCCATATATCTCAGAAGTTATTTATACAGTTATCCCAGATAGTTCAACAATGTTCCTTGAATTAAGAGCAGGGAATTTAGATATGATGGGCCTTACACCACAACAATACTTAAAGCAAACTAAAGGTCCACAGTGGGAAAAAAATTGGAAGAAATATAGATATCTTGCTTTTTCATATGCTTACTTAGGCTTTAATTTAAACAAGCCTATGTTTCAAGATATATTAACTCGTCAAGGAATTTCCCATGCTATTGATCGTCAGGCTATTGTAGATAATGTTCTTCTTGGTGAAGGAGTCGTTTCCTTTGGTCCTTACAAGCCAGGAACATGGGTATACAACACACACCTTAAACCAATAGAATATAATCCAGAAAAAGCTCGACAATTATTTACACAGGCAGGATGGAAAGATACAGGCAATGGTGTTCTTCAAAGAGATGGTAGGCCTTTTACATTTACTATACTTGTGAATCAAGGGAATGAACAAAGAGCACGAGTAGCAAGTATTATTCAAAGTCAGTTAAAAGAAGTAGGAATTGAAGTACAAATTAGGACTGTAGAGTGGGCTGCTTTTCTTAAAGAGTTTATAGATAAAGGAAGATATGATGCTGTTGTTCTTGGATGGTCTATTACACAAGATCCTGATATTTATGATGTATGGCATTCTTCAAAAGCACATGAAGGAGGATTAAACTTCATGGGGTATAAAAATACGGAACTTGATGCACTCCTTGTAGAAGCAAGAACAGAACTTGATCAAGCTAAACGCAAGCCATTATATGATAAAATACAAGAAATACTTCATCATGATCAACCATACTGTTTTCTTTTTGTACCTTATTCTTTACCTATTATAAAATCTAAATTTCATGGGATAAAACCAGCACCAGCAGGTATTATGTATAATCTTGATCAGTGGTGGATTCCTAAAAAGCTTCAATAACATATAATAATTATATCAATCATTTTACATTTATTTAAAATGATTATTATTTATTATTTATTATTAAAGTATATAACGGCTGTGACTGTAGTAATAATATATCTATTTACCATGGACTGTTCATGAAAGTGATTGAAGCTCCTACAGTAGGTTTACCAACCCCTATGCAAAACGTTCTACGGCGGTTAGAAGCAAATAAAGCAACTGCCACAGAGCGTTCACTTGTTCAAAAAGCATATGTTTATGCAGCAGCAGCTCATGAGGGACAACTTAGGCTTTCAGGAGAACCCTACCTATCTCATCCTCTAGCTGTAGCTGAAATGTTATCTGAAATGGGTTTTGATGCTTATGCTATTATGGCAGCATTATTACATGATACAGTTGAAGATACAAAGTGTTCACTAGAAGATATTGAAACAGAATTTGGAAAACAAGTTGCAGACATTGTTAATGGTGTAACTAAAATTAGTATGATGAGTTTTGAAAGTAAGGAGGAACAACAAGCTGAAAATTTTCGTAAAATGATTCTTGCTATGTCTCAAGATATTAGAGTTCCTATTGTTAAGTTAGCAGATAGACTGCATAATATGAGAACATTAAATTTTCAAAAACCTCATAAACGTCAGTCTATTGCTCAAGAAACAATGGATATCTATGCACCATTAGCAAATAGATTAGGACTTCATAGAATTAAATTAGAGCTTGAAGATTTAAGCTTTAAATATCTCCATCCAGATATTTATACACAAATTTCTACCTGGATGCATTCCAATAGAGTTGTAGAAAGAAATCTTATTGAAAGAATTATTTCTAAGATTAAAGCTATTCTTCATAAAAACGGGCTAAAAGGTACAGTGCAAGGTCGTGTTAAACATGTTTATAGTATACATAAAAAAATGGTTGAACAACATCTTACACTGGATAGTATGCATGATATCCTTGCATTTCGAGTTATCGTAGATACGATTAGTGATTGCTATGCAGTATTAGGACTTCTTCACTCTCAGTGGAAGCCTTTACATGGACGATTTAAAGATTATATCTCCATGCCAAAAGTAAATGGATATCAAAGCTTACACACAACTGTTATGGGTCCTGAAGGAGAACGTATTGAAATTCAAATTCGTACAAATGAGATGCATAAATTAGCTGAGCAAGGTGTAGCTTCTCACTGGTTATATAAAGAACGTAACCATTCAGTTAATTTAAGTGATGTACCTCAATTTGAATGGTTAAGAGAAGTTTTAGATCGTCAAAAGGACGAAAAAGACTCTCTTGAATTTATGCAATCATTACGCTTAGAATTATTCAAAGATGAAGTATATGTCTTTACACCTGCAGGAGATGTTAAAGAGCTACCTAAAGGAGCAACACCTCTTGATTTTGCGTTTCTTATCCATACAGAAATTGGTAATCATTGTGTGGGCAGTAGAGTTAATGGTAAGCTTGTTCCTCTTTACTCAGTTCTTAAAAGTGGTGATACTGTTGAAATTATTACAGATAAAAATAGGTATCCTAGTCGTGATTGGCTTAAAATAGTAAAAACAGCTAAAGCTAGAAATCGTATTCAACAATATCTTCGAACTGAGGAAAAAGCTGCAGCTATTTCTCTTGGTAGAGAACTGTTAGAAAAAGAAGGGCGTAAACTTGGTATTAGTCTTACCAAAGCTGAAAAAGAAGGACACCTTATATCTCTTGCTACCCATCTTTCTTTAGGTTCTGTTGACGAGTTACTAGCTTCAGTTGGATATGCCCGCAATACACCTCGGTATACATTAAAACGCTTACAGACATTAATGTCTTCAGATGAGACTTCTAGTTATTCTAAAGTAATTGCTCCTCATAAAAAGAAAAAAGAATCTTCTGTATTGCAAAATTTTAGTGGAGTTACCGTTAGAGGCATTGATAATATGCTTGTACGGTTTGCTAAATGCTGTAATCCAGTGCCAGGTGATTCTATTGTTGGATTTATAAGTCGTGGCCGTGGTGTTATTGTTCACACAGAAACATGTCCTAATGTTCAAGCACTTGAATCTGACAGACTTGTTTCAGTTCAATGGGATGGACATGAAACTGTTCCTTTTCCTGCACGTATTTATTTAGTTGGTATAAATGTTGTTGGATTACTTGCTGATATTGCTCTAGTTTTTAAAGCAGAAAATGTGAATGTTGAATCGTGTATTGTTCAACGTTTAATTGATGGAAGATCAGAAATGGATGCTACCATTGGAGTAAGAGATATTGCACATTTATATCAAGTTATTGATAAACTACGTCAACTACCTAATATTGTAGAAGTCCTTAGAAAAACAGCAGACGAGTAATTTGTATAATTATAGTATTAAAAGTTTGTAATTGGTGGAGTAAAAGAGGGTACTATTGTTGGAAAAAGAGCATGATAAGTCATAACAAGTATAATAATACCAATGCCACATTTTATAATAATACCTAATAATCTTCCAATAAGTGCACCTTTAGCTGCCCGGCTGGCTTCTTCACGACTACGTCCATTAAGGATTTCCATAAAATAGCAACCTATCCATGCTCCAGCTAATGCTCCAATAAAAGCACCCAATCCAAATAAAAATGGTAATCCTAATATTGCACCAATAAACGCTCCTAATAAACCTATCCACATTCCACTTGTACTAGAACCATATTTTTTACTTCCCCAACTTTGAGCTATATATTCAATAATTTCTCCAAGAATAGCTAGTCCAAATAACATAATAAAGAAAAACATATTCATATCAGATGTGTTTGGACCAATAAATTTCCACAGAGAAATAAGACCTAGCATAATCCAATTTGCAGGTAATGTAAGAATATTTAATAGAAGGATAACAGATAAAATAAGAAGAAAAATAGAAGGAAATAAAACATCCATAGCAATATCCTAAGCAGACGTAATATGAGTTAGTATGATGTCACTATAGTTATATTATCCAGTTAGTATATTTTATTCTACGTATTTTTATAAAAGATAGGTAGTAATTTGTTATAACTAGTTGAACTAGAAATAAGTGTAAATAAAAAAAGAGAGATGAACAAGTATTGTCTTTTTTACAATACTTATGTTACTACTAAAAGTAGTGTTTACGTATGTATTAGTGTATAGTAGATAGATAGTTTCCAAAAAGATTCAATCTTACTTTTTTGGTATAGAACTATTTTTATACATTTAAGAGAGATAAGAGAATGTAGAAAAAGGTAGTGCTAACAATAGGCAAATTATAATTATGTCTATTATATGTATTGTCAATTAAGCAAAAAAATAAAATATATTGTACTAACTAGTAGGATATTATCTTCCTAATATTAAAGAAAGATATGAATGTTTTTGTTAAAAAGTATACCTAAGTGTACAAATAAATCTATATGCATTGCTTTTTGTATCATGACTGTTCCATATTTTTTTATCAAGTTTAAGATGCATCCAGTTAAGTTCTAATCCAACCATAAGATTTTCATATATTTTGTAAAAAGAATTAATATTTAACTCTAGTACAGAGTCTTTTTTTGTCAAATAAAGTCCATTTGGAGTAAGAAATCCATTTCTAGATAACCCACTATTAGGTAAAGCTGCGAATAAGGCATATTGCTTTGCAATTTCTTTATTATTTGTTCCTTGATACCATGCTAGCCGTAAATTATGTTTTAATTTTTCAATAAAACTAATATCCATCAGTTGTCCGGCAATTCCCCATGTTCCTGTAGGATCATTTCCAGCTATTGATGCTCCTGTCCCACGATCTTGCCAGTAACCATCAAACCCCATACTTGTTCCTGTCCAATTTGAATCATAGGTTGGCATTCGCTTTGAACCATTACTCAAATTATCTTTATCACCTGTAGTATACCATCCTAAGATTCCAGGTGTTACACCTGTAAATTGATATTGTGCTAATAATGCGGCATACCATCCTGATCGATTAAATTTTTTTGTATTAGATGATTGGTTTCCATAGTTAAAGTCCCAAGCAATAGAAAAAGGAATTTCAAATTTGTACATCCCGGTAAAACCTAGCCACCAAATATTAGCATGTTCTTTGAGGAGTTGTGTTCCAGTAGGTGTCCAAATAAATGGAAAAAGAAGTTGATCAGGTTGTCCAAATTGTTTTTGCAGGTTAAAAACATTTTTACCTATTCTTCCATAAACTCCCCATGGAGTTATAGATAAGCCATTATATGTACATGGAATAGAAAGCCCAACAGTATCCATTGTTGATTTATTTTTACCTTCATAAGGACGAATCCACCATGTGGTAACACCAATAGTATCATTTATAGGAGTATTTACAGTAATACCTGTTGCATTTGAATCAAGAATAGCTGAATCAGCCACAAAACCTGGAAAAGCAAATTGCTGTAGTCCCATACGGACATTGATAGAAGTATTTGGTACAATCCAGTCTATATAAGCATATCTTACGCCAATACTTTTGCCATTTGTACCAATAGAACCTCCATAACTATAATCATTTTCATTTTTTCCTACTCCCCAGTCATTATTAATACGAAAACGTAATACACCTTTAAGATTTTCATTGGCTTCATAAGTCGTTTGAAATGTAAAACGTTGATTTGCTCCAAAGTAATCACTTGAATTAGATCGTGAGAAACTTGTATCAATCCAAAACATTGAGATATCAAAAAAACCTGATAGTTTAATTTCACTAGCATAAGCATGCTGATAAGCTAATGGAAAGAGACAACATACTAAAAACAGTATAATAAACTTTCTCATTCTAACTCCAATAAAAAGAATAGACTTATTTATTACATGTATTTTTATATTATTATATAGTGTATAACCTTTTTCTTAGGAGTTTAATATTATAATTAACAAAAAGTAGAAATAAAATTAATAGAAGAATACCTAATATCATTAGATAACTAAAAAGAACGATATAGCTCAATTTAGTATAATATTATATATGAAACATAACACTTATTATTCTATACTTAGTACATGTACTAAGTATAGAATAAAATAAATATAGAAGAGGTTAATTCTATTACATTCATGATAAAGTAAGTTATAGGCTATTTTTATTAGCTTACTATTAAGGTAGGATGTGACATAAAATATTTTTTTAACAAATTATGATAAAAGGTTAAATTAATATAAAAATTATGTTATAATATTTTTTTATTAAACATAATTTTTTATTGTTTTTTAGAGGTTGTTACAAAAAGATAAAAATGTTATTAGAGTTAGTTATTAATTACTATTATAATTTTTTTTTTTTATTGGCGGAAGCGTATAGGAGTCGAACCTACCACGGACAAGCTGCCCGCCATTGGTTTTGAAGACCAACGAATATTATTTTCCTAGATTTTCATCAATTTTTATTATCCTTATAATTCAATAAATTATTAATACACTCTCTTTCCTTTATTTTCCTAATATGTTATTTATCTGACCTAATAGGTTGGAAATAGGGTTGGAAAAAAAGGAGACAAAGAATGGCCGCCACAAAAAGGAACAAAACAAAATATCCCGGAGTATTCTTCCGAGAAGAAAAAAGAATAGGTGCCTCTGGAAGCGAAAAGGTCTACTATGTCGTATTCAAGAAGAATGGGAAGGTTATTGAAGAAAAAGTAGGACGACAGTTTATCGACGACATGACTCCCGCCAAGGCTTCCAGAATACGTTCTGAGCTTATAGAAGGTAAACGAAAAACCAAAAAACTAGCCAAAGAAGAAGCTCTTGCTGCTTCGCTCAGAAAAAATATTCATGGTATTTGGGAAGAGTATGCCAAGGGTCGCCCTAAAAACAAAAATACTGATATTGACCTGTGCAGGTATGAACTTCATTTGAAAAATATATTTGGGCATAAATTTCCTGAAGAAATCACAACAAATGATGTTAGAATATTCAAAGATAACCTTATTCAATCTGGAAAAAGCCCACAAACAGTTCTTAATACTCTTGCTTTGCTTCGTCGTATTCTGCGCTTTGGTGAAAAAAATGGCTTTTGTACACTACCTGATAGATCACAACTTGTTTTTGAGATGCCAAAAGTCGATAATATAAAAACTGAAAACTTAACAGAAACACAACTAAAAGCATTGATGGAAGCTCTTGATGCTGAAACAGATCAGGTTATGGCTTCTTGCCTTCGCTTAGCTTTAGTAACAGGCATGAGAAAAGGAGCATTACTAGCATTAGAATGGACGGATTTAGATTTTGAGCAAGGTATCATTACATTACAAGGAAAATCAGCTAAAAAAGGAAAAACGGCATACATACCCATGTCCGAAGCTGCGAAAATTATCTTGGAAAAACTTCCCCATACGTCTCGATATGTTTTTCCAAATACAAAAGGAGAAAAGCGATCTGACTTTCGTAGTATGCCAAATAGAATAAAACAAAAAGCCCAATTACCCGCTGATTTCCGTCCATTTCATGGGTTAAGACATACTTATGCTTCACATCTCGCTTCTAGTGGAAAAGTTGACTTATATACTCTTCAAAAGTTACTGACTCACTCAAGTCCACAAATGACGCAGCGCTATGCTCATCTTGCAGATGAAGCTATGAAACGAGCCGCTCGTGTAGCTGATGATATATTAACCAGCAATATGGAGAAAAAAGATGACGACTGATATTCTTCAGAAGGCTCTAGAGAGTAGCTTCAATTCTTTTGTCAAGTCAGAATACATAAAGAGAAATTTTGAATATACAAGTCAGGAAGATGCTGTGTGGCTAAAAGAAAATTGGAATTTGCCATTGATGGAATTGAATTATGATTTTGACGACATTTTTTCAATATTATTTTTAAATGACTTAATAACTTATTTTCATCAATTAATTAATAATTTTGAATATCACTCGTTTATTACAACAGTTTACGAGCAAGATTTTAAAATGATTATAAATAAATATCAAAAATGGATTAAACACGTATATAATATTTCGTGTCAATATAAACTATCCTTTGCAGATCTATGCCATCCATTTAATATAGAAGAATTCATAAAAAATAAAATTCGAGATACACAACTACATCTTCCAACATTTATTTCGACTACTACATCAACTGGCTTTGTAGGGACAAGTCGAATAGATGGAAAATGGAAGTTCGTTGTAGATTTTACAAAAGAAGATTTGAATTACGAAGCACTTCTAAATCTATTTAAAGAGCAACTAGCTATAGAGTTTGCGTACTTATCTAAAAAAATTACTCCTCATATTGAAAATGTACTAACAGAAATAGTAAAGGAAGATAATCGTACTGAAACTTATGAAAATTCGAGATTAAGTCGTCTATATGGTCTAGCTCAATGGGACCATCGTTTGAAATATATTGACACCAAAGGAAATAATATTGGAAAATTTAAATGTGGTCTTAGAAAATTAAATTGGCCGTATTGCGAAAGCGAATGTAAAAGTGATAATAAATATTTTATATGTAAAAATAGAGAAGCTTGTAAGAAGGCACTAAAAAGACAACTACAAGGGACGATACAAAGTATAGAAAATAAAAAAAGTGTAGCTATGATTGAAACAGGTTGTACAATGCCTAAGAACGCCAAAAAAATTTTTGAAAGATATTCCATGCCTGATGTAACGAAAATTTATCCTTTGGCCTACCTTCACATCTAAAGGGGACACTACATCATTTGAAAAAGTCCCTAGAAAAATAACGTATAATCTCGGAACGTGGGTGTTGCAAAACACCCACGTTTTTTTTTGAGGAGGAATTATGGACCAAGCCACTTGGCTGTCAGAAAAGGCCGTAGCGCAGCTAACCGGTATTTCCGTATCCACGTTGCAGAAGCAGCGTTTTTACCATCGCGGCATACCGTACTCGAAAATAGGACGGCTAGTCCGCTACTCCGTTCATGATGTCCAGGCCTTCATGACGGCCCATCGCATTCAGGTCGCCTCAGAAAAGTAACCCAAGTCGCCCAGGGCATACCCCTGGGCGCTGCCGGAGGATTTTATGCCTTACCCTCAGACTTTCGTATCCAACACGTGGAACAATGCATCTCCTGATGATCTCATCTCGTACATGGAAAAGCAGAACCATGCCCGAAGTGTCATCAGTACCTCATATAAAAACTACATCAGCGATTTAAAGAGCAAGCGGGTCTATGACGCATCAGAAAGACTCAGATGTACCTACTATTCTTTGCCGGAACAAAACGGACCAATGAATTATTTTGCTCCAAGGACTCCTGTTCCTTACATCCTTGGAAAGGTAGCTTCTGATCTCGCATGCAACACAGGGTTCGATCAAGTCGGTCTCTATAAAATGCTGCTTGCCTATACGCTATACGCCACAGCAGGCAACTGGATCATCCGCTGTGGAAGCGAATGGACAGAACAAGCCATTATCAATATCATTGCCACCGCTCCATCCGGCCATCGAAAGTCCGTCATATCGGCCTTTTGTCAGGAACCATTCAATATATTTGAAAAAAACTTCAACAAGCTGAGAGGTTCCGATGAAGGCTCTGGGGATTTATCCCACACGAAGCTGAAGGTTGCTCAAAGAGTGGCCGCCAGAATCACCCAGAAAAAAATTGCCTCCTCGCTGGTAAACTTAGGCAGCACTCCCACGGACGAAGACTTTGAAGCTCTCGTCAATGAAATCGCGGGGGAAGAACAAAGCCGGATTGCTCAATTCATAGAGCAGCCGTCCCTCCAGTTTTTTACGGACAACGTAACTCCGGCTGGCTTTCATCGTATCTGCTATGCCCAAAAGGGTCGGCTGGCCATCCAATCAACAGAAGGAGGTTTCCTGACCCGGACATCGTTCCTTAAGGGATCTCTGCCTGAAATGCTGAAGAATTCTTTCTCTGGAGAAGGCTTCACACTACAAAATTTCAGAAGCACATACCGCTATGAACATCCGTTTGTTGCACTTTTCATTCTCACGCAGCCCGAGCAATTATCGCGTTTTCTGTACAAGTCCAGCGCCTTCGAAGGCGACGGACTGTGGGCCCGCATCGTTTTTCATCTGGCCCAGAGTAGTACCCCAAACGGAGAATTTTCTCTTGGTGAGGCGCGCAAAAGTTACTCTGATGTCATTTCTCCAATCATTCAAAAGGAGTATAACAACTCGGCACGTCACCAGATTGCCCTCAGCAACGAAGCCTACGACATGGTAAAAGAATATGAGAAGTCTCTTGCCCTCGATTTTCAAAACGGAACTCCATTCATGAGGGAGGCCCTGAAAAAAGCTCACGGGCTTGCGTGCCGATTTGCGTTTGCTGCCCATCTATGGAACCAAGCTGAAGCCTCAAGCTGGCCAACAACCATCACCGCTGATGAAATGAATCTCGGCGTATCTTTGAGTAAGGACAGCTTGGCGCATTTCAGGTTCACGATCGACCCCACGTGCCTTCGAGCGCGAATCCATGCCCGAAAGCTGATCGACTCCCTGCTGTGTATCGACTTCAATATGCAGCACGATGTGCTCACGCATGGAATCACCTCGCGGATACTTCAACAGCGTACGGGACTCAAAGCCGACGAAGTCAGAAATGCCCTGGCTCTGCTTCAACAGTGCAACTTACTTTCCGCACTCGACTTCGGAGGAAACCAGCTCGTGGCAGCTCTCAGGCCGGACTTTTTTCAGCAGCCGATGGGCACATTCTTATAAAAAAGCGTCTACACCCATGCCGTAGACGGTGGTTACGCTAAAACTCCTTTCCATGAGAGAGCAGTCCATGAGGGCAGCTCTCTCGTTTTTTTGACCATGAGGAGCACTTTTTACCGACACAACCGCTACAAAACAGACCTCTATGCTCCCGTACTGATCCCCTCCCCACACCGCCTATCCGCCTCACACGGTACGTCATCGGCAAGACGGGAGGATAACGAGTCTGAGGCCATTCCAGAACCAATCAGAGACGCCATCCCCAGAAAGCGCACTGAGGGATCTCCACTGCCGTTACGAGGCCTAACGCTCCACATCCTCTTTCCCACCCACAAAAGCAGACAGACATTCGCAGACTCACAGAGCGTCAGAAGACCTCCAAGTTCAACGGTCAGGACGATCACAAAGTTCCGAATCTCTGCTGCTCACAAGCCACCGCAAGACACCCTGAAGGTCGTCATAACCCCTAAAGCCCCAAGACGCTGAACTCCCTCTCCCCTGCTCTCCATCTAGCCGAAAACCTGTGACAGAACCAGCCGCTACCTCAAACGGACAAGCCGAAGCATCATGCCTAACACTGCTCACCATGAAACCAACGCTCACAGCAAACGCAGGCTGAAAGGACAAGCGTACCAGGCAAGAAGATTTACCCGGCCACAAAGGCAACACCATTCAAAACGAGAGGACTTAGACCAGGACATCCGATTTTTAGCGGAAAAATCAGCTAAAAAATCCCTCCCCCCGATTTTTGGCACGCCGTTTTCATATTTGTACGATAACACTCTAAGGTTTTGATGTAAGAGAATGAAGAAGGAACATGAGCTTACCATGTTCCTTCTTTTTTATCCGTCATCTTAGAATAAGATGATATAAGTTTATAAAATAATTCGGACAAGATATTATGTAACCAAATCAATTATTTTCACAAGTATACTTTTTCTAAACATGTAAATAAATTATATATTTTAATAGGTATCATGTAGTATATATAAACAACATTAAAAAACTATATATACAGAATTTACAAATAAACATAATACATCATATCTCATAAAAACTGTATTCTAAACTATCACATCAAAAAACATTTTAACTCCAACAAAAAGAGGAAAAGCATGAATAACAAAAACTATTTCCATACTATCAATGAAAGAATTGAAAACTTACTTATCAACTATATATCAAATCACAACAAAGTATTACCGGTATTCTTCAACGTCAGATATCCTCAACATTATCCTTACCCTCAAAAGAAAGATATTTCCTCGTTATTCGATAAGGTCAATACGTATTATTTTCGTTTAGGTTATGATCCTTACTACTTTTGGAAAAGAGAACAGAATATATCAGAACACCACCATTACCACTGCTTGCTTTTTCTGAATGGTAACAAAATTCAACGTATCATGCCGGTATTCAAGACAGTCGAAAGATTCTGGGCTTCTACATTGGGTATAGAGACCGCTTTAGGACTGGTACATTACTGCTTGAAAGACTGGAAAGGAGATTTGACAGGTAATGGTACTATGCTCAGACGAGATGATCCTGAATTGTCCTATAAACTAGACAGATTTCGTATGGCTGCTTCCTATCTGGCAAAAACAGCTACTTCAGGTTTTGTGAATGACGGATATCGGAACTTTGGCTGTTCTCGTATATAAGTTTATGTAATTTTTTATTTTTACTTTTATATTATAGAGTTCGAATAACGATAATCAGTCTTATTTATTGGAGTAGCACATGAAAAAGCAAGAAGTTTCTGTCCCGGAAAAACATCTTATCAGTATCCACGGCAATGATATTCCAAGATTTTTAGGCATGGTCGACATAGCGCATCAACTGGGTCTACAATCAATTGATACTATACCACTACAATTCCCTTCATCTGACAATGGAAATACCGCTATATTCAAAAGTACGGTTACTTTGAAAAGCGGTATCGTATGTTCTGCTATAGGAGATGCTACGCCTGAAA
This sequence comes from Lawsonia intracellularis PHE/MN1-00, assembly GCF_000055945.1. Lineage (NCBI taxonomy): Bacteria > Pseudomonadati > Thermodesulfobacteriota > Desulfovibrionia > Desulfovibrionales > Desulfovibrionaceae > Lawsonia > Lawsonia intracellularis. The sequence continues at coordinate 224,847 of NC_008011.1, forward strand.
ATGTTCCTCCTGCGTGTCGTAACGCCTTCATCCGTATGGCAAGTACACGAGCAACCAGCAGAGCTATAGGACTTGCTTGTAACGTAGGCACTCTGGATTTTGAGTCCGAAACGATGAACGACCAGGTGATCGATGTGGATTACCGTGATAGCTCTGCATCATCTACCGTCCAAACTGCTCATAGCAAGCCCGTAAGTCAGAAACAGCTTGAGTATATTCATAGTCTCAGTGACAACGCAGAACAGATAGCCATGGAAAAATTCAGTAAGGACTTGAACTCTCTGACAACAACAGAAGCGCATGAAGTTATTTGTGAGTGCAGAGCCAGGGAGAAATAATACATTGTATGATACCGTCGTAGCTATCAAAAGCAAAAAAGCCTCATCGAATCCAAGTCCAAGAAGAAGGGACTATCCGGTAATGAGTCCTCCCAAAAGATCATCAACAAGAACATCGATGAACTTACAGGGGCAGAGGAAGATTTAGTTATAAAATCAATTTTATAATTATAGTGTGATATTCGAACAACAAGGAGTGTAGTATGGACTTATTTCAAGAACATCCAGGCATAGAACTGAGAAATATAATCAAACAAAAGGATATGAACATCTCTGAATTTGCGCGTATGATTGATGTCTCTCCATCACGCATCAATGAGATTGTTCACGCCAAAAGAAGCATAACTCTTGACACTGCCATAAGACTCGCCAAAGCACTCAATACCACAACAAAATACTGGATGGAAAAACAGGTAGATTATGATATAGCTCAATTGCATTCATAAGCAGTAAATACATTATTTGGATGCGAAAAGAGGATCGACTTTTTACAGCCGATCCTCTCAATTTTAGCAATTATCGTAAGTCGTTGTTGGGCATCATATTTAACGGATTTTGCTTCATAAATTTGATACCTCATTTTTTTGATTATTTGATGTGTCCATATTATCCAGCCCTATACGATGGGCTGTTATCAAATTGTTATCGGTGGTGATAACGGGGGGTAGCAGGGTTGTTGTTTTCTCTGGTGGTTTACAACTACATTTTACCACGAAAGGCAGGGAAATGCAATAACCATCCTTGCTGTGGCGTATCAAGGAATCTTACTGAACATATGGCGCACCTTATCCAAACGGCTGTTTGGACGACGGGGCTGGATGATTGGCTCGCCGACAGTGGCCTGATACCCTTTCAGTTCCGTCAGGCACACACTCCGCCCGTTGGTGTAAAAGGCCAAATCAGTACGGTATGCCTGTATGCAACGGGCGGGAATCTCGCCAGTAAAGACAACTTCATCCTTTTTTATCTGGGCCGTTTCGATGGTGGCACAGTATTTCGGCGCATCATGATAAGCCCTGGAAAGGTATTCCTGGGGCGCATAGAGGGTGAAGGAGAGATAAGGTTCCAGCAACTGCGTCCCAGATTTCTTCAATGCCTGTTCCAATACAATCGGGGCCAATGAGCGGAAGTCCGCCGGCGTACTGACCGGGCTATAGTAAAGTCCGTATTCAAAGCAAATCTTACAGTCCGTTACGTTCCAGCCACACAAGCCTTGCCCCAAACCGTAACGGATACCATCCATGACAGCGTTTTGAAAACTCTGGTTCAGGTATCCCAGGGAAACCCGGCTCTCGTATTTTACACCGGAGCCAAGCGGGAGCGGTGTAACAGACAGTCCGATAGATGCCCAAAACGGGTTAGGCGGCACCTCGATATGGATGGTGTGACTGGCCACTTTGAGCGGCCGCTCTAAATAAATGACGGTGGGTTCCTTCACTGCTGTTTCAATCTTGTATTTTTCCGTCAGCAAAGCGGAAACAACCTCCAACTGCATCCGACCCAAAAAAGAAAGAATGATCTCATGGGTGGTGGAATCCACCTCGTAGTGCAAAAGCGGGTCAGTATCCGCAATTTGCGTAAGAGCGTCCAGCAACCGGTCTCTTTGCTCTGCCGTTTTTGGCGTAATCGTCGTCCGCAGCATAGGGAAGGGAACATCACTCCACATTTCACGAGGAAGTTGGGTTTTGTCCCCCAATATATCGTTTAATCTCAAGCTGTCGCTGGGAAGGATGACAATTTCGCCCTTATGGGCGGTATCTGTCCGAACAATCTCCCCTTTGGATGGAATACGCATCTCTGTGATTTTCAGCTTTTCTCTCCCGGCTAGGGCCACCGTATCCCGCAGACGCAGCGTTCCGCTGTATAGCCGCAGATAGACAAGCCTCTGGCCGCAATCTGTATACTCCACCTTAAAAACTCTACCGCACAGGGCGGCGCTCCCCTGTTCCTTGGTCGATTGGAACAGCCCTATCACCGCATCCATCAACTGTTGAATGCCAAGGCCGTTTTTGGCGCTACCATGATAGACCGGGAGCAGGGAGGCGTCTTGAACTCGCCGCTGTTCTTCTTGCGCAAGTTCTTTCTGACTGATTGATTCTCCTGCGATATACTTTGCCAATAACTCATCGTTATTTTCGATGACCGAATCCCAAACCTCTGCACTAGTGTTTTCTGTCAGAGTTATTTTCGAGGACAGCGACACTGTCTGCTTGATGATAATATCAGCGGAGAGCTTATCCCGAACAGACTGATATACGCTCTCCAAATCAATGCCAACCTGGTCGATCTTGTTGATAAAGATAATGGTGGGGATGTTCAATTTCCGTAGGGCATGGAACAGAACACGGGTCTGGGCCTGCACGCCATCTTTAGCGGAGAGCACCAAGATGGCCCCGTCCAAAACAGCCAGAGAGCGGTATACCTCTGCCAAGAAATCCATGTGGCCGGGAGTATCCACAATATTGACTTTACAACTGTGCCACTGGAAAGAAGTGACTGCCGTTTGAATGGTAATTCCACGCTGCCGCTCCAAAAACATAGTGTCCGTTCTCGTTGTCCCTTTTTCGACGCTCCCCGGCTCTGAAATGGTTCCGCTGGCATACAGCAGGCTTTCTGTCAGTGTCGTCTTGCCCGCATCTACATGGGCAAGAATCCCGATATTGATAATGTTCATGTCTATCCTCCATACAAGGCCCAAAAGGGCGCAAAAATCCCCAGCGGCAAATACTTTTACCGCTGGGGATCATGACTTCGGATACATAGAAACGCATTCAGCTAACATGAGCCGTTATCCGTCACGATATTTGATAAAAAGGCAAAAGCATTCTTAAATTGGGTACAAAAACCAAGCCCCTGCAAGGGGCAATTATTTTTGTGCCCATTATCAAATTTTATTTAAGAATACCTTGCCGCATGTTGAATAGACTCCTCAAATCAGGATGACAGCAGTCATAGCATAGCACACTCTAAAATGCAAGAAGTTTTTACCCGCTGTCCCAAATAAATCAGGAGGGCATTCACCGGGACACCCTCCGATTTGGGGCCTCATGCGCAAATAATTTCTGTGTCCACGATTTCCGCCGCACACGCCCGAATATTGTTAGTCCCTCTGCAACTCATACCACAGACCGTTGCCCTCGTCAAAGATGTACTTTTCCATGAAATTACCTCCATTTTTTGTGATTATCGTGCGCCTACCCTTATTTTTGACCTTGCACCCCATTTCTGCTCCTTTTCGACCTGTTCCTGCTGGTAAGCTGCCTCCAGTATCCTGTCCGCCTGTTCCGGGCCTTTTCCAGTGCAGCCGCAATGGCTCTGCTGTTGTTGCGCGCCGTAGGCAGCACGTTGGCTCCGGCAAAAAGAAACAGGGCGGAAAGTCCTATGAGCGTGACATAAAGACCGTAATCCCCGGAACCGGTGAGCCAAGTGTACGCACCGTATACGGAAGCTGCGAGCGCAAGGCAGAATATGGCCAGAGCTATCCACTTGTGGGCCGGATTGGTCAGCTGATCCACGCGACGGGCCTTGCTGGCCGCGGCAAGCCTTGCCGTCAGATCAGGACGCTCTTCCAGAAAGGCCCTGGCTCTGCGAAGCTCTTCCAGACTCTCCTGGGCCGCGGGAGAAAGCTGCTTCACATACCTTGCCTCTTCCGCCGCTCTGGCCTCGGCAAGTCTTCTGGCTGCGGCTTCGGACATGGTCTTGATATGGGGAAAACGCCGCTGAATTTCGGCAAGCATCAGATCGACATGATTTTCATGCTTGAAGGTGCACTGCACGCTTTCGTCCTTCCCGTATTCCACCACGAGATAGGGAATGGAACCGAATATCCCCTTGCCGGTAAACGCGCCTTTGCTCATGGCGACGCGTTTGTAGGCCCGTCGAATGTTGGATACGGGTACATAGAAACGACGATCCATGAAAAGACTGTTCAGATACAGAGCCTTCTTCCCGACCCCGCAGGGACCGAACGGAAGACAGGATGTTCTGTCTTTCTTCAGTTCTCCGTCATCCAGGCCGACGCTGCCCAGCCGTGCAGGTTTGAAATACAGCATCCTCGACTCCCGAAGGAATAACATTCATAGACCGCGGATCATCCGCGGAAATAAGGAAAAGGGGGCCGCCTTTTACGGGCGGCCCCCACGACATTGATACAGAGGGTCATGAAACGGCTTTGGCGTTAGACAAGACTATTTGCAAGCTAAAGAATGGTACGGAAAATCATGTGATAATGGTTCACAGCTAGGCTGTGATGGCTATAAGCGATTGAATAACAGAAAATAACACCTATGCCTGAAATTTTCGACGCGTCGAAATTTTTAGAGGAAACCATGAAAAAACTACTCCTTTTGTTATCTATTCTGTTTCTAACCCCAAGTATTACCTTGGCGGAAGGTAATACTTTCAATGATAGTTTCAACAAGGCTAAGCGCATACTGCAAGATGAGGTGTATTACGACCACCAAGTTACACTATACTGCGGATATGAATATGATGACCAAAAAAGGATATGTCTCCCTGATGGATTTATAGCAGAGAAACATCAAAAAAGATCATATAAAATTGAGTGGGAACATAGTGTGCCTGCTGAGAATTTTGGCAGAGCTTTTACTGAATGGCGCGAAGGTCATCCTCTTTGTGTAGATAATAAAGGTAAAAGTTTCAAAGGACGAAAATGTGCAGAAAAAGTAAATAAAACATATAGATATATGCAGTCTGATATGTACAATTTGTTTCCAGCAGTCGGGTCTGTCAATGCTGCGAGAAGCAATAAGCAATACTCAGAGTTACTTGGAGTTCAATCTGCTTTTGGAACGTGTGAGGCAAAAATAGATGGGAATAGATTCGAACCACCGGATAGAGCTAAAGGTCAAGTAGCCCGTGCTGCTCTTTATATGGATAAAGAGTACAAGGAATACAATCTAAGTCGTCAGCAAAGAAGACTTTTTGAGGCTTGGAGTAATATGTATCCAGTCGATGAATGGGAGTGTACACGAGCCAAACGAATCGAATCTATACAGGGAAATGAAAATATTTTTGTAAAAAATATGTGTATCGAAAAGGGGTTATGGTAAACAAACGAGGACAATATAAATACTACCTAAGTAAATCATATAAAAACAGATATATATTGCGACAAGAAAACAATAGAGAGAAGTACAGGCTTACTGTCTGTACTTCTCTTTTTTATTACTCAGGAGGGATTATGACGCAATCCACTGATATCACTAAACTTTCTCAGGCTATGCTCATCGTCCAACAGCAACTTCAACCAGCCATAAAGGACGCCAAAAATCCGTTTATCGGTAACAAATACGCCACACTCAACTCTGTCATGGAATCCTGCCGCAGCCTTCTTTCTTCCCAAGGTATCTGGCTTACCCAACTCCCATGTCCTGCGCCTGTAGAACTCGGGACAGGACATATCGGATTAGAAACAAGACTTATACATGCGGAATCTGGTCAATGGATTTCCAGCACAGCCATCATCCCTCTGACGAAAAATGATCCACAGGGAATGGGCAGTGCTATCACCTATGCCCGGCGGTATTCTCTGTGCGCGATCCTTGGTATCGTGACGGAAGATGATGATGGTAATGCCGCCTCGATTACTCCAAAACAGGCCAAAACGCGAATAAGGCCCGTAGAAGCCACACAGAGACAAAAAGTGGCATCAGACAACTCTTCATCCACGAACAAAATTTTAGACACCTCAAATCGCCCCGTATCGCTTCACCAAAATCTGCCCAAAATCGACGGCGTGAGCTTCAGGACGGTTCAGGCCGATGATGGAAGAATGTGCATCGTGGCATCTGGGCGTACACTGGAGAAAAAGGAATTGCTCAGGGCTTCAGGGTTCAAGTGGGATTCGCAGCAAAAAGTCTGGTGGAAATATGATGATGCTGCATAATTTTTCTTTCGACTTGTCAGAAGAGCTGACCTTCACCGGGGCAGCTCTTCTTTTATGGGAGATCGGCTATGGAATCTGATACTCGTAGCCAAAAACTGCTCGAAATTATCACCCATGGACTAGACTTATACGCAAACAGGAACACTCTGACTCAGCTTGGAAATCGGGAAGAGTATATCGGCATGAGCGACCTTGGAAGTTATATGACCTGTCCTCGTATGGCCGTTCTAAATAAGCTCCATCCCCAGAACACTACCTATGCCCTCAAGCCTCTTCTCACCATGCAGAGGGGGCATTGGTTCGAGGATGGGATTGCCGACGCCCTCAAGACTCTGGAACTGCCTCTGGTTCGTCAGCTTGAAATTGCCGTCACGCATAACGGCACGCCCATCAAAGCTCACCTGGATTTCGTGCTCGCCTCCACCCATCCAAGGCCTACAGTACGGATACTCGAAGTAAAAAGCTGCCAGAAACTCCCGGATTGCCTCTACGCATCCTATGAAACGCAGGTGTATGGACAGGTAGGACTGCTGACGCGGTACTGGAAAGAGCCGGTTTTCAGTGTCAGAGAAGAAACTGGACAGTATAGTTTTCAAGACATGACTTTTCCTGAAATCGCCCGGAATTTTTGGAACTTGAATTTGCCGTATGAGTGGGAAGGGGTAGATATCGAAGCCTGGGTACTATGCCTTTCGATGACGGATGCAAAAGTCTTCGGTCCTTATGTGTCAGATGCAGGAATGATGGATGCTGTACTTGGAAAAGCAGAGGAATTTTGGAGTACGATTCACCAGGTAAAGGACGGCACTCTCGACGCATCTTCCCTCAAAACAACAAGCGGTTTCAATCCCCTATGTGAACATTGCCTCTGGAATGCCGACTGCCCGAAGTTCAAAGGAAACGACCACCCAGAGTTTTCCCCTGAACTTGAGGAGCTGGAAACTTGGAAATCGGAGCGTGCAAGTTTGGATGGGAAAATAAAGACCAGAGAGACAAGCATGAAAGACTGGTACGCGAATATTTTCGGTACTCAGGACGGATGGGTTCAGGCTGGTCATTGGCGGTTCAAAGCCTCAGAAATACCCGGCAGACGCACACTAGCCAAGGACAGCCTTGCGGGAGAACTGATTGAACTTTTTCATGACGGCGGAATGGATGATGTGGACGTGCCCGCTCTTTTGGCTCGTCATGAAAAAGTAAGCGCACCTTCAACACGACTTTTTATCTACAAGACCAGAAAACAGGAGAAGAACGATGGGTTACAGGTCTGATGTTGGACTGGCTCTTACGCAGGCAGCCGTACAAACATTGAATGAAAAGATGAACGCCTTGGATAAAACGTCCGAGGCGTTTGCTGTTATTACGGACTTCTTTGCCTACGCGGACAAGCACTTTGAAGACACTGACTCCGGTTCTGAAGTCTATCTGTGGGAACATCTGAAATGGTACGAAGAGTTTCCTGACGTGGGCTTCATCGAACATCTGCTGGCTGAGCTCGACTGGGACGATTTCCTGTTCATTCGCATCGGGGAAGAGCTGGAGGATATCGACACAAGGGGCAGCTTCTGGGATAACCCCTTCGACCTTGGCATCAGCAGAAGCATAGTCATAAGCGATCCCAACGACTGAAACAAAGCACTATTTCCATAAGGCCCTGTTCATCTTGCATGGACGGGGCTTTTCTTTTTGGGAGGAACCATGTCTCATCCTGTTCAACTCGACGCCGGTCAAATTTTCAGTGGCAAATCCTCCGGCACTATGATTTTCGGCTATGACGCACCCTCGGAATACACGCCGTCCATCGATCCCAACTATCTTTTCCATGAGTCCAGCCGTGATGTAATCGTCTGGTTTCTTATGCAAAATCCCGAACCGCTGTACATCTGTGGCCCTACGTCTGCTGGGAAATCGAGTCTCATTCGCCAGATTGCGGCGCGGCTCAATTACCCGGTTTTCGAGGCTACCGGACATGACCGACTGGAGTTCCCTGATTTGGTCGGGCATCTATCCGTACAGAACGGCAACATGGTCTTTGAGGATGGACCGCTTACTCTGGCCATGAAGATTGGCGGCGTATTCCTGTTCAATGAGGCCGATTTGTGCTCTCCGGCTACGCTTGCTGGACTGAACACCATTCTCGACGGTTCTCCGCTCTGCATTGCTGAAAATGGTGGAGAACTCGTCAAGCCAAGCCCCATGTTCCGTTTCATCGTGACGGCCAACTCAAATGGCAACAGCGACGAAACCGGGCTTTATCAGGGAGTCATGCGTCAGAACATCGCCTTCATGGACCGCTTCATGCTGGTGGAAATGGGCTATCCCAAAGCAGAAGTTGAACGTGACCTGCTGAACCGTATGTTCCCGGAAATTCCTGCTGAAATAACGGAGAAGATGGTCGATTTTGCCAACGATGTGCGGCGGAATTTTATGGGCAACTCCTCGGCACATGATGCTCTGGACGTCACGCTTTCGACGCGCACACTCATCCGCTGGGCCAGACTCACCATCGCATTCCAGCCTCTCTCCAAACAGGGAATTTCGCCCATCATGTACGCCTTGGACAGAGCTTTAGGATTCAGGGCGTCCACCACAAGTCGGGCAGCTCTTCACGAAATGGCCCAGAGAATTTTTCCTTCAATAAGCAACTAACCGATGGAGAAGATTATGGAAACTCCTATTCTGAACACACCTTTGCAAGTTTTGGACAATATTCTGGCACTGAATTTGAACATTACGCTTTGGTCGGCCAGAAAGAAGCTCACCGCTGAAGACTTTGGTGGTGTAGAGCTTCCGCCTGACGATTTGGCCTCTCTCGGCTCCAAAAAAATCTGCGACCCGGCCAGACTCAACGTCTTTACCAAGCTCAAGGCTCGTGCGTTCAGTCTTCTGGATAAACATGGCGTCCGTTTTCTTTCGGGCTGGGCGATACCGGACGACAAGGCCGGAGATATCATCCAGGGGCTATGCGAAATCCGAGATGAGTTTTTCACGGAAAAGCAGAACTTTCTGAACGTGTACGATGCTGCCATAGCTGACTGGATTGCCCGACATCCTTCCTGGGCCAACATCATCGAAAATTCAACGGTCAGCAGGGAGTATGTGGAGTCTCGGATGGGGTTTTCTTGGCAGCTCTATCGGGTATCTCCTGCTGCTGGTCTCGAAAGCGATCTGGCCATGACGGAATCTGGTCTGCATGAAGAGGTAGAAGGTCTCGGAAGTACGCTTTTTGCCGAAATCGCCAAGGATGCTGCGGAGATTTGGAAGAAGGTGTTTGAAGGAAAAACGGAGGTCACGCACAAGGCTCTGTCTCCCTTGAAAACGATGCGCAATAAGCTCGCCGGTCTTTCCTTCATCGACCCCAATGTGGAACCGGCTGTCTCCATGATCGACACCGCCCTCGGAAATATGCCCAAGCGTGGAAATCTGTCAGGAAACGCGCTTCTTACGCTTCAGGGCCTCGTATGCCTGCTCAAGGACAAGGAGGCACTGATTCAGCAGACACAGGCGTTACTGGCTACCCCGGCAGAAGAAAATGTACTGGATGATCTGTTGCAGGGGTTCCAGCAAGAAGCCCCCGTACTGAATCTCCCGCCTGAGCATAGCTACATTCCATCCAGCCCACGCCTCGATAGTTTGGGTCTGTGGTAAAAAAGGACGCTTCTATGTCAGTCACGATGAAAGCCATGCCGCTTGTTGCCTCGATGCTAGGCAACAAGCTGGGGGTCAAAGTCGTTATCGGTTCTTCGGATACCGCCTGCACTAACGGCGATACCATATTCCTTCCACCTCTTCCCGTTGACGATGAAGGAGTTCTGTATCCTCTGGTGAGCGGCTTTATCGACCATGAGGCGGCTCATATCCGGCATACGGACCTTGGCGTGTTGAATGGAAAGAGACTTACCCCTGTCGAAAAATACCTCTGGAATGCCATAGAGGACTGGCGGGTGGAGCATGAAATCATAAAGCGCTATCCGGGATGTCATGAGCATTTTATCTGGCTCATACGGCATTTTTTCTTGAAGGATACGGAAGAAGAAAAGGCTGGGGAAAATGACTCCCCGGCCTTTTCTGTTCTGAACTATGTGCTCCTGACGCTGCGTTCCTGGGATGTGCCTGAGCTGGTTCGTAATTGCGAACTCGAAGCAAATATTATGCAAAAATACTGGCCCGGACTACGCTCCAGTATTGACGCGATCATGCGGGATATTCCGGCCCGATGCCGATCTACGCAGGATTCGCTGGATTTTGCCCAAGATATTCTCCGGCTGATCGAACAGGAAGTCCAGAAGGAACAGAAATCCACCGAAAGCCCAGTAGTATCCCCCTCGATAACTGCGCAGGATAACTCAGAACAAACCCAACAAGAACCACAAACAGGAGGTGAAGAACAACCGCTCCAAGACCTTCTACAAGCAACGGAAGAAGAGATGCCAACCTCTATGGGTAAGCAGCTCTCCGACATGATTTCCGGCCAATGCTCTCCCCAACAACACAAGGGAATGAGCGTGGCAGTAACAGGCAAGCTCTTAACAGCCGAACTTCCCGATGCGCTTATCATGGAGGCTCAGGCCATATCCAGAGCGTTACGGACAAAACTCCAAGGGCTTCTGCAATCCCAAATATTGCGGCGTTCCAGTCCCTCACGGCATGGAAAATTATGTGGGCATGGTCTCTACCGAATTGCCGTCCATGATCCTCGGCTGTTCATGAAAACCGAATCTGTGACAGGAATCGATACAGCCGTCCATATTCTTCTGGACATATCCGGCTCCATGACCAGCTGTATCGAACTTGCTGGTGCGGCCTGTTACTCCGTGGCGCTGGCTTTGGCTGCTATCCCGGGCATCTCCGTAGGCGTTTCTGCTTTCCCTGCCGATTATAAGGAAGATGTTGCGGCCACAGTTTACCCGTTATTGCGCCATGGTAAACGTATAACAAACTCATTCGCCGCAGAAGCTCATGGAAGCACACCCATGACTGAAGCCTTATGGTGGGTATTGGGGATGCTTTCGACACGACCAGAACATCGAAAAATCGTATTTGTGGTAACGGACGGCTACCCGGACGATCCTGAGACTGCCAAAGAAACGATAGCAGTAGCGAAACGGATGGGAATAGAGGTGCTGGGTATCGGCATCGACGCCCCAGCCATCATCTCTATGATTCCTGGCTCCGAAAACATCACCGACATCCGCGAACTGGCTCCGGCTATGTTCCGGCTACTTCAACAAATAATGACTGAAAAAGGGAGGTGACCATGGCGTCATCCATCAAACCGACGACTTGGCTCGCTATCGGGATTCTTGTTCTTCAGATCGCCATAAAAATCGTAAAGGACACAGAAGAGGAAGACTGAAGGAAAGGCACTCCGGGTGGTCGCCGGAGTGCCTTTTGCATGTATTTTTTGCCGGTGTTTTGCCAAGACATGGATAGACTTTCCCTCTATAGGTTGGAAATAGGGTTGGAAAATAAAAAAGGACAAGTCACAAACTAATGCTTCTTGTCCTAAAAAATTCAATTATGGCGGAAGCGTATAGGAGTCGAACCTACCTCAGACCTCTCAGCCTGACACTGGTTTTGAAGACCAAGTACCACACCGGTGGCAATACGCTTCCAAGTATTTATATAATATTTTTGAACGTTAAATAACTACTTTAAAATATTAACGGTTTATTAATTAATACTATATCCTATAATAAAATGTAAGTAAACTTAACTAGGCTATTATAAAAATAAGTATAATTAAAAGTTAAAGAGAAAGTTTAATAAAAAGTCATTGCTCTAACATTGTCAAATATAATAATACAATTTACAATATACAAAGTTGCTTCTAATAGTGTCTTTCCCCTTAAGGGAATACTTCATGGAGGTAGTGTTTGAATCAATTTACCAGGAATCTCATTTTATGGGGGCTTATATCCCTTGCAATGGTTATTGTTTTTAACCTATTTAGTCAGCCACAATCTTCATTACAAGAACGTATGACTTATAGTGAGTTTTTAAATCAAGCTCAAAAAGGTAAAATAGCTGACGTAATTATACAAGGCGATATTATTAAGGGAAAAACAACTGAAGGAAAATCTTTTCAGCTTTATGCTCCATCTGATCCACAATTGGTAAGCAAACTTATTGAGCAACATGTAGATGTTCGTGCTGAGCCTATTGAAGATTCTCCTTGGTATATGACACTACTTGTATCATGGTTTCCTATGCTTCTTTTAATAGGTGTATGGGTTTTTTTCATGCGCCAAATGCAGGGAGGAGCTGGGCGAGCTATGTCTTTTGGTCGCTCACGTGCAAGAATGCTAAACCAGGAACAAGGAAGAGTCACATTTGAAGATGTTGCAGGTGTGGATGAAGCTAAAGAAGAACTCTCTGAAGTTGTAGATTTTTTATCTAATCCAAGAAAATTTACACGATTAGGTGGTCGGATACCTAAAGGAGTCCTTCTTGTTGGCCCTCCTGGTACAGGGAAAACATTGCTTGCTCGAGCTGTAGCTGGTGAAGCAGGGGTTCCTTTTTTTTCCATTTCTGGTTCTGATTTTGTTGAGATGTTTGTTGGTGTAGGAGCATCTAGAGTACGAGATCTCTTTATACAAGGTAAAAAAAATGCTCCATGTCTTATTTTTATTGATGAAATTGATGCAGTAGGACGTCAGCGTGGCGCTGGCCTTGGCGGAGGACATGATGAAAGAGAACAAACACTTAATCAACTTTTAGTTGAAATGGATGGTTTTGAATCTAACGAAGGTGTTATTTTAATCGCAGCTACAAATCGTCCAGATGTTCTTGATCCAGCTCTATTAAGACCTGGAAGGTTTGATAGACAAGTTGTTGTTCCTACTCCTGATGTAAAAGGACGTTTAAAAATTCTTGAAGTCCATACTCGTCGGACACCACTTGATAAAGATGTTAATCTTGAAGTTATAGCTAGAGGCACACCAGGTTTTTCAGGAGCAGCACTTGAAAACCTTGTTAATGAAGCAGCACTTCAGGCAGCTAGAGATGATAAAAATTTAATTGATATGAAAGATTTTGAGTACGCTAAAGACAAAGTTCTAATGGGTAAAGAGCGACGTAGTCTCATTCTTTCTGATGAAGAAAAGAAAATTACAGCCTATCATGAAGGTGGACATGCACTTGTTGCACGTTTACTTCCAAAGACAGATCCAGTGCACAAAGTAACCATTATTCCTCGAGGTCGTGCTCTTGGTGTAACAATGCAATTACCTGAAGCAGATAGACATAGTTATTCAAAGGAATATTTATTAAATAACCTGATGGTGTTATTAGCTGGTAGAGCAGCTGAAGAAATTATATTTGATACTATTACAACAGGTGCAGGTAATGATATTGAACGTGCAACCAATATGGCAAGAAAAATGGTTTGTGAATGGGGTATGAGCGAGCTTATAGGACCATTATCAATTGGTGAGCGTGGAGAAGAGGTTTTTATTGGTAGAGAGTGGGCACATTCTAGAAACTTTAGTGAAGATACGGCTCGTATTGTTGATAGTGAAGTTAAAAAATTAATAGAAGAAGCTAGAGAAAAATGTCAAGAACTATTGACAAATAATCTTGATACGTTGCATGCTCTTGCTACAGCACTACTTGAACGAGAAACACTTACAGGTGATGATATAGATCTTCTTATCAAGGGGGAAGAACTACCTCCATTTATACCAGAAAACTCTAATACTGAAATTAAAAAAGAAGATTCAAATACTGAAACCTTTATTTTAGATGCTGATGAGCAGAATCCATCTCCTCCAAAAACAGAATAAAAAAAATAGAAGTGGTGTGGATAAAACACATGAAAAGTAGTCAAATAATCAGTTATGATAATCATTGGATAGTTAAAGGGGGTAGGCAAATAAATCCTACCCCTTTTTGTATTATTGGAATACTGAATATAACGCCTGACTCATTTTCAGATGGAGGAAGATATTTAATAACAAAAGATGTTATTGAGCATACAAAACAAATGCTTCAATCTGGAGCACAAGTTATTGATATAGGTGCGGAATCTACACGTCCTTTTGCAGAACCAATTATAGAAGAAGTTGAGAAAGAAAGACTTATTCCTCACTTTAAAATATTAAAAGAACAATTTCCTGATGTTATTTTTTCTATAGATACGTATAAGGCTTTTACTGCAAAAGCAGCATTAGAGTTAGGTGCTGATATTATTAACGATGTTTCAGGATGTACGTTTGAACCTAACCTTTTAGATATACTTGTAGAGTATAAACCTGGTTTTGTGTTATGTCATACTCAAGGTAAACCTAAAACAATGCAAGTTAATCCTTCATATAAAGATATTATCGAAGAATTATTATATTTCTTCGAGTCCCAAATGTCTCTTATTACAAAAGCAGGGTTACCTGAAGATAGAATTGTGCTTGATCCAGGGATATGTTTTGGAAAGAAAAAAGAACATACAGAAATAATAATGAAAAATATTGAGAGACTAAAAGTTTTAGGAAGACCTTTATATATAGGTCTCTCTAGAAAATCATTTTTTAAACAATTTTTTGATCTTGATGTCCATGAACGTGATGAAGCAACACGTATAGCTACTGCATTACTTGCAGCTAGAGGTGTAAGATATCATCGTGTCCATGATGTAGCAGGATGTACTCAAGCATTAAAAATAACAGAAGTTTTTACTCCATTTTTGTAACTAAGGAGTTATTCATAATAAGTTTAAATCTCTTTCCCCTAAGTGTAATTAGGAGTTATTTTTATGGATTTCATCCCTTTTAGTTGGAGGGACTTACTTGACATTACATTAGTAACGATACTTATTTATCGAGTTATCTTATTAGTAAAAGGCACCCGTGCACTTTCAGCTTTATCTGGTCTGCTTTTACTTATTCTTATTTATCTTGGTGCGCAATATTTAGGACTTTATACCCTTGGATGGTTATTAGAAAACTTATTTGGTTCTCTCTTTTTAGTAATTATTATTTTATTTCATGATGATATACGTCAAGCTCTTTCAAGAGTGGGTGTTCATAATTTTTGGAAGAAAAAGAAAGAAATTGCTCCAAGTTTAATTGATAATATTATTTGGGCTTGTCAACACTTTGCTAAAAGACGTATAGGCGCACTTATTGTTTTTGAAAGAGAGATACCCCTTACAGATATGATGCAAGAAGGAGTGATGTTAGATTCTATTCTCTCAAAAGAACTACTTTTAACACTTTTTTATCCGATGACAGCCCTTCATGATGGAGCTGTTATTATCCGTAGAGGAAGAATTGCTGCAGCAGGATGTATTTTACCTTTAGCACAAATGGATCGACAAGCATTTGGTACACGTCATAGAGCTGCCCTTGGTGTTACAGAAGTAAGTGATGCTTTTGTTATTGTTGTCTCTGAAGAACGTGGTGAAATTAGCATGGTTTCAAGAGGAAAACTTGTGGTTGTATCTGATATTGAACAATTGATAGAGAGTTTACGTGATGTTCTTGACTACAAGTGATCATAGAGGTAACTGGAAATATTTTCTTATTGCTTTTGCTACTGCATTAATTTTATGGTATACATTTAATGCAAAAGAGCAAGTAGAAAGAATTATGGATGTTAGGTTAGACTATAAAGGTCTACCTTCTGATTTAATTGTCACAGAGGGACAACTTAATAAGATTAATGTCGACTACGTGGTTCTTTAGAAATGTTACGTTTATTTTCAGGTAGAGAACTTTCTTACACAATAAACCTTTCTGGTGTTACTCAAGGAGTTAATACTATTCCTCTATCATCTATTCAATTCCCAGAATTACGTGCTTATCAAATTATTGATGTTATTCCTCCTCGAATGGTACTCCAAGTAGATCATGTTAAAGAAGTAGAGCTTCCTGTAACATTACAATTAAGATCTTCTCTTTTTTCTGATGCAGCCTATTTAGAAGATGTTCATATTATTCCTAGCCATGTAAAAGTTCGTGGTGCTTCAAATATTGTTTCATCAATGAATACAGTTATAGCAGAAGTTTCTGCATTATTAGATGACGAGGGACGTGTTGTGCAAGACGATGCACCTCTTATTGCACCACAGTTTGTTGAAGTTAGTCCACCTACAGTTAATGTCTGTTTTAAGTTAGGGATGCAACGTCGTTCTATTAGTCTTCAACGTACTGTATTACTCCCAGAAGAAAAAGAAAGATTAACAACTCGACCAGAGCGAGTAACTATTGTCGTATCTGTTCCACAATCTCTTTTAAATGATCCTAAGTATATTTCTCAAGTGCATGCTAGTGTAGATACATCAATATTAGAAGATTCATTAGGTAAAGATTTTGATGGAGTTAAAAGACCTATTAAAGTATTTCTTCCAGCAGCAGCTCGTCTTATTAAAGTTTCACCTGATATAGTTACTGTTTTTCGTCGAAAATAATTTCAATGTATTTGTTGGAGAACATAAGTGGGTAAAAAGCTTTTTGGAACTGATGGATTACGTGGTCGTGTAAATATTTATCCTATGACTCCAGAGGTAGCACTAAGGCTTGGACTTGCAGCAGGAACATATTATAGGCGAAAAAGCCATCGGAGTAGAGTTGTAATTGGAAAAGATACACGTATTTCAGGGTATATATTTGAAAATGCTCTTACTGCAGGTCTTCTTGCATCAGGTATGGATGTTTTTTTAGTTGGACCACTTCCTACACCTGCTGTTTCTTTTCTTACAGCAAACATGCGTGCAGATTTTGGTGTGGTTATATCAGCTTCTCATAATCCATTTTATGATAATGGAATTAAATTATTTGATGCTGATGGGTTTAAAATTCCAGATAAAGCAGAGCATAAGATTTCTGAAATGATTCTTGACCAAAGTCATACATGGGATTACCCAGACCCCTCAAGTGTAGGTCGTGCACATAAAATTAAAGATGCTTTAGGAAGATATATTGTCTACTTAAAAAATACATTTCCATCAACTTTATCTCTAGAAGGACTCAGAATTGTTCTTGATTGTGCTAATGGTGCAAACTATAAAGTAGCTCCACTTGCTCTTGAAGAACTTGGTGCTGAACTTATAAAAATAGGTACTGATCCAAATGGATTAAATATTAATCATCAATGTGGCTCTTTGTTCCCTGAGTATGTAGCCAAAAAAGTAATTGAAATGAGAGCAGATATTGGTCTTGCTCTTGATGGGGATGCAGATAGACTTATTGTTGTAGACGAAAAAGGTATTATACTTAATGGTGACCAAATTATGGCATTATGTGCTCAAGATTTAATGCGTCAAAATAAATTGCCTGGAAATATTTTGGTAGCAACAGTAATGAGTAATATGGCACTTGAAGTATTTATGAAAGAAAAAAAAGGAGCCTTGATTCGTTCTAATGTAGGTGATAGGTATGTTATGGAAGCAATGAGAAAACATGGAGCTATGTTTGGAGGTGAACAATCAGGGCATCTCATTTTTCGTGAATATAGCAATACTGGTGATGGACTTCTTGCTGCATTACAAATTTTACGTATTATGAAACAGTACGAACGTCCTCTTTCATCTTTAGCTGGTTTATTACAATTATTTCCTCAACGTCTTATAAATGTGAATGTTAAACAAAAACGTCCTATTGAAACAATGCCTACTCTTTTAAAAACAATTCAGCGCATAGAGACAGCATTTTCAGGACGTGGTAGAGTGTTACTACGCTATTCTGGAACAGAACCATTGTGTCGTGTAATGGTAGAGGGGGAAAGCGATAGTAAAGTTAATACATATGCTGAAGAGCTTGCTGATATTGTGGCCAAATCTCTTGCTGAATGATTGTATCTATTAACTAATAATATATTTACAATAGGAGCTTTAATGAACATTCGTAAAGTTGTCGTTCCTGTTGCTGGATGGGGTACTCGTTCATTACCTGCAAGCAAAAATATCCCTAAAGAAATGTTGCCAATATATAATAAACCAGTCGTTCAATATGTTGTAGAAGAAGCCATGCTTGCAGGTGTTCAGGATGTTATTTTTGTTACCAATAGAGATAAAAGCGTTATTGAAGATTTTTTTGACTATAATCCGCAGTTAGAAAGTATACTTGAGAGATCTGGAAAATACGAACTTCTAAAAGTCATTCAAAATGTTGCTGAAATGGTTAATATTATGTCTGTCCGTCAAAAGCGACAATTAGGACTTGGACATGCTGTTCTTTGTGCAAAAGAAATTGTTCGTGATGAACCTTTTGCTGTTATGGTTGGTGATGACTTAATGTTTGGAGAAAATGCTGGCATGGATAGACTTATTCAAATTGCCCGTGAGCAGAATAAGCCTGTTATTGGAGTCCGTGAAGTTCCAGAAGACAAAATTAATAGATATGGTATTATTAGTGGTACAGAAATTAGTACTGATGTGTATGATATTACAGAAATGATAGAAAAACCAACCTTAGGTTCTACACAGTCACGTCTTGCTATTGTTGGTCGTTATTTATTGACACCAGACATATTTGAATATTTAGAAAAAGTAACACCAGGACATGGTGGAGAAATTCAACTTACAGATGCACTTGCAGCATTAGCACAAGAAAAAGGTATGCTAGCTGTTAAACTTGGAGGACTTCGTTTTGATGCTGGTGACTGGGTGGATTATCTTTCAGCAAACGTATATTTTGCGATGATGGATGAAACACTAAAAGATGATCTTTTTAATAAATTAAATCAGATCCTTCACATTTCAGAAAAACAATAATGAATTTCATTATTATTTTTCTTTATTCTCTTGTATGAATGAATATTGTACAATTACACTATTATCACCACCATATTCTTTATTAACATACACATTACCTTCCTGGCTTCCATATACCCTATGGAAGCCAGGGCTAAGAGTTGCTATCCTTTTAGGTAAGGAAATGTTAAGGACTGGTATTATACTATCTTTACATACTCAAAAACCTGAATTACCTCATAACGTTGTTCTTCGTCCAATATTATGGGCATTAGAAAAAATTCCTATATTTTCATATGAATACATAAAAATGATCCAGGAACTTGCATTAAGACATTCTATCCCTTCTGGAAAAATTTTTGCTTCTATTCTTCCTATGGGACTTCGAACAACACATGTACAAATGAAGTGTACGTATAAAAATGTATTAACTAACCTTCAATTAAAAGAATTAAAACATAAAACTGAAGAAGAACTTCATGATATTGGAACTAAATGGATATCTGAAGAAAATAATGATTGGTTAACATCTCAAACAGAATCAATGATTGTTTCAGAAGAATGTATATTAACTGTTGATCCTCCATGGCCTATTCGTCCTTCAGCAACACGCCAACGTGTCATTTTAGATTTTCTTTTTACAAATGGGGTAGTATCTAAAAAAGAATTATTACAAAAGTTAGGTAAAGAATATCGAACAGCACTAACTTCACTTACTCGTTATGGAATTATATCTATAAAACAGGAAATCCTAACAGATAAAGATGAGTTAGCAAATACTATTGCCTTATTACCTCCACTTATACCATTTGGTTATACTCTTACTGAGGAACAGAAAGAAGTAGTAACTCTTTTAAAGAAAGAATTACAAAAAAATCAAGCAAAAACATTTTTATTATTTGGTATAACAGGAAGTGGAAAAACAGCTATCTATCTTGAGATTATTCAGGAATGTATACGTAATAATCAATCCGTACTTGTTCTTGCTCCCGAAGTTGCATTAGCTCTTAAATTACAACATGAAATTAAAACCGTATTTCCTATTATACCTTGTTATTTATCTCATGGATATCAAAGCAGTCAACAAAAAGAAGATCTTTTTAGAAAAATAGTAAAAAATCAAGTAGCAAAAGTTATTATAGGAACTCGTTCAGCTCTTTTTTTACCTTTAACAAATATTGGTTCTATTATTTTAGATGAAGAGCATGATGCTTCTTTTAAACAAGGTGAACGCTTAATTTACCATGCTAAAGAAATAGCTTGGTTTCGTGCTGTTCAATCAAATGCACTTTTATTATTAGGTTCTGCAACACCTGATATAAAAACATTTCATGCTGTAGAGAATAATAAAATTTCTATAGTAAAACTTCATAGTCGTGTTGGTGGAGGAGTTCTTCCAACAATAAAACTTATTGATAGCCAACAGTTGGAATCAAAAGATGTAACATTTGCTCGTGAAAGTCTTACTACTCTTAAAGAAACACTTGAAGTTGGTGAGCAAGCAGTTATTTTGCTTAACCGTCGTGGATATGCTCCTATCATTTATTGTATTACATGTAGAAAGTCTATTCGTTGTCCTTCTTGTGATGTTGGAATGAGTTATCATAAAATACAAGAATCCCTTATCTGCCACTATTGTGGGAAAAGCATAAGGTTTCCTTGTCCTTGCCCTTTTTGTAAAGGAACCCAATTTTTACCTATGGGGCAGGGTACAGAAAAAGTTGAAGAAGAAATTCGTGCAATTTTACCTTCAGACAGTATGGTATTAAGGTTAGATTATGATACAACTAGAAGACCTGGACGTACTGAAGAAATTTTAAAAACTTTTGCTCAAGGAAAATCTCAAGTATTGATTGGTACTCAAATGCTTTCAAAAGGACATCATTTTCCAAATGTAACTCTTGTTATTGTTGTCAATGCAGATATAGGACTTAATATTCCTGACTATAGAGCAGCTGAAAAAACATTCCAGCTGCTTACACAGTCAGCAGGAAGAGCTGGACGTGGTGAGAAAGCAGGACAAGTACTAATCCAAACACATGATACCTCTCATTATTGCTGGAAATTTATACAACAACATGATTATCTAGGTTTTTATAAGTATGAAATTGCTCTTCGTCAAAAATGGCTATATCCTCCTTTTATCAACTTAGCATTAATACGCTTATCGTACCCTATTGAATGGAAAGAAGGAAAAATTTGGATAAAAAAAGTCCAGTCATTGTTACAAGAGTGGGCTAATAAGTTAAATGTATCTGTTCGTGGGCCTGCATTATCTCCTATTCCTATCCTGAGAGGACGTAACAGATTTCAATGCTTATTAAAAAGTAACAATTGGCAACATATTCGTACAATATTTTATAAAATTCAAACAACTGCTTTACCACAAAAACTTCGTGTAGTACTTGATATTGATCCTATTGATATGCTTTAAAAACTAAAAGTAATACTTTATTTTTTATACTTTAAATAAGACTAACTTATGAAAGATAAAGTATATTTAAGAATTTTAAAAAAAGTCAAAAAATATTATAGAAATGCATAATAACTATTTAGAAAATATTTAAATATTTTTTTATTATCATAATAATTTCTTTGTAGAATAATACATAACCTTAAATGATCTTTCTAAATAATATACATATATATTATAAAAATAGAAATTACATATTAAAATTAATTTTATCTATTACTAATTATGTAGTAATAATAAATATATGTTGCATCATTAGGTTAAAAAACATAGTTCTATTTTTGTTAAAGTAAAGTTTGTAGATTATTAGTAAAATATTTAAATAAAATATATTACTATAAGTTAAATAAATATAATAATCATTTTAATGACGTGTTATAGTAACTATGGAGTAGATATGAATAATTTTATTAAAGTTATTACTATAATAATAACTTCAATAGCTGCTGTACTTATTATTTTTTCTCTTACTACAGTTGGAATATTTATAATATCTATTTTATTTATAACATTTTTTGTTTTATCAGTCATATCTAAAATAACAGGTAAGAGTTTATATAATACAAAAATTATATATTATACAACTAAACATAATAATAATAATAATAATATTTATGATCTATCTTCAGATGAGTACAAAGTAGAAGATAAAAAATAAATAAACAGAACAATTACTATCAGATAATAACATATTTGTCACAACATAATAAAGTAATACATTATATATTAATTTGTCTATAATACTTACGCTCTTTTGATTAAAAATATACTTATAACTTATTTTACGTTAGGTAGATATATTCTTTTAAATAAGAGTCATTAGTTATTTTATAAAAATATTTAATTTCATACTATAGTAGGAACCTATTGCGAATTTTTAATAATAAATGCAAAATGACACTAGCCTTATTAAGCAAACGGTATATGCTTTGTGTTTTTATACACAAGGTATCTAAACTAACTGTTCAAAAGTAGCTGAGGATTACATTGAAGTTTATTACTGACTTCAAAAAGCTAGATGTATTAGCGCATCAGGCAGTTACTTCAGCATTGTCCACTTATCAGTATCACCTACCTATTTTTATTGATGCTACAGCTGGGAATGGTTATGATACATGCTTCTTAGCACAACTTGCTGGAACACAAGGTATAGTATTAGCCTTTGATATCCAACAAGAGGCTATAACGAATACATATCAAAGGCTTATATCTTTACATTTGGAACAACAAGTTACACTCATAAAAAGTGGACATGAACGCTTATATGCTGAAACATTAAACTTTTTTCAAAAAAATACTCATTTAGTAGAGTTCTACCATTTTAATAATCAAATAGATATTTGTTCTGGTGTGATGTTTAATCTTGGGTTTCTTCCTAAAAGTGATAAAAAAATTGTTACACAACCTACTACTACAATAATGGCATTAAATAATGCATTAAATGTATTAGCTCCTGGAGGAATTATAACTATTCATTGTTATACAGGACACTTAGGAGGAGTAGAAGAAAGTGAAGCTGTTTTATATTGGAGTGAACAACTTTCTTTAAATAAATGGGATATAACAATCTATAAACAAATTTTTAAACAAAAGAACAATGAGCAATTAGTGCTTATTAAACGTAAACAGTTATGAATAGTTTTTCACAGCCATGGATATTTTATTTGTGTGCATCAATTGCAATAGGTTATGCATTAGGTAGACTAAACTATAAGGGAGCCTCCCTTGGCAGTGCAGCTATTTTATTTGTAGGTATTGCTTTTGGTAAAATGGGTGCGTCTATTCCACAAGATATTGGTGGTATTGGACTATTAATATTTCTTTATGCCATAGGAACAGATGCAGGACCAAGTTTTTTAAGTGCATTGAAAGGAAAAGGTCTTCAATTTTCCATGGTTGCTTTATGTTTTACTATTACAGCTGTTATAACTGTTGTAATCTCTGGTTCATGGTTTGATATTGATCCTGCTGGAATGGCTGGTATTTATGCAGGAGCTATGGTTTCCTCTCCTGCCTTAGCTGGTATATTAGACTCTGTATCACCTTATCAGTCTGTTATAATAACAACAGCCTATAGTTTGTTATATCCTGTTGGTATCTTAGCAAGTATTTTATATACACAATGGATTATTGCATTTGATAAGTCAGATACCAGAAAAGCTGAAGAAGAATTACATCAAAAATCTCTTTTTGAAAATCCACCTATTCATATTGGTTGTTTTGAAGTATACCCTCGATCTGTCTCTTCAGTTCGTGAAATCCATAATCTTTTTAATGTAAGAATCACACATATTATTCCTGCAGGAAGAAAAGTTGTAGCTCCAGCATCAGCATTATTAAAAATTTGTCCTGGAGATAAAATACGTCTTTTAGGTTCTGAAAATGCGTTAAAAAGAGTAGAAACCTTTTTACATGCAAAAATAGCAAATGATACTGATTTTAAAGAACATATACATCATTATCAATTAGTCGTTACAAAAAAAGAAGCTTGTGGCTCAAGAATCATGCACTTAGCAGCTAAATGCCATATGGATACTCTTATGTTTGAACATGTTCATAGAAATGAAATTGATATTCCACTTACACCAAGAACACGTTTATATATGGGGGATATCTTACATCTTAGTGGGGATCCAAGACAAATTGAGACATTAAGAAGATTATTAGGCGATGATCCAAGACAACTACAAATTGCTGATGTTATGCCTGTTATGCTTGTTATTAGTCTTGGATGGCTATTAGGCAATATCCCTATCCCTCTGTACGAAGGCAAAACATTTATGGTAAGCAGTTCAGCAGGAGTATTGCTTACAGCAATTTTTTTATCCAATATAAAAAAATTAGGTTCTATAGATTTTTATTTACCAAGTTCATCTTTACTCTTATTAAGAGAAACAGGACTTGCCTTATTTTTTGCTGCTACAGGAGTACATACAGGCGCTTCTTTAAATATGGGAATTATCCTTCAAAGTGGTAATATTCTTTTATGTGGTTTAATAACAACAATATTACCTATGATAGTAACATGGTATTTTATCAAGTTTGTTCTTCATATGAATTATCTTTATGCTATTGGCAGTTTTGCTGGAGCACGTGCAACAGCTTCTTCCTTTGCAATTGCAACAGCTATAACCAAAACACCATATGTTGCAGCTGTGTATTCTATTGTTTTTCCAGTAGTTACACTTTTACAAATTATGAGTAGTAAAGTGGTGTACACTCTTGGTTCGCTATATCTATTTTAATTGCTATCATTATATTATTATTATTATTATTATTTATAATTATGATAAATTCCATATTTTTTTAGTTGGGTTAGCTTTACTCAGCTCTTCAAGTGTCATATCAACTTGTTGAGGACCAGCAGACCAAGGTGCAACTTGATATGGTTGGAAAAATATACGGATACCATTAGGTATTAATGCAATTGAGTTATAGTTATCAAGATCAGGAGCTGTGCCTACAGATAATATTTCTTTATCTGACATATTACCTAGTGTTTCTGACAAAGACTTATATGAATATTCTGACATAATTTTTAAGGCACTATTAACATCATCAAAAATGTCTATAAGATCTAATGGTTGTTCTGTAGTTAGATCATAATTAAATACAGAAATTTCTAAATTTCCATGAGCTCCACCAGTAAAGTCTGTTATAGTATATATAATAGATATGGCTTTATCAGAGGGTTTAGTAATAGAATAGTCTGCCCTAAGTTCATAGGGACCAATGGCAAGTTCTTTTTCACTATTAGTTGTTTTAAAATTTTCAACAAGTTGTTGGGCCCAACCTTTGATATCTTGATCAATCTTACTACTATGAATTTCTGGATAATGTACAGAAACCTGCATTTCTTTTGTTGTTATAGTAATACTATGATCAAGAATAGAGGAACCATCTGTGTTATGAGCAAAACATATTGTTTGAGTTATAATAATAAAAAAAAATAAGAAATAATAATAATAATAATAATAATTAATATAACGCATAACAAAACCTATTTTATAGATAAAGGTCAAAATATAAAAATAACACATCTTATTTTAATTAAGTGTTATTTTATAATATAAATAAAGATATTTTTGTATAAACAGAACATACCCTAATTATAATCTATATTGACTCACTATGTTTCCAAACTTTTTCTTCACCTTTAATGAGACGTTGAATATTTTGTTTATGACTCCAAAAAATAAGTGCCATAATAATTAGTGATAATGGAATATATGCAAATTTTCCTGTAATGAACAAAATAATAGGTAATGAAGTTACTAAAACCAAAGAACCAAGTGAAACAAATCCAGAACGCCATATGAAAAAAGTACATAGGATAGCAGCAAATAACAGTTGCCAAAAAGCAATTGGAATAAGAACACCTATAGAGGTTGCTACAGCTTTTCCTCCCTTAAAGTGTAAAAAGCAAGAATAAAGGTGACCTATAATTGCTGCTAGACCTGTCATAGTATACATAAATGGACTTTCAGATAAATATGTTGCTATTACAACAGGAAAAAATCCTTTCAATACATCAAAAAATAAGGTAATAAACCCAAGTTTTCTACCACAAATTCTTGTTATATTTGTTGCTCCAACATTACCGCTTCCTAATGTTCGTGGATCAATACCACAAAAAATATTGGCAAAAAGTACACCAAAAGGAATAGAGCCAATAACATAAGAAGTAATAATCCAAATAAGGTCTATTATCATAATAACCCCAGTATATTATTTTAGACTTGCTGAATTTCTAATATATGAATTTCATTATGTAGTGGTTGAATATTACCTATACGAATATAAATAGACTGTCCTATTTCAGGAACAGCTGTAAAAAGTTTTCGACGAGCCCGAAGAGTAAGTTGCTCTCTTGGCAAATTAACAACAATGTAATGTTCTGTTACCTCAGTAACAATAGCTGGCCACCATGTATTCTTATCTTGTTGAAGAATATATACCAACTTCCAATATCTTTGTCGAAACCGCTGTATTTGGTTTGTATATTCAAGACGAGAAGTAATATAAGGTAGCATTATCTCTAACTCTTTTAAAGACCATTTATATTTTTCATGTTGTAATACATGAAGAATTTGTGCTTGATTAACCATATCTGGATATCGTCTTAATGGTGACGTTGATGGTGCATAATATTTTTCTCCGATGCCAGCATGCTTTTTGGGAACTACATCAAGTACAGATGGTGCTAACACTTTTACTACTTTTGCAATATCATGAGGCTCTTTCCATATACCTTTATATTGATCAGGAATTATAATGTCTTGTGTTCTATAAAAAAGAGAAATGTTATTTTCATAACTCCAATGAGCTATTGCTGCATTAATAAGGATCATAATTTCAGAAACCAAAAGATGAGATTTAGGAGTAGCAAACTCTTCTGTTAATACTACTTTTGTCTCATTCTCTTCAACTATTAGAGAAAGATATGGTTCTGAACGTTCTACTATAACAGCACCATGTTTAAGACGATATTTTTGATAGGTTTGTGCTACATGAAAAGCTAACTTCAGTTGTTCAGCATATGGAGAATCTTCTGAATAGTTATCCTCTAAAATATACTCACATTCATGATAAGTAAGATTAGCAGCAAGAGAGACAGATTCAAAAGATGGTGTACAAGATTTTACTACACCATCATAGCCAACAATACATGTAATAATAAGCACAGGTCGAGTACATTGAGCATGAAGACTGTACTTGTCTATCCCTAATACATTAGGCAACATGTTATAACTTGCTTCTGGTAAATAAATACTGGTTGCTCTTTTTCTAACTGCTTGATCAAGGGGATCATCAAATGGCCAATTCAATGCAGGGCAGGCTAATGCAACAACCACTTTCCATCCATTGTCTATTGGTTCAATAAAAAAAGCATCATCTTTATCTTTTGTTGTTTCTGAATCAATACTTATAAAGGGAAGGGGTAGGGTAGACGTTGTATAAAGAGAAGATTGTTTACACAACATGTCTATAGTGTTTTGGAAAGGTTGTTGCCAATTATCTGTAGGATCATAATCTATACGCTCAAACCAAATGTTATGATGTGGTTGTAATATTCCCCATGCTTGTGCAAGATATAAAGCAAGAAATGGATCATCAGGAAGTCCTGTTACAAGTTTTTTCCATAACTGACTATCAGCTTTTTCTGGATTTGAAATTTGTTCCATAATGATCTGACGAAGCTGTTCTTCAAATTGCGTATAAACATTAGCAGTATTAATAGAATAGACTTTTTTTTGTGTATAAAGCTCCCATAAATAACGGAAAAAGGGTATACTATCAGTAATAAATGCTTGCTGTTTTATAGTTTTTTCTTGTTCTTTAACACGAATATCAACAATCTCTTTTGAATATATTTCAAAATTAGGTGATTGAAATTTAAAATGAATATTATCCTTTAAAAGGACATGTGCACATGCTGCTATTGTATCAATATCTGGAGAAGTTGTAACTAGCTCAGAAAACCACTTTGCAGGTGCTTGAATAATTTCTCCTTGAGCAATCTCCCATAATTCATAAGAATTAAAAGATGATTCAAGCTCTTTACGTTTAAACTTATGTTGTTCAATGTGTGCTATTGCAATATCTTTACTTTCTATATTTCTATAGTTTGGACCTATCCAAGGAAGAATCCTTGATGATTGTATATTTATTTCTTTTCTATTAGGTAATAATATTTTAAATTTATTTTGAAATTCTTCAAGAACCCAAGCAAGTTGAGGTTCTTTGTCTTGCATAAATTCAATAAGATAACCAGCTCCTACATGGCTGACAAAATGTTGAACCATAATTTGTCCTAATGTTTAAATGAGCGTTGTCCAGTGAAAACCATAGCAACTTGAGGAGAAGATTCATTGACTGCTTTAATAACTTCATAGTCATTTAATGATCCTCCAGGTTGTGCGATAGCTGTTACTCCTTGGTTAATACATAAATCAACACCATCACGAAATGGGAAAAAACCATCAGAAACCATAACAGATCCTTTTAATCCTCCGCAAACATCATTTGTTTCTTTTTTTATTTTTTCAAGCTTTTCTAATGAAGTTTTATCGTTAGCAGCTTGTTCACGAAGCTCATAAAGACTTAATCCGTAATTTTGGTAGGTTAATTTGTCTGCATATTTTGCATATGCTTTGAAAATAGCTAACTCTATACAACCAACCCTATCTTGCTCTCCTGTACCAATAGCCACTGTTGCACCATCATGTGCAAATATAACTGAGTTTGAACTTACTCCTGCTTCAACTGACCAAGCAAAGAGAAGATCTTCAATCTGTTCATCTGTTGGTTGTTTAGCAGATATTGTAACCCCATCCTTAGAGGTAGCTGTTGCAGGTAAAAAAGATGCAGTAGATCGTACACGATTAAGAAAAGATTCTTGAAGAATCAGTCCACCATCACAAAGACTTTTGATATCAAGATAGTGAGAATGTGTGAGTTGATCTAAAGAATTTAGACCAGGAAGTTTTAAGATACGCAAATTTTTTTTTGTTGTAAGTAATTCTAGCACACCTGGTTCATAATCAGGTGCTGCAATGACCTCAAAATAATGCTTAAAAATAAGGTTAGCCGAGTCATGATCAAGGGGACGGTTAACAACAATTGCACCACCAAAAGCTGCAATTCTATCACACCAAAAAGCTTTTTCTAATGCATTCCCAATACTTTTTTTTGACCATGCTACTCCACAAGGATTATTATGCTTTAATATAACTGCAGCAGGACGACTTGCTAAGTATTGAAGAATGTTACATCCATTATCTATATCTGTAAGGTTTGTTTTTCCTGGATGTTTAC
The DNA here is from genome assembly GCF_000055945.1 of Lawsonia intracellularis PHE/MN1-00. NCBI lineage: Bacteria > Pseudomonadati > Thermodesulfobacteriota > Desulfovibrionia > Desulfovibrionales > Desulfovibrionaceae > Lawsonia > Lawsonia intracellularis. Next base: position 254,069 of record NC_008011.1, read on the forward strand.
CAGATTGTATCAATTCAGCATCAGTAAGTGAAGAAATAATACCTCCAGATGTACGCCAAATCGTATCACCTATAGTTAACTCACCAGAAGTAAATTCATAAAGTGCTGCTGGCTGATCTGGATTATCTCCATAGCGCAATCCTTTTATTTCCCCATTGATATTCCATGTTTTTTTTGTATATGTAAGTATTTTATCTCCAAAACTAATAGTAATTGTGGGGGGAAAGTGTTCTTCTACTACTTTATGGTACATATCTTTAAGTAAACCCATTGGTATTCCTCTATAAAAAATGAGTGTGTTAAATGGAAACTATATTAACTGACTCAGGCAATTAGCATAGACTGCCATTAATAGTAAATAACATTTGAAGCTTTTGGCCAGTTAGTATACTCTCTAAAGGAGAGGATGTGAACTTAAATTTAAATCAATATATTATTCAAGATGTTATATTGTTGTTATTAGTTGAAGTAGACTAAGTTTGAATGTAGGAATAGATATGGAACAGTTATTAATAAAGTTAGCTAGACAGCTTGAATCTCTTGATGAAGCTTCTTTAATGGCACTTTGGGAAAAATATGCTAATATTGTATCTCAGTTTGAACCTACAAAACGTTGGGAAGAAGCAACCTTAATTTTTTCTTTAATTCAAGCAAAGCATATGAAGAATCAACTGTTTAACTATAATTGGGCAGAACAAGTTCGTCCTTCTACATCATCTCATGAAGTTCCTATTTCTGTAATGCTTGAGACAAAAAATAAACCCCATGAAGTTAAGCAAGCAAAAATAATTCCTTTTAAAAAACTTATTGAAAAGTCATAACACAATCTCTATACCTTTAATTAATCCATTGTCACTTACCTATTATCTCTATATAATCCATTGCGCCCATATTAGGAATAATAATTTAGTTATATACAATTAATTATAATCTAATAGTTTTTATAGTAGGATGTTATCTTCCTATACTTATAAAACTAGCTATTTATCTTTAAATAACTTTTGAAAGGAATTACACATGAAGTATAAATGGTTATATCTATACAATTCTTCCTGTGCTAGTCAGGAGATACTATGCCCAATGTAGTTATTATTGGAGCACAATGGGGTGATGAGGGAAAAGGAAAAATTGTTGATTTATTAACACGTGACACAGATTATGTTGTTCGATTTCAAGGTGGTAACAATGCTGGTCATACAGTTATTGTTGATGGGAAAACATATATCTTACATCTTATTCCTTCAGGCATTCTTCACAAAGAAAAAATTTGTATAATTGGTAATGGAGTTGTCCTTGACCCACAAATTTTTATACAAGAATTAGATACGTTGCTATCACAGGGAATAGATGTTTCTCCTAATCGATTAAAACTAAGTACCAAGACACATCTAATTATGCCATACCATAAACTACTTGATCAGGTTCGAGAAAATGCAAGTACCACTCAAAAAATAGGAACAACAGGACGTGGTATTGGCCCATGCTATGAAGATAAAGTTTCTAGAATAGGGATCAGAACTATAGATTTAACTCAACCTAAACTTCTTTATAAAAAAATTGAATTAGCATTAAAAGAAAAAAATACATTGTTTACTCAATTATATAACACTGAATTTGTTAATGCAGAGACTATATTTAATGAAGTAATGGAAACAGCATCTAGAATCCTTCCTTATCTATCTGATACATCAAGTATATTACAAGATGCGTTTATAAAAAATAAAAAAGTAATATTTGAAGGAGCACAAGGAGTACACCTTGACATTGATCATGGAACATATCCTTTTGTAACCTCATCAAATACAATTGCTGCAAATGCATCTATTGGATCTGGTATTGCTCTTTCTTCAACTGAGAAAATCATAGGTATAGTTAAGGCATACACAACACGTGTAGGATCTGGACCTTTTCCTACTGAATTATATGATAATACAGGAAAATTTTTACAAGAAAAAGGACATGAGTATGGTGCAACAACAGGACGTCCACGTCGGTGTGGCTGGCAAGATCTTGTTATGCTAAAAGATAGCGTTAGACTCAATGGTTTTACAGAGCTTGCACTTACAAAACTTGATGTCCTTTCAGGGCTCAAAAAAATTAATATTTGTACATCATATGCTTATCAAGGGGAAAGTGTTACTTATCCACCACAAGATGAACACATTTTATTCAATGAAATAAAACCAATATATGAAACTATGCCTGGATGGGAACATTCTCTAGAATCTTGTACTTCATGGAATCAATTACCACAGTGTGCTAAAAACTATATTGAACGAATTGAACAAGTAGTAGGTGTTCCAATAACTATCATTTCTGTTGGAGCTGATCGTAATCAAACACTTTTTCGGGATATATGATTGAAGTATTATAATAGACCTAAATAAACATGTTGACTGTTACTAGATGAAAATTATATCTTAAACCTGTAGAAAGATGTATCTTCTACTAGTTATAATATATTTTAAAGGAATAACCCTAGTGGTATAACACTAATTATCACTAGTTAAAGGAATAGAATAGAATGAATGTTGCTGTAGCTGTTAGTGGTGGTACAGATAGTTTATACACCTTAGCTACATTAAGAGAGGCCTTTGGAAATCATCATGTATTTGCACTACATGCACGATTTAAAGAACAAATTACTAATGATCCTGTTCCTGCACTTAAGGAACAATGCCATAACCTTAATGTACCTTTACATGTTGTTGATTTACATAAAGAATTTAATGAGCTCATTATTCGTCCATTTATTAAAGCTTATGCAGATGGGAAAACACCAAACCCTTGTGTACACTGTAATGCTAAAGTAAAATTTGGTCTTCTCCAAAAAAAAGCACAGGAACTAGGAGCAAATCAAATTGCTACAGGTCATTATGTTTCGCTTATTGACCATGATCTCTATGGTAAAGCATTAAAATGTGGTGCTGATTCTACAAAAGATCAAAGTTACTTTTTAGCTTTAACTCCTAGAGAACAACTTCAAACAGCTATTTTCCCATTAGGAACGTTACGAAAAACAGAAGTCCGTGAACGTCTTCAAAAAATGGGACTAGAAGTACCCCTACCAAAAGAGAGCCAAGAAATTTGTTTTGTCCCTAATGATGATTATAGAAAATTCCTACAGTCATCTGATGTAGACCTCTTATCTGAAGGTAGAATGGTTATGCTTGATGGGACATTAGTAGGAAAACATAAAGGACTATGGAAGTATACTGAAGGACAAAGACGAGGGCTTGGTGTATCTTGGTCAGAACCACTATATGTTGCACACAAAAATCACTCCTGTAATGAACTTGTTCTTGGCACAGCAAAAGATATACTTGTTGATACCTGTACAGCTCAAGATATTAACTTTTTAGTTCCACAGGATAACTGGCCAAAAGAACTTTTTGTACGTACTCGTTACAGACAACAAGCTGTACCTGCTGATATCCAATTTGTAACTAATACGTCTTCATCAAAAAAAATAACTATACATTTTCACTCTCCACAGCTTCCTGCAGCACCTGGACAACTTGCAGCTATTTTTGACAAATCTGGTTATGTATTAGCTGGTGGACTTATTACAAATGATTTATAGTGTATACAATTTTTTGAAATGATTTTTCTCCTATGATTAACAGAAGTTATAATTAATACCTTGCAGATTTAAGGAGATTTCATGATTGGCATATCAAAGTTATATTGTGGTCAGGTAGAGTCGTCTGATGCATTACGATATGGACGTCATTCTGGAAAACTTCCTTCACATTTATTGCAATTTTCAGCAGATAAAAAACCAGTAGTGGTTTGGAACACAACACGTAGGTGCAACCTTAAATGTGTACACTGTTATGCAACTGCTTTAGATGAAGAAAAAGGGGCAGATCCTATGTCTACAGAACAAGGAAAAGCCCTTATTGATGATCTTGCAGCTTATGGTGCACCAGTATTATTACTTTCAGGCGGAGAACCTTTAGTTCGTAATGATTTAGTTGAGCTTGCAGCCTATGCGACAAGTCAAGGCATGAGAGCCGTTATTTCTACCAATGGAACATTAATTACAAAAGAAAAAGCACGTGAATTAAAACATGTTAACCTTTCTTATGTAGGAATTTCGCTTGATGGAGCAGAAGAGGTACATAATAAATTCCGTGGAGTACCAAATACTTTTAAAAAAACACTTGAAGGTATTGAAAACTGTAAAGCTGAAGGTCTTAAAGTAGGATTACGTTTTACCATTAACAAAAGAAACGTTGCTGATCTTCCAATAATATTTGATTTACTTCGTGATCTTGAAATTCCTCGAGTCTGTTTTTATCATCTTGTGTATTCTGGCCGTGGCTCTGATCTCATCCAGGAAGACTTAAGTCATGAGGAGACTCGTGCTACAATAGATCTTATTATGGAAAAAACTCGTAAGCTTTTTGAAGAAGGATACCCAAAAGAAGTACTTACAGTAGATAATCATGCTGATGGACCATATGTATGGATGCGATTGCAAAAAGAAGACCCAAAACGAGCAGCTGATGTTTTTGAACTATTACAATATAATGAAGGTAATAGTTCTGGAAGAGGCTTTGCATGTATTTCTTGGGATGGTAAAGTACATGCAGATCAGTTTTGGAGACATCATACATTTGGAAATGTCCTTGAAAGACCATTTTCTGAAATTTGGGATGACCCAAATATTGAATTGCTTCATAAAATGAAAAACAAAAAAGAGCATGTGAAAGGTAGATGTTCTACATGTCGCTTTCTTAATATTTGTGGAGGAAATTTTAGGGCTAGAGCTGAAGCTTATTATGGAGATGTTTGGGCTCCAGATCCAGCTTGTTACCTTACAGATGATGAAATAAAAAAATGAAAGTAAAACATTATATATATATATTAATATATTAGTGTTACGTCCAAATAAAATGACAATTAAACTTACTGTTTTTTAATTGGCATTTTATTTTATAAAAATAAAGGATACTCATGAATACTATTTTCTTTCGTGGCCGTAGGCTTCGACGTTCAATACAAGTTCGTGATTTAATCCAAGAAACTAGATTGCATAGTCAAGACTTGATTATGCCTTATTTTGTTGTTGATACAGATAATAGTAATTTTTTTCAGCCTATACCTTCTATGCCTAATCAGTATCAGCTTTCACTTTCTAATCTTGAAAAAAAAGTTGATGAAGCAATTAATCATGGTTTAAAATCTGTTATTCTTTTTGGGTTACCCAAAAAAAAAGATTCTTATGCTACAGAAGCTTATAATGAAAATGGTATTATACAGCAGGCAATTCGAACTTTAAAAAAGAAATGGCCTTCATTACACGTCATCACAGATGTTTGTCTTTGTGAGTATACAAATCATGGACATTGTGGACTACTAAAAGTAGAAGATCAGTGTGGGCATGTAAAAAATGATCCTACCCTTGAATTATTAACTAAAGTTGCTATCAGTCATGCTGAAGCTGGTGCAGACATGATAGCTCCATCTGATATGATGGACGGTCGAATTCAAGCGTTACGTTCTGGATTAGATCATGCTGGTTTTATAGATATACCCATTATGTCTTATTCTGCAAAATATGCGTCAGCTTATTATGGTCCATTTAGAGAAGCTGCTCAATCTGCTCCTCAAGTAGGTGATCGAAAAAGCTATCAGATGGATCCTGCAAATACAAATGAAGCACTTCGTGAAGTTCAAGCTGATATTAGTGAAGGTGCAGATATTATTATGGTTAAACCTGCAGGGCCATATCAAGATATCATCCGACGCATGTATGAGACATTTCCTGTTCCAATAGCAGCATATCAAGTAAGTGGTGAATATGCGCTTATTAAGGCTGCAGGAGAAAAAGGCTGGATCAACGAACAAGCTGTTATTATGGAATCCCTTATAGGTATTCGTCGTTCTGGTGCAAAATTAATAATAACGTACTTTACTGAGGACGTTCTAAAAAAAAGGTGGGTAGATTCATGAGTCTTCAAGCAGAAAAAATATCTCTAGAGGGACATCTTTCTAGAGGAAAAGATATGTATAAAGGCCATCCTCATGAACAATTAATGGGAAAAACTTCTGATGGAAGTGGACACCCTCATGTAAATGGAGCTCATCCTAAAAGTGCACATCCAGGAGGTATGCCTAGGACATTACCAGACGGATCACCAACATGTAAACTAATTGCATGGGAAGTAACACGCTCTTGTAACTTAGCTTGTAAGCACTGTAGAGCTGAAGCTCATATGGATCCATATCCTGGAGAATTTTCTACAGAAGAAGCTAAAGCTTTAATTGATACATTTCCTGAAGTTGGTAACCCTATTATTATTTTTACTGGTGGTGAGCCAATGATGCGTGCTGATGTATATGAACTCATGGCTTATGCAACGTCCAAAGGCTTACGTTGTGTAATGTCACCTAATGGAACACTTATTACTCCAGAAACAGCACATGCTATAAAAAAATCTGGTGTTCAACGTTGTTCAATCTCTCTTGATGGGTACAATGCTGAAAGCCATGATTCTTTTCGTATGGTTCCTGGAGCTTTTGAAGCTTCTCTTCGTGGTATTCAGTATCTTAAAGATGAAGGGGTAGAATTTCAAATTAATACTACTGTAACAAAAAGTAACCTCAATGATTTTAAAAAAATATTTAAACTCTGTGATGAACTAGGAGCTTCTGCTTGGCATATTTTCCTTCTTGTACCTATGGGTCGAGCTGCTGAAATTGCAGAACAATCCATTACAGCAGAAGAATATGAAGAAGTTTTACATTGGTTCTATGATTTTAGAAAAACAACCTCTATGCATTTAAAAGCCACCTGTGCCCCTCATTACTATAGAATTATGCGACAACGTGCCCATGAAGAAGGTGTTCCTGTTAATGTAGATACCTTTGGTATGGATGCCATGACTCGTGGTTGTCTTGGTGGAACAGGCTTCTGTTTTATAAGCTATGAAGGTCAAGTCCAACCTTGTGGATATCTCACTATGGATTGTGGTAATGTCCGTGAAACACCTTTCCCAGAAATATGGAAAAAAGCCAAAACATTTCAACAATTTCGTACTCAGTCTGAATATAAAGGTAAATGTGGTGTATGTGAATATCACAAATCTTGTGGTGGATGCAGGGCTCGAGCTTGGAGTATGGATGGTGATCATATGGGTGAAGAACCGCTTTGTACATATCAACCAAAACGCTATTTAAAACAAAAGAATTCTTCTCAACCTATTGATCATCAAGGCATTACACCTTGTGCTCGTGGCCATATGGGATAATCCTATGGATAATATTGATAAAAAACTATTAGATATTATACAAACAGGATTTCCTATTGTTCCAAGGCCTTATGCTGAGATTGGAGAAAAACTTGGAATAACTGAAGCTGAAGCATTAAGTAGAGTACGAGCTCTTAAAGGAAAAAAAATTATCCGTAGATTAGGTGCTAACTTTCAATCTTCCAAATTAGGTTTTCGATCCACATTATGTGCAGCAAAAGTACCTGATGAAAAAATGGAATTATTTACAACTGAAGTCAATAAACTTCCAGGAGTTACTCATAACTATATACGAGATCATGTTTATAATGTTTGGTTTACATTAATAGGTCCTTCATGGGAAGAAGTATGTTCAACGCTTGATGGTGTAACAGAGCGAACAGGTATAAAAATTCTCAATTTACCTGCTACTCGTATGTATAAAATTCGTGTAGACTTTCGTATGGATGATGAATAAATTAATTATCAATAATATCAATAAATATAAAGGTGCTCTCTAGTAGTAGGGAGCATTTTTTTATGATACATAAAAAACTCTTAAACTTTTGGGAGATAATAAGATAACTAACTATTAATTATCATAATTATCATTAAGAGATATTTTTAATAAGGAGTAACTATGCATTATCCCTTTAAAAATATTATACATTTATTCATAACATTAGTGATTAGTGTATGTATTGGATGTACTTCATATAAAATTTCTGAGAAATATCCATATATAGATGGTGCTGTTATTGAATATTCTAATAATGTTGGGAATAATGCTAAAGCTGAAAAAATTGATAATGGTATGTTTATACCAGATGGGAAAGGTGGATCCATATGGATACCTGGCTCAAATCCTCAAGGTCCGAATGAAGCATTTATTCAAGCTCAAGAGTTACGTTTAAAAGTAAGAGAGCTTGCATCACAACTTCTTGATACACAAGACAGTAGTTCTTTGATTGGTCTAATAGCATTACCAACTTCTTTTGTTAATTTGAATAATTTTTCAGAATCAAGTCCATTGGGTCGCTATATGTCAGAAGCTATGATTTATGAGTTCAATCAACGAGGATTTCCTATTAAAGAATATAGAATAGATACTAAAATTTCTATGAGTGAATCAGTCGGAGGTGAATTCTCTCTTCAAAGAAATCTACCAGCACTATCTGTTAAGCAACAATGGGCTGCAATTCTTGTTGGAACATACCTAAGAGAAAACAATGCTGTTTTTATTAATGTAAGACTTGTAAGAGCAAAAGATGGAATGGTATTACGTACCGCTCAAATTGTTCTTCCACAAAATGCACTACTTTCAAATATGATATCGCCACCATTATCTTCAGGTATCTTATATATTGGACCACAGGAAAATAATACATCTATATCTAAATTTAACCCTACTAGTTCTTCTCAACAAGAACAACAACTAGTTAAGCCTTCTGTGAAAACTCAGCTTGCTCAAGATACACAAGAAATGAATAATCAGCTTGAGCAAAAAGATAATAATAATAATAATAATAATAATAAGATAACTAAACAGATACAGTCTAACTCTCTAGAAGAGAGTAGCTCAAAAGCAACAATATCTCCTCCAGTTCCTGGGATGCCTAATAATCTATAATAAAGTGAGAAGATTATGCATAGGTTGTTATTCTTACTGTGTATCTGTATTATTACAATAAATGTAGGGTGTACAAAAATTATGTATGTTCCAGAGTCTTCAGAAACACTCCATAATTGGCATCTTGCTAGAGAATATCAAAGACAACAACGGTATGAACTTGCTAGACAATACTATATATTGGCTTTAGCTGGAGCAAGAGAACCTCAATCTCAAAAAACTCTTCAACTTGAAATAAAAGCTGTAGACAGAATGATAGAAGCTATGCGTTGAATATTCTTCATATGTTATCGGGAGTTATTATTATGTTCCGATTACTATTTATTTTTATTTTTAGTATAACTTTCCTTTTACCCAATAAAGTATTAGCTACTACTAGTGGAACAATCCCTACTGCTGCTGTAACAATAAGTGAACAATTAGATGCTCAACTTCTTCGTAGAATTGGAAATAATCTTTATAATAAATCCTCTATATCTATTGTGGTAACCCCAGCTGTACTTCTTGAAGATTTATCAAAAAGTAGCCCTTTAGCAAGACAACTGGCGGAAGAGATTACAAAGTGTTTAGTTCAAAATGGATATTCTGTCACAGAAATACGCAAAGCTAGTAAAATCATTATAGATAAAACAGGTCCTAAAATTCTTACTCAAGACCCATCACAGCTTGCAACAACTCAAGTAGAAGCAGTAGCTATACTTACAGGAACCTACACTGTTACAAAAAAGAATGTTAGATTCAATATAAAACTATTACATATACCAACAAATGATGTCTTAGCCACAGCGTCAACAACAATACCAATTACTAAAGAAATTTATCCATTATTAGTAGATAAAAATACTAAACCTGGAACACCAAGTGTAACTACAAAACTACAATAAATATTTTTTCATCAATTACCAATATAAATAATATATTAATTTTCTATTGTCATAGTATTACTTATTTCTATAAAATTAAAATATAAATAACACTATATTTATAGTAGCTATATACAATTGATATATTATATAGCTAGACTATAAAAAGTCTAAGTAATTTTTATATATAATTATTAGGTAAAATTAATTTTTATAATTAAAGAGAAGATAATAAAATAATACTTTATAAAAAGTATATAATTATTTTACTAAATATCTAGTAACAAGCCTATATCTTTTAAAAAATGTATACATTTTTTAAAAATTTTTTCTAAAAATATAGTTATATTATATAGTTGCAAGGTAACGCTATATGTTATCTTTCAAAGCTTACTTCACCTATAAATCACATGTTAATTATTTTGTGATATCTTACCATATGTTGATGTCACACGTCGTGAAGCTAGTCCTGTAGTAGATGGGGAAGGTATTGTAAGTTCCTTTTATTTATTTAATTCTTCTTGAGCTTTGTGTTGAGCAGCTACTTGAGCTTGTGTACCTGTAATTTGTTGTGTTTTATAAGCAGACTGGGCCAATGATTTACTTGCTCCTGTAGGATGTTGTGTCCTTGTAATTGGTACAGGAGAACCACTACTTTGTTGGGATACTGATAACTTAGATGCAATTTCAGCAGCTGCAGCTTTTGCTTCAGGTGTATTAAGAATTTCAGCATATGCTGAACGTAAGCCTGCAAGAACATCTATGACACTATCTATTAACTTGATATCTAACTTAAGATTTGCTTGAAGGAGTCGAGTAGTACAAAGGACATAGAGATTATGCAAATTTTCTGCAATTTCTCCTCCAAGATTCATATTTAATGATGATTCTAACTCACTAATAACATCAAGTGCTTTAGAAATAAGTATCCCTTTTGCACCAAAGTCTTTCTCTAAAATTTTCTCTTTAGCTTGATTAAGAAACTTTATTGCACCATCATATAAAAGAAGAAGAACTTCTCCTTGACCAGTCGTATTAAACTGAGCTTCTACATACGCCTGAGTTCCCTTAATCATAACAAGTTTCTCCTAGATGCTAAAAAAAGTATTATGCACCAAGTTGCCCTAAACTAGAAGCATTTGCTGACATCATCTGATTATATTTTGCTAATACAGCATCAAGTCTAGAAAATTTTAAACGCATCATACGTTCCCAACTAGTAACTCTTTGTGTTTCTTTTTCTATTCTTGTCTCAAGATTTTTCATAACATCCTTATAGTTATCTTGCATGATAATTAAAGGACCTGTGTTTTCTTTTAAAGGATCTTGCTGTACTTCAGCTTTAAGTGCTTCTTGTATTTGGCTAAGTTTACCTTGTTTGACTCTTACAGTACTTTCTACATTGATACCTGGAGTACGATTATTAACTGCTATACTAAGACCTGTAGCAGGACCAGATGTGACCGTATATATATTTTTTGCAGGATCAGATAGAGAAGCTTTTACACCTCCAATGTAAACGTCTCCTATAGTACCACTTGCATCTACAGAATACTTTACATCATATGTACCAGCTTGTGTTTTTCCAACAATATGATCTTGATAAGAAAAATCTGTTGAATCAGATATTCCAGAACTACCAGCTAATATATCTGCTACTGCTTGTGGATCTTTTTTTAATGCCTCATCAAGAGTTGTATAAGGTGCATCAGGACCAATTGTTTCTCTATCTAAAATTTTAAGTTGTCCAAAAGTTTCACTACCCTCATCAGCATCTACGACAATACCAATTGAAGCAAGTGATGAAAATAGATCCCCTGGACCATCTTGTGTTTGTTTAGGAGAAAAACCTAGACCATTAGAAGAAAAGATAGACTTAAGTCTAGTACTAAGCATTTGTATGCCAGTATCACCTGTAAATAGTCCAGCCTTCACTTTTGTAGGACTTTGTAAATATGATGGAATTTTACTTGAAGAACTAGAAGTGTCTTTACTATCATCTTTGTCTTCAGCTGTTGCTTTAGTTAACTCTTGAATTTTGGAAAGAACATTATTTATAGACTCTACTGCTTTCTCAACTTGTTTTTTTACTTCGTCAGTAGAAGTCTGAATTGTAATTTGTGTTTTCCCTTCGGAAAGTAGTGTAATTTGAAGTCCTGGGATAACTTCTGTAAGTTCATTTGTAGAAGATGTAAGTTCTTGGTCCCAACCATTAATATTAAAAATAGCATCTTGAGAATCACGTTTATTCCAGCCTGCTTGACCCGAAGATGTGAAACTTCCAAGATCAGTAGGGCTAGCGGTTACTTTAACTTGTTGATTAGGAACTGTTCCTTCTAATTGCAATACTATATCTGAGCCATGTTTTTCAAAAGTTGCACGTACTCCTGTATTTTTTGTATTTTCATTTATAGCTGTTTGGAGTTCTTTTGCTGTTGTTCCTGAAGGAATATCGAAAGTAAATGTTCTTCCATTGTATTCAAAAGAAAATTGTTGAGTTGTTCCTGAAGTATTAATAATTGTATCTTCACCATTAGCTAATGCACTGCTGGTAGCAACAGATGCTTTAAAGTCTGGAAGCGTTGTCTTATTTGAAATAGATAAAGTCGCATTTGCACCAGTTTCAGTTCCTTCAAGACTAAACATATAGCCATCGCCAGTCTTGATAAGGTTTGCTTTAACACCAGGATTATTAGAATCTTTGTTTATTAATGTTGCAAGATATTCAAGATCACTACCTGGAGGAACTTCAACTTCATGTAGTTCCCCTTTATACTCATAAGCAAAGATACCAGGTGAACCTGTATTATTAATACTTTCAGTTTTAGAATCAAAAATATGATTATTAGAAAGAATCGTGTTTGTTGCAAGCTGTTTCACATCAATTGTATGTGTTCCATCAGATGCATCAGAACTTGCCTTAACGCTTGCAACAGAAGTATTTGAAACAGAACCTTCTTTTTTTAAAATAGCACCAACAGAACTTAGCTTACTTAAAGACGCTTCAGTATCTTTAACTGTTTTTATAAGCTCTTCAAATGCTTTATATTTTTTTGTCCATTGTTCATGGGAAACTACAAGTCTATTTTTAGGAATAAGCTCAATTTTCTTAAGTTGATCAATCATAGCTTGGAAATCGGTTCCACTACCAATTCCTCCAAAAGAAATTCCTCCTGAAAGATAATCCGCCATAGTTTTGTCCTTACAAAAAAATTTTACCTATATGATCCTATTCAGCAAATAAAGTGCCAAATGTTATTTTCTTTATCGGAAAAACTTTTTTTATGTTTAGACATGAAAAAGAAAAAAATGCATTTTAAAAGAAAAATACTTAATGGAGGAGTGTATCTTCTTCTCGAGTAAACATTCTCCAACGTGTACCTGTTGGTGTATTTTCAGGAATTACTCTCAATATAGGGAAATCTTTCCAGCTATATACCATTGAATGATCAGGATAAACCTCACAATGCATATATTCAGATATAGTATGTGGTGATAGATTCTTTGGATCTTCTCCAAGTTCTTCAAGCTGCTCATATAAAAGTTCTTCAATACGAGCTGCTACTTTTTTAGATATGTTATCTGACATAATTATTCCTTTACCTATAATGAATGACTACCCTAACAGTATGTATTATAATGTTTTTTGGCAAGTAGCATCAAAATATTATAGAGATATCTTGACAGTATTATTGGATAGCGATAGAAATATTTCTTCAATAACATAGGCGCGTAGCTCAGGCGGTAGAGCACTTCCGTGACATGGAAGGGGTCAGCAGTTCAAGTCTGCTCGTGCCTACCATATACTTCCATTATTAAAGTAAAAAGATAAGTTAACCTTCAATTAAGGTAATAGTTATGCAGAGTGATATAAATAAAAATCATCTTACTATGACTGAAGGATTAACATATATTAATGAATCAGGTTTAAAAGAAGAAGAATCAAAAAATATTGTTGGTTACAACATTAATGGCTCAATAATAGATCTTTTTACACCTCTTCCTACCATAACAAAAGAAGTTATACCTATCACTATTGATTCAGAAGATGGTCTTGAAATGTTACGTCACTCAGCAGCACATATCCTTGCTGCTGCTGTAAAAAATCTTTTTCCTACAGTAAAAATATCTATTGGTCCTTCTATTGAGAATGGTTTTTATTACGACTTTGATGCAGAACGTCCTTTTACCCCAGAAGACTTTCCTGCTATTGAAGCTGAGATGCAACGTATTATTAATGAATCTATTCCTTTTGAGCGTATTGAAATTAGTAAAGCTGAAGCTCTAGAATTTTTTTCTTCTCTTCATGAAAATTATAAAGTCGAAATAATAAACTCCTTAGAAGATGGTAATATTACACTTTATCGAATAGGAAACTTTACAGATCTTTGTAAAGGTCCTCATGTTCCAAACACAAATTTTATAAAAGCTTTTAAACTACTTTCAGTAGCAGGTGCCTATTGGAGAGGTAATGAAAATAATCAGATGCTCTCTCGTATTTATGCTACAGCATTTCCTAATAAAAAATTATTAAAAACATATCTAACACAACTAGAAGAAGCTAAACGTCGTGATCATCGGAAGTTAGGTAAAGAGCTTAATTTATTTGAATTTCATGAGGACATTGCTCCAGGAATGGTTTTTTGGCAACCTAATGGGATGTTATTACGTACTATTTTAGAAGACTTCTTACGTAAAGAACACTTAAAAAGAGGATATCAACTCGTACAAGGTCCTCAATTACTTAGACGAGAACTTTGGGAAAAATCAGGTCACTATACAAATTATAAAGAAAATATGTATTTTACGGAAATTGAAGAAGATGTTTATGGGATAAAACCTATGAACTGTGTTTCTCACATGCTTCTTTATAAAACACATCTTCATAGTTATCGTGAACTTCCTCAAAGATATTTTGAACTAGGTGTAGTTCATCGCCATGAAAAATCTGGTGTATTACATGGACTCTTAAGAGTTCGCCAGTTTACACAAGATGATGCACACATTATTTGTATGCCCGAACAACTTGAAGAAGAAATTATTCAAGTTATTACTTTTGTCCGTGACCTTATGTCACTATTTGACTTTAATTACCATATTGTTATATCAACTAGGCCTGAAAAAAGCATAGGTTCTGACTATGCATGGGAACTTGCTACTTCTGCTTTAATTCAAGCAGTTGAAAAAATAAATCTTCCATACTCTATTAACCATGGAGATGGAGCATTTTATGGGCCTAAAATTGATATAAAAGTTACTGATGCTATTGGTCGTGAATGGCAACTTTCAACAATACAATGTGACTTTACATTGCCAGAGCGTTTTGAGTTAGAATATGTAGGTCAAGATGGAAAACGTCATCAGCCTGTAATGATTCATAGAGCTATTTTTGGCTCAATAGAACGCTTTATTGGTATATTAACAGAACATTATGCAGGTGCTTTCCCCACATGGTTAACACCTATACAAGTAAAAATATTAACTGTTACTGATGCACAAACACCTTTTGCAAAACATGTCTATAGTCAACTACAGGATGTAGGTATTCGTGTAGGACTAGACATTCGTAATGAAAAATTAGGTTTTAAAATTCGCGAAGCACAACTTGCTAAAATTCCTTATATTCTTGTTATCGGACAGAAAGAATTAGAATTAGAAAGTGTAAATGTACGATTGCGAACAGGAGAAAATATTGGTATGCAGTCAGTTACAGAGTTTATTAAACTTGTTGAAAATGACTGTATACAACCGTTCAAACGTGGAGGGATGAATTATCGCTTCTCTTAATATTAAACCTCGTAGAGAGGTTTCCCAAGATGGAGTATGCCGTAATGAGCAAATTTTTGCTCGAGAAGTGCGGGTTATTGGACCAGATGGTGAGCAGCTTGGTATTTTAGACCGTAATCAAGCTATTGCTATTGCTAAAGAACATGGCCTTGATCTTGTTGAAGTAGCAGCAACAGCAGATCCACCTGTATGTCGTATTATGGACTATGGAAAGTTTAAATATGAGGCACAAAAAAAGAAACAAGAAGCTAAAAAACGCCAAACAATAGTCCAAATTAAAGAAATTAAAATTCGTCCAAAAACTGATGAACATGACTTTGAAACTAAAGTTCGACATATTAAACGTTTTTTAGAAGAAGGTGATCGTGTTAAAGTTACAGTCTTTTTCCGTGGACGAGAAATTGTACATAAGGATAGAGGAATTGTAATTTTAGAACGAATTATACTTGAGACAAAAGAAGTAGGGAAGGTAGAGCAGGAGCCAAAAGCCGAAGGACGTACACTTCAAATGTTACTTGCCCCCTTGCCTAAAAAAGCTGTATAAATATGACTATAACTCATAAACCATATAGTTACTATAATACAACTAAACATATTTTGATTTCATTAGGAGAAAAGATATTATGCCCAAACTAAAAACAAGACGTTCTGCAGCAAAACGTTTTTCTTCTACAGGAAGTGGTAAGTTTAAACGCCGTAGACAAAACCTTAGACATATCCTTACAAAAAAATCACCTAAACGAAAAATGCAGCTAGGGCAAGTTACTATTCTAGCTCCAAGTAACGTTAAAGCAGTTCGTCGTATGATGCCATATGATTGTTAGTTCTGTTTTAATGGTTTATGATACATTTATATCACAAGTAGATCACTTTTTAGTTTACTTTTAGATAGTAAAGAAATAAAGGAATTATCATGCGTGTAAAAAGAGGGTTTTCTGCCCATCGTCGACATAAAAAATATTTAGAAATGGCAAAAGGGTTTCGTGGGGGACGTAGTCGGCTGTATCGTACTGCACGTGAAGCTGTAGAACGCTCATTAGTTTATGCATATATTGGAAGAAAGCAAAGAAAACGTGAATTCCGTAAGCTTTGGATATTACGTATTAATGCTGGTGCTCGTGAACATGGTCTTTCTTATTCTAAAATGATGGCAGGATTATCTCAAGCTGGAATTATGTTGAATCGTAAGATACTTGCAGAGCTTGCTGTTAAACAAAAAGAAGACTTTGCTAAACTAGTAGAAATTGCTAAAAATCAAGTTCATTAATTATAATAACAATATTACTTATTAACAAAAGTAGTTAAAGAATAAAGTAATAGTTATCAAATTAGATATAAAAAGTTAATTGAATGGACCTAATTAAGGAATTTGAACGCCTGATACCAGAAATTAAAAAAAATCTGGAACAGGCGTCTTCATTAGAACATATTGAACAAATAAGAGTAGCTTTTTTAGGACGAAAAGGGCAACTTGCTGCACTTATGTCAAAAATACCTTCAGTAGATACTTCACTACGGCCAGTAGTTGGAGAAACTGCAAATAGTGTAAAGAATCAACTTACTCAACTTATTCACGAATACAAAACTCAGCTTGACTTTCTAACAACTACTAATCGTATACAAAACTTTGATGCAGGCCTTCCTGGGAAACGACCTTGGTATGGAACACTACACCCAATTACAATTGTTTTAGAAGAAATTTGTTCAGTATTTACTAGCTTAGGATATACTATAGCAACAGGTCCCGAAGTAGAAACAGAATATCATAACTTTGAAGCACTTGGTATACCATCGGAACATCCTGCAAGAGATATGCAAGATACATTTTATATTTCTGATTCTATCCTATTACGTACACATACATCTTCTATTCAAATACGTACCATGTTAAAAAAACAACCTCCAATTGCAATTATTGCTCCTGGACGAGTATATCGTAGAGACTCTGATGTTACTCATACACCTATGTTTCATCAAATAGAAGGGCTTGTTGTTGATAAAAATATATCTATGTCACATCTACGTGGTACATTAACAGCATTTCTAAAAACAATTTTTGGCGCTGAAATAAAAATTCGATTCCGTCCAAGTTTTTTCCCCTTTACAGAGCCAAGTGCTGAAATGGATATTTCATGTCACCCTTGCAATAATACTGGCTATGTAAAAAATGAAATTTGTCGTATTTGTAAAGGAAGTGGATGGATTGAAATCCTTGGCTGTGGGATGGTACATCCAAAAGTTTTTGAGTCTGTAGGATATGATCATAATATATACTCTGGATTTGCTTTTGGACTTGGTGTTGAAAGAATAGCAATGTTAAAATATCACATTGAAGATCTAAGAATATTTTTTGAAAACGATCTACGCTTTCTACGTCAATTTATGTAAATATAAGCTAGATAGTATAAGTGATATGAAAGGCACAAAATGTTATTAAGTTTAAACTGGTTACGTGAATTTGTTCCATATGAAGGAACTGCTCAAGAGCTTGGTAATAGACTAACAATGCTTGGATTTGAGCTTGAAGATATCATAACACCATATAATAACATTCAATCCATTATAGTTGGAAAAGTTGTTCATTGTGAAAAACACCCAGAAGCTGACAAACTTTCTATTTGTACTATAGATATTGGTCAAGAAACATTACTACATGTTCTATGCGGTGCTCCAAACGTAGCTACAGGTCAAAAAGTTCCTGTAGCTACTATTGGTACTACTATGCCTGATGGTACCATTATAAAAAAAATTAAATTACGGGGCATAGAATCTTTTGGAATGATATGTTCTGAAAAAGAATTAGAATTTACAGATGATCATTCAGGAATTTTAGTTCTTCCAGAAGAACTAACTGTTGGGACATCACTAGTGAATGCTTTAAATCTTGATACAGAAATTCTAAAAATTAGTATTACACCAAACCGAGGAGATTGTTTATCTATTTTAGGACTTGCAAGAGAAATTTCTACTGCATTTGGGCTACCGTTATTTCCTCAGCAACCTATCCATTTCCTAGAAGTAGAGCCTGATTTTTCAAAAAATTGGTCTGTCCATGTTTCTTCTAAAAAAGTATGCTCATCATATCTATTACGTTTAGTTGAAAATATATCCGTACAAAAATCACCCTTACATATTCGCCATAGACTTCACTCAATGGGTATTCGTCCTATTTCTAATGTTGTAGATATCACAAATTATATCTTACTAGAATTAGGCCAACCACTTCATGCCTTTGATAAAGATCTTATTGAAGGTAATACAACATATATCTCTTTAGCAAAAGAAGAAGAAATACTTTGTACTCTTGACGGAAAAAATCATACATTAACTCCATCTGATTTAATTATCTATGATGATACTAAACCTATTGCACTAGCTGGTATTATGGGTTGTCAAAACTCAAAAGTAACAGAAGCAACAAAAAATATTCTTATTGAAAGTGCAGTATTTAATCCCAGTATAATTAGAAAAACAGCTCGACGGCTTGGTATTTCTACTGAATCTTCCTATCGTTTTGAAAGAGGTGTTGATTCATCTGGAGCGATGTATGCTCTTAATAAAGCCATTAAAATGATTATTGATACAAGTGGTGGAGAAGTCAAGATAGGTAATGCTCACTATGAACCTACACCTTATAAACAACCTATTATCCAACTTGATACATCAAACATACAAAAAGTAACAGGTACTTCTATTCCTTCTAACTTCTGTATCAATACACTGACACAACTTGGTTTTGAAATAGACACTTCTAACTGTAATATATGGGATATTACTATACCAAGTTGGAGAAAAGATATTCAACATTCTGTAGATCTTATTGAAGAACTACTTCGATTTTATGGACTAAATACTATACCTGAAGAACTTCCATGTATTTATAAATCACTAAATGACATAGGATTACCAGAATCTCAGTATCAGTTTATTACAAAAGTTAAACATTGGGCTTGTGGAATAGGACTTAATGAAACTGAAAATTATAGTTTTATAGGAAATAACGAGTTAGATTTGCTTAAATTTTCTAATAATACTAGACTTATTATATACAATCCCCTTACAGAAGAGCAAAATGTACTTAGAACCTCACTTATACCTAGTCTTTTAAACAATGTGAAATATAATGTAGCTCATGGAAATACTGGATTAAGATTATTTGAAGTTGCTAATACATATACATTTGAAGCAATATCAGAAACAACAGCAAAAGAAGTCCTAAAACTAGGCATAGTTATGCATGGTGATTTATTTGATACAGGTTGGCCTCAACCTTCTACTAGCGCCTCTTATTTAGATCTTTTAGGTATTGTTGAACACTTTATAACTTTTTTACATTTACCACCCCTGACTACTTCACAAACTGATACTTATGCATTTCTTAACCCTGGAGTTGATCTTTTTATCCATGGGAAAAAAATTGGATATATTGGCTGTATATCTCAACATATTGCAAAAAATTGCCATACCCATAAAGAAATATGGATTACTGAGCTTGATTTAGAAACATTAGCTCATTTATATAAAAATATAAAAATAACATTTAAACCATTACCAATTTATCCATCTTCTTATAGAGATATGACTCTTATTATTACTTCTAATACTTCTATCTCAAACATAAAAAGTTATATGGACTTAATAGATATTCCTATATTAGAAAACATTTTCTTATTAGATATATTTAGACCTAATAATATAGAACAACATTGTACGTTTCGTTTCGTTTTTAGAAGTGCTAAAAAAACACTCAAGGATAGCGAAATTGATTTGGCTTATAAAAAAATCACTGAAATACTATCCAATCAATGTAATATAAGATTTAATGTATTACTTGAATAATATTTAATGACAATGTAAGATATCTAGAGGTAGGTACGTAATGAATGAACGATTATATAAAATCGGTGAAGCAGCACGTATACTTGAACTTGAAAGTTATATCTTACGTTATTGGGAAACAGAATTTTCTCAACTTTCTCCAAAACGTACGCCAAAAGGGCAGCGTTTATATTCAGAAACAGATATAAAACTTCTTTTCAGGTTAAAATACTTACTGCATGAACAAGGACTAACAATAGAAGGAGCACGTCGAGTACTTTCTGGTGACTCAGCTTTACTGATAACACCACAAACAAAAAACAAAAATGAAACTAAGTCGATTAAAAACGAAACAACAATATTTAAAGAAAAAGAAGAAATGGAAAAATTATTAGATACAATTAAAACAGTTGAAAAAGAACTCTTATATATAAAACAACTACTTAACAAATCTTCAACTTTTTCATTATCCTGCTAAAGCCCTAGAGTTTTATACTATGATTCTTTCGCCTTCCCTCTTATCTGCTAAAATAGGGAGCCTTGAAACTGAACTCCATGAATTAGAAGCTGCAGGACTTCAATGGGTGCATTGGGATGTCATGGATGGACACTTTGTTCCTAATATAACATTTGGACAACACGTTATTCAGCAACTTCGTCCTTGTTCATCTCTATTTTTTGATGTTCATCTTATGATCTCATCTCCTGAACGTTATATTTCAAATTTTCATACTGCTGGAGCTAATTTACTTGTTGTTCATGTTGAAGCAACTATACACTTACAACGAGTTGTTTCTGAAATTCATCGACTTGGAATGAAAGCTGGTGTTGCTCTAAATCCTTCTACCTCCTTATCAGTACTAGAATATATTTTAGATGATATTGATTTAGTTCTCCTTATGAGTGTCAATCCAGGTTTTGGAGGACAACATTTCCTTTCTTCTACTTATGAAAAAATATACAACTTACGCAGGATGATTGATGAAAGAGAAAAAACAATCCTTATTCAAGTGGATGGTGGAGTAACTTTATCTAATACAAAAGCATTACTAGATGCAGGAACTGATGTTTTTGTTTGTGGTTCTTCATTTTTTGTAGGAGAATCTTACTCAGAGAAACGATATCAATTTGAATCTGTTGCCAATAGTCTAACCATTTAATCTTCTTACAACATCTCTTCATGGAAAAAAATATACCATCTCGTAAAGAATTAGCTAATGTCTTGCGTATCCTAACAATAGACGCTGTAGAAAAAGCCAACTCTGGACATCCTGGCGCACCTATGGGAATGGCTGATATTGCTGAATCACTATGGCGGTGCTTTCTTAAACATAATCCTTCTAATCCTCAATGGATTAATAGGGATCGTTTTATACTTTCTAATGGTCATGCTTCAATGCTGCTTTATGGAGTATTACACCTTTCTGGTTATGATTTATCAATAGATGATATTCAAAACTTTCGTCAGCTTCACTCTAAAACACCAGGCCATCCTGAATATAAATGTACACCAGGTGTAGAAGTAACAACTGGCCCATTAGGTCAAGGCTTAGCAGTAGCTGTTGGTATGGCAATGGCTGAACGTTTATTAGCTACAACATTTAATCGTGAACACTTTCCTATTATTGATCATTATACATATGTTTTTGTGGGCGATGGTTGTCTAATGGAAGGTATTTCTCAAGAAGCTTGTTCATTTGCTGGAACTCATCACCTTGGAAAGCTTATTGTTTTTTATGATAATAATGGTATTTCTATAGATGGAAAGGTTAATAAATGGTTTACTGATGATACACCTGCTCGATTTAATGCTTGTGGTTGGCATGTCATTCCTAATATCGATGGCCATAATGCAGAAGCTATTGATTCTGCCATAATACTTGCTAAAAGTATAACAGATAAACCTACACTTATTTGTTGTAATACAATCATAGGATATGGCTCTCCAAATAAATCAAATAGTCAAAGTTCACATGGTGCACCACTTGGAAAGAGTGAGTGTGATGCTGTTAGAACAGAATTACACTGGAAGTCAGAACCATTCCAAATCCCAGAACAAATATATAAAGCATGGGATTGCCGTAAAAAAGGAACTATGCTTGAAAATGAATGGAATGAACTCTATTCAAAATATTGTTCAACATACCCAGAACTTTCTTCTGAACTTGAAAGAAGAATACAACACATACTTCCTGAGTGCTGGAATTCGCTAACAACATCTTACTTACAAGAAATAGAACAAAATAAAATAGCTATAGCTACTCGAGTAGCTTCAAAAAACACTTTAGATATTATTGCTCCTTGCTTACCAGAGCTTATTGGAGGTTCTGCTGATTTATCTGGCTCAGTTGGAACAATCCATAGCCACACTAAGTATATCTGCAATTTATCATATGATGGAAACTATCTCTCATATGGAGTTCGTGAATTTCTTATGGGTTCAATCATGAATGGCATAGCGCTTCATGGAGGATTTATTCCTTATGGTGGAACGTTTTTAGTTTTTTCAGACTATGCAAAAGCTGCTATCCGCCTTTCAGCTATGATGAATCAGCATGTTATTTGGCTTCTTAGCCATGACTCAATTGGTGTTGGAGAAGATGGACCAACACATCAACCAATTGAACATATCAGTTCTCTTCGTCTTATTCCAAATCTTAATGTATGGAGACCTTGTGATGCTGTAGAAACAACTATAGCATGGGAAAAGTCTATTGAATCTCAAAAAACATCATGTATCACTTTAAGTAGACAACCACTTACTTATCAAAGTCGTACAAAAGAACAAATATCAAATATACAATATGGTGGATATATCTTATATGAACCCACAAAATCACCAGAGTTAATTCTTATTGCAACTGGCTCAGAAGTTGAACTAGCTATAACTTCAGCAATTCAATTAGAAAAAGAAGGGTATGCTATTCGAGTTGTTTCTATGCCATGTACATCCATTTTTGATTCACAACCAAAAGAATACAAAGAATTAGTGCTTCCAAGTACTATTCGAAAAAGAATTGCAATTGAAGCAGCTATAACTGACTATTGGTGGAAATATGTTGGATTTGATGGTGATGTTGTTGGTATAGACACATTTGGAGAGTCAGCTCCAGCCCAAATATTATTTTCTCATTTTGGCTTTACAAAAGAACATATTATTTCTAAAGCTAAAAACTTATTACAAAAATAGTAATGAGTACCATATGAATAATTAATAATTGCTATCTATTTTTTCATATATGCATATTAATATTGTCACGCTATTTCCAGACTGGTTCACTTCTCCTTTAAATACAGCGTTATTAGGAAAAGCAAAAACATCTCGTCTTATCCAAACACATCTTATCAATCCACGTGACTGGACGCTTGATCGACACAAAAAAGTAGATGATCGTCCTTATGGGGGTGGCCCAGGAATGATAATGATGTTAGATCCTATTGTTCGTTCATTAAACTATATTTCAGAACAATCTCAAGGACATGGACGAATTATTATGTTATCTGCATCAGGAAAACCATTTACACAAAAATTTGCTCATGAACTTGCAAAAGAAAAAACCTTAACTATTATATGTGGACGTTATGAAGGTATTGATTATCGTTTATCAGAGCTTTTTCCTATAGAATCTATTAGGGTTGGAGAAGCTGTTATTAATGGTGGGGAAGCTGCGGCTATGATGCTTATAGAAGCAACATCTAGGCTACTTCCTGGATTTATAGGAAAAGAAACATCTTATACAGAAGAAAGTTTTTCAAATAATCTATTAGAGTATCCTCAATATACCCGTCCAGAATTATATGAAAGTATATCTGTTCCTAAAGTTTTACTTGAAGGAAATCATCAAAAAATAAAACAGTGGCAACGAAAACAATCTCTCAAAGTAACATTTAATACCTGTCCTGAGATGTTAAATAAAGCTAATCTCTCTACTTCAGATATGGAGTTTTTTTGTAATAATATAAAAGAACTGGCTAGATTAAATTTAGGACGAAACCTTCATTGTGTATTGTTGCACTATCCTGTTATGTTAGGAGATCAAACAATTGGTGCGACATCTTTGACAAACCTAGATGTTCATGATATAGCTCGTTGTGCTAAAACCTATGGATTAGGTAGTGTTACTATAGTGACGCCGCTTCAAGATCAACAAAATATTTTAGAAAAAATTATTACACATTGGACAGTAGGAGCAGGAGGAAAATCAAATCCTGATAGAGCAGAAGCTTTTAAGCTTGTGAATATAGCATCAGACTTACAATCATCCCTAGATACTATTGAAAATTATACAGGACAATCCCCATTACTTATTGGAACAACTGCCTGTAAATATGGTGTGTTACTACCTTGTGATGTAAAAGAAATGCTATTACAACAACCAATTGCTCTTCTTTTTGGTACTGGTCACGGTCTTACACCAGATACTTTAAATAGTTGTTTTGGAGTATTACGTCCATTACGATGGATAGATAACTATAATCATCTTCCTGTACGTAGTGCTGTTGCCATAACTCTGGACAGAATTTTAGGTGATTTTTACTAAATATATAGTAGGTATTCTTTTCAAAGGAGAAATAGATGGACATTTTCAAAAAAATTGAACGTGAACAAATGCGACTAGATATTCCTAGTTTTAAATCAGGGGACACTATAAAAGTTTATTTTCGTATTGTAGAAGGGGAGAAAGAACGAATCCAAGTTTTTCAAGGAAATGTTATTCGTATTCATAGAGGTACAACCAATGCTACTATTACAGTCCGTAAAATATCTGACGGGGTAGGTGTTGAACGTATTGTTCCTCTTCATTCTCCTTTGGTTGATCATATAGAAGTCGTTAGTGAGGGACGTGTCCGTCGTAGTCGACTTTACTATCTTCGTAATCTTAGAGGGAATGCTGCACGCATTAAACCCAAAAAAATTTATTAACGTCTCCTATTTTTTTAAATAAACATAGAGGGACATTAAAGTCCCTTTTCTTTTTTGGAGAAGCCTGTGTTTCAAAAAAAATTAAAACAACAACAGATAGTTGTTAAACAAAGCTTACCAATAACTCCCCATGAGCTAGTATATGATAACTTATCTTTACTCACTGCAGGTCTTGATGAAGTTGGACGTGGATGCCTTGCTGGACCAGTTGTTGCTGGAGCAGTCATCTTACCAGACACTATATCAATAGATGGACTTGCTGATTCAAAAACAATCTCTTCTAACCGTCGATATATCCTTGCAAAAAAAATATATGAAACTGCTATTAGCTGGGGTATTGGAGTTGTTTGGCCAAAAGAAATAGACGAAATAAATATCTTACAAGCAAGTCTTAAAGCTATGGCTCATGCTGCAACTGTATTAAAAACTTTTCCAGAACTTCTTCTTATTGATGGCAACAAAGCTATACCTCAAAAATTTTTTATCCAATTTGGTTGGAACTTTTTACCAATACAACATTCTATCATTAAAGGGGATGCTAGTATTCCAGCCATATCAGCTGCTTCTATTATTGCAAAAACTTTTCGCGATACTTTAATGTCTAAACTTGATAAACGTTATCCTCAATATAATTTTTCTAAAAATAAAGGGTATGGCTCAAAAACACATCGAGAAATATTACAAAAAATTGGCCCTTCTCCTATTCACAGAATGACATTCAAAGGCGTCACTTCTCACTAGTCGTATCCAGTTATATTATATGAAATCTTGTGAAATTGGACAACAAGGAGAATCTGCAGCTGCATTATTCCTATATAATAAAGGGATGAGTATTTTAGAACGTAATTGGAGAAAAGGTAGATTTGAAATTGATTTAGTTTGTCAAGATATCAAAACATTGGTATTTGTTGAAGTCAGAACTAGAAAAGCAAAAGGAATGCTACTACCTGAACAAACATTAACTATATCTAAACGTTGTAATATTATTCATAGCGCTCAGTTATATCTTATGGATAAAAAAGATTGGAGTATGCCTTGTCGATTTGATGTAATTTGTATTATATCAAAAAAAACAACCCTAGAATTGGAACACTATAAAAATGTCTTTGAATTCTACGAAATTATGGATAGTAGCAACACCTCTTGGCAACCCTGGTGATTTGTCTATTCGTGCAAAATCTGTATTAGAATCTGTTGATATTGTCCTTGCTGAAGATACAAGACGTGCTGGATTGCTTTGTCAGCATTGTAATATAGTAGTTAAAAAATTTCTTAGTTTTCATGATCATAACGAAGAAAAAAAACTTAAACCTCTTCTTACAATGTTATCTAGTGGGAAAACGTTAGCCTTAATTTCTGATGCAGGTATGCCAATTATAAGTGATCCTGGATATTGTTTAGTAAATGCCTGTAGAAAAGCTTCAATACCAGTTTCAGTAGTTCCAGGTCCTTCAGCACCAATAACTGCTCTTGTAGGTTCTGGAATTATACCACATCCTTTTACATTTTTAGGATTTTTGCCTAGAGATTTCATAGAACAAGAAAAAATTTTTTCTTCATTTATTATGCTGTCACACACACTCGTTTTTTTTGAACGTAAAAATCGATTAATTAATACATTAAAAAATGCTTATACAGTCCTTGGTAATAGAGAAGTATGTATTGCTCGAGAGCTTACCAAACTACATGAAGAATTTCTTTTTTTTAACCTTGGAGAAGAAGTTACATTTAAAAACTTACTAGGTGAACTTACTGTTATTATTAGTCCTCCAAAAGAAAAACATATAACAGAACACAGCATATTATATAAAATAATAACAGAAGAAAAAAAATATGGTGGGACAGCTCGTGAAGTTGCTAAAAGAGTACAAACACGTACAATGGGCTGGACGACAAAGCAGATTTACAGCATCATTACATCAAGGAGCTAATAATGTCTGCTAAAAAAAATAGTCATCTTGTATTTGAAAATAGAAAAGCTAGACATCTTTATGATCTTCTTGATTTTCTTGAAGCAGGAATTGTTCTTACAGGCCCTGAAGTAAAAAGTTTACGATCAGGCCATGCAAGTTTTCAAGATAGTTATGTCGACTTTAAACAAGGTGAAGGATATATTGTAGGACTTCATATCCCTCCATATAATAATGCAGGTTATGTTATACAAAATCCTGATAGACCTCGAAAGTTACTTTTACATCGGCAAGAGTTGAAGATGTTAGCTTCAAAAGTAGAGCAAAAAGGACTTACAATAGTACCATTAAAGCTATACTTTAAAAATAGAAAAGTAAAAACAGAAATTGCATTGGCTAAAGGACGAAAGTTATATGATCATCGTAACGAACTAAAAAAACGTGCAGAAGCTATGGATATTAAACGTGAGTTAGCTGCTCGTCATTTATAAATTGGAAGTAAGGAGTTTTCATGAGTAGTGAAGCAGAAAAAATTATTTATTCTATGATTCATGTTTCCAAACGTCATGGGCAACGTGAAGTATTAAAAGATATATCTCTTTCATATTTTTATGGAGCTAAAATTGGTGTACTTGGACTCAATGGTTCTGGTAAATCATCCTTACTAAAAATTCTTGCTGGAGTAGATCAGTCATTTGAAGGAGAAACAGTTTTATCTCCAGGTTATACTATTGGATACCTTGAACAAGAGCCACTTATAGATGAAACACGTACAGTTCGTGAAGTAGTAGAAGAAGGAGTTCAAGAACTTGTTAATCTAATTAAAGAATTTGAATCTATTAATGCAAAGTTTGCTGAGCCAATGGAACCAGAGGAAATGGATGCCCTTATTGAAAAACAAGGTAAAGTCCAAGAACTTATGGATGCAAAAGGAGCATGGGATCTTGACTCAAAACTAGAAATGGCTATGGATGCATTACGTTGTCCTCCAGGAGATACACCTGTTTCTGTTCTTTCAGGGGGAGAACGTCGTAGAGTAGCACTATGTAGACTATTATTACAACTTCCAGATATCCTCTTACTTGATGAACCTACAAACCATTTAGATGCTGAATCAGTTGCCTGGCTTGAACATTTTTTACAAACTTTTCCAGGTACAGTTATTGCTGTTACACATGATCGCTATTTTCTTGATAATGTTGCAGGATGGATACTTGAACTTGATAGAGGTAAAGGAATCCCATGGAAAGGAAATTATTCTTCCTGGTTAGAACAAAAAGAAAAACGACTAGCAAAAGAAGCAAAAGCAGAAAAAGAACGAATAAAAACATTAGCACGTGAGTTAGAATGGATACGCATGTCTCCAAAAGGTCGTCAATCTAAGAGTAAGGCTAGAATTCATGCATATGAAGCTATGCTTAACCATGAAAGCGAAAAAAGAGCTCCTGATTTAGAAATTTATATCCCACCAGGACCACGTTTAGGAAAAACTGTTATTGAAGCAAGAGGTACAACAAAAAGTTTTGGAGATCGTCTCCTTATTGAAGATGCACATTTTATTATCCCTTCTGGCGCAATAGTTGGTATTATTGGTCCCAATGGAGCTGGTAAAACAACTCTTTTCAAAATGATTGCAGGGTTAGAAAAACCAGATACTGGTGAGTTTCTTATAGGGGATACAGTAGTATTAAGTTATGTAGATCAAAATCGTGAATCATTACTACCAGGTAAAACAGTATATGATATTATTAGTGGTGGCCAAGAAGTTATTAGACTTGGAAATCGTGACATAAATGCTCGTGCCTATTGTTCACGTTTTAATTTTATAGGTTCAGATCAACAAAAAAGCGTTGATGTTTTATCAGGAGGAGAACGTAATAGGGTTCACTTAGCTAATATGTTGAAGTCAGGTGCTAATGTCATTCTTCTTGATGAACCAACAAATGATCTTGATGTAAACACAATGCGTGCACTTGAAGATGGGTTAGAAAACTTTGCAGGTTGTGTATTAGTGATTAGCCATGATCGTTGGTTTCTTGATCGACTTGCTACACATATTTTAGCTTTTGAAGGTGATTCTAAGGTGTCTTTCTTTGAAGGGAATTATTCTGATTATGAAGAAGATAAAAAGAAACGTCTTGGAAAAGCTATGGAGCAACCTCATAGAATAAAATTTAGAAAATTAACACGTTAAAATAACTATAGACTCTAATTAGAGTAATAACATAACAATAAAATAAAGTTTTTTATTATAACTCTTAGAAAAAAGAAAATATTAAATTATATCTAAACTTTTTTGATTATTAGTTGTTACTCTAATAGTCTAAGTTAATGTTAAAGAATTATTTGAAGTAAAACAAGTAAGAGTTTTTAAAGAATCTATAGAGTGAACACTAATATTATTATCTATTGTAGATATATGTTCTTCCAAAATAGGAGTAACCATACGTGATAAAACACCTTTAGGGCCGACTTCTATCCATTGGCGGGTACCATCTTTCCACTGATTTGTAATAACATTAATCCAATGGACAGGTGATATCATTTGATTTAGAATAGAATCATAAATACTTTTTGTATCTACAAAGGGAGTACCTGTACTGTTAGTATAGATAGGGTATAGTGGTGTAGACCAATTCATTTTAGATAATTTTTCTGAAAATTTCTGTGAAGCTTTTTCCATAAGTGGACTATGAAAAGCTCCACTAACAGGAAGTAATACAGCACGGCCTCTTTTTTCTTTTACAAAAGAAATAGTTGCTTCTATAGCTTCTCTTGTTCCACTTACAACAAATTGGACAGGAGTATTATAGTTTGCGATTGTTATAGATTGTTGTATGTTATGAGATACATCTTTCACAATACATTCAACTTCAGTTTGGCTAAGACGAAGAATAGCAATCATTGCTCCCTGTTCACTAGGTTCTAAATTTGACATTAATTCCCCACGTAAACACACAAGTTCAAGCACTGATTCAAAGGATAAAACTTTTGCTGCTGCTAATGCACTAAACTCTCCCAAGCTATGTCCAGCCACACAACCTGGCACAAGGTGTTTAGATAATTGTTGCCAAATTGACATATTCACTACAGTTAAAGCTGGTTGCAAATATTGTGTATCTGACATCAAAGTTGTATCATTGCTTTCCCAGTACACAGCTCGGAGAGGTAGTTTACTAATAGATTCTGCTTTTTCCCAAAGGCTCATCATTTCTTTTGAAGATTCTGCTATATCACGTCCCATATTATTTTCTTGTGAGCCTTGTCCTGGAAAAAGAATTGCAATAGGATTTTTCATTATAATTACCTATAAGTGGGGTTAACTTAAAAATACTAAAAAAGAAAAAAGAAAGAATATTAAAAAAATATTAATTATAACCAATTGAACTGATTTTCATAAGTTTTTCCCAATTATGTGAAGATTGTATGTGACGAACAGTACCTGTTTTACTTCTAATAGCAATAGAGTGTGTGGTTGCACCCTGCCCATGAAACTGAACACCATGGAGAAATGAGCCTCCTGAAATACCTGTAGCAGCAAAGAAAACATCATCTGCTTTTACTAAATCATCAACTTCAAGTAGTTTTGATAAATCTATTCCAGCATTGTATAGAGACTGTTTTTCAGTTTCAGTCTGAGGATCTAGTCTTGCGATCATCCCTCCACCAATACCTTTAATTGCACAAGCCGAAAGAACACCTTCAGGAGTTCCTCCTGTTCCTATCATAAGATCTATCTCAGATCTGGGATCTACAGCTAATAGTGCACCTGCGACGTCACCATCTGTATGAAGTTGTATTCGAGCGCCTGCTGTACGAATATCTGTAATAAGTTGTTTATGCCTTGGTTTATCTAATACAAATACCGTGAGATCTTTTATATCTTTCCCAAGAGCCTTAGCAATATTTTTCAAATTTGTTTCTACAGGTGCATCTAGATCAATAACATTTTTTGCTGACTGACTCACAACTAACTTTTGCATATAAAAACTTGGACCAGGATCATACATACTTCCTGCAGGAGCAGCTCCAACTACTGCAATAGCATTTGGTCTACCAAATGCAAGGAGATTTGTTCCCTCTACAGGATCTACAGCAATATCTAAAGGGTATCCATAACCTAATCCAACTTGTTCACTATTATACAACATAGGTGCTTCATCTTTTTCACCTTCACCAATAATAATAGTCCCTATCATAGGAAGATTATTAAAAGAAAGACGCATAGCATCAACTGCTGCTTTATCACCGGCATTTTTATCTCCTCTTCCTAGCCAACGAGCAGCAGAAATAGCCGCAGCCTCTGTCACTCTGACAAGATCAAAGGCTAAATTACGCTCTAGTGTTTCTATAGATGACATCATTTTTCTCCACGATAAGATAACTGTTGCAAAACAAATATACATAAAAAGATTACATGAGAGATATATGATATTCAAGAAAAAGATCTTTTAAAAAATAATATACAAAAACACATTATTATTCACTGCTTAAAGATAATTATTATATAGTAATTGCTTTACATTTATATTGAATACGATAAATATATTTCTCACTATTTTTTGATATACATAGAGGATATATGAGAGCTGAGCAATATTTGAAGACATGTTTAGAATGTACTATAAAAAAACTAGGTTATACCTGGCCTAAAAAAGCAGTTATAGAAATCCCCCAAAATACATTGCATGGCGATCTTGCTACAAATATTGCTTTAGTCCTTGCAAACAATATAGGAATAAATCCAAAAAATATTGCTGAAAAAATTGCTGAAAAGTTGCAGCAAGAAAGTACCTCATTTTCTTCTGTATCTGTTGCAGGACCAGGTTTTCTAAATATTACATTTTCTCCAACTTTTTGGCAAAAAACTATTAATCATATCCTCTCTAAAGGAAGTAGTTATGGCTCTTGCCAATTAGGAAATAAACAGAAAGTACTTATTGAATATGTTTCTGCAAATCCTACAGGCCCTTTACATATAGGGCATGGAAGAGGTGCTGCAATAGGAGATACCCTTGCACGTCTTCTACGCTTCACTGGATATAATGTTACTACAGAATATTATATCAATGATGCAGGAAGGCAAATGCAATTACTAGGGTTATCTATTTGGCTAAGAATTAAAGAGCTTAGTGGGATACAAGTTACATGGCCAGAAGAATATTATAAAGGAACGTATATTATTGAAATTGCAAAAGCATTATTAGAAGAGCAGCCTGATATCATCTCATATACAGATATAGATGGTGAGCAGGCTAGTTTTCACTTTGGTATGAATGTAATACTTAACGGTATTAAACAAGATCTTAAAACATTTAAAGTAGAACATGAAGAATGGTTTTCAGAACGTACATTAATAAAAACAAATGCTATTGAACAAACTCTTAAAGCTTTAGAGTGTACAGGACTTACATTCGAAAAAGAAGGTGCTCTTTGGTTCCAATCTACTGTTTTTGGTGATGATAAAGATAGAGTCCTTCGTAAATCAGACAAATCGCTAACTTATTTTGCATTAGATATTGCTTATCATTACACAAAGTATAATAGAGGATTTGATAGAATCATAGATATATTAGGTGCAGATCACCATGGATATATTGCTCGTATTAAAGCTGCAATGCAAGCTTTTGGACATGATCCAATGACATTTGATATTATACTTATTCAACTTGTAAGTTTATTAGAAAATGGTATTCAAGTAGCAATGTCTACAAGGGCTGGGCAATTTGAAAAACTTATTGATGTAATAAATGAAGTTGGCGTAGATGCAGCAAGATTTATGTTTCTTCTACGTAAAAGTGATGCTCATCTTGATTTTGATCTTGAATTAGTAAAACAACGTACAATGAACAATCCTGTTTATTATGTACAATATGCTTATGCTCGTATCTGTTCTATTATAAGAAAAGCTCATGACCTTGGCTTTACTATTACTGATGTAAATGAAGTTCCCTTATCAAATATTACTACAAAAGATGAACTCAACTTATTACGCCTATTAGATAAGTTTGAAGATGTCATTTATAATGCTGCACAACACCTTGCCCCTCACTATATTACACATTATCTTATGGAACTTGCAGGAGAACTTCATAGTTATTATGCAAAATATCCTGTATTACAATCTAATGAAAAGACTATAGTTCTTTCTCGTCTTGCATTACTACAAGCTGTTGGACAAGTTATTTATAATGCGCTTAATATTCTTGGTGTAACAGCTCCTAAAAATATGTAACTACCTATGTCATATAAACCAATATCCAAAAAAATAGTAAGACCAAAAAAGTATAGTTCTCACACGACACCTACTTGTTTCTCTTTTTCGATTAGTATTCCAGGATTATGTGTAATACTTTTTATAAGTATTATGGCATTAAGCTGGAGCTTTGTTTTTGGAATACTCATAGGAAGAGGGTACAGCCCTAACCATAATCTTTCTGAAATTAATCAACTCATCAATGATACATCATCTGAGAACCAAATTGAAAAACAGCCTATTTTAAAGCCAGAAAATCTACGTTTCATGCATGAACTCAAACAAGATAATAATCCTACTCTATATAATAAAGAAGAAAAAAAAATACATAATTTATCTCAAGAAATAGATACAAATCTTCAACATAGTCAAATACCTTCTTCACACCCACACCAAGACCTTAAACAAAAAAAAGATATATCTTCTGAAACAAAAAATATACAAAAAAATATTAATACAAAAGAGCAAGTTCAACAAATAACATCTCAAAATGATTTAATGATATATAGTTTTGTTTTTCAAGTAGCTTCATTTAAGAAAAAAATTCAAGCAGAAAATTTACGAGAAAAACTCGAAGAAGAGGGTTTTCGCACACAACTAGTAACAACAAACGATGAAAAAGGTAATATACGTTGGTATCATGTCAGGGTACTCTTGAGAGGAGTGATCAGTGATGCTATAATAGCCAAAGATACCTTTACTCAATTAAAACTTAAAGATACAAAAATTATTTCTCAGGAGCCAACCGGAAGACATCGCTAAGTCACCTGGAGCACATATGTTAATGGTATTTAATCAATTAGTTATATTGCTTGGTCAATGGACTATCAGTATTTGTATAACACTTGGAGAAATATTTTTATTTCTACTTGAAGGGTTCCGTCAAATATTTATTACACCAAAATTATGCTCAAAAGCCATTAGACAAATTTATGTTATTGGAACTAAATCACTTTTTGTCATTTCTCTTATAGGATTATTTACAGGCATGGTTCTTGGACTTCAAGGATATTATGTTCTTATAAAATTTGGATCTGTCGGTTTTTTGGGTTCAGCTGTATCTTTAACACTTATTCGAGAATTAGGTCCTGTTTTAACAGCCATTATGATAATAGCTCGAGCAGGCTCTTCAATGACAGCAGAGATAGGTGTTATGCGTATTACAGATCAAATTGATGCACTTGAAGTGATGGATATACCAGGGATAGGATATTTAGTTTCGCCTCGCATTGTTGCCTCACTCATATCATTTCCTCTTCTTACAGCTGTATTTGATGTTATAGGTATAATTGGAGGATATCTTACAGGAGTATGCTTACTAGGTGTAAATGAAGGTGCATATTTTTCAAGTATTGAATCAAGTACAACTTTATCTGATATTAATGAAGGTTCTATTAAAGCATTAACTTTTGCTATACTTGTTATTCTTATTTGTTGTTATAAAGGTTATAATGCTCATCGACGTCGAGATGGTAGAGGTCCAGAAGCTGTTGCTAATGCTACTACCTCTGCTGTAGTTGTATCATGTGTACTAGTTTTAATTGCTGATTATGTTGTTACCTCAGCAATGTTACGTTAAGGATAAAAATCAATGCCACATATACGTACAGCTTGGGATATCCGTTTAGAACACCTCTACTTAGGTTATGAAAACAAAGCAATACTTCATAATATTAATACAGTGATTCCTGGTGGTAAAATAACATTTGTATTAGGTGAATCTGGCTGTGGGAAATCAACCTTACTCCGACATATTATTGGATTAGCTAAACCTATTTCAGGTAAAATTCTTTATGGAGGCCAAGACTTATTTTCTCTTCCTACAAAACAGTTTAGAAGTATCAGACGACGTTTTGGTGTACTATTTCAAGATGGAGCACTCTTAGGAGCCTTAACACTTGCTGAAAATGTTGGCCTTCCATTGTCTGAAAATACAAACCTCCCTCCAACTATTATTAGAGAAACTGTTATTCGAACACTGAGTTTAGTAGGATTAGAAAAGTTTGCAGATTTCTTCCCTAATGAATTATCAGGAGGAATGAAAAAACGTGGTGGACTAGCCAGGGCAATTGTCACAGAACCTCCAATTCTTTTTTGTGATGAACCAACTTCAGGATTAGATCCTATAAATTCAGCACAAATGGATCAGCTTTTAATTGGTATGAAAACCCAATATCCTGAAATGACATTATTGGTTGTTAGTCATGATCTTGCTAGTGTTTCTAGAATTGCTGAGCATATTTTATTTATTAAAGATGGAGCAATAATTTTTTCTGGTTCATACCCAGAACTAAAAAGTTCAAAAGATCCATACTTACAAAGATTTATAGATCGTAAACCTGAAAAGGAAAGTATTCGTGTAGAAGCTTCCCCTATTAACCCTGCTGTGCGTGTGGCCCTTAACGCTTGGCTTGAAGAGTAGATAAAAGGATTACATATGGTAATTTCAAAAGAAGCTGCAGTTGGTTTTTTTGTTTTAATAGGTTTAATTTGTTTAGGATATTTGACTATTAAGCTTGGCAAAATGGAACTTTTTAACTCTGATGGTTATTCAGTTTTTGCAACGTTTACATCTGTTTCTGGGCTAAAACCAGGAGCTGAAGTAGATATTGCAGGTGTAAAAGTTGGACGAGTAAAATCTATACGACTTGATAATAAATTGCCAAGAGCTATAGTTGAACTTAATGTCAATAACAATATCCATCTTACAGATGATGCTATTGCCTCTGTGAAAACAAGTGGATTAATTGGCGATAAATATATCAGCATTTCACCTGGAGGTACAGGAGAACCACTTAAAAATGGTGATGAAATAATGGATACAGAGTCATCAGTCGATCTTGAATCATTAATAAGTAAATATATTTTTGGGAAGGTATAACTATATGTCAATACAAAAAACTTTCTTTAACTTTATATTTTTCTTTTTAATACTACTTATTTTTTCAAATCAAGCAGTTGCAACAGGTCCGACAAAAACTATTGAAACTTCCGTAAATGACGTGATTAATTATCTTAAGGATCCATCATACTCTAATCCTCAAACACATCTCCAAGTAAGGAATAAAATTGAAAATGAAGTAAGAAAAGTATTTGATTTTAGTGAATTTTCACTACGTACTGTGGGTTTAAATTGGAACTCATTCACAACTTCACAACAAGAACGGTTCAATAATGCGTTCTCTGATCTTTTACTTGCCACATATCTTGATAAGATTGATGGATATAATGGAGAAAAAGTAACATATACAAATGAACTTATTTCTTCTAAAGGAGACCGAGCAGAAGTCCAAACAGTCATTAATTTATCTGATGGTAGAACAATACCTGTTGTATATAGAATGATGTCAAAAAAGAATACTTGGGTTGTTTATGATGTAATTATTGAAAATATTAGTTTAATAAAAAATTATAGAGCACAATTCCAAGATATTCTTATGAAAAATAAACCTGAAGAACTCATTCAAAAAGTTGAGGCACGAGCAAAAGAACTTCACAATGCAGCATCAGTAGGAAATAGTAAGTTAGGACAATAAATGTTCTCACAACAACTACGAACCTATGATTTTATCATTTTTATTATAATCATAATGATTATAATACATTTTTTTTGC
Source organism: Lawsonia intracellularis PHE/MN1-00 (assembly GCF_000055945.1). Taxonomy (NCBI): domain Bacteria; kingdom Pseudomonadati; phylum Thermodesulfobacteriota; class Desulfovibrionia; order Desulfovibrionales; family Desulfovibrionaceae; genus Lawsonia; species Lawsonia intracellularis. The sequence continues at coordinate 291,109 of NC_008011.1, forward strand.
TTACCAGCACATGCAAAACATCTCCCTCCAATAGAGAATAAAAGTTCACAATCTCAAGAACTACAATCAAAACCAGGATGCAAACCTTCAACATCTTCAAAAATAAAACTGAGTGATAGTGACTTTGAAGATTATGGTATATTTGAAGACTATGATGAACTTTGCGATAAACCAATAAAAGACCCTTTAGAACCTTGGAATCGTTTTTGGTTCTATTTTAATGATTTCTTCTACTTACGAATTACCAAGCCACTATATAAAGGGTATGAAGTTATTACTCCTGAATCGTTCCGTCAAGGTTTTAAAAATGTTTTATATAATCTCCAAACTCCTATCAGATTGTTTAATAGCCTATTACAAGGAAAAATTGGACAAGCTTGGATTGAACTAGGAAAATTTATGGTTAATTCGACTATAGGTTTTGGTGGATTTATTAATATAACACAAAAAGATAAACCACTTATTCCTATAGATCCTGATACTGCTGACTTTGGTCATACTCTTGCTATATGGGGATTTGGAGAAGGAATCTACCTTATTTGGCCTATACTTGGACCAAGTACAATTCGTGATACTTTTGGTACTATAGGAGATGCAGCTGTAGGTCCTTTTGCATGGTTTGTAAAACCAATAGGTATTGTTCCTCTAGAATATGGACTCACAACTGAACTCTTTTTAACTTTTAACAAAGTTAACACAGTTATTGATTCTTATGAAAGCATTACAAAAAGTGCTATTGAACCATATGTTGCTCTTAGAGATGCATATGTAAAATATAGAAGGCTAAATAATGGATGTATATGCCGTGTTCAACCTTAATAATTCATAATAATATTTAATTAGTGTTACTCACTGTGGTAACTACATAGGGAAAGTTTGTAAAAATATTTTTAATAACCAATCGCCAACGATATTGGAGTGCTTTTCTTTTGGGACAATATGTAAAAGAATAGACAGTCTCATTAGTTGACTTATTTTCTGATATTTTTTCTGGAGTGATTGTAGCAACCTCTAGAGGAATAAATGGACAGTCGTCACAGTAGCCAAAATCTTCAAGTTCAGGGGGAATAGAAGGTATGCTACTGGGTTGAAGTTCTAAAGAAAAAGAACGTATATTTTTTACAGCCCCTTTCATAGCAACAACAATTCTTAAACAGCTATCTGTTGCAAAAGTTACTTCAGCATGACTCCATGTAAATAGATTCTGCTGATCTTGAGGGACTGGCTTACTTTCTTTACCACAAGAAAAACAAAATAAACTAAGAAAAAGTAAAACTAGAGACAATTGCTTATGTTGCATGTGTCGTTCCATATAATAATTTCCATTCAACTAAAGATTTAAGTGCATCTAATGGTGTAAGTGTCTCTGGATTCATTTCTTTTAATAAGGTGACAACAGGATGTTCAACTACCTTAACATCCTGTTTGCTTAGTTCTTCATTAGCATTTTGTACTACACCAGGTAACAAATTCAGTAAGGAGCGGGGTTGTTGGTGTGTTTGTTCTAATTGAGTTAAAATAATTTTTGCCCTTTGGATAACTGACTGAGGTACTCCTGCAAGTCTAGCAACCTCGATACCATAACTTCTATCTGCAGGGCCAGGGATCAATCTATATAAAAAAACAAGTTCATCATTCCAATGACGAATAGCTATAGTCATTGTATGAACACCTGTTAATTTTTCTTCAAGTGCAGTTAACTCGTGATAATGTGTTGCAAATAATGTACGGACACCATCATGATCTTTACAAACTAAGTCTTCTGCAACAGCCCATGCAAGTGCAAGCCCATCAAAAGTACTAGTTCCTCTACCAATTTCATCAAGAATAACTAAGCTTCTTGACGTTGCTTGTCTAAGAATTCTTGCTGTCTCCATCATTTCAACCATAAATGTACTTTGTCCTCTAGCAAGATTATCTGAAGCACCAACACGAGAAAAAATTCTATCACATATACCAATCTGTGCCTCTGTAGCAGGAACAAAGGATCCCATATGAGCTAATAAACAAATAATTGCTGTTTGACGCAGCACAGTAGATTTACCAGCCATATTAGGACCAGTAATCAAAAGCATTCTTCTTGTTTCATCCATAACAAGATCATTAGGAACAAAAACGGATTTACCAATAATAGATTCAATAACAGGATGTCTACCTTCACGAATAAAAATATTATTATTAGTTAATAAGGTAGGCTTATTCCAATTATGTCGTATAGCTACATCTGCCAAAGATTGCCATAAATCAAGTTGAGCTATAAGACTTGCCATAAAAAGTATTCTTGGACGGATAGAAACAAGTTCCTCACGTAATTTTTGAAATAGTTTATACTCAAGTGTATTACGTTTTTCTGTTGCTGAAAGAAGTCGCTCCTCCAAATCTTTCAGTTCTTCTGTAGTATAACGCTCTGCATTAGCTAACGTTTGACGTCTGACAAAGTGAGAGGGTGGGGTGCCTGCAGACTTTGTGAGTTCAAAATAATACCCAAAAACACGATTAAATCCTATTTTAAGTCTTGGTAAATTATTTACCTTCTGCTCTTTTTCAAGTAAAGCTTGAAGTTTTGATTCTCCATGTTCTAATAAATCCATAAGTTCATCAAGTTCAGCATTAAAACCTAACTTAAATAACCCACCTTCAACAATAGAATTAGGTGGATTTTCATCAAGAGCTTTATCAAGTTTTTCAGCATAGTCAGATATATTATCCCACTTTGTTAATAATTGTCTTAAAATTGTTGGCATTGTGGATAAGATAGATTCATCTATCGTAATATATCTATTATCTTTAACATTTATTTCTACTATTAATGCATCCTTAACTCTTGGTAAGATAAGAAGTGTATTTTTTAATGCAAGGAGATCTTTTGGAGATGTACGATTTAATACAATACGAGTAGATAATCTTTCTAGATCATAGATAGCTTTCAATGCGTCTTGAAGTTTCTTCATATTTTCTTTATATAATATTAGCCATTCCAATACACTTTGATTTTCTAAAATAGTTGTAATATCTCTCCAGGGGTGATGAAGTCGTTCCTCAAGAAGTCTCCCCCCCATAGGGGTCAAAGTATGATCTAAAACATGAATAAGTGTACCAACTCCCTTTTTTCCATTAACTCTTTTGAAAAGTTCAAGATTTTTTTCTGTTATTTCATCAAGAATAACATATTTCCCAATATCTAAAGGTTTAAAAGGCATTAAATGATTTACATCTTGTAACTGTGTTTGTTCAAGATAAGCAACTAATGCTCCACAAGCTTGAACAAGTATTGTATGCTTTTCAAGACCAAGTGCTTCTAAGTCAGCAACACCCTGAGCTTGTAAAAGTCTTTTTACTGCTTGTGGATATTCAAAATGAGTTTTATACGGTAGTGGAACAAATTGTATTTCTATAAGCTTTGCTGTAGCAGGAAGTTCATATTTTTCAGGAAATAAAAGCTCCTTAGGAAGTATTTTTTGTATCCACTGCCAAAGCTCAGATTTTTTCTTTACTTGTATACCAGTCCATAATCCTGTAGAAACATCTGCCCAACAAAATGCACCAATATTAACCTCCTCATCCCAATACATTGCTCCTAAATATGTATGTGTTTTAGGATCTAAACTTGTTTCTTCTGTAGTTGTAGCAGAAGTGAAAACTCTTGTAACTTTCCGTTGAACAAGTCCTTTTGATTCACGAAAATCTTCTGTTTGCTCACAAAGAGCAACTTTATATCCTTTCTGAATAAGTTGATGAATATAACTATCTGCTGCATGCCATGGAACACCACACATAGGAACAGGATTTTCAGCACGAGGATTTCTTGCTGTAAGAGCTATTTGTAACTCCCTTGCTGCAGTTTCAGCATCTTCAAAGAAAAGTTCGTAAAAATCTCCCATTCTATAAAAAAGTAATGTGTCTGGATAATTACTTTTTATACTAAGATATTGCTCTAACATTGGTGTTATACGGTGAGATGATTCATTCATAGTCTTAAGTCAGATTGGATAAATAAAGATTAAATACTAATAAAAAATAAGCCTAGTTACAATATGGAGGATAATAATCAATTTTCTAAAAATGATTGCTCTAATTCTTTATTTTGTGTTTCATAGTTATTTTTTTCTTTAGTTATATGTTCAATATCTTTTTCTAGGGTCCGAATACGTATGTTTGCAAGTGCAAGATGAGCAGAAAGTCTTAAACGATCCCAAACAAGAAGTGCAAGAGTAACAAGAGAACCAATTAAAAAACAGATAAGGAGTAATGCATAAATGCTTATTGGTTTAGAGAGCATAGGTTCAATAAAAAAAAGGTCTAGAGTAAGAGGTATAACTTGAGAAAGAGCAGACTGATTTTGGACAAAAAACATCATAACCAAAAAAAAGATTATAATTGCCAGAAAAACTTTCACGTACTTCATGTAGTAGCTCCTTGAAAACGTTAAAGTGATATCGTAGAAAAGAGTGGTTTAAGTTTATTATAAGTAGAAGTAATGTGTTCAGAAATAATCTTTGTTTCACTAAGTACAGCCATAAATGAAGAATCTCCAACCCATCGAGGAAGAACATGAAAGTGTAGATGATCACAAATACCAGCGCCTGCTGCCTCACCAAGATTTAAGCCAATATTAACTCCTTGAGGACAAAATTTTTCTCTAAGAATTCTTGTACATTGTTTTAACAAAAACATAAGTTCATATGACTCCTCATCTGTGAGTAACTCAAATTCACTTATATGGCGTAAAGGTGCTATAAGAACATGTCCATTAATATAAGGAAATTTATTCATCATAACAAAAGTATTAATTCCCCTATACAGTATTAAATATTTTTCATCGTCAGATACACTTATATCTGATATACAAAAAACACACTTATCTTCTTTCTTACGCGAAATATATTCAGATCGCCAAGGAGCCCATAGAGGTTGCATTATATGCATCCTTATTTTTTATTTTATTTAAATAATAATAATAATATACATGAATGCGTTTCACAGCAAGTTTTGTCTATATAACACCTTAAAATTAAATAATAAATATCATTAATCTTCGTCAATAACTAAGATAAATTATACCTCAAACAAAGATAGTCTAATTCATCTTCTTTTGTATGTACATTGCCATCAAGTTTTTGTTTAAGAACGTCTTCTAAAATAACTTTATATTGGGGGCCTGGTACAAGTCCAAGTTTTTTTAAATCATTTCCAGTAATATATGGCTTAATAAATCTCCATAATGAGATATATTGAGAAATAAAGTAGGTTACAGAGGAGGAATAAGAAAAAGCTTGAAGAAAAAGTAATACTTCTAAAGTTAGCTTAGAAAGTAAAGTAAATATAGTAGAAACTGGTCCTTCTTTTTCAATTTTCTTTTCATGTAAAAGGCAACAAAGAGTACTATCCATGTCTTGAGCCATAGAAAGAGTTAAAGCTATTTTTTTTTGATATGCTGATTCTACTCCTATCTTTTGGAGCAGAGCTATAATTTGTTCTTGTGAAAGAGAAGAACACATAGCTGTGAGATAAATAATCATTATATCTGGCTGATTTTCAGTCAAATTCAAGGAATGATACCATTGTAATATGTTGGAAATGTTATAAAAAAGTGTCTTTTGTTTTGACGTAAGAGAAAAACGTTTATCTATTGCTGTTAATACACCAAGTTCATCCATTCGAATAATACAAGCATCAGGTTTATTTTCTTTAAAAATCATTTCAAACTCATGTAGCAACCTTTGACCAAAGATTTTTTCTATTACATTACACTTTAAGGCATAATGCATATATTTTTCTGTTTGCTGGCTTATCCTAAATTGATAGCGCTGTTCAAAACGAATAGCTCTAATAATCCGTGTAGGATCTTCTATAAAACTTAAAGAATGAATGACATCAATAGATTTATTCTGAATAGCTTTTTGTCCATGGAAATGATCAATAAGCCTTCCAAAATATTTTTGGTTAAGTTGAAGAGCCATTGCATTTATAGTAATGTCTCTTCTGAAAAGATCTTGCTCAATGGATGTAGGCTCAACTAAAGGAAGAGCTCCAGGCATAGCATAATATTCAAGGCGTGCTGTAGCTATATCAATAGAGCACTCCTTCTCAGATGTAAAAGGATACCTCACATTAGCAGTCATAAGGTTATTATGGGTATAACCTACAACCCCTTTAAGCTTTTTAGCTAATGCCTCAGCAAAAGAAAGAGATTCACCTTCAACGACAATATCTATATCTGTTTTTTCTACTATAGATAAATTATTAAGTAAGATATCTCGAACAACCCCTCCAACTACGTATACATTCACATGCAAAAAATCACCCAATTTTCCTACCTCACTTAATAACTTGAATAAGGTAGTAGAAAGATTTGATTGAAGTAACGTTAACATGTCTAGATAACATAGGTGTTCATCTATAGAAGTTTCTTCAAATAAATTACTTTTATCTATCTGAGACAACCTTAAAAGCCTTACTTTATCTATAGTAGTAGCCACTATATTATTTTCAATAATAGGGATAATCGGCTGTTGAGTCTCAGTAAAAATAGTAAAAAGTTCTTCAATTGATGTTGTTGGCGTGGCTGTGATGATATTACTATTCATAAATTCCTTCACAGGTTGATCGCCTAATCCATAAGAAATAGCTTTTGAGACTGTAATATTATCAATATACCCTATACATTGTTTTGTTTGATTATGAAAGATGAGTATAGTATCAAGTGAATAGTCAAACATGACTTGTTTAACTTTTGAAAGAGATACACACTCTTCAAGACCTATAGGTGAATAAGGTATAGTTACTTCCATAGGATTATCCAACATAGCTAAGAGAGTTGAAGATAGCATTGGCTCAAATTATATACATAACCTATATTAACTATAGATGTATTAGAAATATTGATCATGTAGTTATCTCACTAGAGACATAATTTGAACGGGGGTGAAACATACTATGGATATATTTTAAACGATCTGACTGTACATGTGTATATAGCTCAGTTGCACTCATATCTACATGGCCAAGAAGTAGTTGGACAGATCTCAAGTCAGCACCTCCTTCAAGAAGATGGGTTGCAAATGTATGTCTAAATGTATGAGGAGATATTGACTTATTGATACTAGCTAATAATGCATAACGTTTGATAATTTTCCAAATAGCTTGTCTTGTAAGTCCTTTCCCAGATCTATTTAGAAAAAGAAACTTTTCTATAGGAGTAAACATAGGACGAATTTTTTGGACATAATGAATAAGAAGTTTCATAGCAGAAGAGTGTAGTGGAATGTATCGTTCTTTACCTCCTTTACCAAAAACTTTGATAATGCCTTTGTCTTGATCAAAATCTAATACATGAACTCCTATTAACTCAGATACTCGTATTCCCGAAGCATAAAGAAGTTCAAGAATAACTTTATCTCTAAATCCCAATTTATTTGTTATATCAGGTGTAGTAAGAAGCCTTAACATTTCATCTTGAGACAATATGTTAGGTAAAAGAGATGGTAGCTTTGGTCCATCAATAAGCAGAGCAGGGTTTGACAAAAGAATATCTTCTTCAACACACCAATGAAAAAAATTTCTTATAGAAGAAAGTCTTCTTGCTAGTGTTCTAGAGGAGTCTCCACGTTTTCGTAACCATATAATAAATAACATAATATATTCGTCATCAATAGAGTTAAAGTTACATCCAGCATCTTGAAAAAATAAATAAAAAACATCAATATCTTGTTTATAAGCTTGGATTGTATTATGAGAAAGGCCTCTTTCACTGATAAGCTTATCAAGCCATTTCCAAGCAAGCTGACTAGAAAATATTGTATCCATAACTTTTACTTAGGGTATAGAAGTAACTTCAAAAATATTAAGACCTATTTGATAAAAGGGTATTATAATTAGCGTAGTTAAATAAATACATAAAGAAGTCTAAAAATATATAACCTATAAAAATAAAAACATCTAACTATATCTAGAAATGTATAACTTATTTTTGTAATATTATTTTAATTTGTTAAAATGTATGAAGAAAATACTAAAAATAAATTCTAACATGACTAACTATAAAACATCATATATAAGTCTAGGAACAAATCTAGGTAACCTTGACGACAATCTAAAAGAAGCAAGAATTAGACTAAATACTAATAACAAAATTATACTTAATAGGATATCCCCTGTCTATAACACAGAAGCCCAAGATAATTGTAATCAACCATGGTTCAAAAACCAAATCATCCAATTAGCCACAATAGATCTGACACCTCATGAACTGTTAGATATACTTCTAAATATAGAAACCAGTATGGGACGGATACGAAGCAATGATCCAGAACAACGTTATGGTCCAAGATGTATTGATTTAGATTTATTATTATACGAACAAGAAACTTATAATGATAAAAAACTTTGCTTACCTCATCCAAGAATGCTGCAACGTGCCTTTGTACTTGTTCCTCTCTATGACATTAATCCAGCACTTGCATTTCCGAATGGACAAACGCTAAAAGAGGCATTGAAAAATATTTCATATAGAGTAGAGGATAATTTTATCTACCAATAACATAACAAAAAAGGAAAAAATAGATGTTATGGAGAATTTTGCTAGTTGGATTAATAGGTTATGCACTGTATAGAATGTTTATACATGATCGTCAAAAAAAATCTAATGATTCACAAAAAAAAAAGGAACAAATGGTAGCTACTGGAGAAATGACAAAAGATCCTACTTGTGGTGCCTATGTTGATACAGAAAATACCATATCCGTACGAAATGGTGAAACTGTCTATCATTTTTGTAGTTATGACTGTAGAGATACATTTCTAAAAAAAATAGATAAGCTTCTTGAAGGTAAGGAATCCTAATAGATTAAAAATAACAATAATTATTAATAAAAAATAATAAGCTATCTATTTATTTATATTTTCTTTTTAAAGGGTGTGACTTTGTTTATTCCTAGCCAACTTATGTCATAATTGTAGCCTAGCTAGATTTAATACAGGATAATTCAATTATATTGCTGTAATTATATATAGTAATTCATACTAATATATTTTTTATTTTACCAGAAGGGATACATTGTGTTATGTCTAACTTACTTTTTACAATAAAAACACAATATAAACCTCAAGGAGATCAACCAGAAGCTATAAAACAAATTGTTTCTAACATCCAATCTGGAGTGAAAGATCAAGTTCTTCTTGGAGTTACAGGATCAGGAAAAACATTCACTATGGCTAATGTTATTGCTCAATGTAACCGTCCAGCACTTATTCTTGCACCTAATAAAACACTAGCAGCACAACTTTATAATGAATTTAAAGAACTTTTCCCATACAATGCCGTTGAGTACTTTGTAAGCTACTACGATTACTATCAACCAGAAGCATATGTACCATCATCAGACGTATATATTGAAAAAGATTCATCTATTAATGATGATATTGATAAACTTCGTCATGCAGCTACACATGCCTTACTTACTCGACGAGATGTTATTATCATTGCATCAGTTTCCTGTATTTATGGACTTGGTTCACCAGAATATTATGCACGACTTATTATTCCTGTGGAAAAAGGCCAGCAGATTAACATGGATGAAATTATTACCCGCTTAGTAGATATTCAATATCAACGAAATGATATGGACTTTCATCGTGCAACATTTCGTGTTCGAGGTGACGTTCTAGAAATTATTCCTGCATATGAACATGAACGTGCATTACGTTTAGAATTTTTTGGTAATGAAATAGAAGAAATACGAGAAATAGATCCTCTAACAGGAGAAGTTCTTGGTAATGTTGGAAAAACAGTTATTTATCCTGCAAGTCACTATGTATCTGATCGAGATAACCTTATTCGAGCAATGACAGATATCCAAAAAGAACTTTGTGAGCGCTTATATGATTTTCAAGCTACCAATAAACTAGTAGAAGCTCAACGTCTTGAACAGAAAACTCAACTTGATTTAGAAATGATCCAAGAATTTGGATATTGTAATGGAATTGAAAATTATTCCCGTCACTTGGATGGTCGTAAACCAGGAGATCCCCCATCTACTTTACTAGACTACTTCCCAAAAGATTTTCTTTTCTTTATTGATGAATCTCATATTGCTATCCCACAAGTAGGTGGAATGTTTAAAGGTGATCGTTCTCGTAAACAAACGCTTGTAGATTTTGGATTTCGTTTACCCTCAGCTCTTGATAACAGACCTCTTGAGTTTCACGAATTTTTAACTCGACTTAATCAAGTCATTTATGTTTCTGCCACACCTGGACCATGGGAACTAGATCGCTCTCAAGGCATTATTACAGAACAAATCATTAGACCTACAGGACTATTAGATCCTGAAATTGAAGTACGTCCTATTAAAGGACAAATTGAAAGTTTACTTGAAGAATGCTACCAACGAGTTAATTCACATGAAAGAGTATTAATAACAACACTTACAAAACGTATGGCAGAAGATTTAACGGACTACCTTAACAATATGAGTATTAATACCCGCTATCTTCATTCAGATATTGATACTTTAGAACGGATGGCCATTATAAAATCATTGCGCACAGGAGAATTTGATGTCCTAGTGGGTATTAACTTATTACGTGAAGGTCTTGATATCCCAGAAGTATCTTTAGTAGCTATCTTAGATGCAGACAAAGAAGGTTTTTTACGCTCTACAGGTTCTCTTATTCAAACGTTTGGAAGAGCTGCACGAAATGTTTCTGGAAAAGTTATACTTTTTGCTGATACTATGACAAAATCTATGAAAGCAGCTATCGACGAAACACGACGACGCAGAGCTCTCCAGCAAGAATGGAATACAAAACATAATATTACTCCTAAGACCATCCAAAAATCTGTAGTTACTCCTTTTGATATGATATCTGCAAATACTTCTTCAAAGAAAGGTTGTAGAAAAAATAAACATTCTATGGATACAAAAGAACTTTTTGTTATTACAGATAAAACATCTCCAGAAGATATTACCAAATATATTAAACAACTGGAATACGAAATGAAAGAAGCAGCTAAAGAACTTGAATTTGAAAAAGCAGCTGTATTACGTGATCGAATTAAAGTTACACGTGAACAATTTTTACTCATGAGTTAATATAGATGAGGAAAATGTTGTGTCTATAAATTCACCTCAATATTCTTTACCTTCTAAAAAAGAAAAACAACGTGTAAGAGAACTTCGCAAATTTATTAATCATCATAATTATCTTTATTATACACTTGATGATCCTGAAATATCAGATAGCGAATATGATAAAGCATTTCAAGAACTTCTAACACTAGAAAATACATTTCCATCTTTAAAAACAAATAATTCACCTACACAAAAAGTAGGAAATAATATTCTAAAAAAACTTGAAGAACAACCACATAGGCAACGTATGTATAGCCTTGATAATGTATTTTCTAATGATGAATGGGAAGGATTCTTAAAAAGACTTGCAAATGCACTTCCAGAAGTACCATTCTCATTTTGGTGTGATCCAAAAATGGATGGTCTTGCCTTAGAGCTAATTTATGAAAAAGGTCAATTAACAAGTGCGCTTACTCGTGGAGATGGAGATATTGGAGAAGTTGTTACAGAAGCTGTCAGAACAATTTCTAATATTCCCAAAAGATTAAAACACTCTATAAATGCTCCAGAACTTCTTGAAATTCGTGGAGAAGTTGTTATTTCACGAGCAGATTTTAAAAAACTTAATAAAGAACAAGAAAAAAAGAAAAAAAAACTTTTTGCTAATCCTCGTAATGCTGCTTCTGGCTCTGTAAGACAGCTAGATCCAACAATTACAGCTTCACGTCCTCTCAGATTCTTAGCATATGGTATAGGAGAAATACAACCATCATCTTTAAAATGGAATACATACCATGAATTAATGTCATACCTAAAAGAATATGGTTTTGAAACACCACCAAAAGGTAAACTTTGTATCTCATCTACAGAAGTTCAATCCTATTATACAAGACTACAGGCACAAAGATATTCTTTACGTTATGAAATCGATGGAATTGTCATGAAATTAGATGACATACAGTCACAAGAAAAGCTTGGGTATACTTCAAGGGCACCTCGATTTGCTATTGCATGGAAATTCCCAGCAACACAAGTACAAACACGACTTCTACAGATTCATATCCAAGTTGGACGTACAGGTGTATTAACACCTGTAGCAGAACTTGAACCTATTAATGTAGGTGGAGCTACTATAAGCAGAGCAACATTACATAATGAAGATGAAATAAAAAATAAAGATATAAGACCTGGAGATATGGTTATTGTTCAAAGAGCAGGGGATGTCATTCCAGAAATTGTTTCTCCTATTCTTTCAGACAGATCAGCTAAAAGTAAACCTTTCGTCTTTCCTAAAATATGCCCAGTTTGTCATGAAAAAGTATATCGTATTAATAATGAAGTAGCTTGGAGATGCATTAACCTTTCATGTCCTGCGATTCGTCTACAATCTATCATCTATTTTGTATCTAAATCAGGATTAAACATTCAAGGAATTGGACAGCGCTTAATAGAGTTACTTGTTACTTCTGGATGTATAAAAACACCTGCAGACTTGTTTACTCTCACTACTGCAGATTTACTAACATACAAAAGAATGGGAGCAAAGCTTGCTGCAAAGACTATTCAAGCTCTTTCTTTAGCAAAACAAACAATGTCTCTTCATCGTCTTATTTGTGCTCTAGGAATCAGACATGTTGGAGAACAAACAGCAAGGATATTAGCTTCTTCATTCATAGATTTAGATGCACTATCTTCTGCATCTTTGGAAGATCTTCAACAATTATCAGAGATTGGTCCTGAAGTAGCAAGTTCTATCCAAGCCTTTTTTAAAAATAAAGCAAATATTCAAATGATAAACCAATTTCGAGAGATGAATATTTGGCCTATACAACAAGTAAATGATACAACCACAAAAGGTTTTTTTACAGGTAAAAAACTTTTATTTACAGGAACTCTTGAAAGACCAAGAGCTGAAATGAAACGCTTAGCTGAAGAAGCAGGAGCCATTGTAATGACAGGGATATCACATAAGTTAGACTATGTTATAGCCGGGAAAAACCCAGGGTCAAAACTTAACAAAGCACAAGAATTACATATTTCTATTCTTGATGAACCTACATTTTTACAAAAACTTTTAATAGTTCTTTAAAAAATAGGAGAACACAATGGATCTTTCTATCATTGTTATTGGCGCTTCTGGTCGTATGGGAAAAACAATTATTCAAGTTGCACAGGAGCAAGGTATTATTATTGATGCTGTAATAGATCGTCCTACTCGTCTAACATCTTTAGCATCATATAATATAGCTAGTGATAGTGAACCTGATAAAATTTTTTCAAGGTATCCTCAAGCAGTTGTCATTGATTTTACCACACCAGAAACATCTATATCTATGGCTCAAGTTGCTCAAAAATATGGTAATCCTATTATAATAGGGACCACAGGATTTACACTAGAACAATTTGATACACTTGAAACATTAGCAAAAACATCCCGAATCTTTTGGTCTCCTAATATGAGCATTGGCATTAATGTACTACTTAAAACTTTACCTCAAATGGCACAAATCTTAGGAAATGAATATAATATAGAGATAGTAGAAGTACACCATAATAAGAAAAAAGATGCACCAAGTGGTACTGCAATGAGAATAGCAGAAACATTAAGTACTTCTCGCCATTGGGACCTTGAAAAAGTAGCTTGCTATAATAGAGAAGGTATTGTAGGTGAACGACCTCAAGAGCAAATTGGTATACAAACAATCCGAGGAGGAGATGTTGTAGGAGTTCATACAATATACTTTATTGGACCAGGTGAACGTATTGAAATAACACATCAAGCAGATTCTCGAAAAAACTTTGCACAGGGCGCATTAAAAGCTGCAGAGTGGATCATAAAACAAAAAGCAGGAAGGCTTTATACCATGATGGATATCATATAAATGAATACAAATATAGCTCTATTACAATTACATACTATAACAGGAGATATTATAGCAAATACACAAAATATTCTGCAACAAGTAAGTAAAGCAAAAAAAGATGGAGCTACAGTATGTATCACTCCTGAACTCAGTCTCTGTGGCCATCCAGACCTGCATGAAATACCAACAATAATTTCTACCTGTATCAATTCTCTTCAGCAGATAGCAAAAGAGTGTAATGGTGGACCATCGATTATTGTAGGAAGTATTGAAACAACACCTACTAATATATATAATACCACTTTTCTTATACAGAATGGACAAATCCATACACTATGCAAAAAGCCTTTTACTCAATTTTATCCTTCTATAAAAAAAGAAGAGTATATTCTAATTAATAATAATAATAATAATGGATTCTGTTTTACTAGTATAAATAAACAGTTATTCCTTATAGTTACAGGATATAAAACACTAATCAATTATGTATGTAATAAAATAATCTATCAAAACGAACAATTAAAGAAAGTAGAAGCTATACTTTGTCCTTCTTCAGAACCATTTATTGCTTCGCAAATCCCTCATTTTTTTTATGAGCTAACGTCAATATCTGACCAACTAAATAAACCTCTATATTTTTGTAACCAAGCAGGTGAAGACAAAAACTATATTTTTTTAGGAGGTAGTCAATGTATTAATTCTCAAGAAACAAAAAACAATCAATCTCTACTTTTTCAAGAAAATTACATAGTTGTAAAAAATCATTCATCTGTTTCTTTAAAAGATATGTCCTTTAACTCTAATAAGTTATTATGGGAAGCTCTTATCCATGGAATCCAACAGTATGTGAAAAAAAATGGATTTTCAGATGTTGTTTTGGGACTTTCTGGTGGTATAGATTCTTCAATTGTAGCAGCCCTAGCGGTAGAAGCATTGGGAGAACATCGTGTACATGGTATATTAATGCCATCTCCTTGGTCAAGCGAAGGAAGTATAACTGATGCAGAGCTGTTAGCTAATAATTTAGATGTAAAAACATATTTGCTTCCCATTCATACATTAATAGATAGTTTTACTCATAGTCTTTCAGAACTTTTTATAGGATATCCCCCAGATGTTACAGAAGAAAACATTCAATCTAGAATTCGAGGGGTACTTCTTATGGCTATTTCTAATAAATTTGGATGGATGGTTCTATCAACAGGAAATAAATCTGAACGAGCTGTTGGCTACTGTACATTATATGGAGATACATGTGGTGGTCTTGCTCCTATAGGAGATCTATATAAAACTGAAGTTTACCACTTAGCCCAATGGTATAATCAATCAAAACAAAAAGACATTATTCCTACTAGTGTATTAACAAAGCCACCATCTGCAGAACTCCGTCCAGGCCAACTTGATCAAGATAGTCTTCCACCATATAAAGAACTTGACTTTATTCTTCAAATGTTACTCTCAAAAAATCCAACTAATATAGACCAAGAACTTCTTAACAATCCTAAACTAAATGATATAAAAAGGCTTATACAAAAAAATGCTTTTAAACGTATGCAAGGACCACCAAGTCTTGTTATTAGTAATTTCCCATTATAGTTCTCTAGTATGATGATGTATCTTAAAAATAACAACAGCATTTTTATTAATAAAAATGCTGTTGTTATTTTTAATAATAAACTTCATTACTATTCTAAGATTCTGTTTTATTGGAAATAATACTTCTTTTTTTTCTTAAGCTGTCTCTTAACCAATCATACCATACTTGTAACCCTTCTCCTGTACGGCAGGAAAGACTAATGATCTCTAAAGGCTCATTTAACTTACGTGCATGTTGTGTAGCTTTCTCTATACTAAAATTAACATAAGGCAATAGATCTATCTTATTAAGAATTAATACTCCTGCACGATGGAATAAAAGAGGGTATTTCTCTGGCTTATCATCTCCTTCAGTTACACCAAGAACGGCAACAATAGCATCCTCTCCACAATCAAACTCCGCAGGACAAACAAGATTTCCTACATTTTCAATAAATAAGATATCAATTTCATTAAGGTTAAGAGATGTAAGGGCTTCCATAATCATATTACTATCTAAATGACACCCTCCATCTGTATTAATTTGGACAGCTTTTACACCAGTAGCAGCAACTCTTTTTGCATCATTATCTGTCTGTAAATCACCTTCAATAACAGCCATTCTAAACTCAGATGAAAGATCACTTAAAGTTCTTTCAAGTAAAGACGTCTTTCCAGCGCCAGGAGAACTTATAATATTAAGAGTTAAGATATTATGCTCTGCAAATTGCTTTTTTAACATAGCTGCAAGTTTACTATTCACTTCAAGAACATTACGTACCACAGGTATTTCCATTAACTTACTCCTATTCTACTTCAAGATGTTGAATATAAAATTCTCGACCTGTCTCAACATTATATGCCACCTCTTTTTTGCAAGAAGGACATGTAATAAAAAAAATCTTTTGTTTATCTTCTGGGGTAAATAGAGACAAACAGTTTGAACATCGAAGCATAAGAGGAATTTTTTCTATTTCTAGTATTGCTCCTTCAAGACTTGTTCCTTCAGTAAAAATTTTAAAAGCAAATTGTAATGAGTCAGGAACAATATTTGTAAGCTCACCATAACAAACCTTTACACGTTGAAGCTTATTGACTCCATTCTTTGACATT
Organism: Lawsonia intracellularis PHE/MN1-00; assembly: GCF_000055945.1. Taxonomy (NCBI): domain Bacteria; kingdom Pseudomonadati; phylum Thermodesulfobacteriota; class Desulfovibrionia; order Desulfovibrionales; family Desulfovibrionaceae; genus Lawsonia; species Lawsonia intracellularis. Next base: position 307,733 of record NC_008011.1, read on the forward strand.
TCTTCCTGAATAATAGAAAGTATACCTGTAACTAATGACATTTCATGCATACAATTATGTTATATAAAAAAATAAATGGCGTCTACTTTTAATACAAATACATTGCTTTTTCTTATATCCTTCTATAAATACTACTTATTATATAAAACAAATTTTTTGATCTATTAATAAGTTAGTAAAAAATAACTGTTATGATAACAACTCTAATATAAAAATTTCTTGGCTTTTCTCTATAAGTAACTATAGTTATTTATTAGCTATACTAAATATAACAAATTTAATACTAGGTGTAATGTGACAAAGGGTACTTTTTTAGGAGTCTATGCTAGTTATAGTAATAAGACAGCTACCAATACAAAAAAGGCTTTAAAACATTATTGGTTTGTATGGGAAGATAGCAATGGATATCTAGTTCAATTATTAGATAATACTTATCAACCCATTGCTGAACCACAAACTCTTCCTCTTGAAATTTTTAAAAAAAATTTTATAAATCAACCTCACATCCTAGCAGCACCTATAACTTCACTACACCCATCAAGTAAAAATAACACAGAAAAAACTATAACAAAATATCACAAACAATATAAAACTACGCTTAATACCTCTCAGGTAACCAAAAACAACTTTAACGTTAAAAAAGATATGATAATAGAGCAGAGTGAACAAGTAAAACATATTGATACTCAACTTCGCTCTGAATTTACTACGGCTTTAGAACGTTGGAATTCTGGTGATAAGCTAGCACCATTAAAAACCTTTGAAGGACTTTCAAATGTTCAAGAAGGTATTGTACCAGAACATAAGCATATGTTTACAGACTTTGGTGTCAATTTAAGAAAAAATAGTTTACCTAAATTAGCTATACTTCATTTTAAACGTGCAGTAGAGTTAAGTCCTGAAGATGCTCATGCACACTTTAATTTAGCCCGTATTTGTTATGAATTAGGCAACCTTAATGAAGCAGAACAACACTTAGAAAGAGCACTTTCTATTTCTCCTAATTTGAATGTTGCAATAAAGTTTCTTGGATTTATTCATGACCAAAAAAAATACTCTTGATATAAAGAGTTACCCTAGCGTTAGGAGCTAACAACATGTTTCGTATGATTGTTTTTTTTACTGTAGGTATCATTATGCTTATTCTTGCTTGCTTAGCTGCACTTGAGTTCATACAAGATTTTCCCAATAGCTATCAAGAAGATGGACAAATGGTTACAGGAATTATTTCAAAAATAATAGGCTCTAACTGTGATAATTCTTCAACATCTGATATAAATAATAAGAAATCCATAGATAGAGATAAAGATACATTACTCTCAAGTAGTAATAGAAATACAATACAAGCCGGTACTCCACATCAAGAAAATAACATAAAAGAAGATCTTCAACTGACTAACAAAAATGAACAAACAACTCCAGAAGAAGAAGAAGAAAGTAAATTTATTTGGTTAACAGAAGCTCCATCAGAGCTTAAAAAAGGAGAAAAAGCTATAACACAAACAAGATTGTCTATTGGTAAGGATATATCTTTTAGAATTACTGCTGATGATGCCATCAAAGCTCAATCAATGATGTTAAAAAATCCAGATAGGTTTGTTTTAGATCTTCAAGGAAAGTGGGGTATTTCCCTTCCACCTATTCCACCTACAAATCCTTGGTTAAAAAAAATACGCTTAGGTACTAATAATGGAAATACACGACTTGTCTTTGATCTTCAAAAAAAACCATCTAAAACTGAAATTAAACAATTAGATACAAATAAAATTGAAATCCAAATTCATTAAATTGCATATTAGACAATAAGTTATAATAAATTTAAACCATATGCTCGTTAATCAAGTTTGCTTAAACTTAGTCCAGCCATACGAGAAAGTTCGGCTTGTTTTTCAAAATCTGTAAGCTGCTTACAACGAGTAAATGTTATATTTTCATTTATATCTTTAACAATTAAAAAATGACGAGATGCCTTGACCGCAAGTTGTGGCCAGTGTGTAATAACTAATAATTGCTTTTTATCAGCAAGACTTACTAATTTATCTGCGACTTTAAAAAGAGTATGACCACCAATACCTGCATCAATTTCATCAAAAATAAGCATACCTTCATCTTCACTTGACTGTATTGAAACAACTGCAAGTAAAAATCGTGATAATTCTCCTCCTGAAGCAATTCGTTCAAGAAGCTGAGGAGGTTGACCAGGATTTGGTGCCCATAATATTTGGGCCTTATGTTCAACACATCCAGAAAATAATTCATATGGTATAAAGTCTATTATCACATTAAGATAGTCCGAAAAACCTAAGTCAATTAACTGTGCTTTTAATGCATGACAAAACTTATTAGCAGCTTTCTTTCGTAATTCATAAATTTTCTCAAGTATTACTTGAAGTTTTTTGATCAATATAGTATATTGTTTTTCAATCTGGCGTAAGTCTAGTACACAACTATCTAAAAAAGATAACTTATCCTCAATCTCTTCTTTAAAAGAAAAAATTTCTGGTAAACTTCGATGGAGCTTTCTTTTAAGTTGTGAAAGTTCAAATAAACGTGCTTCTATTTCTTCAATATTTTTATTTTTTTCTGATGTAACTAGTGAAAGTTTTTGTAATTTTTGTGCTAACTCGTTCAATTGTTGTCTACATTCAATTATAGTAGGGAGACTATCCATGATGCTTTGATCAATAGACAGAAAACATTCTAAGTTTTTCTCAATGAGAGAAAGATGATTAATCAAACCTCCTTCTTCCCCCTGAAGAAGTTGCAAAATCATCAATTGTTTTTTTTGAAGAATTGCAATCGAACGAATATCTTCTTTTAGTAATTCTAATTGTTCATCTTCATTAGGAATTGGTTTTACTTTGTTGATATCGTATAGATACGATTCAAATAAATCACGTCGTTCTTCAATCTCTTGACAACGATATATGAGCTTCTCCTTCTTTTTTAATAATGTTTTAATTTCTTCAATTAATATATCTTTTTGCTGAAAAAGTTCTGGATGTTCAACCCAAGCATCTATAATTTTTTCTTGATACAAAGGTTGAAGTAATTTTTGTTGACCATGTTGACTTGTATGTGTAAGCAATTTAGGCTGCAATTCTTTTACAGTGTTTTGAGACGTCAGTTTATCATTAAGATAAAAACGACTTCTTCCTGTAGCAGCAGAAAGTTCACGTCGAAGAATAAGCTCTCCTTTTTCTGGATGAACAAAAAGTGCTTCAATTTGAGCTCGTTCTTTTCCTTGACGAACCATATCTACTCTTAACTTATCGCCCATAAGAAAATTAATTGCTTTTAAAATAAAACTCTTACCAGCACCTGTCTCTCCTGTGATTACATTCATACCACTGGAAAATTCCAGTTCTATATCATCAATAAGAGCCAAATTTTGAATACGTAGATACTCAAACATCATTCTTTTTACTCACTAATAAATAAAGAAAGGATATTGACTCAAAAACAATTACAACTAACGTGCTAACCGTGGATCAAATGTATCACGTAACCCCTCACCTAATAGGTTATACCCAAGGATAGTTATTAAAATAGCTAAACCAGGGTAAAATGAAAGCCAAGGAGCTATTTCAAGTGTATCTTTACCTTCCATTAACATATTTCCCCAACTAGGATCTGGAGGTTGCACCCCAAGTCCTAAAAAACTTAAAGAAGATTCTACTAATATTGCTCCTGCAATACCTAATGTTGCTGAAATAAAAACAGGAGTAAGTGTATTTGGGAGAATATGGATAAGAAGTATACGTGTAGTACTTGCACCACAAAGCTTAGCAGCAGCAATAAAATCTCTTTCTCTTAAAGATAATGTTTCTGCTCTTACAAGCCTTGCTACTCCCATCCAGGATGTAAGGCCAATAATAATCATAATATTTGTTAAACTTGGTTCAAGAAATGCAATAACAGCAAGAATAAGAAAAAATGAGGGGAAACAAAGCATTGTATCAACTACTCTCATTATAATTTCATCTGTAATACCACCAAAGTAACCTGCAATTAATCCAAAAAATACACCAATGACAACAGCAATACCTACAGCAATGAATCCAACTCCAAGAGAGGCTCTTGCTCCATATAATAATCGAGAAAGTACATCTCTTCCTAATGCATCTGTTCCAAGAAGAAACGTATTAGATGGAGGTTCAAGCACTGCATTAAGATGTAATTCTGTTGGATCATATGGGGCTAGCAGTGGTGCAAAAACAGCAATAACAACCATAAATAAAACAATAATGAGTCCTATTAGAAGAATTATATGTTGTTGAACAAACCTCATAATATAAGTCATCTTATGGCTCCCTGACGAATACGAGGATCAGCTATGCCATAACAAACATCAGCCAAAAAATTACCTAAAAGAGTTAATATTGCTCCTAATACAAGATTTCCCATGATTAATGGATAATCTCTTGCCATAACAGCTGTATAAAAAAGTTGACCAAGTCCAGGTAAAGCAAAAATACTTTCAATAATGACACTACCACCAATGAGTCCTGGAACAGAAAGACCAAGAAGTGTAATGACAGGAAGTAGGGCATTTCTTAATGCATGGCGAAAAATAACTTTCCATGTAGAAAGTCCTTTAGCTTTTGCAGTCAAAATAAAATCTTGACGTAACACTTCTAACATAGACGCTCTCATAAAGCGAGAAATACCTGCTATGCTGCCTACAGTCATGACAATTATTGGCAATACTAAGTGGGAGGCAACATCTTTAATTTTTCCCCATAGAGAAAGATATGAAAAGTCTAATGATGTAATTCCAGAAATAGGGAACCATTGTAGATCAAGGCCAAACCACAACATAAGTAATAAGGCTAACCAAAAACCTGGCATAGCAAAACCAAGAAAAACAAGAATAGTTATCAACTTATCAAATAAACTATCCTGTTTCCATGCAGATAATACACCTAAAGGGATAGCTATCATTAATGAAATTGCTAATGATAGAACATTCATAAATACTGTTAAAGGAAGACGTTCAAAAATCTTCACAATAACAGGTCGTGCATCAGCAGACATTGATGTTCCAAAATCAAATCGAATAATTCTTGATAACCAATCTATGTATTGAACATATATTGGTCTATTAATACCATAAAGAGACTCTAACCTTTGTTTAGTAGTTTCACCAGCCATTGGATTTAATGTTGTTTGTAAGTCTGTTGGACTTCCTGGGGCTAAGTGAATTACAATAAAACTAACAATAGTGATTCCCCAAAGGACTACTAGTATCCATAGTATTTTTTTTATAAAATATAAGATAAGTGATTTTGTAGACTGATACATCATATATAACCCATTACATAGGACACGTTATTGACTTTAATGTATTTTAAAATGTTTAGTTTTTATTTATACAGAAGTAGACTATAATCAATAAAAAGTACTATAGTAAATGTATTGGTAAAAAAGTAATTATTAAATAATTCATAGTAGTCTTTTATTCACTCTTAAAAATCCAAGATATAAGTTCTTTCTTTTCTATTTCCCATTCAGAAGACAAACGAACATGAAGAAAATTTTTATAGCATATATCAATAAAATGGAGACATGTCTCTATAAGATAAATTTTTTCTAAAAAAACAGCATCTGGCTCATCAGAATCTAAAGATACTTTTGGTGTTTGAAAGTTTCCAAAAGAAAAATTCTCAGCTTTAAGTGTCAATTGCCATGAAAGTTCATCTTTTTCAAAACGTAGTAGAGCACGTGTAACTTTTTTTCCTGTTTGTAATCCAATTCGTGCTTCCCTTAAAGGAGAATAAGGACCAAAAACTGTTGCTGTTTCAAGCGATTCACCTTCTCCACCTTGAACAACAACTCTTTGTTCCATAGAAAAAGTAAATAATTGTCCTTTACTATCCTTAAAACCCATTGGTTTTGTTTCACTTATAAACCATAACCAAGTAAGAAACTCTTGCCCTAGAAGAATATCTATTCCCTGTCCAAGATATTGTTCACTCATATCTATATATCTCTAAACAAATTTTGTAGGTTCAAGGGTATCTATTTGAATAATAGAAGAAGTATCAAGTAATGATACAGCCAAATTATATGGTGTCTGTAACTCTAAGTGTAAATCGAATGTCAATGTGAAAAAAGTTGTGAATAAATCAATCAACTTTATATGAGTAGAACTAAGATATACTATATTAGTTGTGGTTGACCATACAACATCAAAGACAGCAGGGATAGGTAAAAAATGTTTAAAAAGACGAAGCCGTACTTGTTCATGTAACTCTGACTTTCTTTCCTGAGAAAGAAACTTTTTCCCTGTGAGTTGAAGATTCTTTTTTTCTTTTTGAAGTGCTATAGCTAAGTGTTTTTTTAAAACAGCTGGTGGAATTCTACGGGTCTCTAAACGTAAAGCAAAGGCTAAATATTCTCCTTTTTCTGGATGGCTTATATTCCAATTTACATCAAGCATATCATCAAAATTTGTCCAACCCCAAGACCGCTCTTGACTTGTATCATCAATATCTTGAAAGGCATATTGTTGAAGCTTTTCTGGAATTTTTTGCCATAGTTCTGAAGAAACCTTTTCTATTATTTTATACCGTGTAAAACTACAACTTGAACGAAGAAATCCCATCTAGTACTACCTATAATTATAATTTAGTTAATATGCTTACGCATCCAAAAAATATTTGGCAAGCATAAGTTTTAAATGTCCCATAATGTATATTATGTAAACTTTTATTCATATCTCTTTTTTTACAAAAAAAAAAAAATTCCCTAATATAAATTGTCAATAATGCCGACAAGAGAATTGCAAGGTGTTCAGACAAGATTTTATTAAAGAAGGGCTTTACAATGAGATACCATTATTCTTTATCAGTTATTCTAACCATACTTCTTACATTTTCTATGGTTACGAGTACACTTGCAATTCCAAGGACAGAAAAAGATTTACAGTATATTGCAAACAATCTTACAGAGACACCTGTAAAATATGGTGATATTCCATCTATCACTCAACCTGAATATATATCAGTAAATGATGCAAACCTTACTCTTGAAGGACGTGATCCTGTATTTATAGTATTCATTCCAGGTTCACAACCACGAATCTATCCTCAAAGAATTATGGTATGGCATGAGGTTGTTAACGAGTATATCAATGGGAAAAGTTATGTCATAACCTACTCTCCTATTTCTGGTTCAATGGCTGCATATGAGTCAACAATAGAAGGAATGAATCTTATTTTTGATACTGAAGGAAAACTTTTTAATAGTACAAGCGTATTAATCGATAGAAACACAGGAAGTCTATGGAGTCAACTGATAGGAATGGCCTTTGACGGTCCACTTAAAGGAAAAGGATTACGATATATTGTTTCTTGGTGGACAACATGGGATAAAGCCAAAGAGATGTATCCAACAGCCTTAGTCCTAGCTACACCAAGAGGAACAAATAAACCCTATGGTAGGGATCCATATGGTTCATATGTAACCCATGGCAACTATTATGACGATGAACGTATTGTATATCCAGTAGTTCAACAAGATAAAAAACATCAACTTCATCCTAAAACAAAGGTACTTGGTATTGAAATTGAAGGCTTACCCTTAGCTATTGATGAAGCTTATGTTAAAGAGAAAAAAGTTGTTAACTTCTACTTTGGACCATATGCATTAGTTGCTTTATATGATTCTCGATTAGATATAGTGAGAGTCTTTAACCGTGAAGTTTGGGATAAACAAATATTGTTTACTCAAAATCCACAAGGACTTCTTGTAGATATTGATACAAATACAATATGGAACTATGATGGAATAGCTATACAAGGTAAACTAAAAGATGCTTCTATCTCTGAGTTCTTTGGTATAAATGCATTTTGGTTTTCTTGGTATGCTTTTAATCCTGAGTCTCTTCTTGTACCAGGATCAACGGTTGTACCTAGCTCAGCACTTATAAAAAATGCTTTATTTCTAGAATAACATTACTTTATATTCTGGATACACAAGATAGTTATAGACCCAGCACAAATTGTCTTTCTAAGAATACTATTGAGGGAATATGTATAAATAATTCCTTCAATAGCATTCTTTTTTATAAACGTCTGAAAAAAAGAAAAACCTTTCTTTGCAGTACAAAAAAATAGGCCATAGTTTATAACAAAAGAAGGAATATCTAAGTTACGTTCAGGCACACGATAATCAACAAGTATTGCATAGGAAAATGTTTTAAGTGTATCAACAAGTTCTGAGTGAATTTCTGGTGCTGTCTGACTAAAACTAAAAAGAAATAGTATAAGGTTCCTCTTTATAGATTGATATTCCTTTAACTCTATAGAGTCATTATTCTTTATCAAAGAAGATATCTTCCTATATTTTTTGATACAATGAGTAGAAGTTTCATAAAGATGCCATTTAGTATGATCAAAAATAGTAATCTTTGATGTAGGTATCAAAACGCTACTACTATCAATTAATGCTATTATATGAGAAAATATGAATGAATGAAATATTTGTTGAAAAGTAAACATGTTATAGAGATTCTTCTATCATCTTTGTAAATAAATTACGAATATTCTGAAATGTATTACAGTTAGGAAGCGTGTCTAATAATACAGAGATGCTACTTGAAGATGCAAATAGTCTTTTTGTAATAGGAAATGTTAACTCTCTTATCCAAGAAAGTATAACCATTTTAAAATCATTGAGATATATAAGATCTAAATAACTTGGTGTTCTTCCTTCCAAAATATCTTGCATTACCTTATGGTTCCACTTTAAAGGTTCATCTTTTAAAAAAAGGGTTACTTCTTTTTTTTGTGATGTACCATCCATGTGTGATGAAACAACACGCAAGATATCTAACTTATCAGCATCCCTTAAAATTGTAGCAGTTAGCTGAATTTTGTTATCTAACTGTTTAGGTAATAATTTACGATTATGTAGTACCATAGCTGATAAACATACTTTTTGTATAATTTTTATTTCTTCTTCAAGAAATCCATACTTTTTTAAAAGTTGAACACTTAATGTTGCATGATTTATAGACTCCCAATCATTAAATGTTCTCCACTTGATAAACTGAGGAAATCTCCCTATATCATGATAAAGAGCCGCTAATAAAGCTCCCCTACTCACTATATTAGAAAACTCTTCATATTGAAGAATCATTTTTACATTATCTAATACATGCTGAGTATGCTCGTACTTTAGTTTAAGTAAATAATGTGAGTCTACTGTTATGTATTGGTTAACAAAGGATTCAAAATAGGCTTTATGAGATGCAATATCTAGATTATGCACTGTAATCTTTCTTGTATCCATAATGTATATTAAAAAAATCCAATTAAAATCATAACAAAAGGAACGTTGAGCATTTCTTCTTTTTTTGTTAGTTAGTTAGTTAAATAAATATATATGAAAGTCCTGTAAACTTTTAATAACTCTTTATAATTATTTGATAAGTAATTAATTACATATTACCAATATAAATACTTCAACTACTTTATTAACACAAGATAATGTGAGAATATTTTTATGTCTAATTTTGTTCATCTTCACTGTCATTCAGAATATAGCCTTCTAGATGGTGCTATTCGCTTAGATGCCCTGTGTGCACGTACTAAAGAATTTGGGATGCCTGCTGCTGCTGTTACAGATCATGGGAACTTATTTGCAGCTACACATTTCTATTCTATCTGTAAAGAATATGGGATAAAACCCATTATTGGCTGTGAGGTATATGTAACAAAAGATCATGCTGATAAACTTTCCAAATTTTCCAAAGCCAGGCATCACCTTATCTTACTAGCAAGAAATAAAGAAGGATACCATAATCTTGTCAAGCTTGTAACACGTGGATATCTTGATGGATTCCACTATAAACCTAGAGTAGATAAAACATTACTAAAACAATTTAGTAGTGGTATTACAGCATTATCTGCCTGTTTAGCTGGAGAATTACCACGTACAATTATGGGAAAAAACATATTTGTAGAAAAAGGTGGTACATTTGATGATGCCATTTCTATTGCTCAAGAGTACGCTTCTATCTATCCAGGACAATTTTACTTAGAAGTACAAGCAAACATGTTACCTGAGCAACAAAAAGTTAATGAAAAACTTTATGAATTAGCTGAATATACAAACTTACCATTAGTAGCAACAAATGATTGCCATTATCTTAATGCAGATGATGTAGAAGCTCATGATATTCTCCTATGTGTTCAGACACAGGCTAAGTTTAATGATACTGATCGAATGCGTTTTAATGCTACAGACCTATACTATAAGTCATCTGAAGAAATGGAGAAAGCATTCTCCCATCTTCCAATAGCTATTGAAAATACAATAAAAATTGCTGAATCATGTTCTGTTGAAATGGATTTTTCAAAAAATCTTTTTCCAGTCTACGAGTTACCTAAAGGGGTAACGCCTGATGATGAATTCCGACGACTTGCACGTGAAGGTTTACAAAAACGATTAGAAGTATACCCAAATAAAAAACAGTTAACCACAGAAAACTACTGGAAAAGGCTTGAACAAGAACTTGATATTATATGTAAAATGGGGTTCCCAGGATACTTTCTAATTGTTCAAGACTTTATTAACTGGGCAAAAGATAATAATATTCCTGTAGGACCTGGTCGTGGTTCTGCAACAGGATCTCTTGTAGCATGGGCATTACGTATTACAAACATTGATCCACTTCCTTACAATCTTCTCTTTGAACGATTTTTAAATATAGAACGTATTAGCTTACCTGATATTGATGTTGACTTCTGTGAAGATAAACGTGGAGATGTTATTCGCTATGTTATGAACAAATATGGTGTAAACTCTGTAGCCCAAATTACAACTTTTGGGAAAATGAAGGCCAAAGCAGTAGTGCGTGATATAGGTAGAGTTTTGGATATGTCTTTTAAAGAGACAGATAATATCGCAAAGTTAATACCAGATGATTTGCATATGACTATTCTTAAAGCAATGGAAGTTGAACCAAAACTTCAAGCATTATACAATGAAGAGCCTCATATTAAAAGACTTCTTGATATCTCAATGAAACTTGAAGGCCTTGTTCGTCATGCTTCTACCCATGCCGCAGGTGTTGTAGTCTCAGATAAACCTATGGATGAATACCTTCCTCTATATCGTGGTAAAAAAGGTGAACTTGTTACTCAATTTGATATGAAGATGGTAGAAAAAGTTGGACTTGTAAAGTTTGACTTTCTAGGCCTACGTACAATGACTCTCATCCATACAACTCTCAAAACAATAAAAGACCAGGGGAAAATTCCTCCAAACCTTGATACACTTCCTTTAGATGATCCTAAAACATATGAGCTTCTTTCTAAAGGAGATACTGATGGTGTTTTCCAAGTGGAAAGTTCTGGTATGCGTCAATACCTCCGAATGCTTAAACCCAACTGTTTTGAAGATCTCATTGCTATGCTTGCACTATATCGCCCTGGTCCTCTTGGTTCCGGTATGGTTGATGAATTTATTAAGCGGAAACATGGAACAGTAACAATCGAATATCCCCTTCCATCTTTAAAGGATTGCTTAAAAGATACATATGGCGTTATTGTTTATCAAGAACAGGTTATGCAAATTGCTCAAATTGTTGCAGGATATTCTCTTGGAGAAGCAGATCTTTTACGGCGAGCCATGGGCAAAAAAAATCCTGAAGCTATGGCAAAAGAGCGCACTCGCTTTGTTGAAGGTGCCATAAAAAATAATGTTACTGAAAGTATTGCTTCTGATATCTTTGATTTAATGGAAAAATTTGCTGAATATGGTTTTAACAAATCACATTCAGCTGCTTATGCACTTATTTCTTATCATACAGCCTATTTAAAAGCTCACTTTACATTAGAATTTATGGCTGCTTTATTAACATCAGAAAGTGGTAATCAAAACAAAATTCTTAAATACACTGCAGCCTGTAAAGATATGGGTATTGATATACTAAAACCAGATATCCAAACAAGTTGCCGAGAATTTATAGTAAAAGATAATTCTATAGTTTTTGGTTTATGTGCCATAAAGAATGTAGGTGATGATGCTATCGAGAAAATAATTACTACACGAAAAAAAGATGGCCCTTTTCTTTCATTACTAGATATGTCTTTTCGGGTAAACCTAAAAAAAGTCACAAGGCGTGTGTTAGAAAGTCTCGTTAAAGGTGGTGCATGTGATAGTTTTGGATGCTCAAGAGCTGGTATGCTAACAGCCTTAGATAAAATTATTGCTAGAACATATAAAAAAATTAAAGATGAGCAGTCTAATCAAGGCTCATTATTAGCATTTGCACCTAAAATAGAATCTGTATCTCTTCCAGGGATTGGCTTTACTTGTGAAGAACAAAATATGCCTGAATGGGATGAGGATGAAAAACTGCTTTATGAAAAAGAGGCACTAGGTTTCTTTCTAACAAGCCATCCACTACAAACATATAGACAAGAAATTTATCGCTTAGGACTTCAACCACTTGAAGAAGTAAGAGAAATGAATGATAAAATTACTATTAAATCAGCTATTATTGTCAATAATATTAGAGAAATTCTGAATAAACGTGGCAATCGTATGGCCTTTGTTCGCGTTGAAGATCTCACAGCTTCTGCAGAAGTTACTTTTTTCTCAGAAGAATTACAAAAAAGTCGTGAATTACTATCTTCAAACCAACCACTATTACTCACTGCAACTATTGATTCTCGAGAATCAACACAAAACGATACTATTGATGAAAGTGACGACACCCAATTACGATCCATTAAACTCAGAGCAATTTCTGTAGAGAGTCTATCAAGTGCTTGCCAAAATAGTGAACTACCCATATCCTATTATGTTGATAAAAATAGACTTACAACTTCTGGAATAGAAGAATTAAAAGCAATACTTGATAAACATAAAGGACAAACTGAAGTCCATCTCATTTTCTCTCTTGATAATATTAATTGTCAAGTACGTCTCGGATCCTCTTGGAATGTTTCTCCTAGTCCAGCATTTCAACAAGATATGTATCGTTGGAGTATAGCAAGTGAATAAAAAAAGGAATAGATAAGTTATGTCAAAACCAACTTGGCACCTAACCGTACGTTCAGAATTTTGTGCAGCTCATGCATTACGTCATTATAAAGGGAAATGTGAACGGCTACATGGTCATAACTATGGTATTAAAATTATTGTAGGAGGACATGAGCTTACTTCTGACACAGAGCTTCTTATTGACTTTACAGAGCTTAAAGCAATACTTAAAGATGTACTTGAACCTTTAGATCATAGATATCTCAATAATATTCCTCCCTTTGATCAAATAAACCCATCAGCAGAAAACCTTGCTAGATATATTTGGCAAAATGTTAAAAAACGTCTCCCACCAAACGTCTATATGGTTCAAGCTACTGTTGCTGAACGTAATGTCCAATCTGCAACGTATATGGAATAACTTGTTTAAGCACCTATGCTCTACTCAATAAATCATAGGTGCTCTCAAAAATAAGAATATGTAAAGTAAGTTAGTAGCTATAATTAAGATATACATCTTATTCAATATAAGCTCAAAAATTAATCTAACTTATCCTATTTCACGACTTATTATCAATTTGCTCCACAAGGAAAGTCTCTAGAACCACACCCTTCTCTACCACAACCACCTATAGAGTTTGGTGAAAAATGAGACTTGCAGTCTGAGTCAGATATAGTAACTCTTTTTATATTAGCAGCTGAAAGAATCCGTTGTGTATTCTGACTACTACAGTTAGGACATGATAAAGAAATAGATTCAAAATGTGTTACCTCTTCAAATGGGTGTCCACATTGGATACAAATGAAATCATATAATGGCATAAATTCATCCTTTGTTCTTGATTCATTATAAAAATAGCAATACTGATTAAACAAGTAATTCATTGTATTATAAAAGCAAGAATGTATCTTATGTAGATATACATTAAACAAATAAAAATGGCTACCCTCCCTAGAATAAAAGAAAAAGTAATATGTTGTTAATCTCTTATAGACTAATAGGTTATTATTAATGAAAGATGAGCAAAAAGAAGAAAAAGACAAAATTATCTATACAAGTACAATGAAAGAAAAAAAACGTCGGCATCGTTTGTATGAATTTCTTTTAGCTTTTGCGCTCATTTTATTAATTCTTGGTGGAACATGGACACAACTTGCCTTTTATGGTGTTGACTCTTGGATTTTTATTGTTCTTTTAAATATTAACTCCATCTTCATGCTTATAGTGCTTTTCCTTGTCACAAGAAGTATTGTTAAGCTTATCATGGAGAGAAGACGAAAAGTTTTTGGTGCTCAATTAAGGACACGTCTTGTTCTTATTTTTGTATCTTTATCTCTTATTCCCACAGTAATAATGTTTCTTGCTTCAAATAAAGTTGTAGCCACAAGTGTAGATTACTGGTTTACTAAAAAAGCAGAAAGCTCCTTACAAGCAGCTCTTGATGTTGGCCAAAGCTTTTATGTGGCTGCTGCTCAGAGACTAAGAACACACTCTGAGTCTATTCTTACAACTATAAAAAAAGATAAGCTTATTTGGGGAGGCTCTGGAATAGATACTTTACTTCAGGACAAACAACAAGAATATGGATTAACGTTTATAGGTATTATCAACCCTCAAGGTATAGAGCAACATTGGTATGGACAAGAAGGTACATTAAGTATCTGGAAAAAAATAAGAGAACGTATTGACTGGAACCATGTGGCAAGTAACAATTTTAGTTCATTACTTTGGGCAACAGATCATGCGGACTACGTTTTTGGTGTTCTTGCTATTGATAATGGGAGATCTGGCTATCTTATTACAGCAGAAAGTATTGGACAAGGATTGCTCACAAAGCTTGATCGCATCTCCAACGGGTTTGAAGAATATACAAGCCTCAAACAGCTCAAAAAGCCTCTTAAAATCTCATTCTTACTCATCCTTGGCATACTGAGTATGATTATCATTTTTGGTTCTGTATGGTTTGGTTTTCGACTTTCAAAAGAAATTACCGCTCCTATTCTAGCATTGGCTGATGGAACTACTCGTATTGCTCAAGGAGAACTTGATGTTAGACTTATAGATGAAGGACAAGATGAACTTGGACTATTAATTAAATCCTTTAATAGAATGGCTAAAGATCTGCAACAAGGTCAAACAAATCTCAAAAAAGCTAATGAACTTCTTGCAGAACAAAAAGATACACTTGAAGAACGTAATAAATATATTGAAACAGTATTAGACAATATTACAACTGGTGTTATTACACTTGATGTTTTTGGGTATATCCTTATTGCTAATAAAGCAGCTTGTTCTATTTTTAATACGTCTCAGCATTTTTTAAAGGGTCGTTGTCCAGCTAACTTTCTTCCTCCCCAATATAAAAACATCTTCTATTCGATGATCAATCAATTACAAAAACATCCTGATTTACACTGGAAAACACAAGAAAATTTTATTCTTGGTGATCGCCAATGGAAATTAGTTATACATGCTGTAGCTATTACTGGAATCGATGGCATCCAGGCATATGTTGTTGTTATTGAAGATATCACAGAACTAGAAAAAATGCAGAGAATGGCTGCTTGGCGTGAAGTTGCTAGACGTATTGCTCATGAAATTAAAAATCCTCTCACTCCAATCAAACTTTCAGGACAACGATTAGATAAAAAATTTGGTTCTCAGATTCAAGATCCTGTTTTTCAACAATGTACAGAACTTATTGTTAAACAAGTTGAAAGATTACAAGATATGGTTCAAGAATTTTCTTCATTTGCTAAACTTCCAGAAGTAAAACTTAGTTCTGGTGATATTCGTCCTGTTATTACAGAATTACTTGAACTTTTTATACACAACCATAATGAGATCAAGTGGAATGTATATATTCCAAATACACTTCCTGAAATTTTAATGGATGCATCAGCGTTACATAGAGCATTGTTAAATGTTATTACAAATGCAGTAGAAGCACTTGAGTATAGTCAAAACATTGAAAAAAAATGTATAGAAATAACTATAACCCATGATCATACAAAAGGGATAATATCTATAAAAATTGAAGATAGTGGGATAGGTCTTGCTCCCAATGAAAGAGAACGTATCTTTGATCCATACTTCTCACGTAAAAAAGGTGGTACAGGTTTAGGGTTAGCTATTGTTAAAGCTATTATTGATGATCATAAAGGAACTATTAAAGTTTTTGGTTCATACTTAGGCGGTTTAAATATTGAAATTGAACTTCCTATAGTAACTTCACATGTTGATTTTACTCAATCAATATAAAATAAATAATATATAGAAAGCCTCTTAATAAATTAAGAGGCTTTCTATCATTGACTTCATTCTATAGAATTTATTTCTTTTTTTGAGGAATAGATGAACGTCCAGAGTGATCATAACTTGTAACTTGACCTGAACCCAATGGCTTACGTCTTGGATTTTGTTTAAGGTGTTCAATAGCACGATGTATATCATTTACTAAAAGATCGGCTAAATCATGATCAAAACCATGACGAACAAGGACTCTCATTACAACAAGATCAGTCCGATTAGCAGGCATTGAATATGCTGGAACTTGCCATCCACGAGTTCTTAAACGATCTGAAAGATCATATAAACTAAATGGGTACTTTTTTTCATCTTTAAGTGTCCATGTTAAAGCTGGTATACCTGTTTTACCACCATACAAAATTTTAAAAATTCCAGTCTTTGTCAACTCATTGGCAAGGTAATCTGTTGTATCATAACAAGCCTGATGAATACGACGATATCCCTCACGACCTAAGCGAAGTAAGTTATAATATTGACAAACTATTTGTCCTCCAGGTCTAGAAAAATTAATAGCAAATGTAGGAATATTACTTCCTAAATAGTTTACCCAAAAAATAAGATCTTCAGGTAAATCAGTTTTCTCTCTCCATACAACCCAGCCCATACCTAAAGGTGCAAGTCCAAACTTATGTCCTGAAGAGTTAATAGATTTTACACGAGGTAAGCGAAAATCCCATACTAGCTCAGGCTCAATAAATGGTGCAAGAAATCCTCCACTTGCTGCATCAACATGAATGGGAATATCCCATCCTTTCTTCTTTTGTAATGCATCTAATGCATTACTAACCTCTTCTACAGGTTCATACTGACCTGTATATGTTACACCTAATGTAGGGACCACGCCTATTGTATTTTCATCACAGCGTTTGATGGCTTCTTCTGGTGACATAATAAGTCTATTTTTTTCCATGGGAATTTCACGTAACTCAATATCCCAATAGCGAGCAAATTTATGCCAACAGATTTGTACAGGTCCACATACTAAGTTAGGCTTATCTGTTGATTTTCCAGCTTTTTTTCTTTGTGCCCTCCATCTCCACTTTAATGCCATACCACCAAGCATGGCTGCTTCACTAGAACCAATAGCTGAACATCCTATTGTATTTGTTGGATCTGGGGAATTCCAAAGATCAGCTAACATATTTACACAGCGCATTTCCAGTTCTGCTGTCTGTGGATATTCATCCTTATCAATCATGTTCTTAGCAACACATTCATCCATAAGTTTATGGATTTCAGGATCAACCCAAGTCTGACAAAATGTTGCAAGATTTTGCCGTGCATTACCATCTAGCATAAGCTCATCATGAACAGCCTGATAAATATCTCTAGGTCTATGCTCATACAGTGGCATTTGATACTTAGGTAAGGTTTGACTAAGATCATCTTCTGCAAAAACATCATCTAATAATTCATGACGTACCACACCATTACTCATGGATGATTTTTGTGTCCTATTCCCCATAGATCCTCTTTTTGTTCCATGCCCCACAGGCATTTTTTTTACTACAGCCTTTCTTGCAGTTGCCATGTAATTATCTCCTTCATAAGTAAGCTGTTATTTAAGAAAATGCTTAACCATTAGTTATTCTTGTGATCGCTGTTCTTTCCATGAAAGTTTTTTCATGCTATTTATAATTAAAGGCAGTCCAATAAAAACGATCATTCCAGATGCAACAAGAGTTACATATAATTCTGGATTTCCAACAGGTAGATTTGTTGGAGGGAAAAAACCCACTATTGTAGCAAATGCTACTCCTAAAAAACCTATTCCTGCTACTATAAACATTCCAATAATTCCACCAGGAATTTTATATACTCGAGGAAGATCAGGTTGAGTAATTCTAAGATAAATAGCAGCAGCAAACATTAGCATATACATTACAAGATACAGTGTAACTGTCATTGCAGATAATACAAAGAAAGCAACACTTACATTATCTATAATAAAATATAAGCAAGCTAAAATAGATACTATAATAGCTTGGATTATTAAAATAGTTACTGGAGAACCATGCTTATTTACCTTAGCTAAAAAAGGAGGAATTTCACCTTGTTGTGCGGTAGCAAGTAGTCCTCTACTTGGTCCTGTGACCCAAGACATAACTCCACCAATAGATCCAAAAGCCATAAGTAATCCAAGGATAGGGGTAAGAATACTTAACTTATAGTGAGCAAAAAGTACTTGAAATGCCTGCATAAGCCCAGCAGTTAAACTCAATTGATCAGCTGGTATTACAAAAGCTACAGCAAGTGAACCTAATAGGAATAAAATAAAAATTATTATAGCAGCAATAAGCATTGCAAAAGGAAATTGACGGCTTGGATTTTCCATATCCACGACTTGCACAGCTTGTACCTCTACTCCAGCAAAAAGAAGAACAATCCCTGCAAGAAATGCAATACTACCAAGACCTACGATATGAGGAAACAGCACAGGATGATGATGCTCAACAACTGTTTGTCCTGAACTTAATGTTATTGTTTCTATAAACAAAGCATTATCATTTCCTTGAAATATCCATAGTGCACCTAAGACAATAATAAGTGCTCCTGGAAGCAGTGTTCCCCATACAACACCATATTTAGCAACAGAGTTTACTGCTTTTGATCCATTCAAAGCCACAACGGTTGCACACCAATAGACAATTAGCGTGACAATCCCAGTATAAGTACCACTAGCAGAAAGTTCAGGAGACATAAAAAAATATGCTAAACATGATGATGCAAATCCAAGCACTGTTGGATACCAGACAACGTTTTGTATCCACTGTAACCAAATAGCTGTAAAGCCCCATCGAGAACCAAAAGCTGCTTTTACCCAAGCATATACTCCTCCAGACTTACTACTAAAAGCACTTCCAAGTTCTGCAGATACCATTGCAGCAGGTAGTAAAAAGATAACAGTTGAAAATAAGATATAAAAAATCATTGAAAGGCCTTCCTTAGCCATCATTGGGAGCCCACGAAGACTCACAACAGCTGCAACTGTCATAAGAGCAAGAGTTGTAACAGTTACATGCTTTACTGAATTTCTTTCCATAAGAAAAACCCCTTTTAAGTTACAATATAACTAGTATGCTTTCTATTAGGTTACATCTTATTTTTATTATGTTATAAAAATAATGTATAATAACTGTAAATTTGATAAGTATATTCTATATAATATCGTATGTATTAGATGCATATTATTTTCATTACAATCTTTATATGTATCATTCAAGCGTATTTATATTATTGAATAATCTTTTATCATTATAAAATATAATAATATGTTATTTAATATATTATTTAGAAAAAATAAATATACAATGAATATTTGGAATGTTGTTTCTATTGGTATAGGATCAATGGTAGGAGCTGGAATATTTGCCCTATTAGGCCAAGCTATTCTTCTTGTTGGAAAAAATGCTTTTATTTCTTTTATTCTTGCAGGAATTATATCTTTACTATCAGGTTATTCATATGCAAAACTTGCATCAAGATACCCATCTTCATCTGGTATTTTAGAGTATTATAATAAAGGATTTTCATCAAAAGTGATTTCAGGAGGATTTTCTCTTTTATACCTGTTTACTCTTGCAATATCTATTTCAATGGTAGCTAAAACTTTTGGTTTATATCTTGCCGTAATGATATCTAATAACTACCAATTATCTATACCAGATAGTTATCTTTCAGACATCTTTTCTACAATCATTATCATTACTATTTTCCTTTTAAACACAAATATTGCTAAAGAAGTTGGAAAAGCTGAAACAACCCTTGTTGGAATCAAAGTAATTATCCTAAGTATATTAGTCATTGCAGGTCTTTCAACTATAGATATTGATATCATTATTAATAAACCATCAAGTTCTTCATTTAGTATAATAGGAAGTGTTGGATTAACATTCTTTGCTTATGCAGGCTTTGGAATGATGACTAATGCTTCAGGAGAAGTAAAAAATCCTAAAAAAACAATTCCTAGAGCTATTTTTATTGCTATCCTTTTTGTCATGTTTCTTTATACTACCTTATGTTTAGTTGTACTTGGTAATATTCCTTTAGAAGAAATAAAAAAACATGCAGATACAGCTATTGCTATTGCTGCACGGCCAGTTTTAGGTAATGCAGGATTCTTTATAATCTCTGTTGTAGCGTTACTTGCTACAGCTTCTGGTATTAATGCAATGATGTTTAGTGGGATAAGGATTGCTAAAGGTATGGCTGAAAAAAAACAACTACCATCTATCTTTTTGAAAAAAACAAAATTTATAGGTAATGGTACAATTGGAATGACATACTCAATCATAGGAATTATTATAATAACAAACATTTTTAACTTGCAATCGATAGCAAATATGGCTAGTATAATATTTTTGTTATGCTATTTAGCTGTATTTATTGCTAACTGGAAGCTTAGGAAAGAAACTCAATCTTTAAAATTGCTTATTGTTATTGGTATTGTTTCAATGTCTGCTATTTTACTTTCATTTATATATACAATTATTCAAACAACACCTATGACTTCTATTCTTCTTTTAATATTTTTAGTCTTTTCTTTCCTTTTAGAGTATTTTTTGATAAAGTATGTTACATAATTGATTAATAAATAGTAACTTATTATAGTTTTTATATATCTTTCTATATAACTTGTAATTTTTTGTTAGCCTAGCTAGATTATTTTGCTTAATAGCTTGAAAAAAACATTTCTTCTTGCATTATATAAATATTTGCGATAGGAACCGTTAAGCAGATTTTATATTATTAAATAATACATTCTTATCGTAAACAATATCAATATGTTAAGATTCTTCTGTATTCAGAGTTTCTGTATCAAGTAGGCTTGTACGTGAGTTTTCTCGTTCTGGCTTTAGCCAGTTTTACCCACCTTAAAACAGTAATAATGGACTCCTATGCGGAAAAAGAAAACTCCCCCTGTTGAAGAAGTTCAAGAAGGCACTACTATGAGCCTTACTGAACTTAAGACTATGAATATGCCAAAGCTAATGGAGCTTGCAGAGGATTATACTATAGAAAATGCAAGTTCTATGAGGAAGCAAGAACTTATCTTTACGCTTCTGCAGGCTTGTGCATCACGTAGCGGTGGCATCTATGGAGATGGTGTATTAGAAATTTTATCGGATGGATATGGTTTTTTACGCTCTCCTCTCTCTAGCTATATGCCTGGTCCTGATGATATTTATGTCTCCCCCTCTCAAATCCGAAGATTTCACCTGAGAAAAGGAGATATTGTATCAGGGCAAATCCGCCCACCAAAAGAAGGAGAACGCTACTTTGCATTACTTAAAGTAAAAGAAATTGGATATGAAGTACCTGATAATGCAAAACATATTGTTCTTTTTGATAATCTAACACCTATTTATCCCAACCAACGATTATTGATGGAAAATAGTGATAAAAATTATTCATGTCGAGTTATTGACTTGATGTCTCCTATTGGACGAGGCCAACGTGGACTTATTGTTGCACCTCCAAGAACTGGTAAGACTATTCTTTTACAAAATATTGCTAATTCAATTAATGCAAACAATCCTGATGTATATCTTATTGTCTTATTAATTGATGAAAGACCAGAAGAAGTCACAGATATGGAGCGTACAGTTAACAATGCTGAAGTTATAAGCTCTACATTTGATGAACCACCACAACGTCATGTACAAGTCTGTGAAATGGTTCTTGAAAAAGCAAAACGACTTGTTGAAAGAAAAAAAGATGTTGTTATTTTATTAGACTCTATTACTCGTTTAGGTCGAGCATATAATGCTGTAACACCTTCTTCAGGTAGAGTTCTTTCTGGAGGCCTTGATGCCAATGCACTACAGCGTCCTAAACGTTTTTTAGGAGCAGCAAGAAATATTGAGGGAGGAGGCAGTCTAACAATAATTGCCACAGCCCTTATTGATACTGGGTCAAGGATGGACGAAGTTATATTTGAAGAGTTCAAAGGTACAGGTAATATGGAGATCTATCTTGACCGTCACCTTGCTGAAAAACGTATATTTCCTGCTATTGATATTAATCGTACTGGAACACGTAAAGAAGATCTTCTATTACCAGAGGATGTATTAAATCGGGTTTGGATTCTTAGAAAACTTCTTGCACCAATGTCGTCTATTGATAGTATGGAATTTCTCCTTGGTAAAATGCGAGGAACAAATTCTAATGAGGACTTTATTAACGCAATGAGTAAGTAATAAAGCAATGAATAATAGCTTGTAGTTAATATTTTAAAGAATACTTCATTCCATTAACCGATCATTAACTAAACACAAAAAAGTCTGTTAACAACTAAACAGACTTTTTTAATTTAAACTTAGTAACAATCAGGTATCAATTTTAAAGGGAGAGATCTCTCTCAACCGCTCTATAATTGCAGGTAATTCTTTAACAACTATATTAACTTCGTCAGCTGTAGAATAACGAGACAACGAAAAACGTATAGATCCATGTGCATATGTAAATGGAACACCCATAGCACGCAATACATGTGAGGGCTCAAGACTACCAGAAGTACATGCTGAACCAGAACTTGCACAAATACCATGTTGATCCATTAATAATAGAATAGCTTCTCCTTCAATATTCCTAAATGAAATGTTTGTTGTGTTTGGAACTCGATTATCTATATCTCCATTTACAACTGTATCTGTAATAGTAAGTATCTGTTTTTCTAAATTATCACGTAACACCTTTATATCATCACCATTAGTTTTTTCTAAATAATCCTGAGCAAGTTCAGCTGCTTTCCCAAGACCAATCACATAAGGTACATTCTCTGTTCCAGCACGACGGTTAAACTCTTGATGTCCACCTCTTAAATATGGTCTATATCGAGTTCCTGTCTTGACATAAAATGCTCCTATCCCTTTAGGTGCATGAATTTTATGCCCTGATAAAGAAAGATAATCTATATTTAAGGCCTTAAGATCTACAGGTATCTTCCCTACTGCTTGAACAGCATCCGTATGAAACAATACATCTTTTTCTTTCACAATTTCAGCAATTTGTTGAATAGGAAAGATAGTTCCTGTTTCATTATTAGCATACATAATAGAAACAATAGCTGTATTGTGTGTTATAGAAGATCTTAATTCATCTAAATCTAGTCTACCCTTATTATCTACATCTAAGTAGGTAACTTTATATCCCTTTGATTCAAGATTGTTACAAACAGAAAGGATAGCCGCATGTTCAACACGTGTTGTAATAATATGCCTCTTTTCAGGGTGGAGCTGTATAGCAGACCATATAGCAGAAGCATCACTCTCTGTTCCACAAGAAGTAAAAAAGACTTCTTCTGGTTCAGCACCAATAAGGGATGCAACCTGCTCTCTTGCATTTTGGATATATCTTCCAACAGCTCCTCCAAAAGTATGCATGCTTGAAGCATTTCCATAATACTCACTAAAAAAAGGCATCATGACTTCAACAACTTCAGGGGCTACTTGTGTAGTAGCATTGTTGTCAAAGTAGATAACCGTATTCATGCATTAACCTCCTCAACAATAATGTCAGAATCAACATGCTCATGAAGAATTTTCTCTATAAATTGTGAAAGTGTAATTTGACGAGACTTACAGCCTGTACAGTTACCTCTCATAGCGACTGTTACTAATGGTCCATTAACATCAATAAGTTCTACACTACCACCATCTGTTTTTAATACCGGATTTATTTCTTCATCTAAAAGATGAAGAATTTTTTGCATTCTTTGGACATTTGTAAGAACAGGTTTAGAGGTTGTTTCTTTTTTTAAAAGACCTTGGAGTTCATCAAGAATAACTTGAATATCTTCTAAACAATCTCCACAACCACCACCAGCTTTTGTATAATCAGTAACCTCATCTACTGTTTTAAGATCATTTTCTGCCACAGTTTTACGAATATGTTCGTCTGAGACACCAAAACATTTACATACAATAACTTCATCATGACAATGTGGACCACTAGTAGCCTCTCCTCTCCAATTTTTTAAAGCTGCTTCAAGAGCTTCTTCTCCCATAACAGAACAGTGCATTTTTTCTCTAGGAAGACCACCAAGTTGTGCTACAATATCTTTATTAGTAATTTTTGATGCTTCTTCAACAGTTTTACCTTTTAACATTTCAGTCAAAATTGAACTTGAAGCTATGGCACTCCCACAACCAAAGGTAAGAAATGAAGCATCTTCAATAACTTCATTTTCATTAATTTTTAAAAAGAGTTTTAATGCATCCCCACAAGAAAGGCTTCCAACTTCACCAATAGCATTTGCGTCAGGAAGTTCTCCTGCATTCTTAGGACGAAGAAAAAGCTCTTTAACAGTATCAGTATATTCCCACATTACTTATTATCCTCCGATTTGAGCATGTATCTTTTCATTGTATTACAAGCTTTATCTACTCTATTTAAATATAGTTTAATTCTGTGTATCATTTATGTAAACATAAGATCAAATGCTTTTAATGGAAGAGGGTTATGAATATTTTTATTTTGTGAAAAAAACAACATCATTACTATAGTATAAAATTATATTTATATGGTTAGAGAACATCAAAAAAAATAATATGGACTTCTTATAAAATAAGATTAGTTCGTGTATGGTATCTCAATAAATGTACTATATTTTTAACTAAGATAAATATAACTAGTTCATAAAATTTTAATAATCTAGTAATTAAATTGTGAAAAAAACAACAGACTATTTTAGGAAATATTTAGTAAAAAAGTTAACTTGAGCTTGCTAAATAACTAGCTAAAGTAATAAGCTGTTATTCATAGCAACTTAGTATAGTAATAACTTTTTAGAACTTGTATATAGTTTTTGATTGGAATGAAAGAAAAGCTATCTTGTTTATTATATTAAAGTTATACCTATAGTAAAAATTTTTACTATAGGTATAACTTAGTGCTGTAATAATAAAAAATATTGGCCTAGTTGTACTAATAAATGAAAACTATATTAAATAATCTGACTATAATGAAAGTAAGTACTATTTCTATAGTATTATAGCTACCTGATAATATATGCTATCCCAATAAACCTATTGCTTTTTTTCTTCATTATGACCAACAACTCCTCCAGCTATTCCTCCAAGAGCTCCACCAAGGAGAGCCCCAATTGTGCCACTTCCTCCTGCAATCGCACTTATACCAGCACCTACAAGTGCTCCACCAGCGACACCAGTCAATGCTCCTTGTTGAGTTTTAGTAAGATTTGTACAACTTGTTAAAAGTAAAAATAAAGCTAATATAACTACAGATATTCCTTTCATATTATCCTCTCACCAAGTGTTACTTTGTATTTGGAGCCATAAATTCATACCATAATACCCATAGAACATCTTTATTCTTTTGTGTGGGATGCTCTTTGTACCATTTATCAATTTTATGTTGGATGTTCATCCAAGTATCATCTTTAAAAGTTTTAATCCATTTTTGGACAAAAAGAGATGGTTTTCTTCCTTCTTTATGAGCTATTTCTTGTTCGATAACGACGACACTAGATACTCCATAAAGAAAAGAAAGCTTCTCGTTTGTTGATGATTTCTCCCAATCACGACCAGTTAAATCACATTGTACATTATTTGCTATTGCAACAGGTGTAGTTAGTAAGCATAATGCAAAAAATAGACTACATATCATTAAAGCATATATCTTCATAATTCCTCCTTAGATACACAATAATGTATTAAGATATAATGGGATAGTAATATAGTCTATTATAGTAATCAATATCTTTAAAAAAATATTAAAACATAATCTTAATAGAATATATACTATAATGTCTTAGCTACTCTTGCAGTTCTATTTTCAAAACGTCGGATTGTAAGATGACAAATAGCTGTTGCTAATGCATCGCTTGTATCTATAGGCCAATCTGGTTTCACACCAAGAGAGCGTCCTACCATAAAGCTTACTTGCTCTTTTGTAGCTCTTCCATGACCAACTAACGTCTTTTTAATTGTTGTAGCTTCATAATCTTTAATTAATAGCCCTTGATTTGCACAAGCAACCACAGCAGCACCTCTGGCCTGTCCAAGTTTTAATGCTGTTAGTGGATTTTGAGCTGTAAAAACTTGCTCTACAGATGCTTCAACAGGTTTATATTTCATAATAATAGAACTTATTTCCTGAAAAATATGTGCAAGGCGCTCTGCAAATGAACCATTACAAGATGGTTGGATAACACCACAACAAACTAAATGTAATACTCCAGAAACCTCATGGACAATACCCCAACCTGTATTTCTGGAGCCAGGATCAATACCAATAACACTAATCACTATCTATCCCTTATTACTGTTAGTCTAAAAGGCATTAATTAGATATAAAAAAGTAATCAACTATGTATAGGTTATAATTCATTCATTATTTCATCAGGGATATCTACATTTGAATAAACTTGTTGAACGTCATCATAGTCTTCTAATGCTTCAAGAAGCTTAACAACTTTTTTAGCTGTTTCTATATCCACAGAAATCATATTTTGAGGAATCATAGCAAGCTCAGCTGACTGCATTATTAGTTTATCTGATTCAAACGCTTCTCTGACTGTATTAAAATCAGACATAGAAGTATGAATTTCCCATGTATCTCCTTCATCATGAAGATCATCTGCACCAGCTGCAAGCGCTGCTTCCATAAGTTCTTCTTCAGAATAGGCAGTTTTTTCAAAAACAAAAACGCCTTTACGCTCAAACATCCAACTTACAGAGCCGGATTCTCCCATTGACCCACCATTTTTTGACATTATATGTCGTAAATCTGCTACAGAACGGTTACGATTGTCAGTAGCAACTTCTATAAGAACTGCTACACCACCAGGCCCGTATCCTTCATACATAATTTCTGTTATATCTCCACCACTATCTTGCCCTGTCCCTTTACGGATAGCTGCCTCTATTTTATCTTTAGGAAGGTTAATAGACTTTGCTGCTGCAATTGCAGCTCGTAAACGAGGATTACCTGAAGGATCACCACCATTTTTAGCAGCAATAATGATTTCTTTTGCAGCTTTTGTAAATTCTTTCCCTCTCTTAGCATCCTGTCGACCTTTACGATGCTGAATATTGGCCCATTTACTATGCCCGGCCATGAAATCCTCCTAATTAACATTCTTCTATTACAATACACATCTTTACTTTTAAGAAGTAGTAAATCTTTTAAAACCTAATCCAACATAAAATATTTCTTTACTTTTTGTACGAGAGCTACAAGGTTTAAAAGATGTAACTCTCTCAAAATGCTGCCGCATTTCTTTTACAAGCTCTATAGTATCAGCTCCCATAAATATTTTCACAATAAAACTACCTTGTTGTAATAGATAGCACTTAGCTATAGCAAGTGCCTCTAGGCATAATTCAAGAGATCTAGAATGATCTGTAATTTTTACCCCTGTCGTTTGAGGAGCCATATCACTCATTATAACATGAAAAGGACCTTCTTTTATTAGTATATTATTAAATGAGTCTGAACGATGAAAAATATCTTCTTGAAAAAAAGAAACATTAGAAGGTAAAGGGATAGTTATTGTTTGAATATCACAAGATACCACTCTCCCTGTTTTTCCAACTTTTTCAGCAGCACCAAGGGACCATGAACCTGGAGATGCTCCTAAATCAAGAACACTCATTCCTTTTTGAAATAAACAAAAACGATTATCTATTTCTTTAAGTTTATAAATAGATCGTGCAGGATATTTTTCATGTTTAGCTTTAAGAAAATAATAGTCTCTATACGGTTTCATATGTGTAATATTTTTACATAGATGCTATAATATATAGCCTATTTATAGCATAATGGTTTATTCTATCATCCTCAAAGGGGAATATTATATATGAGTTCTTTGTATTGTAATATAACTTACAATGATAGAAAAGTTGTTTTTGATGAGTTAGGTAGAAAAAAAACATTGGCTTCTGGAAAAGAC
The DNA here is from genome assembly GCF_000055945.1 of Lawsonia intracellularis PHE/MN1-00. NCBI lineage: Bacteria > Pseudomonadati > Thermodesulfobacteriota > Desulfovibrionia > Desulfovibrionales > Desulfovibrionaceae > Lawsonia > Lawsonia intracellularis. Next base: position 335,959 of record NC_008011.1, read on the forward strand.
GACTTTGTTGATCTTTTTGGTAACTCTATAAAACAGATAAGTTTTGATAATCACCCTATATTATTACTTGGTATTGGACCTTTTCCCAATGCTTGGCAACAACTCTTTATTAATCAAGAGGAAAATAAAAAAATTTTTTGGATAGAAAGTCCTTTGTTTGAAAAACAAATGCCAGAAGAATGGCATAAATGTATTCCAGCTCATTGGAAAAAAATATCCCTTAAAGAACTACTTGAACTTCATACATTTCTAAAACTATCAGATTGTCGTATCTATCGATATCTCCCTTCATATCGCCTTTTTTCAACATTTTGGGGCATGGTTGTTGGAAAACTACAATTAACACATCTTAATTATGCACCATCTCTTTCATCTTCTTCTATCATTCTATCAGGAACTGAAAAAGAACTTTTAACCTACGAACTTAATATAGCCTGTCAACAAATTGGTTTTACTCCACTATACTTTCCTCATCAAGGAACTCTATCCCAACTTTGTCAAATAGTTAAAGAACAACAACCAAGTTTATTTCTTTCTATTAATCTGCAAGGACTTGATAGTGAAGGTTATTTTTTCTACTTATTACAAGCAGCAAAGATCCCTGTAGCAATTTGGTTAGTAGATAACCCATGGCATGTACTTTCTAAACTCCGATCACCTTGGTGGAAAGAAGCAACACTTTTTACTACTGATCATAGTTTTATTTATGAACTTCATAAGCATGGTGCACAAAATGTGTATGCTTTACCTCTAGCAGCATGGACAAAAACATTACTGCCTAATTCTACCAATTCAACAATTCATTCTTTAAACCCATTAGTATTTATTGGTAATGCTTCCTTCCCTAACAAAAAGAAATTTTTTTCTGGGTTACAACTACCAAGCTCAATAATATCTCAAGCAAAACTTCAACTAAATAACAATGATCCTCCCCATGTCCATTGGTGGGTTAAAAAGCTTGCTATTAAACAATACTGGCCTGATAAAAAGATACGTTTAGCTGGACTTGGTGCTGAGGAGTGTTCACTACTCAAACGTCAACTATGGCTAACTATTGCTGCAGAAAAAGGACTTACGCTTTTTGGTAATCCTGAGTGGAAATATCTTCTTCCCCCTAAAACCGATGTCAGGAGTCCTATTGATTACTATAAAACAGTCCCTCATGTATATAATCAGGCAAAGTATACTCTTAATGTTACAAGCCTCCTTCTTCCTAAAGGACTTACTCAACGACATTTTGACGTATGGATGTTTGATGGATTTCTTATCACAGACGCAACACCAGGATTATCCCTTTTCCCAAAAGAATTAACCGAATTTATTGCCATACAATCAGCAAAAGATCTTCATAGTTGTATTGAAAGATTTGAAAAAGATACGACTCTCCGATTACATCTTATGCATGCTTGGAAAAAGCATTTAATAGATTTTCACTTATATTCAAATAGGTTACAAAATATTTTATCTTTATTACAGATTAACATATAAAAGGAGCATAGATGTATAAAGAAAAAATAGTTGATGTAGCTATTAATGTCTTTGCAAAACCATACCAAACTTCACTTTCTATACTTTCTTTACTACGACATTCTGGATCTATTATTGATAAAATCTATTTTCAATTTGAACCATATGGGTCAAAATATGACTTATATCAACCATATATTATAGCTGATTATCTTAAAGACCAAGCTATTTGCTTTCAGCCACAGCAATGGATAGCTCTTAGTTCTGTAGACAAAAACCAACTTCATAATATTAATTACAGGCACTCAATACGCTATCAATATGCTTGGGAACATACAAACAAAAAATATCTTTTTATTATCCATAATGATGTCTTTTTTTTTAAAGATATTCTTACACCACTTATACAAAATATAGGCTCACATTTTGCCATTGGCCAACTTGGACAATGTTGGAATTGTCCTGCATCTCATATACAAATTGTGCAGGAAAGCATACCTAAGCTTTCTGCATGTCACCAAGAGAGATACCAACTTTTTCGCCCCACATTTATAGAACTTAAAAAACTTTATACTGTAGCTAAACAAAAGAATATTTTTGTTCGACCCTACTTAGAGAATTCGGAGTCTATTTTTCAAATACAACCATGGACACTTCCTGAATGTCGAATTAATGAATGGGCATGTCTTGTAAATATGGATATTTGTGCTCCATTGACAATTCCCATTGGTACTGTATTACCTTTTGGAGCTTTTTACCAATGTGGACCTATCTGTCTTGATACTTCAGTTGCTTGGTTTAAAGGTATGCATGAACATAACCTTACAGCAAAACATATGGATGTAAGCAAATATATGCAACATTGGATAGGTACTGGAAAAATGACGCGTATTAAATATGTAAAAGCTGAAAAAAATGCTTCTTATTTACTAAAAAAATACTTCCCTCATTTTGTAGATTGGTGCAGAACAAAAAATGTAATCTTTTAACATTAAAAAAGTGCAAAAAATGTAATAATATCTTTTTATAACTACTAGGATAATCTCTTAATGACAAATATTTCTCCATATTTTATTAATTTATTTAGTTTGACTTTATTAATCTTAACTAATAAATAGTATTAACTACAAATAAATAGATAATAGTTATATAATAGAATTAGTAAGAACTTAACACAGCTCTTGTTTATAATGAGGGAGTATCAGCACGTTAACTAACTATTGTATAAACTCTAACTAAAACCCAAATAATAACTTCATATATGTTAACGGAGAAAAATGCTATGTCAAAGCAGTTTGAAATATATAAATGTGAAAAGTGTGGAAATATCGTTGAATTGCTTTTTGCCTCAAGTGGTACTCTTTCCTGTTGTGGTCAACCTATGACTCTTATGAATGATAGTAATACATCTGGAGCTAAAGAAAAACATGTACCTATTATTGAAAATAATGGTTCAGGTTGCAAGGTAACTGTAAGTACAGTAATCCATCCAATGGAAGAAAAACACTGGATCGAATGGATTGAAATTGTTACAATCGATGGACACCATTGTAAAAAATTCCTTAATCCTGGAGATGAACCAATAGCATACTTTAACTATCCATTAGAGCAAATTGCTTATGCCAGAGAATACTGTAATCTTCATGGATTATGGGAAGTAAGCGTTAATTAGTTAGTAAGTATTGACTACTTTAACATCCTACTATAACGGAGTTCTTGATGACAAAGTATGAATGTGATGTATGTGGCTGGGTATATGATCCTGAAGAGGGAGATCCAGAGCATGGAATTGCTCCAGGAACAGCATTTGAAGATATTCCTGATGACTGGGTTTGTCCTGTTTGTGGCGCAGGCAAAGCTGACTTTTCTCCTATAGACTAAAATTAAAGAATCCATGGGAATGTATCATTCCCATGGATTCTTAATAATATTTTTACTAATGTAACCTATTAATGTTACAGTAAAATTTACTATATAAGTCCTATATCTTAATATATACAGATATGTTGGGCATCTATTCTTAAATAAAGGAAGAGCATAAAATGAAACCTGTTGAAATAACTAACGATATTTACTGGATAGGTGCTGTCGACTTTAATAAAAGAAATTTTCATGGATATAGCCGGTCACCTCAAGGTACAACATATAACTCATACCTTATCTGTGATGAAAAAAATGTTATTTTTGATACAGTAGATGAAGAATATTCAGGAGTAATGTTTTGTAGACTTGCTAAACGGCTCCCTGTAGATAAAGTTGATTATATTGTTATTAACCATACAGAAAAAGATCATGCAGGAGCTTTAAGTGAGCTTGTTACCCACTGCAAACCAGAAAAAATTTTTACATCAAATATAGGTAAAAAATTCTTAGATGCCCAATTTGACACAAGAGAGTGGCCTATTGAAATTGTATCAACAGGAGACTCTATCTCTATTGGAAAAAGAACAATACAGTTTCTAGATACTCGCATGCTCCATTGGCCAGATAGTATGGTATCTTATATCCCCGAAGAAAAACTTCTTATAAGTAATGATATTTTTGGCCAAAACTTAGCAACATCTGAACGCTTTGCAGATCAGTGTGATCCATCAAGTGTTAAAAAGCGTACTAAAGAATATTTCTATAACATCATCCTCCCTTTTTCTACACAAGTTAGAAAAACATTAGATAATTTTAAAGAAATACAACTTGATATACAAATCATAGCTCCAGATCATGGTGTCATTTATAGAACAGCTGAAGACTGTGATAGAGTTCTTAATCTCTATAGAGAAATGGCAGAACAAAAATTAAAACAACGTGCTGTTATTGTCTTTGAAACAATGTGGGGATCAACAAAAAAAATGGCTTATGCTATAGGCTCAGGTTTTGATGAAGAAAATGTCCCCTACTCTATTATTGATATACAAAAAAATCACCATAGTGATGTTATGACTGCTTTAGCTGATGCCAGTGGTATTATCATAGGCTCAGCTACACATAATAACTCCTACCTTCCAGGAATTGCAGATCTACTTCACTATATGCAAGGACTTCGTCCTAAAAATCTTATTGGAGGTGGCTTTGGCTCTTATGGCTGGTCTGGTGAAGCAGCAAAAGATATTCAAGCAATATTAAGTTCAATTGGTGTAGAAACACCATCTGAACCTCTAAGAGGGACATTCATACCTAAACATCAACTACTAAGAGATTGTTTTAATTTTGGAAAAACTATTGCACAGGCACTAAAAAATAAAGGACAATATTAAATAAAAAAAGTCAGTGATTATCTTTTTATAAGATGAATTTAACTACTTTAAACTTCATAAAAAATTAGTTATTATTTAATTTGTAGTTTTTAGTGCTAAACGCATTTTTACCTTTAACTAAAGATAAAAGGGGAATTGCATGGATGTTGTTATGCTGTCACGGCTCCAGTTTGCTGTAGCTGTTTTTTTTCACTTTATCTTTGTTCCTCTTACACTTGGACTAACGGTCATTCTTGCTTTAATGGAAACAAAGTATGTGAAGACTGGTGAAGAAGTGTATAAAAAAATGGCTAAATTCTGGGGAAAACTATTCTTAATAAATTTTACGTTAGGAGTAGTTACAGGTATTACCCTTGAATTTCAATTTGGTACAAACTGGTCTAAGTATTCTGAATATGTAGGTGATGTTTTTGGTTCTTTATTAGCCATTGAAGCCACAGCAGCTTTCTTCCTTGAATCAATATTTATTGCTGTATGGGCCTTTGGTTGGGATAAAATTGGGAAGAAAATGCATCTTACGGCAATATGGTTAGTAGCCTTTGCCTCTAATATGTCTGCTCTTTGGATTATCCTTGCTAATGGTTGGATGCAACATCCTGTAGGATATGTATTAAGAAATGGCCGTGCTGAGTTAGATGATTTTATGGCTGTTTTCTTAAATCCATATGGTTGGGGACAATTTTTTCATACTATTTTTGCTTCATGGATGTTATCAGGGTTCTTTGTTCTAGGAATCTCTGCTTGGCATCTCTATCGTAAAAATCAAATGGATTTCTTCAAGCGTTCAGTTAACATAGCTGCTCCATTTACATTAATATTTGCTATTATTGTTGCATTATTAGGACATCAGCAAGGTCAATCTGTTGCTCATCATCAACCAGCAAAACTTGCTGCTATGGAATGTCACTGGGAAACAGGAAGTGATGTACCTATGTATCTTCTTGTTTGGCCAGATGTTGAAGAAAAACGCAATATTATCCAAGCACTTCCTATTCCTGGATTATTAAGTTTTCTTGCAGACAATACAACAAGTGCTGAAGTTGTAGGCCTAAATAGCTTTCCAGATGACGACCTTCCTCCTATTTTACCTACCTTCCTTTCATTTCGATTTATGGTAGCTACTGGTCTACTATTCATTCTTTTTGCATGGCTAGCTTGGTGGTATAGAGATAGGCTTGAATATCACCCTAAGCTACTAAAATGTCTTATCTATCTTATTCCACTACCATACTTATCAATTATGGCTGGCTGGGCAGTAGCTGAAATAGGAAGACAACCTTGGATTGTTTATGGACTTATGAGAACAAAGGATGCTGTTTCCCCTATTCCAGAATCTTCAGTCTGGATTTCCCTTATAAGTTTCATTGTAGTTTACTCATTTCTTGGCATTTTAGATATTTATCTCCTAGCCAAATACGGACGTAAAGGTCCCCAGGCATAAACCTTTATACTAGGGAGAATCAGGAGAATTATATGCTTGAAACAATATGGTTTGTTCTTTGGGGACTGCTTTGGGCAGTATACTTTGTACTTGATGGATTTGATCTAGGAATGGGTTCACTCATGCCATTTCTAGCAAAAACAGATACTGAAAAACGTATAATTTATAATGCAGCTGGACCCTATTGGGATGGAAATGAAGTTTGGCTTATTACTGCAGGAGGAGCTACTTTTGCAGCTTTCCCTAAAGCGTATGCTGTCATGTTTAGTGCATTATATGCTCCTCTTCTTATTATACTCTTTGCCTTAATTTTCCGGGCAGTTGCATTTGAGTTCAGAAATAAAATAGATACTCCCTTCTGGCGTAGTTTATGGGATTTATTTCTATTTTTAGGAAATTTTATTCCTGCTCTACTACTAGGAGTAGCATTTGCTAATTTATTTATGGGAATTCCTATTGATAGATATGGTGTATATTATGGCAATCTACTAATGCTGTTAAATCCATATGGTATCTTAGGTGGTATTTTCTTTGTTATCATGTTCTGTGTACATGGAGCACTATGGCTTGCACTAAAGTCTGAAGGCCTACTTCATGCCAAAGCTGTTGTAACAGCTAAAGGATTGTGGTTTATTCTTGCAGCATTAACTATAGCCTTTCTTGTCATGACTTATTACTATACTAACCTTTATGACAATTATGAAATTACACCAGCGCTTCTTGCATTTCCTGTTATAGCTGCTCTTTCACTTATCTTTATCCAGCTTATGCTTAATAAAGAAAAGCTCTTGCTTGCATGGATTTGTAGTGCGTTATTCATCTTATGTGTAACATTCTTTGGTGTACTAGGAATGTATCCAAGTTTAATCATCTCTAGTATAAATCCAACATATAGTGTAACAATCATGAATGGGGCATCTAGTCCTTTAACACTTAAAATTATGTTAGGTGTTGTCATTGGTTGTATACCTATTGTTATTGCCTACCAGGCATGGGTTTACTATACTTTTGCTCATAAAGTAACATCTGAATCTATCCATGCTGATGATCATGCTTATTAAAAGATTATATAACTAGAAAAAAAGGCTGTTTATATACAAACAGCCTTTTTTTCTAATCAATAAAAGTATTGCATATGAAGAATACTCTAATAGATACTTCTATCATACAGTAATCCATTAGAAAAAATTTTACTATATGGTATGCAATCAGCTATTATATATATATATAATTTATTCTTCAGTATCAGAAGTCGGCTCAGTTGCTGATGTTTTAACACTTAATTGTGTATGTACAGCAGAGGATTTATCAAGTTGAAGTTCAGTAGCAAGGCCTTCAAGTCCTTTTCTCCCCATAAGAGCTGCACCATATTTTTCATTAGGTTCCCATGCAAACATAACAGCTGTACCATAACACGAAAAATATCTTGTACCATCAGGATGAAACGCAACGTTTTCACTATAGCCTACAATTGCATGTGCTCCTTTAGATAAAGCTCGAGATGCCATACCAAAAAAAGCATCATCAGCATCATATGCTCTTGAACAAACTAATCCTAAAACTTTTGAAATTCTTTTACCTTCAACTGTATCAGTGGTAACAACAGGAAATTTTCCACCTAAAAAAAGTTCTTTAGACTTTTCTAAAATAGGATCTTTTTTCACCTTGGATTTCTTTTTTCTCTTTGCTCTGTTAGCATTAAAAAAAAACATACTTCACTCCTTTATTATAAGGAACGTTCATCCAAGCTAATCAAAAACTATGCCTAACTAATAAACAATGTAATATCCTATTGTTAAAAAACAAAAACAATATTCTCAAAAAAATAATGCAAAAAAATGACTATTTTCTTTTTTATCATACCTGAAAAATAACTATTCAATCGAATAAAATTATGCTAACTTCATCTAAGAGTTATGAATAGTACTTTTATATGAAGTAAAAGAAAGTTTTTTTACTATAACTACATTAATTAATTACCATTAATAAAACTATAGTAAATAAATATTGTAAGCTAATATAATTATAGTGCATATCTATAATAGTGTATTAACAAAATTATATGTTATATTTATAACAAGGTATAATCCATAAATTGTTAGAGATGTTAAGGAGTATCTCAGATGGCTGCTAAGATGAAAACCATGGATGGTAATGCTGCAACAACACATATTGCTTATGCATTAAGTGAAGTGGCATGTGTTTTTCCAATTACCCCATCATCTGTAATGGGAGAAACTACTGACAACTGGTCAGCAGCTAATAAAAAAAATCTTATGGGACAAAGAGTTCTTGTACAAGAACTCCAATCTGAGGCAGGAGCTGCTGGTGCTGTTCATGGCTCACTGGTAGCAGGAGCACTAACTTGTACATTTACTTCATCTCAGGGTTTACTCCTTATGATACCTAATATGTACAAAATAGCTGGAGAACTTCTTCCTGCTGTCTTCCATGTTGCTGCTCGTGCTATTGCCGCACATGCACTTTCCATCTTTGGTGATCAGCAGGATGTTATGGCTGTACGCCAAACAGGCTTCTCACTCCTTTGTTCAAGTTCTGTACAAGAGTGTATGGATCTGGCTTTAGTAGCACACTTATCTGCTATTGAGTCACGTGTTCCATTTTGCCATTTTTTTGACGGATTTAGAACATCTCATGAAGTCCAAAAAATTAATGTTATTGAATATGAAGAGATCCAAAAAATTGTAAATTGGGAAAAAATACACATATTCCGTAAAAACGCAATGAATCCTGAACATCCATATCAACGTGGAACAGCCCAAAACCCTGACATCTACTTTCAAAATAGGGAACGTTCTAACCCCTTTTATAATGCTGTTCCTGGGATTGTTATTGATTCTATGCAAAAAGTATTTTCCATCACAGGAAGACAGTACCAACTCTTTGATTATGTTGGTCATCCAGAAGCTGACAGAATCATCATTGCTATGGGATCTGCCTGTGAAGCTATTACAGAAGTAATTAATACTCTAAATAACCAAGGACAACGATTAGGACTTATTAAAGTTCGTCTTTATAGACCATTTTCAGTAGAACATCTACTTCGTGCTATTCCACCAACGGTTGAGTCAATAACGGTCCTTGATCGAACCAAAGAACCTGGAGCTCTTGGTGACCCCCTATATTTAGACGTTTGTACTGCGTTCATGGAAACAAGAGATGTAAAACATCCTCATATTATTTCTGGTAGATATGGTTTAGGCTCAAAAGACTTCACTCCAGCTATGATTAAAGCTGTTTATGATAATATGTTACCCAACAATCGTAAAAATCATTTTGTTGTTGGAATTAAAGATGATGTCACTCATACAAGTCTTGATATCAGTGATAACTTTGATACTGTCCCACCAGGAACTATCCAGTGTAAATTTTTTGGTTTTGGTTCAGATGGAACAGTTGGAGCTAATAAACAAGCTGTAAAAATTATTGGTGACAATACAGATAAATATGTTCAAGCATACTTTGCCTATGATTCTAAAAAGTCAGGTGGATTTACTGCATCCCACCTTCGATTTGGGGATCACCCTATTCGTTCAACCTATCTTGTTACCCAAGCTGACTATATTGCTTGTCATCATCCTGCCTATGTCATACAATATGATGTACTTGAAGGTATCAAAGAAGGTGGTATTTTTGTTTTAAACTCTAGTTGGAACACCATAGAAGATTTAGAACGCGAACTTCCTCCACCAATGAAACGAACTATTGCTCGAAAAAAACTTAGATTTTATAATATTGATGCTGTTAAAATCGCTTCTGAAGTTGGTTTGGGTGGTCGTATTAATATGATCATGCAAACTGCATTTTTCAAACTTGCTAATATTATTCCATTTGAAAAAGCAATAGAACTTCTCAAACAATCTATTCAAGAGACATATAAAAGTAAGGGAGAAGATGTTGTAAAAATAAACTATACAGCTGTTGATAATACTGTTTCTGCCCTGAATGAAATTCAAGTTCCTTCTACTTGGGCTGATGCATCAACTGAATTTGTTATACCTAGATATAAGAATGTACCAGAATATATTAAAACCTTTGTTGAACCTATTCTTACTGAAAAAGGGGATATGCTTCCTGTTTCAAGCTTTACCCCAGACGGAATAGTACCACTTGGAACAGCAGCCTATGAAAAACGTGCTATTGCAATTGATATCCCAGAGTGGATTGCTGATAATTGTATTCAGTGTTTTCAATGTTCTTATGTATGTCCTCATGCTTGCATTCGTCCTGTTCTAGCCACAGAAGAAGAGTTAATTGGGGCTCCTGAAACCTTTGTTACAAAAGATGCTATTGGTAAGGAGCTTAAAGGACTCAAAATGCGTATTCAAGTCTATCCTGAAGATTGTGTTGGATGCGGCTCTTGTGCTGATGTATGCCCATCAAAACCAAAATCACTTATTATGATGCCATTAGAAACACAACGACAGGAACAAGTTATTAATCTTGATTTTGCCCAAAAACATATTTCTCTTAAAGATAATCTGATGCCAAGAGATACACTAAAAGGCTCTCAACTCCAACAACCACTTCTTGAATTTTCTGGTGCATGTGCTGGTTGTGGAGAAACACCATATGTGAAATTGTTAACACAAATGTTTGGTGAACGTATGTTCATTGCTAATGCCACAGGTTGTTCAACAATATGGGGTGGGTCTGCTCCTACTGCTCCATACTGTACTAACAAAGATGGACATGGACCAACATGGGGTAATTCTTTATTTGAAGATGGAGCCGAGTATGGACTTGGAATATCTTTAGCTATTCAACAACGTCGTGCTAAGCTTGCAGAGCTTATAAAAGAAGCATTAACAATTGAAGGTATTTCTACAGAACTCACTAATGCTTTGAATGGATGGTTAGAACATCAAGAAGATGTAGATCTTTCTAAAAAATTTGGGCAAGATATTACCACAATTCTTTCAAATACACCTACAAATCCTATTTTTGCACAAATCTTAGAAAGAGAAGATTTATTTACTAAAAAATCTTTTTGGATAATTGGTGGCGATGGTTGGGCATATGATATTGGCTTTGGAGGCCTTGATCATGTTATTGCATCTGGTAATGACATAAATATCTTAGTCCTTGATACAGAAGTATATTCCAATACTGGTGGACAATCTTCAAAATCAACACCCCTTAGTGCTGTTGCAAAATTTGCAGCTTCTGGGAAAAGAACTACCAAAAAAGATCTTGGTCGTATGGCTATGACGTATGGCTATGTTTATGTAGCATCTGTTTCTATGGGGGCAAATAAACAACAATTACTTAAAGCTTTTAAAGAGGCTGAAGCATATAAAGGTCCCTCTATTATTATTGCTTATGCACCTTGTATTGAACAAGGCATTCGTAAAGGTATGGGTAAATCTATGGAAGAATCAAAACTTGCTGTAGACTGTGGATATTGGCCTTTATATAGATTTAATCCAGAATTAGCAAAACAAGGAAAACAACCACTTATTTTAGATTCAAAAGCTCCAGATGGTAATTTACGTACATTCCTTGCTGGAGAAAATCGGTATGCACAACTTGAAAAAAATGATCCAGAAACAGCAAACAAACTTCATGAAGAACTTAATAAAGAATATAATGATCGCTATCGCCTATTAAAACAATTGTCAGAACTTACAGTTACAGCATCAGAAGACCCATTGTTACAAAGATAACTAGAAATACAATTAGAACGTCCTATTTACATACTTTCTAAATGTATTCATACTACTTTTATCTTATGTAAATAAAGGTGATAGGTTATGGCTAATAAGCTCTATATTACTGCTACAGAAAAACGTAGTGGTAAATCTGCAGTAACCCTTGGCATGATGCAGCTACTCATGCGACACATAAGAAGTGTAGCATTTTTCCGTCCAATTATTGCTAATATAGATCCTAATAAAAAAGATCATGATATTAACCTTATCCTTACAACGTTTAATATCGCCATGCCTTATGAGGATACTTATGCATGTTCTTTTAAAGAGGCTAGAACACTTATAGCAGAACAAAAATCTCCTGTTCTAATTGAAAAAATTATACAAAAATACAAACATTTAGAAGATAATTATGACTTTATTCTTTGTGAAGGTACTGATTATCTTAGTAATGATTCCGCATTTGAATTTGAACTTAATATAGATATTGCTGCTAACCTTAATATGCCACTTGCTGTTATTGTTAATGGAAAAAACAAATCTATTGAAGACCTTATTTCTTCTACTGTTACAAGCTCAGAGCTTATTTTTGATAAAGGACAAGATATTGCTTGCCTTTTTATTAATAAAACAACATTAGCCATACCTGAACTAGAGAATTGCAAAAAGGCTATTAGTACTGCAATAGGCTCACAGGTCCCTATTGCTATGTTCCCTAATAATTCTGTCTTAAGTCGACCAACAGTATCTGATATAAAACGTTGGATGAAAGCAGAAGTAATATATGGTGAAGAATGCCTAAATAATTCAGTCGAAGATTATATTATAACAACAATGCAACCCAATAATTTTTTGGACCAGTTACAACAAGGTCTTCTTATTATAACATCTGCAGATAGATCTGATATTGTCCTTGCTAGCTTAGCTTCAAGACTTTCAATGACATATCCTGATATAGCTGGTATTATTCTCACAGGGAAGTTTGAACTTTCCTCACATATTACTCGTCTTATCAATGGATGGCAATCTGTTCCTGTCCCTATTTTAACCGTATCCCAAAATAGCTATCAAGCTATTATGACACTCTCAGAACTTTACGGAAAAATTAATGTTTCAGATACACGAAAGATACATATAGCACTCGCTATTTTTGAACAACATGCAGACAGTAATGCTATTACGCAACGTGTTATTGAAAGAACTTCTGACAAAGTGTCTCCTAAAATGTTCGAATTTAAACTCATTGAACAAGCACGTCGCCATAAAATGCGTATTGTCCTTCCTGAAGGAACAGAAGATCGTATCCTCAAAGCAGCTGAAGTACTTTCACAAAGAGAAGTTGCAGACATAACTCTTTTAGGAGATATCCCTACAATTCATAAAAAAATTTCAGATCTTGGACTGTCTCTGCATAATGTTCAGTTAATTCAACCAAATCAAAACCATGCTCTATTTGAAAATTATGTACAGACATATTATGAATTACGTAAGCACAAAGGAATAACTTTAGATGATGCCCGTGATTGGATGAATGATACCACTTACTTTGGTACTATGATGGTTTATAAAAATGATGTTGATGGTATGGTTTCAGGAGCTACTAATACAACAGCTCATACTGTTCGTCCTGCGTTTGAAATTATCAAGACTAAACCTGGTGCATCTATTGTTTCAAGTGTCTTTCTTATGTGTATGAAAGACCGTATCCTTGTTTTTGGAGACTGTGCTGTAAATCCCAATCCTACTGCAGAACAACTTGCAGACATAGCTATTAGTTCTGCACAAACAGCACACGTCTTTGGTATTCCTGTCAGAGTAGCAATGCTCTCTTATTCAACTGGAACATCTGGTAAAGGTATAGATGTAGATATTGTTTCTGAAGCTACAAAAATAGCACATGAAAAAGCACCTCATCTTATATTAGATGGTCCTATTCAGTATGATGCTGCCATTGATCCTGATGTTGCTAAGACAAAAGCACCAACTAGTGTGGTTGCTGGTAAGGCAACAGTATTCATTTTCCCTGATTTAAATACAGGAAATAATACATATAAAGCCGTACAACGAGCTGCTGGAGCAATTGCTATTGGACCAATTCTCCAAGGTCTAAAAAAACCTGTAAATGATCTTTCTCGTGGGTGCACTGTTACAGATATTATTAATACAGTTACAATTACAGCTATTCAGGCACAAGCAGAACAAGGGTTAATAACAATAGACTAAATTAACTAATATATATATATAAGAATACACTATAATAAAGTATAGCTTTAGTAGTATGGTTCTCTTCTCTTTATTCTTAATGAAAGGAAATTTCAATATATGAAAGTTCTTGTTATTAATACAGGAAGCTCCTCGTTCAAGTATCAACTTATTGATATGCCTATGGAACAAGTGCTTGTTTCAGGTTTAGTAGAACGTATTGGAGAAGAAGTAGGACAAATGGTTCATAAGATATACCCTAATACTTCTCAGGAAAAAAAGTATACTACAACCCAGCCTTTTTCTACTCATGTTGAAGGAATGCAGGCTGTAGTTGCTGAACTTATCAATCCAAAACATGGAATTCTCCATTCAGTAAAAGAAATATATGCTATTGGACATCGTGTAGTGATGGGTGGAGAGACAATGAAACACCCTGCTCTTATTAATCAACATGTAAAAAATATTATTCGTGAATGTGCCATCTTTTCACCTCTCCACAACCTTTCTCATCTTGCAGGAATTGAAACTGCTGAAGAACTTTTTCCAGGTATTCCTAATGTTGCTGTTTTTGATTCAGAATTTCATCAAACAATGCCAAAAGTAGCTTATCTTTACCCCCTGCCATATGATATTTATGACGACTACAAAATACGTCGGTATGGTTTCCATGGCACATCTCATAGATATGTTGCACAACAAACAGCAAATTTTCTTAACAGACCTATAAAAGAGCTAAACTTTATAACTTGTCATTTAGGTAATGGATGTTCTATGACAGCAATCAAAAATGGAAAAAGTATTGATACCAGTATGGGATTAACTCCTCTTGACGGACTAATGATGGGTACACGTTGTGGGGATATTGATCCAGCTATTGTTCCATTCCTTATAGAAAAAACAGAAAAATCAGCAAAAGACGTTGATGAATTAATGAATAAACAATCAGGTCTCAAAGGCATTTGTGGAATGAACGACATGAGAGATATACATGAAGCTTGTGCACAAGGTAATGCAAAAGCACAACTTGCACTTGATATGTTTATCTATCGAATAAAAAAATACCTTGGAGCTTATTATGCCATCCTAGGGCATCTTGATGGTATCATTTTTACTGCAGGTATTGGTGAGAATGATACTATTGTACGTGAAAAGGTTTGTAGTGGATTAGAAAATTTAGGAATTTTTCTTGATAGCTCACGAAATAATACACATAGTTCCACGCTACGATTAATTAGTACAGATAATAGTCCAATACCTATCTTTGTTGTTCCTACCAATGAAGAATTAGAAATAGCAAAATTAACAATACAACTGGTTAGTAATACACAATAACTTTTGCAATACCTTATGCTTATCTTAACTTAACCAGTTTTCAACACATTTCTGTATATCTTCAAGCTGATCAGGACAAAACCAGATAATACGCTTATCTGCATTAAACCATGTTAGTTGTCGCTTTGCATAACTACGTGTATTTTTTAACCAACGCTCTTTAGCTTCATTAAATGTATATTCACCTTTTATAGCACCTAAAAGTTCCATATACCCTATACCTGACCAGTTTTGAACATCTTTATTAAAGTAACGCTTATAAGTAGTTATAACCTCTTTTATTGCTCCTTGAACGAACATTTTATCTATACGTTTTTCTAGCAATGGTGCTAATTCAATTAATGGAATTTTAATACCTATTCTAAGAACAGTTGCAGGATATGCTTCAGTTACCTGCTGATGCCACCATGTAAAAGTTTTTCCAGTTTCATAAAAGACAGTGAGAGCACGAAGAACTCTTTGTCGATCATTTGGGTGAATAGAATTAGCATACAAAGGATCATGCACTTTAAGCATATTGTATAAAAAACTAATTCCTTTTTCTTCAGCCTGTTTTTCCATAGTTAAGCTAAGTTCAGTAGAAATTGGTGGTATAGTAACAATCCCATCAAACAAAGCACGTAAGTATAACCCTGTTCCACCGACTAATAATGGTATTTTGGTATGACATACTGAATCAAGTTGCTCTGCAGCTAATGTTGCCCATCTTCCTGCAGAGATTTTCTCATGTAAGTCTAAACAAGCATAAAGTTTATGAGGAATTAAAGAACGTTCTTCAAAAGTTGGTTGAGCTGTAATGATAGGAACACCTTTGTATAGTTGTCTTGAATCAGCATTAATAATGATTCCATCATATCTTTTAGCTAAATGAAAGGCTATTTCTGATTTACCTACACCTGTAGGACCAACAATACAAATAACTTTACGATAGTTCATGATATACGAATATCATTAGTCACATAACTACACATATAACTACTAGTTAGGTTATTACTAAATTTGACTTGGATTGACAGTATTTTGTTTTCAAACATATTAACACATTTTCTGGAACAAAATCTGTTACATCACCACCAAGGCTTGCAACTGTCTTAACTACAGTTGAACTAATATAAAGCCATTTGTAGTCTGAAATAAGGAATATTGTTTCTATCTCTGGACAAAGTTTACGGTTCATCAATGATGTTTGAAATTCATATTCAAAATCAGACACAGCTCTTAAGCCACGTAAAATAGTTTTAGCATTTTTTTTTTCAACATAATCTACAAGTAGACCAGAAAAATTTTCTACATCTACCATATGATCAGAAAAAAAAGTTGTATTAATCATAGATACTCGTTCTTCAATAGAAAACAAAGGCTTTTTGCCTGAGTCTTGTGCTACTGCTATAATAATCTTATCAAATAAATGTTTAGCTCTATGAATAATACTTATATGACCATTAGTAAGTGGATCAAATGTCCCAGGGTAAATAGCTAAACGTATTTTTGTGTCTTCCATATAAGTAACCTTGTTTGACCGTAGGATCTATTTGATAATAGCTCAAGCTGTGGATGTAACTGAAAAAAATTAATACGTAATGTGGTTTCTACTTCTGCAATAATATAACCCTCTGGAGCAATCCATCCTTTTTCCACAACACAACTTATAGTTGTTTCTAGCCTATTCCCACCATAAGGTGGATCAATAAATACAAGCTGATATAGCTTAAATAGTGAGTCTTGATTTAGAAATTGGATTACATCCTGTTCAACGACACTTACTTGCTCAAATAGTCTGAGTTTCTCTATGTTTTTATATAAGCATTGCACTGCCTTAGGATTATTTTCTATAAAACATACTTCTGCAGCACCACGACTAATAGCCTCAAAGCCCAAACTTCCACTACCTGCAAACAGATCAAGAATATATGTTTGATCCCAAACAATACCTCTTGATGTAAGCATAGAAAATAATGCTTCTCGAACTTTACCTGTTGCTGGTCTATAACCATCTCCTTCAATTGTCTTCAATATCCTTCCTCTAAGAGAACCCGTCATAATTCGCATATCTATCTCACATTTACTATATAATATTAAAACTATAGTAACCTACTATAGCTTTAGGATTAACTTGGAATACATGTTACTTATTATCCTAACTTTTATGAATGTAATAATGAGTGTAATAATAATAATAATTTTATTAACTACTTGTTATAATTTAAAAAAGACTCTATTTCCTGATTAAGCTCGACTAGCCGATCGTACATACAAATTTGTGTTTCCCATGGCTTTTGAGCAATATTCTTAAGCTTTAAATTAATATTATTAAAATTATTTTTTATAGTATCAGTAAGCTTACTCCATTCAACTGGTTGTATGTTTTTAGATTCACTAACAATAACTTTTTGGCTTTCTGCTGTAAGCTCTAACTGTTCTAAATAACTAGGAATGTACACAGTTAGCCCATACTTTTGTTGTATAAGCTTTGAAAATACTTCTTGAGCCTTTTCTTCCCCATGTACAAGGAGAACTTCCATTTGTGGTTGATACATTCTCCCAATCCAATCAAGTAATTGTTGTTGTCCTGCATGTGCTGAAAATCCACCAAGTGTATAAACTTTGGCTTTTATAGCTACATCTTCACCAAAAATACGAACAGTTTTTGCTCCATCTACAATTTTTCTTCCCAAGGTTCCAACAGCTTGGTAACCAACAAAAACTATACTTACACCTGTTTTCCAAGCATTATTAAATAAATGATGTTTAATACGCCCTGCATTACACATTCCACTTGCAGAAATTATAATAGCAGATCCTTTTAACTCATTTATTTCTTTAGATTCTTTAACACTTGGTGTATATTTTACAGAGAGACCATCTAATATGGTTTTAAATGATGGATGATCATTAAATTTTAGATAGCTATTATATGTTTCAAATATTTTTGTTGTTTGAATTGCTAATGGACTATCTAAAAAAATAGGAATATCAGGAATACGATTCTGTTGTTTTAATAAATAAAGACAATATAAAATTTCCTGTGTTCTACCTACAGCAAATGCAGGAATAATAGTTTTACTATTATGTGTCCAACTATAATGAATAGCATCAACTAACTCATCAAAAGTTGCTTGATCAATTTTATGATTACGATCTCCATATGTACTCTCAATAAAGAGAAAATCAGCCTGTGGAGGGGTCATAGGTTCATGCATTAATAAACTATCTGTCCGACCAAGATCACCCGAAAAAACTAAACGTACTTCTTTACCTTCTTCTTTAATGACAAGCTCAAGAAATGCTGCACCTAAAATATGTCCTGCATCATGATATGTTACTTGAATACCTGGATGTGGTTCAAACATGGTATTGTATGATACAGGAGTAAATAATGGAGAAACATTTTGTGCTTCCTCAACTGTATAAAGTGGTAATACCTCTTTTTCTATCTTACCATGTCGTGCATACTTTTTATTCTTCCATTGTGCTTCCATTTCATTAATATGTGCACTATCTTCAAGCATCAAAGTAGCAAGATCTTTGGTTGGAGCTGTACAGTAGATCCGTCCATGAAAACCTTCTTTTACAATTTTAGGTAAAAGGCCTGAATGATCAATATGTGCATGTGTTAATAAAATAAATTGTAATTCTTTTGCATGGTAGTGTTGTATTTCAAAATTACGTTTTTCAATAATTGAATTTCCTTGAAACATTCCACAATCAACAGTAAACATTATCCCACATGCTTCAATAAGATAGCATGAACCAGTAACTGTTTTTGCTGCACCCAAAAATGTAATTTTCATAAAATCTTACCTAACCTAATCTCTAAAATAAAATATAAATTAGAATACAAAATAAGATTCATTAGAGCAATACATACAAAGATTACTTCTCTAATAAGTAATCATGAATAGCAATAATAAAACTGTTAGTTCAAAATAGAAATTCCTTCTAATCTACTAAATAAGGTTTCATCTTTATTTAGATTACAAAGCTCATTGCCTAAGTCTAAAGAAGAAATAATAACACGTCCAAGGATGTAACGTCCTTTATGTCCGTTATCTATTGTATGAACTCCCCATAAATCATGTAGCATTACAGGCGTGTCATTATACATTCCAAGATATAAGCCAACATGTCCCTGAAACCCTATCAATGTTACAAATGGAATAGCCTGAGTTTTCATCACAGAATAAAATTTCTCTTTTGAAACATGTTCTAAGTTGATAAAATGTCTTTCATGTACTTGTTGTTGTGAATTCCTTGGAAGCCAAACTCCAAAAGGGATAAAAAGATCTGAGATCATTTCCGAGCAATCTCTACGACCAAAAAGACCTCCCCACCCATATGGTTGTCCAATTAAAGACTCTCCAATAGATGCTAGTAACTTAGGTGTTAGTACTTGTGGCATAGGTAAAACATTATGTTTTGGAGTCTCTGCAGTGATAATATGTGCATTACCATATTGATCACGAACAGGAACTAACAACATAGCAGTATCACCAGTTAGCTTAACCATAGGTAGTACAGTTCCTAAAAAACCTGCACCTCCATGCACACCTGAAGCATCTTTTAATAATACTCCATCATAAATAATTGAAGCTTGTGGTAACGATAAAAATTGTTTTATGATATCAGAATTCACTTTAGCAACAACGTTATCTCTCACCCACCCAGAAACAAAAGGTGTTTCTATAAAAACCCAAGCTTCATCTTCAGATATATGTGTTACAACTACTGGTGTACCAAGATGAATATTTGCTTCCATAAGATAATCAAAAGGAAAACCTTCTCCTGCTAAAGAAGGATTTCTGAAAAAAGGGCTTACTGTTGGTGCAGCACGAACAGCTGTTCTTTCTGTTATAATACCCTTATAGTTGCATGAAGGATACGTTGAACGTGCAGCATTTTTTTCCACTGCTTTCCAATTTTTTTCTGTCCATGGAAGAAGGTTTTCAGCCCACCATGTAGCATGCGATTTTGTATTAGGATAAGAAAAAATAATATATGCATCATGAACTGGAAAAATTGGTTCTGTAGAATCCCATGGTTGAAAAAAACGTTTTTTAAAAAAATTATATTTTTCCTCCAATTTTTTCCCTGAAATAAGTGTTACTTCTCCCAACAAGTCAGAATAGACTTTCAAACTTTGAGGGAATACCATTAAATCTTTAAGCATACCTGGTTGATACGAAGAAACACATTGTTCTGTAGGCTTAGATAAAACATATCCATTGGATAAAAAAGTAAAAGACATTATGCTACACAAAAATATTACTATAATACGAAAAATCATTATAATATATCCTGGTTAGTAATTATATAAAGATAACATATCTAGTATGTAGTGAATAAAAAACTCTAATACAAAATTTATGTTACTATAATACAATAAAACTATTAATTCAAAACAGAAATCCCTGTTCTTTTATCAAAAAGAAGCGAGTCTGTTATACAAAGTTCAGCTCCTGGCTTTAATGATGTTATAACAATACGTCCAAGAATATGACGTCCTTCAGATCCGCTTTGGATAGTACGAATACCCCAAACATCATGCAACATAGCAGGTGTGTTATTATACATACCTAGATATAAACCAATATGGCCTTTAAACCCTATTAATGTAGCAAAAGGTATAGCTTTATCTTTCATAAGCTGATACACTTCATCTTCTAAAAGTTGTGTTGTATCTATATAGTTCCAAGCATGAATTTGAGCTTGTGAATTTCTTGGAAGCCAAATACCAAAAGGAATAAAAAGATCTTTCATAAGTTCAGAGCAATCTCTATGACCAAAGCTACCACCCCATCCATATAGTTGTCCTAACAATGGATTCCCAATATCTGCTATAAAAGATGCTGTTAATTCATGAGGTATAATTGTTGTGTGTATTTTTGAAACATATACTTCTGTAATACGAGCTCTACGATGTTGATCCCTTAGTGGTGCTAACAGAACTAATTCTGTAGGTGTTGATTTTATTATAGGTAAAACAGTACCTAAATATCCTGTTGTTACATGACGTCCTGAACGTCCATTTAGTGCTACATTATCATGAATAATTGCTGCTTGAGGTAAAGAAGAAAACCACTTGCTTATATTATCAGAAATTAATGCAACAGTATGCTCAGGAACCCATCCAGATACAAGATCTGTTTCTATAAAAACCCAATCCCCATTAGTAGACGTATGTGTTATGAAAACTGGTGTACCAGCATGAAGATTTGACTCTATAAGATAATTAAAAGGAAAACCTTCACCTGCAGTTTGTGGATTTAGAAAAAATGAGCTTTGTGTTGGTGCAGCATACACAGATGTTCTTTGGATAAGAATACCTTTATCCTTACGAGAAGGATATGTTGAAATTGCAGCATTTTTTTTCACTTCATCCCAGTGAATATCTGTCCAAGGAAGAAGATTTTCAGCCCACCACCTAATGTTTTCTTTTGTATTAGGACGATCAAAAATACTATAAACAGTAGAAGCAGGTACTGAGGCTTTATCCTTACTCCATGGTTGGAAGAAATGTTTTTTAAACAAAGCATATTCATCTAACATTCTATCTTTTGTTATGAGTGGATCTTGGGGTAAAACAGATGAGTACACTTGTAAGTCTTGAGGAAATACTTCTAAGTCTTTTATTGTGCCTAATTGTGGAGAAACACAATTAAATGTCTTACAACCTGTGAGACAAAGAAATAAACTTATCATACAAAAGGCTATGTAATTTTTATATCTCATGAGTCCCCCTTAATTATAGTTTTTGTAACATTCCATTTACCAGTCTTGCTGAAAGCCAAGTATGTCTTTTTTGAGTTTTATTATTTTTTATAGCTATAGCTAATGCCTTTGACTCACCAACAAATACAACAAGATTTTTCCCACGTGTAACACCTGTATAAACTAGATTTCTCTGAAGAAGGACATAATGTTGTGTCATAAGAGGAATAACAACTGCAGGATATTCAGAACCCTGAGATTTATGAATTGAAATAGCATAAGCTGCAACAAGTTCATCAAGTTCATCACTAGGATAAGAAACAAGTCGTTCATCAAAATTAACCACAATACTTTTTTCTTCCATATCAATATATGTAATTCTGCCTATATCTCCATTAAACACATCTTTTTCATAATTATTTCTGATTTGCATAACTTTATCACCAAGGCGATATATCTTTTCTCCTCTCTGTAAAAACTGAGATGTGGGATTAAGTTCTTCTTGTAATCTTTTATTTAAACTTGCAGCACCTACTGTTCCTTTATGCATAGGAGTTAATACTTGAATATCATTAATAGGATCAAACTTAAATCTTCTTGGTATATGATTTTTTACAAGATCTACAATGAGATCAGCTGCTTTATCTGGATCAGATTGACGTATAAAATAGAAGTCTGAAAGAGCCTCTTTTGATGATTCAAGGCAAGGAACTTCTCCTTTATTCATTAGATGTGCATTACATACAATCTGACTTTCTGCTGCTTGTCGAAAAACTTCTGTAAGTTCTACAACAGGAAGCAGCTGAGATATAATAAGATCCTTAAGTACATTACCTGGACCAACAGAAGGAAGTTGATAGATATCACCAACAAAAATAACAGTAGCACCTAATGGAATAGCCTTTAATAAATGGTAAGTAAGCATAATGTCCATCATAGAAGCCTCATCGACTACTAATAAACCACAGGCTAATGGCATATCTTCATTTCTAATAAAGCCATCATTTCTAGGGCTATACTCTAACAAACGATGAATTGTTCTTGCTTCCATTCCAATAGCTTCTGACATACGTTTTGCTGCTCGTCCAGTTGGTGCTGCAAGTAATATTTTAGCTTTATTCTCTTTAAATACTTGGATAATTGCATTAAGTACAGTTGTCTTTCCTGTACCAGGACCTCCTGTAAGGATCATAATCTTTGATGTAGTAGACGTTACTATAGCACTCATCTGTTCTGGAGCTAGAGTGATATTAAGTTTATTGATAACCTGTGAAATGGTATCATCTGTATTTTTAAATTGTACTGATTTTGGTGAATGTAGAATTCGCTGTAAATAAAACGCAATTTGAGATTCGTAATGGTGATAGCGATTTAAATAAATTCCAATATGTTCATCCAATGCTTCACAAACAATTCTTTCTTCTCTCTTAAGATGTTCTATAGCATCCTCTATGCACTGATGATCAATACCAAGATTATGACTAGTAAGCTCTATAAAAGCTTCTTTTGGATAATAAACATGTCCTTCATCCATACACTTTAAAAGAGTATATAATATTCCTGCTTGGGCTCGCAAAGGATTATCTTTTTCAAATCCTAATTTTGTGGCTAGTGCATCTGCTGTAAGAAACCCTATTCCATGAATATCCATTGCTAATCTATAAGGATTTTCTTTTACTATATTTAAAGACTGCTGACCATAATACTTATATATCTTTACTGCATAAGTAACACTAATACCGTAAGGTTGAAGAAACACCATTAGTTCTCGAGTTGTCTGATGTTCTTGCCAACACTCAGTAATTTGATCTAATTTTTTCTTTGTAATACCCTTTATTTTAAGAAGTTCTTCAGGAGAGGTATCTAATATATGAAATGTTTCTTCTCCAAACTCTGTAACAATACTCTCAGCTGTTTTTTTACCTATACCTTTAATCAAACCTGAAGAAAGATATCGCTTAATGCCTTCTACTGAAGCAGGAAGACGAATTTCAAATGTTGACATCTGAAATTGTCTCCCAAAACGTGTATTATTCACCCATTGTCCAGAAACAAGTATTGAAGCGCCTGGTTGAGGATTATTTAAATACCCAACAACAGGTACTGTATCAATATCATCTGAGTTCTCTGGTTTAAGGCGGAATACCGTATATCCATTTTCTGAATTATGAAAAACAATTCGATCAAGTATACCTTGCAGTACTATCTGCTCTTTTATATCTAATTGTGCCATATGATTAATTAGTCTAGTAAGTTAGCTATAAGAACTATAAATACAGTATAAACTAATATAAAAAAAGATATAAAATTTCTTTTACTACTTCTTTATATTGACACCATCTTCATGATTAGTATAGATAACCCAAGTTATCGAAAATTCTTTGTTGAAAGAAGTGATATCTAGAACGGGCGGTTAGCTCAGTTGGTAGAGCGTCGGCCTTACAAGCCGGATGCCACAGGTTCAAGTCCTGTACCGCCCACCACATTCCTTTACTTTTCAATAATACGTATTATATTATATCTATTCTTTTATCCCTCTTATTTCAATAAGTCTAACTATTATTTTAGAAAAGCTTAAATTATATAACATATACTACAAAATCTGTATTAACCTACTATAAGATCTAAATAAAAAAATTATTTTATTATACCACAAAAATTTATAACTTTTTACATCTGCTATTTTATTTTTTCCTACATACACTTATTTACATTAGACTAGATATAGTCTAATTCTAATATAGAGCTACATTTAAATTTAATTATTTTATCAATAGCTAACAGTTGTAATACTACTTATAAGTCACAACTATTTTTAATACGTTAACTTATTTTATATATAGAATATTTTATAAACGTCATTTATCTTGAATATAAGGTACATTAATTAATTAATTATATAAAAATATTATTAAATAATGAAAAAAATATATACATCTATTCATATCCTTTATATATTAATCGTAACTAGTTATATATTAATTATATTATATTATTTTATAACACATAAAAATGTATATGCTAATACAACAAATAATTTATATAGTATAATCAGTTTATCCTCTCCTACTAATAGCTATAAAGAACACTATAATAATGTGAACAATCAAAAATACAAAAAAAATATACAAAAAAATATAGAGTATCACAGCTCAGCTGAAAAAACTCAGAAGATATCAGCTAAATCTACTTTGCCCTACCCTCAAAAAATAGCAGATCCTCCTATACATTCTTTTCTACAAATGACTTCTGTTGCTATTCCACTTATAGTAGGAGGATTATTTCTTAATAACTCTAGAGCAGAGAAAAATATCCATAATTTAAGAAATGATTATGTACCTAAGTTTAACTTTCATTATGAAGATTATCTCCAGTTTGCTCCAGGTGCAGCTATGTTAGGATTAAAATTAGGTGGTCTAGAAGGAAGAAGTTCATGGGCAAGGATGCTTTTTGCTGATGCTATTTCTATTGGTTTAATGTTACCTACTGTAGAAATAATAAAAGTACATACAAAAAAGAAACGGCCTACTGGTTCTTCGCACCAATCTTTTCCTTCTGGTCATACAGCAAATGCATTTATGTTAGCAACAATGCTACATAAAGAATATGGGGAAACACATAACCGATGGTATAGCATTTTAGGTTATACAGCAGCTACAGCTACAGCTATTGGAAGACAACTCAACAATAGACATTGGCTTAGTGATACTATGGTAGGTGCAGGTATAGGTATCATGTCAACAGAGATAGGCTATCTTCTAACAGATCTTATTTTTGAAGATAAAGGTATTATCCGACCTATTAGAGAACCAAAAACTATAGATAAAAATAGAAAACCTTCATTTTTAGGTCTATATGCAGGTATTAATCAAATGTCAGGCAAAACAAAAATAGACAGTGTAGAAATATCTACAGGAACTGGTGCTAATGTTGGTATAGAAGGAGCTTTATTTTTTAACCCCTATATAGGAGTTGGGGGAAAGTTTTCTGCAGCAAACCTTCCCATATTAAAAGATGGAAAACTCCAAAAAGAAAGATACATAGATATACTTTCTGGGTATGGGGGACTATATTTCTCTTACCCTCTCACAAGGAGAATTGGCTTAGGAAGTAAAGTTCTTGCAGGATATAATTATTACCGTCAATCCAAATCATTACCATCTTCTTCAATCAAAATAGGAGGAAAAAAAGGGTTAGGTATTTGTACTGGAGCTTCAATACATATTCTTGCTAATGACAGCTTAAGCGTATCATGTTTCCTTGACTATAATTTTATACAATCACCTCTTCCAAAAGACAAAAAGTTGAGAGCTACACAAACCTTAGGTCTTTCAACAAATATTGCTTTTTAATATATTATAGTTTGGCTAATAATTAACTCTAATATAATAAAGATGTCTATCTTTCTTATAGAAAAAGTAAAAAGAATGATAAAAATTATTAATTATCCTCTTGGTAACAATATAAAATTAACTATGTTTGATAAATGTCCCAGACTCTAGTTCTATAAATGCTTCCTGTAACTCATCATTTGTATTCATAACAATAGGACCACCCCATGCAATTGGTTCCTGTATAGGTTTACCAGAAACTAATATAACTCTTGCACCATCTAACCCTGTTTGAATAAATAAATCTTTTCCTGGATTAAATAAAATAGCACGCTTAGCTGGTATAAGAGCAGACTCAAAGCCACACTCACCCTCTACAATATATGCAAATACTGTATGTTGAGGATCAGTTGCAACTTGCCAAACTTTATCTGGTTTTAAAGTAAGATCAAAAAAATTAATATTAACATATTCTCCCTTGGTTGCGCCAGGAACATCTTTGTATTTACCTGTTACAACAGCAACTGTACCAGCATCTTCTTCTACCTTAGGGATCATCTCTCTAGTAATATCTCTATATTTAGGAGCTACCATTTTATATATACGTGGTAAGTTAATCCATAACTGTAACCCTAAAAACCTTTCTGTAGCCTTAGGCATCTCCTGATGTAAAATACCACTGCCAGCAGTCATCCACTGACAACAGCCATCAAGTATACTCCCTTGATTACCTAAACTATCTTTATGCTCAACATTACCTTGAATGAGATATGTAAATGTTTCTATCCCTCTATGAGGATGCATAGGAAAACCTTTTATATAATCTTCAGGATTTCGTGAGTCAAAGGCATCTAACATAAGAAATGGATCAAAATTCTTAACTGTTAATGATCCAAGAACACATACAAGATGAACACCAGCTCCATCAACTGACTTATACCCTGTAACTATTTCTTTAATAGTACGATGTGACACCTCAACCTTCCTTTTTATATATCTTACAATTCTTTAACAGTATATTAATTAATGTACCTTAGTAAGAGATAAGAAGAAATGATTATACACTATAAATGACTATATTATAATATATAAAAATTTAATTAAAAATTTTTATATTAGTTATTATGTTACATGTAACATAATAACTAATATAGTAATTATTAATGTAAAAATTATTGTTATATATTACTAAATTCAGAAGATGTATAACTATATCTATCACATAATAAAAGGAAGGTAGCTACAGTAGTTGCTAGTACTATCCAATAAATAAATCTATAGTCTGGTGTTGGTGTTACAATAAAATAACCTAAGTAATAACACACAGCAGAGCTTGAAAGCATTTTTACCTCAATACCAAGTAGGTCATTTCTTTTCAAAACATATAAAAATAGTATTCCTGCTAGAGGAATCCAGAAAATAGGTAGAAAAAGAATGGGCAATATATTTTTTGTTGTATTAACATATGAATAAAGTATATCTGATGCCCTTCCTTTTTCAAAAGTAAATCCATAATTATTTTTATGCATCACAAAATATGACACACATCTAGGTGTCTTTATAGGGAATCGACTAAAATTATTAAAAAGTCTTAATTTTGCTTGAAGATATGCCCATGGCTCATTCCTCATAACAGAATACCAATTTTCTTTTAATAAATTATCAGTTAGTTGAACTATTGAATAAAATTTCCATCCTTTATCTAAATGGACGATAGGAAGCTCTTCCACAGGAAATTCATGTACAGTACTTTCTTTAAAAAAAAGATTTTTCCCTACTATTCTTGAAGTAGCAGCAATCTCATCTATTTTCATATGCATTGTAGGGCATTCTGATTTTGCATCTAACATATATTTATTTATACCCCTTCCTATACAAAACAAACAGATCAAAATAATACAACTAACACCAAAAATATATATCTTTTTCCAATTAGGAAAACCAATCGTTACAAGGTAATACACTATTGGAGCAGAAGCCATAATAGCATTATCCCTTACCCAAAAAGCATATAGAAAAAAACATAGTGCTAAAAAAAATAGTAAATAACTGTAATAAGATTGTCGTTGGATATGTATTCCTAAATGAAACAAAGCAAAGGCAAAGAAAAAAGCATATGCCATTCCTATATCTTTCCATAGGACTCCTGAGAGCCCAGCAATAAAAGGTAATAAAGGTAATATAAGCCAAATCCAACTTATTCTATTCTTTTTACTATACATTAAACATAATAAAGCCGTTGCTCCAAAAAACATAAAAGTATGGAATAGCAACATAGGAATAGGCCCCTTATACACAAGAATAAAACATGACCAAACCCATGCCATAATGGGGGGATGCCAATCTTCATATGTATGAGTTACTGCCTGCTCATATTGAGATACACTATCAATACTCATTGCACCTGGCCAATAAGCTCCTACCAAAAAAGCCATTTCACATAACAGTAATACTATAAACAATATTCTTTTAATATTTAATGACTGCTCCATAAAAAATAAAAAAGAGCCTAACCTATTTTTATCCATCCTATTTTCCTTACAAAACTATAAATATTTTCTGTTTATAGTTTGCTGAAATAATAACACTATTCATACATTGTTTACTTATAGAAAAAATATGAAGATGGTATTGAAGACTGCTCTGTTCATTTATTACTATTGTTATATTCTAATGAATACAAATTACATACTATCATGAGACTAGTTATTGTTGTTGATATAATAGATCAATAGATATCTAAAACTAGGTGTTATTACTCCTTTATTAAACTGAAATCTATAACTATTTTCCCACATTCCTAAATAATAACTCATCTTCTTTTTTAAAGGAAAACTACTAAAAATTTTTTAAAGATTTCACTTTGCTTTCAGATATGCCCATGGTTAATTTTTTATAACTCAATACTAATTTTTTCAGATCTTCATTAGTTAACATCACTTTTCTATAAAAATTGATCCCTTTTACCTAAGGTAACTCAGGTAGATCTTTAACAGATAAACTATGTATTGGACTTTCTATAACAAAAAGATTTCTTTAAACAATATAAGATTTTACTTCTGTTTCATCTGTTTTTATAATTGAAGTAGGATTTATTTGTTCTGCACCTAATATAAAGTTATTAATATATTTTCCTATAAAAAAACATAGTAGTATTATACAACTTATTATAAAAAAAAACTTTTTTATAATAAGGGTTAAAAATTCTTATAGAATGATACACTGTAGGTGCAGCAGCCATAATGACATTATCCCTTATTTAAAAAGCATATAGAAAGATGGAATAGGACTAAAAATAGCCATATCCATCTTATTCTACTTTTTATATAACTCCTATAAAGTAAAATATTGCTCCAAGAAACATACTAAAATGAAATAAGAGCATTAATGAGATGTATAATATAAAAAATGGCAAAGACTAAATTCATACCATAATGGGAGGATACTAGTATACATATCTATGCGACAATGCCTGATGATATTGTTCAAAGCTATCCCACATTATGGCACCTGGCCAATAAGCTAAGAGTAGTAGTCCAACTCCACCTAAAAAACTATGTATTTAAACA
Organism: Lawsonia intracellularis PHE/MN1-00; assembly: GCF_000055945.1. Lineage (NCBI taxonomy): Bacteria > Pseudomonadati > Thermodesulfobacteriota > Desulfovibrionia > Desulfovibrionales > Desulfovibrionaceae > Lawsonia > Lawsonia intracellularis. Next base: position 365,935 of record NC_008011.1, read on the forward strand.
AGGGGCTCAAACCATAAGAAAATATCATATCCTTACTAATTTGTTTCATGATATTCTTTTTCTATATTAATATTCCATAATACTGACTTATCTATAGAAGGATCCATTAAACACTTCACTGCTTGCATAGCAGCAAGCATAGAATGATCCATATTATTATACCGATGCATGCCATTTCGACCAATGGGATACATATTTGCTATACTATCCAAAAATTTTTGTACTTCAGCTATTCTAAAGTAGGTACCAAAGTAAGCAGGATATGCTTTTTTCACTCGTAGTATTGTAACGTCTTCTACATCTAAGCATGTAATAAATCCAAGAGAAATAAGTTCTTGAATGGCCATCTGTTTAAACGCATCATCACTCATACTCCACAAATGAGCTCCTTCATTAGCAAAGTATTCAAGTCCTAACCATACCTTTTGAGGATCAGAAACTAAATAAGGACTCCAATTATTAAATATTTGGACACGTCCAATAACAACATCTGATTCTTGTATATAAATCCAATTATCCTTTATAGGTACTGAATGATTACTTTCACGATCATTATCATCTCTTAATCTTAAATTTTTTACTAACAGACCAACTGTAATAAAATCTCTATATACAAGACCATTACTTACTTCTTGTACTGATGATGGTGCATTTTTACACATTTCAACAAGTTCTTTTAAAGGAATTGAAGAAATAACTGCACTACAGTCTACTCTAGATTGTTCACCATTATTACAGTTTTCTATATATACAGCTGTTACTTGAGAATCCTCTATATCTAAGCCAACTACTTTATGATTTAATAAAAGTGTAGCACCTAGTGCAGTAGCTTCTTTAGCTACAGTTTCCCATAAATGACCAGGACCAAACTTAGGATATAAAAATTGCTCTATTAAGCTTGTATCTGTATTTTTTTGCTCAATTGTTTTATCAGATTGAAAAATTTTACGGATAGCATGACGTAATACCCTAGCTATAGAAATACCTTTTATACGCTGTGCACCCCACTCTGGCGAAATATCTGAACAAGGTACCCCCCATACTTTTTGAGTATAATCACGAAAAAATGTTTTATATAACTCTCTTCCAAAGCGGTTAATAAAAAAGTCTTCTAAATTTTTTTCTGACTTTATAGGAAAAAAACAAACTCTTATATATCCAATTCCCATTTTAACTACACGTAGTATACCTAATTTTTTTATTGTCGAATATTTTAGAGAAATAGGATAGTCAAAAAATTTACGGAGATAAAATATTCTTGATAACCGTCTACGAATCAACATGACTCTATCTTCTTTTTCAGGATCTGGACCATGAATAACGTCTTCATCTCTGTTATATTCCTGGCTACTTGAAGGGAAGTCCTTCTTATCACTTTTCCCTTGCAACGGCAGGATATCCAACCACCATTTCATGACTTGAGCAGACTTTGAAAAAAACCTATGCCCTCCTATATCCATTCTATTTCCTTTATAAACAATGGTACGCGCAAGTCCTCCTACCTGACTTTCTAATTCAACAATAATTACTTTATGTTTTCCTGAGCGAAGTAATTCTAACGCTGCTGTAAGACCTGCTGGACCAGCACCAAGGATTATAACAGGATCACTCTTCATAATAATATTCTCATTATAATAAGTAGGATAGCTAAAGTAAAAAAATGACTTTAATTGTCAGAAGTCAAATATTCAAGAAATATAAATACAATAATGTATAATAGCCTATTATCTATATTCGTGATATATAAAATGTTATCTAGATAATGTTAGCTATTTTTGATATTCATACTTGCCTAGACAGCACAGTTAATATTCATATCTATTTTTAAATTTATTGATAAATATAAAAAGTACCTCTGCCTAGTTTTAGCTATATGTATTACTCCAAGTTGATACAACTAACCTTCAAAACATCCATTAAAATTAGTGAATTACAAAATCAAAGCAGTTAGATAAAAAAATATTTAACTTAAGATAATAAAACAATTTTCGATCTTTTTTCCCAAATTAGGACTTATAATCTATTGGAGTTCAATAATGAACAATTTTATTACTTATAGCCAACCTACTCTCCCAGCTGGATTTGTAGATGTACAAAAAGTAATACAAAGCATATTAGTTGATCTAAAATATGTAGGAAGCGATAATTTTGTAGGAAGACCCATTCCAGGGTATAATACAAATCGGGTCATATTATCAAAAGAAGCTACTGTTGCTCTTGCAAATGTACAAACTGAATTGCAACAATTTGGTCTTAGTTTATTAATTTATGATGCTTATCGACCAACACAAGCTGTTGACGCATTTATTAACTGGTCAAATGAACCAGAAGATAAAAAAATAAAACAAAAGTATTATCCAATACTTACAAAAAAAGAAATATTTGATCAGCAATATATTATGAAAAAATCTTCTCACTCACGTGGCAGTACTGTAGATTTAACTATTGTTTCATTTAATAATACAACAAATCAAAATAACATGTTTTATACTCCTCTTGATATGGGTGGTATTTTTGATTTTTTCGGTAAAGAGTCACATCCTGACTTCCAAAATATTACCCCCCAACAAAAAGCAAATAGGCTATTTTTACGTACAATTATGACAAAATACGGCTTCACTCCAATTTCTAATGAATGGTGGCATTTCACCTTAGCTAATGAACCTTTCCCAGAAACATATTTCAATTTCCCTATAGAATAAAAATTCTATAATTAATGTGAATGATAGTATTGCATTATAATGATCAGTAATTAATTATTACTAATTCTCTACTATAAATACTTATTTTTCTTTTTTTGAGAACTAACTTCTTATAAAAAAAGCAAATTTATCCTTAGTAAGATAAAATAATTACTCAAAACTCAAAAAAATCTGGTTGAGTTGTTTAAACAACTCACGTAGAATTCTATTTCTTAACTATGTTATTGGTATAGAGTAAAATTAAAAAATAAATAGGCTTATAAGTTAGTTGTAACTTTTTATCTTATTTGGAAAAAGAGCAAAATCCCCTTCAAATACATTTTATATCTAGTAACTAAATCGGGATGTAATGTAAAAATAATACTAATAATGTTAACTAATCAAAAAAATAGTAATATAATAAGTAAAAAAGTTGGCTAAGTTAAAATGCATTATATGCAATTAATAATAAAACTAAAACTTCCTCTCTCTAGTACGCTAGAGGCAGGTGTTATGGCTGAGGTAGCTGCTCTTCATATCATATGCAGTTAGTTTATACCTACACCTATTAATTAAAGAAGGCTGTTATCTTATGATTAATGTAACAGAAAATGCTAGAAAAGAGCTTGAAACTTACTTTACAAATAAAGAAAAAAGTCCTCTTCGGATATATCTTGCTTCAGGTGGCTGAAGCGGACCACGATTAGCATTGGCTCTGGATGAGCCAAATCAACAAACTGATACAATACTTGAAGAGGGCGATTTAACGTTTTGTATTGATAACGAACTACTTTCTTCTGTGAAATCTGTAACCGTTGATATGAATTATATGGGATTTAATATTGAACCAGAAATTCCTCTCAATGTAGAAAATGGCGGAGGTGGTTGTGGTAGTTGCTCTTCAGGTGGATGTGGTTAACTTATAATAACAAGCTAGGATTACACTTAAACTATGTAATTCCTAGCTTGCTATATGTTTAAGATACTCTCTAGGTCCTTCAACATAAAAATCTTTTCCTTCTGTATCCCCTACCACAATAACTGGAAAATCTTTTACTTCCATAGCTGCTAATGCTTCTGGTCCTAACTCTGGATAAGCAATAACAGTGTACTTTATAATATGTTGTGAAATTAAAGCACCAGCTCCAGCAATAGCTGCAAAATATACTGCTCCATAAGTTTTTAACTCATTTAAAACTTTTGCAGACCGTTTACCTTTACCAATCATACCTGTAAGACCTTGCTGTAACATTGCTGGTGTATAACTATCCATCCTTCCACCTGTTGTTGGACCAGCTGAACCAATAATATGCCCTGGTTTAGCTGGAGATGGACCAACATAGTACAAAATTTGGTTTTCAAGTGAAACAGGAAGTTTTTCTCCTTTTTGTAGCGTTTCTATCATACGCTTATGTGCAGCATCTCTTGCAGTATATATAGTTCCTGAAATCAAAACATGCTCACCTATATGTAAAGAACGTGTAACTTCTTTAATTAATGGAGTAGTTATAGTCCGATATTCTGCCATTCATAACTCCTTAACAGCAAGTTTATTATAACCAGACCTCTGTATGACGAGCTGAATGACAATTAAGGTTTACAGCTACAGGCAATGAGGCAATATGTGTGGCAAAAAATTCAATATTTACTTTACAGGCTGTCATTCTTCCACCAAAACCAAGTGGACCAAGCCCCATCTTATTAATCTCTTGTAATAATTCATCTTCAAGAGCTGCATATTGTGGATTTTTATTATGAGTGTCAATATCACGTAATGCAGCTTTTTTAGCACAGATTGCTGCTATCTCCAGATCTCCACCAATCCCAATACCTACTACTAGTGGTGGACAAGCACTTGCTCCTCCCTCCATTACTGTTTCAAGTACAAACCGCTTTACACCATCTATACCGTCAGCAGGGATTAGCATTTTTAGTTTACTTTTATTTTCAGCACCAGCACCTTTTACTCCAAACCTTATCATTAATGTATCGCCAGGAACAAGACGAGTATGTATAATAGCTGGTGTATTATCTCCTGTATTTTTACGTTCAAATAATGGGTCAGCTACAACAGATTTTCGTAAATATCCAGAAATATACCCTTTTCTAACACCTTTGTTAATAGCTTCTTCAAAATCTCCTCCAGTAATAACAACGTCTTGACCAATCTCTGTAAAAATAACAGCAAGCCCAGTATCTTGACAAAGAGGCATCATTTCTCTTTCTGCAAGTTCTGCATTATTAACAAGATGTTGTAGTATACAACTTTCTAGTGGTGATGACTCATTATGAATACCATTTTTAAACTCTGTCAAAACTGGGTGAGGTAATTTACAACAAGCATCTATTGCTAATTGAGCAACAGTATCTTCTATTACTGATACATGAATTTCCTTCATGTGAACTTATTCCTATATACTTATAATTTATTGTAGTAAAAAAGAAAAATAAAATAAATAGAATCAGACCATTTATAATGGCTACTAATGTTCTAATAACTAATTTCAGTATTTCTGAAATATCATCTATGGATTATAATAAATACAAATTTGGTAAAGGGTCAATGGAATTAGATAAAAAATTTAGTTTATAATCCTGTAAAATAGTATTAATTTTTTATAGATAATAAGTCTATTATCATTACTCCTTCTGAGATCCAGTTCTTAAAGCTGCAATAGTTCCAGCATACTACTTTTATCCATTCTCTGTTCTCCTTGTCTAGCTGGTATAGAGGTTTCAGGTCCTCCAGCTATCATATCTTCTTGTAATGGAAAAACATCTTCCATCATTATTTGTCCCATATGAGCTCCAGTAGGTGTACTTTGTGCATATGAAACATCCTGTTGATAATGACCTTGTCCATTACCCATTACGTTCATTTGTTGATACTGAGGGGCAGGCTGCATATTCCTATTATTATTATTATTATTATTAAGTGCCATTGCCTGTGGCACATTCTGCTGATTATTCATAGATAAATTGTTTGGAGGCATTGTTGGAGAGGGTATATTTTGATTTACTACAGGCTGTGGAGCATTCCTTTTAGGACTACTCTGTGGCTGTTGCATAGAAAAAGTGTCTTCAACTGGATAAGGCCTATTTGAAGAAAAATAGATAGCATTTGCAGCAGACTCAATTTTACTAAGTTGTTCATAGAATTCTTTATATTTTCTATTCAATGTTCTTACTATTCTATCTTGACTAAAAACTATATAAAAAAACATAAGAAACATACCAAAAAAACATAAAGCTACTGCAATTAATAACATAGGACTACTCCTACTTAGAGTAAAAAACTAGCTTTATTCAGGTTGATAATATACTTTGTATATTTATAATCTACATATACTATCAACTTTAAATCAGATCAGAACATATGATAGTCTTTTTTTATATAAGTTCAAGGATTCTATCTTGAGATATTATTACATAGAAGTGACATACTTTAAAAAAAATTTTTATATTTATAGTAATCTAGTATAGATAAAAGATATATAATCTATATATTATATCACTTAAATATTACTTTAATAAATATATACTACAATGAATAAATTATCATACATTTTAATTGTGAGCTATCTCAATATAGATATATAATAAAATACCATCATTATTCCTATCAGCTATAGTTTATAACATAAAGATTAATTACAAAGAATTTCATTAGTTTTTTGAAAAAAGAGTAATGAAATAATATAACTAGATACTAGTATGTTATGATAACTTGCTCGTCACCAACATTTTGTTTCTCAATAGAACCAATAATCCATGCACTAACTTCCATAGACTTTAAGATATTCATAGCTCGAGTAACAGAATCATTGGGTATTATGAGTACATATCCAATTCCACAATTAAAAACTTGTAACATTTCTGACCAAGATAAAGAACCTTGTTCCTGCAACCAATAAAAAATAGGAGGTATATCCCAACTACTAAATTGAATATTTGCTACAACTGATTGTGGTAATACTCTTGGAATATTATCATAAAAACCACCACCAGTTATATGAACCATACCTTTAATAGAAATATCTTTAATAAGGTTACAAATAATATCAGAATAAATAAATGTTGGTTTTAATAGTACTTGTTTGAAAGTATCCCGAGAGCCAGGTATAATATTGTCAGGCTCAATAGCACACTGATTAATAATTTGTCGAACAAGAGAGTATCCATTAGAGTGAATACCAGATGATGCTAATCCAATAATGGTATCTCCAACCTTAATAGATGAGCCATCAATTATCTTGGACTGGTCTACAATACCTACACAAAATCCTGCTAAATCATATTCACCTTCTGTATACATACCAGGAAGTTCTGCTGTTTCTCCACCAAGTAAAGCACATCTTGCCTGTTTACATCCCTCGCTAATACCATAAATAACTTGAGTGGCTTTATCCACATCAAGCTTAGACGTAGCAAAATAGTCAAGAAAAAATAAAGGACGTGCACCTTGCACTAAAATATCATTTACACACATTGCAACAAGATCAATACCAACTGTGTCATGCTTATTAAAGTCAAAAGCAAATTTTAACTTTGTTCCTACACCATCAGTAGAAGATACTAATACTGGATTATCAACCTGAGTAAGATTAAGCTTAAAAAGTCCACCAAAACCACCAAGATCAGAAAGTACACCTTGGATATTTGTTTCTGAAACAAACGATTTAATATTTGAGATCAAGGCATTACCTGCATTGATATTAACCCCAGCATTAGTATATGCTTGTGAACGAATTAAAGACATTCTTATCTCCTAGTTATTCATAGTAGCAGTATGTATTATTATAAAATATACAACAGTAAGGTGTATCTCATGAATAAAAAAAAATCCCTATACCTATTATTCATAGGATATTGCTACCAATTTCAAATAAAACGATTACTGTTGTTAATGACTATTATAATAGCAAATACTATATTTGGATTTAAATATATTATTTGTATATCACATGCCTATACAATAACAACACCAAATAATCCGAGTATCTTTATAGGAACAGATATTAAAGGTGATAAAATTATTCAAGTTGTAACTCCAATATCAGATATGGAACAACAACCTACCCCACCACTTATTATAATACCTAAAGTTTCTGTCCCTTGGGAACCAACTGTTCCAATAGTTAAACCACTTGATACAATTACACCAGCAACACCAAAAGTCCAATCAATTAATCCCATGAAAAAATGAATAGTACTTAGGACTCAAATAATGACTAAAAATCCTTTTATCACTAGAAAAAAAAAGATACATTATGTAAATAAAAAAAATTTACAATCTTGTAATGATAAACAAAAGAATCTAACTAACCAAGATGAACTTACTGATAGCTACAACTTTTTCCCTGTACAAGAAGAACCATCTTCAGATGAAGAACTTTTTTTACAACATATAGGACAAACACAGAAAATACATAACAAAAAATATGTATTACCTTATCATAAGGAAAAAATATCTAAAAATATAACTATAAATAAAAATTCTAGGAATAAATTAACGTTAGATACAAAAATAGATAAAACAAATAACCAAAAAACAATAAGTAGTAATAAAAGCACTATTCAGACTTCACAAAGCAATATTCTTTTACCAAATGATAACCTAACTGAAAATAATACTTTTCTTACAGCAGTTAAAGATGTTGTTCCTCTTTCAGGAAAATCACGTATTACTACCTATTGTAGACCAACAAAGTGGACTCAAACAGATATAACTTCTCTAACCACAAATAAAAAACCTATTAAATTTAATATCGTAAAAAAAGAAGAACAGTTAGAAGGACATATAGAAGGCTTTGATAAAAAATTGTTTACACAACTTCAAAGTGGACTTTTTCGTCCAAAAACAACATTAGACTTACATGGTTTTAACATACAACAAGCTTTTTATACAGTAGTAAAATTTTTACACACAGCCTATATAACTGGTCAACAACCTGCTCTAATTATATCTGGACGTGGAAAAAATTCACCTCAAGGTATACCTGTGTTAAAAGAAAAACTTTATGAATGGGTTACACAAGAGCCTCTAAAAAGAGTTATTCTTGCATTTTGTACTGCACATGCTCGTGATGGTGGTACTGGAGCCATCTATATTCTTCTAAGACAGTACAAAAAAACATGGAATATTCACTGGGAACAACGTCCACTAGATCCAGACCTATTATAAAATCAAATAGTCTACTTTACTAATCTAAAGAACTAGTTAACCTCAGATACTAGCTTAACTAGCTTGTTTAGCAATATTTAAAGACTTTGTTAAATGAGAAACTTTACGTGCAGCTTTTTTCCAATGAATAACACCTTTTTTAGCTGCTTTATCTATAGTAGATGTAGCAGTTATTAAAAGTTGCTCTGCTTTTTCATGCTCATTACTTGTAATAGCAGTATGAACAGATTTTATTACATTTTTTATACGAGTCTTTACTGCACGATTACGTAATGTACGCTTTATACTCTGTCTATGTCTCTTAATAGCAGACTTATGATTAGCCACAATTTCCTCCAATATAAATTATAAATATAGGTTATAAAATTGGTCTTTTAACTACTAACTTTAAAAACTTCTGTCAATATATGAATTAATTCATTATATCTGTAAAACTGAAAAATCTGCAAGGCTTTCAATATACAAAAGTAATGCTTTAAGAAGGTTTAATCTATTTCTTCTTACTTCTATGTCATTAGACATTATCATTACTTGATCAAAAAATGTATTAATAGCTGGTTGTAATTTTAGTAACATCATAAAAACAGGTAAACTAGCTGTTTGACTTTCTTGATTAAACTTATTTACTGCTATCATTAGTTTCTCTGCCAATACTTTTTCAGCAGTATCCTTAAATAAAGAGGGATTCCAATGTCCAGTTAATACAATTTCCGTTTCTTTATCTTGCTTTTTAATGATATTAATAACACGTTTAATTGTCTGAACTAATTGGGAAAAGTCTTCATGTTGGCTCAATAAAATAAAGCTATCTAATCTATCTTTTATAGACCATAATTGACTTGTCTGTGTACTTACTATAGCCTCTACTACCAATGTATCATACCCTAATGCCAAAAAATAATTTTTTAACCGTGCTATAATAAATTCATGTAACTTTTGTAATACATCCTCAGGAGCTAATTTCCAAGATACATTTACAAAGTTATCTTGAGCTCTTGTATAAAGCTGATGTAAATTGATTGGATATTCTTTTTCAATCAAAATACGAATAATTCCTAATGCGCATCGACGTAATCCATAAGGATCAGCTGTTCCTGTTGGAATTATACCACATCCAAAGCAGCCTACAAGTGTATCAATTTTATCGGCTATAGAAAGAATAGCACCAAGATCTGTTACAGGAACGTCAGTATCAGGCCCAGAAGGTAAGTATTGTTCAGCAATGGCTGTTGCAATGGACTCAGACTCTCCTTTGTGTCGAGCATATATTCCTCCCATCACACCTTGCAATTCTGGGAACTCTTCAACCATTTTAGAAACAAGGTCTACTTTAGAAAGTGAACCAGCTTTTCTAGCTTCTTCAGCATTACTAGTTGGTATATACTTAGCAATCCACTCACATAGTAGACTAACTCGATGTTCTTTCTGAGCAATACTACCAAGTGGATCAAGGAAAATAAGATGAGTAAGTTTTTCTTGCCATTCATCAAATGAACTATTGATATCTTCATTCCAAAAAAATCGGGCATCTTCAAGTCTTGCTTGTAAAACTCTCTCCCAACCTTGCTTCACTAATGCAAGATCAGGAGGAGTCATATTTAACACTGTAAGAAAATAAGGTAATAAATTACCCTGGCTATCTAAGATACCAAAGCTTTTTTGATGGGTTTCTATACTTGTTAAAAGCACTTCTCTAGGTAAGTTAAGAAAGACAGAATTAATAGTTCCTAACAAAGGGTAAGGATGTTCTACTAATCCTATGACTTCATTCAACAACCTTTCATTCCAATTGACAACCCCTCCTATGAGCTGTGCTTCCTTATTTCCTAATTGAAGAATACTATCTTTTCGACTATTAGGATCAAGTATTACATTCCCAACTTCTTTTAATAACATGTAATAATCTGTAGAGGAAGGCACTTCAATAAATGGAACATTATTATTTCTTAGTCCAACAGTATTTCTATTTGAATGAATCCCAGCTAACTCAAAAGGTACAATATCTGAATCTAATAAAGCCATAATCCAACGTATTGGACGGATAAAAGTAAAGGGATTATTTCCCCATCGCATACGTTTTGGAAGAGGTAAAGCAGTAATAATTTCAGGACATAACCTAGCTAAAACTTCTTTTGTAGGGATACCACCTTTTACTTTCAATCCTGAAATATATTCTCCCCTATCTGTTGATATCTGTGAAAGTGAACCTATGGTTATACCTAAATTTTTTGCAAATCCTTCAGCAGCCTTAGTTGGATTGCCATCTTTATCAAAAGCTATATTTATAGGTGGACCTATAACAACCTCTTCACAATGAGGCTGAATCATATCAAGCCCTTTAATACATACAACAAGTCTACGTGGTGTGGAATAATCAGATACTTCTGTAGGTCGATAACCCATTGATTGAAGAGAATCTAAAAAACGAACTCCAAGCTCTGATTGAAGTTCTAGAAGAAAACGAGCAGGAAGTTCTTCAGTACCAATTTCAAGAATAAAAGTAGCCATACTATCTAAATCTCTCCACTACCCTTGAGCAGCATAGGATAACCCATTTTTTCTCGTTGTAATGCATAGAGTTTTGCAATACTAGAGGCAAGTGCTCGGACTTTACTTATATAACTTGCTCGTTCTGTTGTGGAAATTGCACCACGTGCATCTAACAAATTAAATGTGTGTGAACACTTAAGACAATAATCGTATGCTGGCCAAACAAAACCTTTCTTAATAAGCTGTCTACATTCATTATCAAAATCTTTGAAAAGTTTAAGTAACATAGAAACATCACTTTCATCAAAATTATACGATGACTGCTCTACTTCATTTTGATGATACATTTGACCATATGTAACATATTCATTCCACTGTAAATCATAGACTGAATCTTTTTCTTGAAGATACATAGCCAATCTTTCTAATCCATATGTCAACTCTACACTAATAGGTTCTAGGTCTATCCCTCCAACCTGTTGAAAATATGTAAACTGTGTAACCTCCATACCATCAAGCCATATTTCCCAACCTAATCCCCATGCTCCAAGTGTAGGAGATTCCCAGTCATCCTCAACAAAACGTATATCATGAAGTGTAGAGTCAATTCCAAGGATTTGAAGACTTCCTAAGTATTGTTCAATAATATCATCTGGGGATGGCTTTAATACTACTTGAAACTGAAAGTAACTTTGTAAACGATTAGGGTTTTCTCCATAACGACCGTCTGTTGGACGACGAGATGGCTCTATGTAAGCTACACTCCATGGCTCAGGGCCTATTACACGCAAAAATGTTGCAGGATTAAATGTACCAGCTCCACATTCAATATCCATAGGCTGTGCAATCACGCATCCTCTACTAGACCAATATTTTTGTAGCATAAAAATAATATCTTGAAAGTACATGTAGTTCCTTATTTAACTAGTAAAGAACACTAGATGCCTAGATTCCATAGTAAAACTAAACTTTTAAAAATCGTCCTTTGGACCATGTAATACCTAAATGATATTCAACAAACGCATTAATTATCTCTGTACATTCATACTTTTGAGCTGCTGCTGACTTTGTATTTTCAGAAAGTTTCCAATCATATGGCGATGCTAACTGAACACGTTTTAGAAGTTCAAGGCTTTCATATCCTATAGCAATTGGAGTTTTTATATAATTTATACATATTGAACATACAATAATTCCATCTGAAATCCCAAAAAAACCTTTATTATTAATTAGCCTACCACATTTTGCACAATTAGAAAAAATAGGTGCATATCCTTGTTCAGAAGCTATACGTAAGCGAAATAAAATAGGGATAATTTCATAAGGTTGAGTATTTTTTTCAAAGAAATAGAATAATTCTTTCATTAAAGTATAAACAGGTGGTGCAGCATCTGAACTTACACCAACAACTTCCAAAAATCGTATACAATTTATAAATGCACCAAATCTATTTTTATTTGTTCGTAATTGTATAGGCCCATTAATTAGTGATGCTTCTTGTAAGTTTAAAAAACGACCGTTTCGACTTGTTTGGACTCTTACTTGTATCTCATTTAATATTCCAAGGCACCCACAGAAACGTCTACGGCTACGATGACCTCCAAATGCAAAGGCTGAAATAACACCATGCTGTGAAGTAAGTAATTTAACCCATACATCTGATTCTCTAAATGAGCCTAACTCTAGAATAATAGCATTATCTAACCATTCCATGTGACTAGTTTTGGGAAACTAAAGGAAGAGTGATCGTTTTTACTTGACCAGAGCGACCTACTGGTGGAAGTTTTTCTCCATTATACTTTAACTCAATACCACCTGCATTTCCAAGTTTTAAAACAAGACTTTTACTAAATGATAATGCAACTAGTTGTCCTTGTTGAACATAAAATTGACGAGTTTCTGTCTTATCTGCTGTAGAGTGTACCCAACAGTCTTCTAATCCCTTAAGAACAACTATATTTTTCTTCCCAGGTTTATTCATATGTACAGGTTCTACAACACTCTTATCAGATACATCAGACTTATCAGACTTATTTGTCATATCAGTAGATTGAGAAAAACTTTTTTCATCTAACTGGGCTGATAATTGGGAACTACTATCTTCTTTAGATGATAGCTCTAATTCTTTCTTAATTACTATGTGATCCTGAAAATTCTCTGGTATTTTTGTCACTACTACAGAAGAATTACTTTTTATATTTTCCTGACTCTGCTGCTGTGGTAAAGATAATGAACCTTCAGATTGATTTTCTTCTTTTTTTTGATTGGGTAATACCTCTTTTTTACCACTATCTGTCATTTGAGCTATTACATCAAAAGAACTGAAGGTTATATCACTAGAATAAAATAACCAACTACCTGCTAATATACATAAAAAAGTTAAGATACTTCCCCAAACATATGGCGAAAAAAACTTTTTCTTTTTAAAAGGATAATCCTCTCCCTCATCATTTGTTTTTTCAGTATGCTCAATTCGATAAAAAATTGATGTTAACTCATACTCTGGAATATCTAAAAATTGAGCATAAGAACGTATAAACCCTTTAGTATATACTAAGTGTGGCAATGAATCGATTGTTCCTTCTTCTATTGCTTGTAAGGTATGAATAGATATTTTTAAATAAATACTAATATCTTCAAGTCGATATCCTTTTTTTACTCTTTCTTGATAAAGAAGAGAACCAATCTCTTTTAATGCAGAATGTACTTCTTGGCTATTATCTATATGATTCTCCATTAGGGCCTCTTTAGCAAGCTAATATCTAATATCAACTACTGCACGTTTACGAAGTTGATCAGTATATTCTTTGAATCGTTCTTCAAGTTTTGGCTCACGAAGAATTTCTTCAATATAAGGGGTCAAAGTTTCAAGTGTCTGAGGCTCTCCTTTTATAATATTAATAAGCTTTAACTGACCTTGTAATCCATTTATATCAATTAAAGATGTAACCTCTCCTGGCTTCATAGTTGAAAGTTGTTCCAACCACTCTGGATTTAAGTCTTCTATATCTATAGAGCCAAGATCGCCACCCTCTTTTGCTTTTGGACCAACAGATACTTTTTTTACTACTTCTTCAAAAGATACTGAACCAGATTTAATACGAGCAGCCCAATCTTTTGCATTAATATCAGGAGGATAAACTAATATTGCTAATTGTAGCTGATTATTATTTTTAAGTTTATCATGATTCTTTTGATAATAATCTTCTATTTCTTTCTTTGTAACAACAATTTTTCTCCCAACCATTGCTCCTAGAAGGCGAGAACGTAATATACTACTACGAATACGTTCTTTAAAACTATCTTCTGTCAGATGTTGCAACTCTAACTGATATTGAAACTCTTCAGGAGTAAGTTGGCTCTTAGCAATAAAGTTATGATATTCACTTTCAACTTCATCTTTACCCACATTAACATGGAGACGCTCTGCCTCTTGTGTAAGAATAAGATTACTAATCATACCTTCTAATATAGCTTTTTCTAACTGTTCAACTTTTGCTTTATCAGCAGGATTATTAGGATTAAGTTGTTGTCTAAAAATTTCTGGAGCAGTTTCAGCTTGTAGATCAAATAAGGTAATTATTTCTCCATTAACAACAGCAACAGTCTTATTAATAAACTGTTCAGCGGATACAGGTAATATACTTATAAATAATAACAATAAAAAAATAAAAAAACGCAATACTTCTCTCCTAACAATGCACTAATTAACCAGTTGTACTAATTTGTGCAATAATAATGTAAAACTTAGCTTCATTTTAAAAAATATGCAATGTATTAAAAGACATAACTTATTACCAATATTAACTATATACCCTTAATAACATGTAAAATAATACAACATCAACAACTCATTCTTTATATATGATATTAGGTTGGAATTGAGGACAAACTTTTATTTTTGCTTGTGGAATAACTTGTTCTAACCAGTCTTCATAAGCTTGTTCCATCTTTTGTTCTAAAAGGATGAGCTCTATTCGAGAATATGCTTCAATAATGTCTGCCTGATGTGCAGGATATCTTTTCCGTAAAAAAGCATACTGATAAATTTCACCTTCTTTATGGCGAGGAGTATATTCTCCAGGTTTAATTTTCATAAGATCTTGGCGCATTTTCGCTGGAAGTCGATCTAAAGCAACTCTTATTATGTCCCCTTGTTCAATATCATTCCTATCACAATCTTTATGCTTGGCTTTTCTCTGTTGACTGTTTTCTACCTCTTGATACCAAATAATTTCAACTTTTTCTGGAATAAAAAATTCTGAATAATGTTTAAAGTAGTATTCTTCAATTTCATCTGAAGAAAGAGTAAACTTTGGACGAAGGATATGATGTTGAAAACGCTGAAAAGTAAGTCGTTGCTTCATAAGTTGCCGCCAGGTTTCAATATCTAAATATTCTTCCTGAAGGCTTTTTTCAAAGTCTTCTCCAACATAATCTTGTTTAATTTCATTCTCAGCAAGCAATACATCTTGCTCCGTAACCTTAAGACCTAGTTTTCCTAATTCTTGTGACATTAATGTATATATAATTAGTGTATATAAACTATCTCCATACTGCTCCTGTAAAAAATGAACTTCTGGTTTTTCTCTAAGTGGTAAAATATTTCCAGAAACATCATGAAGTGCTTCAACTTGTTGTAGTGTAATAGGTTCTCCATTCACTATAGCCATTACACCTGATGGAAAATTTTCTACAGCATATAGAGAGAATGGAAAGACACAATAATATAGTGTAAAAATAATAAATATATACAGCCAGTTAAACATATTTTACTATTTTATTACATGTAATTAAAATATTTATTTATTGTTTTATGCTATCATAACTAAATACAACACTAAGCTCTTCTTGGAGAGAAATAAGTCTATCCTCTATTGGTAAAGTTGTATTAAGCTTTATTTCTAGTGTAGCAGGCGGAGAAAGCTTTACTTTATCCGGCTGTGCTGAAATAAATAGCATTAACTTATCAAAAGATACAACAGTTTGTTTTTCTGGCCATACTAATTTAATCTTATCCTCATAAATTTCAGCTTTTATTACCTGTGACTCAGTAAGAAATTGCTTAAAATTTAACACAGCTATAAATGCTTTAAGTTCATTAGGCAAGACACCAAATCGATCACGAAGTTCTAACTCAATTTCATTCCGAGCCATAACACTTTGAGCAGACGATAGTGCTTTATACCAACGTAGTCGCTCATGGCTATCTGAAATATAATTTTGTGGTATATGCGCTGTCAACCCAAGAGTTAACTCTGTTTCTGGATAAGATGTAACACCTTCTCCTTTTAACTTAGTAACAGCTTCTTCAAGCATTTCTAAATAGAGCTCAATCCCAACTCTACTAATATGTCCTGACTGTGCTTCTCCTAGTATATTTCCTGCCCCACGTATTCTTAGATCTTCCATAGCAACTTGAAAACCTGCACCAAGATAATCAAGTTCTAAAATGATTCTTAGACGTTCACGAGCTTGTTCTGAAAGACTTTCAAGATCAGAAATAACAAATACTGCATATGCTTGCCTGTCAGAACGACCAACTCTTCCACGCAGTTGATATAGTTGTCCAAGTCCAAACATATGTGCTTGATCAACAATCAATGTATTTGCTCTTGGGAAATCAAGGCCAGACTCAATAATAGCAGTACATACAAGAATATCTAATTCTGCATGCCAAAAAGCATGAATATTTTCCTCAAGTTGTTTTTCTGGCATTTGCCCATGTGCTACACCTACACGTGCTTCAGGAACTAATTCTTTTACAAAGTTTACAATTTGTTCTAATCCTTGGACACGATTATATACCCAAAAGACTTGTCCTTCTCTAGCTAGCTCTCTTTCAAGAATTTCTTTAAGCTTTTCTTTATTTTTTTTAATAATAGCAGTGGCTACAGGTTTACGTTCAGGAGGTGCAGTTTCTATAACAGAAAGCTCACATATACCAGACATAGATAACTGTAATGTCCTAGGTATTGGTGTAGCTGTTAAGGTTAATACATCTACATTTTTTTTCATTTTTTTAAGTTTTTCTTTGTGCTTAACACCAAATCGCTGTTCTTCATCAAGAATAAGCAATCCTAAGTTAGGTAAAGAAACTGAGTCAGAAAGGAGCTTATGAGTACCCACTAGTACATCTATCTGACCGCTTGATGCAGCTTTAAAAATCTCTTTTTGTTTTTGAAGAGGAACAAATCGACTCAATAGACCTACATTTATACCAAACCCTGAAAGACGTGAACGGAAAGTATAATAATGTTGTTCAGCTAGGACAGTTGTTGGACAAAGTAATGCTACCTGACGACCTTCAGAGGCTGCACGAAAGGCTGCACGCAATGCTACTTCTGTTTTACCAAAGCCAACGTCTCCACAAACAAGTCTATCCATTGGTTCACTCTTTTCCATGTCAGCTAAGACATCCTGAATAGCTCTTGCTTGGTCTGGTGTTTCTTCAAAACCAAAAGAAGCTTCAAACTCTCTGTATAAATCACCAACTGGTGGGTAGGTAAAACCCTTTGCTACTTTACGCCAAGCATACATCTCTATTATATCTTCAGCTACTTTTTCAATAGACTTTTTAGCCTTATCTTTACTTGCTTGCCATGATGTGCTTCCAAGTCTATCAAGCTGAGGGAAAGATTCATTAACACTTTTAAACCGTTGTGTTAAAGAAAGCCTATCAACAGGAAGATAAAGTTTATCATTACCAGCATACTCTAATAACAAAAAGTCATTAGATATTTTACCTATATCCATCCTAATAAGGCCACCAAAACGGGCAACGCCATAATTTTTATGAACTAAAAGATCTCCTGGATTGAGATCATCATATCGACTAAGTCCTTTAAAAGATTCAGCTGGAGCCTGTCTGCTTTTCCCAGTGTGTGGTTGGAGAACATCTTCTCCTAAAATAAGGATATTAAACCAAGAAAGATCAACTCCTACACGGAATGGACTAATAATAGCAAAACAACCCTGCTGTGTTGGATGGTACTCTAGGAATGGTGTAACACCATCTTGCTCTGCAAGGTTAAGGAACTTATTTCTACTTCGCTCAGAAGAAAAAGACAGGATTAGTTGATACTTATCTTGCTTCCACTTTTTTATTGCCTGTATAAGATGTTGCCAGGGTCTATCCTGTTCAGCAACTGTAGGAAATAACATTTGGAAACTAGAAATAGCCTTTTCTGGTAACTCTACTACTTCTTCCTGATCATCAATATCAATATCTAGTGACTCAGTATGAACTATAGTAGATTGACACCATAACTCCTTTACTTGAAGAGTATTACGTATAGCTAAATCTAAAGGTTGTATAAATCCACTTTCTCTTTTTAAACGATCATTCCAACTATTCTCCATGGAAGTAAGAATATCTTCTGCTTCATGAAGGCTTGGTAATATCCAAACCTTATCTTTATTAACCCACTGCTCTATTGTAGTAGCATTTTCATAACAACAACCTGGTAATAAAGAAAAATCTTTTTGTTCAAGCAAACGAAAAAGACTGTAATGTTCATTCTCAGTAATTACATTCTCTTTAAGCAACTTGTTCCAATAGCTTTCTATAGTGGCTATATACTCAGTACCTGAACGGACAGGGTAGACTGGAAGAATAATAGCATTATCGATGTATCCTTTAGATCGTTGAGTTAATGGATCAAAAAAGCGGATTTCTTCTAATGTTTCACCAAAAAAGTCTAAGCGGAGAGGATAGTGATATCCTGGAGACATAATATCAAAAATATCACCACGTCGTGATACTTCTCCTGGATTTGATACCATAGACACTCGATCGTATCCCCAAGTAATAGCTTGTTCAAGAATGATATCTGGAGAAAGCTCTTCTCCAACTGATAGTTGAATAACTTGGTTATCAAAAAAATCTAGAGGAACTTCTTTAGGAAGCAAATTGTCTATAGTAAGAATAAGGCCTTGTACCTTACCATATCTAAGTGCATAGAGAGCAGCAAGACGCTCAGCCCAACCTTCTTTACTTAAAGAGCGTGATGTAAAAGGAGAAAGTGTTACCCATGTGTTGTTAAATATATTATTAGATTTTAATACATTATGTCCCCCTTCTGATGTAAAAACAGATATAAGGGAATGTAAAGTTCCTAACTCATCTCTATTACGTGCTATAAGTAATACTTTTGCACCATGTGCAATGAGATCAACACTAAGTTTTACTTGAGTAGCAAGTCCTGCTTTTTGTAATGCAATACGTTTATTTTGACAACGAAGGAGTTGTTTTAGGCATTCTTTATACTCCACAGACAGTCCTTATCCACCTTAAAAGTATATTAACATATTTATAAGCTATTTAATAATTATACGTTAACCTATAGGAATTGATTACTTTTTCCGTACTTTTTTCATATAATGTATTTGTATATACTTTAATAACAGAATACCAATAATAACACATTCACTAAAAAGAATATGTATAAGTTTATGGCCATCTTTAAAATAAACAAAAGCCAACCAACGAATATTTGTTACGTCAATATGTCGCAGACTAAAACCTAATCCAGCAGCACATATAACTATACAGAAAGATGTAATAATCCACCTTATATTAAAATGGATTTTCCATATAGAAGATTTTATATAAAAATATTTTTTTATACAGATTAATAAAACTATTAAAATAATAAGAAAACCAGTAATAAAAAAATTTAATGTAGACGTCAATACACTTACACATCCAATAAGTAATAAAACTAATGTATAATACAGAATATATTTCCTTTTATATTTTAATCCAATAGAAAAAAAGAATAAAAATATACTAACTACCCCTGTAATAATGCCTCCTAGTTCAATCATCCAGACAGGAAGCAACATTTCTAATAGTTTCATATTATAATAGCGAACAGGAAACACAGCCATAAAACATAACATGATACCTGTAGTGAAAATAATAACAGAAGTAATTGTTGGAATATGTATCCTTATATATCTCCCCATTTTGTTTAAGAATTTGATATTCTCTTGTGTTTGTTGGTTAACTTCATACATAAGATACATAGCTGCAGCAATTATTAATGGTATGAGATAATAAATAACACGAAAGCATAATAGTGCCGCAAGGATAGCCTGGGGAGTAGTGTTTGTTAAATGAATAACCACGATCTCAAGTACTCCTGCACCTCCAGGGACATGAGTTAAGACAACTGCAACCATAGCCATTAAGTAAGTTGGAAGAAATTGTATAAAAGATATACCTGCATCTTCTGGAAGGAGTACATATAAACATGCTGACGCTGCTACAAGATCTGCACTAGCGACAACTGCTTGAGCTATAGCAATATTAAATGGAGGAAATGAAAACTCTTTACCAAAAATATGTACTGGTTTATGAATCAGTTTACAAATAAAAAGATATCCTGCAGCTAATGCAAATAAAACAACACCTAATGGACGAATATCTTCAGTTGGAAAATATACTGCCAGCTCAGGAGGAATAGCTGGTGGAACAAACATAAAAATCAGTCCTGCTAGTCCAAAAGCACCAACCCAAAAAGTAATGGCAAGCATAAGGACAAGCTTTACAATTTCCATAGGAGAAAATCCCCAAGACGAATAAAGTCTATATCGAATGGTACTTCCCCCAAGTAATGCACCAAAATTATAACTTACTGCTTGCCCCACAAAAGAAACAAGTGCTACCTTCTTTAAAGGAAGTCTTTTATGAATGCCTTTTAATGCAAGCCAATCATACCCAACAAGAATTATATAATTTAAGATAGCTAGCAAAGCAGATAAAAACAAACTCCAATAAGAAATGCTTTCAACACTCATTTTAAGTTCGGAAAAACTATATTTACTAACTTCGCGATATAATAAATATACAGCACCAATAAAAATGCATGCAACAAGCATAATCCCCATTGTATGCGTCATTTTCTTAATAATTCTTACTATATCCTTTAACATGTATTCTCCATAATTTTGCAAAACAAAGAATGTAATGTAGTCATTATGAAATTATATATTATTTCAACCTTAACTTCATATACATTATCAACTAACTTTATTATAATATATGTAAATCTAATAGTATTTATTTCTATCTCACTAACTATAATTTTTTCCTTTCTACCCTGGTTGACCTGATAAGATAACTACACTATTGTTACTTAGGTGATTGATTCACCTTTTAACTTACCCGCTGTCAAGGCAGCGGGGGTATTTTTTCTAAGGTGTTAGGAGACCAAAGCATGAGCATTCCTATTTCACAACAAGGTTATCAAAACCTTGAAAAAGAACTTGATCGACTTAAGAAAGAACGTCCTGCTGTTATCCAAGCTATTAAAGAAGCACGGGAAGAAGGTGATCTTAAAGAAAATGCTGGATATGATGCAGCAAGAGAACGTCAAGGTATGTTGGAAGCAAGAATAAATTATATTGAGTCTCGTATGGCACAATTTAATATTATTGATATAACAACACTTTCTGGTGATAAAGCTATATTCGGAGCTACAGTAACTGTTGAAGATATCGACTCTGGAGAAAGAAAAGAGTTTACATTACTTGGCCCTGATGAAGCAGACTATACAAAAGGATCAATTTCTATTCAATCTCCTGTTGGTAGAGCTCTACTTGGGAAAAAAGTTGGTGACGAACTTACAGTCGATGTCCCACGAGGTCGTATTAGCTATGAAATTATAGATATCCAATTCAAACACCAATAATTTTACATTACCTTTACTAAAGTACTATTTAGCTACAACTCAGTCAAAGCAATTTCTTAATATGAATAACACCCCTTGGACATTTTCGATTGTTACATTTGGTTGTAAAGTCAATCAATATGAATCTCAATCTATACGAGAAGCATGGAGTAATTTACATGGAGAAGAAGTAGCTACACCACAGACTGCAGATATTATTCTTCTTAATACATGTGCTATTACCGCAAATGCTATTACTGATGCCCGTCAATTGATCAATAAACTTCACCGAGAAGCACCTAACTCTAAAATTATTCTTACTGGATGTGCAACAGATTTAACCAATGAAGCCCTATATAAACTTCCTGGCGTATATACCTTTATTAGTCAAAAAAATAAAACACAACTTCTTTCCAATCTTCCACTTACACAATTAAACCAAGATCAATTACAAACTAACACTAATACATTTCCACAATTCTCTATCAGTAATTTTAATCGTTCTCGACCGATAGTTAAAGTCCAAGATGGTTGCTCTCACTCATGTACATATTGCATCATACCATCAACAAGAGGCAAGCCCAAAAGTCGATCACCAAAAGAATGTCTTATAGAAATTCAACAACTTCTTAATGCTGGATTCAGAGAAATTATTCTTTCAGGAATTAATTTACGTCAATATACAGCTACTCAACAAGGATGCAAAGATTTTTGGGAATTATATTCATTTTTAGATAAAAAACTCTCTCCAACTTGGAAGGGTATTGCACGATTACGGATAAGCTCCCTAGATCCAGCACAGCTCACTCAACGTGGTCTTGACATACTTTCTAATAGTCATATGGGGTGTCAACAATTACATCTTTCAATTCAAAGCGGAAGCGCTGAAATACTAAAAAAAATGCACCGTTCACATTATACTCCTCAATACCTTTTAGATACTACAAAAAAACTCTCTACTATTTGGCACAAGTTTGGATTAGGAGCTGATTTCATTATAGGCTTCCCAGGTGAAACAGAAAAACATTTCCAAGAAACAGTCGATCTTATAAAAGAACTACCTCTTACCTATGGACATATTTTCCCATTTTCTGCTCGACCTAATACTATTGCCGCAACCCTTCCAAACCATATTAAAAAATCTGAAAGTCAACAACGTGCTGCTACAATAAGACAACTCATTACACAAAAAGAAAAAATTTTTCACAAACAACTCCTCACCATGTCAACATTGCATATAGCTCCTGAAGGTGGAGGAAAAACAGGAGGAGTTGATGAATATTACACTCACTGTCATTTAACAGAGCCTGTCGAAACACGTCAACTTCTAAAAGTAAAACCTCTATCTCTGACAAAAAAAGGCTTATTAGTAGAAATATTACCCCCTCATTAAAAAACTATATTTCTCTTGTTTCCCTTCAAATTATCACTTACTATATATTAAGAAATTATTTATCCAGTATAGCCTAACACTGGTTAGATTATAAAGGAAAAAACATGTTACGAAGTATGACAGGTTTTGGTCGCTGTGTTGTTGAAGATAGTGATTGGACCCAAACATGGGAAATAAAAAGTGTTAATAGCCGATATCTTGATCTTAAATGGCGCTTACCACTTATAGCACGCTCTTTAGAACAAAAATTTGAAAAAATTGTACGTAAATATGCATCTCGAGGTAGAGTTGAACTTAACCTCACCATACAACAAATAGAGTCACAAGCTACACCTCTTTGTTTTAATGAATCCCAAGCATTATCTATGCTTAATGCCATAACTGAATTAGCAAAAATAAGAGGAGATACTTTTTCACCTGACTATATGCAGTTACTTTCTGTTTCTTCTTTATGGGAAAAAATCGAAGATGAAAATGATAACAATATAGAAGGCAGACTTGAAGAAGGACTTATAGCTGCTTTAGAAGACTGGAACGAATCTAGAGAAACTGAAGGTTCTATTCTTTACAAAGATCTTTCACAACGTATTTCAAAACTTAAAGAATGGTTATCACAAATTGAAGATCAAGCTCCTTGTATAAAAGAAGAACGTTTTTTACAACTAAAAGAGCGAATTTCAGAAGCCCTTGAAAAAGCTGGAGGTTTATTAGAGGAGACTAGATTTCTCCAAGAAATTGTTATTCATACAGATAAACTCGATGTCACAGAAGAATTAACGCGTCTTTCTAGCCACCTTGATCGACTTTACGAAATCCTTGGTAAAGGTTCAGATGTAGGACGTCGACTAGACTTTACTCTTCAAGAGTGCTTTAGAGAAATTTCTACATGTGGAAATAAAATCCAAGATGCCCAGATATCTAAAGTTGTGGTAGAATTTAAAAATGAACTTGAAAAATGCCGAGAACAAGTACAAAATTTGGAATAATTATGCAACGTGAAAAATTAATCCATCTAGGCTTTAGTAACTTTATTATTGCTTCTAGAGTTATTAGTATTGTGAATCCTGCTTCATCACCTATGAGACGACTACGTGAAGATGCAAAAAAAGATGGACGACTCATTGATGCAACACAAGGTAGAAAAACCCGCTCTATTCTTATTACTGACTCTAATCATGTTATCCTCTCAGCCATTTTACCAGATACACTAGGACAACGTTTTATACAAGAGGAAGAACATGACTAAAGAAAGTTCTGTTTTAAACCATAAAGCTTCTGGAACTGCTTTAGTAATATGTGCTCCTTCTGGAACAGGCAAAACAACACTTATTCAAAGGCTTAGAAAAGAATTTCCCTGTTTTGCCTATTCTATCTCCTGTACAACACGCCCTCCTCGTAAAAATGAAGAAGATGGTAAAGATTACTATTTCATTAGCCAAGAAGAATTTATAGCTCGAAAAAATGAAAAATATTTCGCCGAATGGGCTTATGTTCATGGATACTTTTATGGAACTCCTCTTGCTCCAATACTTACTATTCTTAATAATGGGCAAGACATTCTATTTGATATAGATGTACAAGGAGCCGCACAACTCTACCTTACTTTACCATATGCTAAGTATATCTTTCTTCTTCCCCCAACCATGGTTGAGCTTGAAAAACGATTACGCTCACGTGGAACTGATCGAGAAGATATTATCCAACATAGACTTCTTTCTGCAACTCAAGAAATACGACAAGCACACTGGTTTGATACCTGGATCGTCAACGAAAACATTGATAAAGCATATGATGAACTAAGAGCTACTTATTTAGCATCCAAATTATCTCCAAAGTTTCAACCAACTCTTATTACATCTATCTTAGAAGGATGGTAAGAAATAATGGCTAAGCTTATCGTTGCCTTAGATTATACATATGCTTCTGAAGCCCTTGCCATGGCTAATATACTTAAAAAACATGTTGAATGGGTCAAAGTAGGGTTAGAGCTCTTTACTCATGAAGGACCTAGTATCATTCAATTATTAAAAAGAATGGGGTTTAAGGTTATGCTTGATCTCAAACTTTTTGATATCCCAAATACTGTAAAAGGAAGTGTTCGCTCAGCTTGCTTAATGGATGTAGATATGCTCACACTCCACATTTTAGGTGGAGAACACATGATTAAAGCTGCACTCAATGAAGTTCAAAGTTCTATACAAAAAAAATCACACTCTCCTCTTCTCTTTGGAGTAACAATACTTACAAGTATAAAACAAGGAGAACTCCCAGGATATAATCAAGATATTGCATCTATGGTGCTTAATCTTGCAGCATATGGTCAGCAATGGGGTCTTCATGGTATAGTTTGTTCTGGCCAAGAACTAACAAAAATAAAAGCATTATACCCATCTTTATCATGTTTGACACCAGGAATCCGTATGTCTTATAGTCAAAAAGACGATCAGCATAGAGTTATGACTCCAAGTGAAGCAGTTAAAGCAGGAAGTGACTTTTTAGTTATTGGTCGACCAATAACACAAGCAGAACAACCAATAAAAATAGTAGAAGACATTATATCCAGTATAATGTAAAAAAGAAAAAATAAAGCTGTTTTTTAGTACTGTTGACATATTATATTGTTAGGAAACAAGGAAATATGTATGAGTGAACAGCAACAAGCAAAGCGTATCCGTGGAGTTTTTTCCTCACAAGAAATCCGTAAAGTTGGTACAGGAACTACAACACGCAAGACAGTTAGTAAAATCTTCTGGTTTGTTGAACAAGCTGAAGATGGTAATATTTTTATACAGTCAATTAATACAAACTATGTACCTACGGGGTTACCTAAATCCATAACTATGGAAGAACTTCTTTCAAAATATTCCCCTGAACCTGAATTTTATGTACAATCTGTTTTCCCTAAGATGCAACAACTTGCAGAATCACTTAATAAGGCTGATGAAAGTCGTGAAAAAGGAGAAACATTTACTGCTGAATTTGAATATGAAAATGCACTTAAACTTGATGAAGAAAATGTTAGAGCAAACTTTGGAATAGGACTTACTTATCTTTCACGTGGAGAATCAGAAAAAGCTGATAATATCTTTGAACGTCTTGTACATCTTGATGCTGCATTTGAAGAGCAACATAAACATCTATTTAATGAGTTTGGTATCAATTTAAGAAAAAATAAAATGTATAATCAAGCTGTAGATTATTATACTAGAGCACTTGAGCTTACAAAAGCAGACGAAAACCTTCATATTAATATGGCAAGAGCGCTATTTGAACAAAAAAACTACACAGCATGTATAGATCAACTGTTCCAAGCACTAGAGCTCTCTCCAGAAAACACTACAGTTATCCAATTTTTAACATGGTTAGATAATAAAAAATTAGTTCCTCAAAGCCATCAAAAAAAAGTTACTGATACCATACAATCTATAACAACTAAAAATAGTTCTAAAAAAGATGACTAATTCCTTAAAGAAATTATCCTCAACATAGAGTATGAATTAGCCAAACCAACTACACTTCCATGAAAAAATGGCTTACTGCTCCTATTAGTTCCCAAATACCTTTACACTGGGCCAATATTCTCCATATTCCAGAACCTATTCTTATCCTCCTTTGGCAAAGAGGTATTACCTCTTTAGAAGAAATGAATATTTTTCTTTCCCCTAAACTTCAGTACTTAGCACACCCAAAACACTGGAGTGGAATTGAAGATGCAGTCGAACTTTTAAATAATGCTATAGAACAAAAACAACCTATCATTGTTTGGGGAGACTATGATGTGGATGGAGTTACTGGTTCTACTGTTATTCGTGAAGTACTAACATTTCATCAAGCTCAAATTATTGTACATCTCCCAGATCGCAAAAAAGAAGGCTATGGGGTTAATATACCTGTAATAGAACAATTAGCTCTAGAACATCCAAAAGCACTTCTGATTACTGTTGACTGTGGAATTAGTGATGTTAAAGCCATATACCGTGCACGAGAACTTGGATTTACAGTCATTATTTCTGATCACCATCTCCCTCCTACATCTTTACCTCCAGCACATGTAATCTGCAATCCCCGTATAGGAGAAAATCCTTGTTCATACCTTGCAGGTGTTGGTATTGCTTTTTTCCTGATGGCAGCACTTAATAATAAACGTGCTGAGCAAACGGGTCAGCGTATGGATATGAGAGATGTTCTTGATCTTGTAGCACTTGGGACACTTGCTGATATGGCTATGCTTAGTGGACAAAATCGTATTTTAGTAAAAAATGGACTTCTTAAAATTGCTGAAGCTAAGAGACCTGGAATTGCAGCATTGAAAACTGTTTCTGGCTTTACTCCTTTAACACATTTAGGTGCTGGGCAGGTAACATTCCACCTTGCACCCAGAATTAATGCTGCAGGTAGATTAGGTAGTCCTCGGATAGCACATGAAATGCTTTATACAACCTCAAAAGACTTTGCTATTGAACATGCAACTCTTTTAAATAAGATAAATGAAGAACGCCGTAGTGAAGAAGAATATATTTTTAATGCAGCATTAGAGCAAGCTCAGTTAGAAAATCAAAGACAAGGACTTGTTCTTCATGGTTCTGACTGGCATCAAGGTGTCCTTGGAATTGTTGCATCTCGTATCACAGAAGCTGTTCATAAACCTGTTCTTATACTCTGTACTGATGGTAAAATGCTGAAAGGATCAGGAAGATCAATTGCTGATTTTGACTTATACCATGGGTTATCTCAATGTGCTGATTTATTTGAACGCTTTGGAGGTCATAAACAAGCTGCAGGATTAACATTACCAATTAACCATCTTCATATTCTAAAAGAACGATTTGATACTGTTGTTAGAAATTTTTTTGGAGATACACCTATTACACCTATTCTTCATATTGACATGGAACTCCCTTTTCAAAAAGCTACTAACTTTAATTTTTTAAAATCTCTAGAATTATTACAACCTTTTGGAATAGGAAACCCTGAACCTATTTTTAGTTCTCTTCCTTTACGTATCCAACGTTGTAATACATTTGGAAAACATAAAGAACACATTAATATGTTAGTAGTAGAAGAAATCTCAGGCATATCCCTTCAAGCTAAAGGTTGGAGATTAGCAAAAAATATATCTTCATCCTTACAAAACTCTCGAATCCAATTAGCTTATACTCCATCACTCAACTTTTATAATGGTATTAGTAGTATTGAACTTGAAATAAAAGATTGGGTTGAACTTTAATTACCCTTTATCAATAATGAATATAGAGAGAGCATGTTACTAATAGATTATTTAGCATATACTATTCAACAGGTATGATATCTAAATTAGTCCCTGTTAATGAACGTACTCCAGTAGCTGTAATTTCTAATGTATGTTCAAGACCAACTGTTCCAAGACCAGGAAGACTTATCTTTGGCTCAATGGCTATAACCATACCCTCCTGTAAAGGTTCTTTAAAACCTGCTGCAAATACAGGGTATTCATCTATGGTTAACCCAATCCCATGTCCTAAAAAAGGTACAGCATCTTTACCTGTACCCATAAATGTTGCAGGACTCTCTATAGATTGAGATTCTTTTTTAGCAACATTCCATACCTCTTCTGGAGTTACGCCAGGTTGTAACATTGAAAAAACTTTTTCATAAATTGACTTACAACAATCTTGAGCTCTTTTAATTTTATCTGGAATAGAAGAAACAGGACCAGACCAAAAAATTTGTGTTTTATCAGTTTGATATCCTTCAAGCATAAACCCTATATCAACTGCCAATAACATATGTTTCTTCCAAATCACCCCAGCATCCCCCATAAAAGGAACCGCAGGATGAATGCCTCTTCCTGTAAGAGCACCATTAAAATAGGATGGATAATTACCAGACTCTCCAACAGATACATAACCAAGAAATAATTCTTCTCCAGGATTATTACAACGTAACATACCCTGATGTCCATGTTCAAAACAATGTTTCCAAATAAGATGGGCTATCTCAAGTTCACTATGACCTGAAGATAATTCTTGAGGGAGTATATCTTCAAGAATACGTTTATGGCGTTCACCACAAATACGAATTTTTTTACGTTCCCACTCAGATTTAATTGATCGCAATTTTTCAAGAATACCATCACATGACAAACAGTTAATACCAGGAACACGTTGTTGAAACATTTCTGCCATTGTCCAAGTAAATGCTTTCTTTTCTATAGCAATAGTAGAAGATAAAGGACTCCCGGCCTCCTCACAAATCGTTCTAATCTCTTTATATGATTTAAATTGATAAATCTGTTTAATGGGTGATTCAACTTTTGCTCTTTCAAGACCTTTTCTAAGAAGTAATATAGGCTCTCTATTATCATTAGGAATCCACAAAAGCCCAACACCTAATGTCCCAGTTAAATAATAAATATTAAGACGCGAGCAAACAAGCATCCCACCTACTTGTGGGAAATTCTGGTTCATAGCATCTCTACATTTTTGAATCCTTGATTGATACTCACTTATAGGAAATTGTTCTAATGCTGTTATCATCGTTTACTCTTTTATAACTGTTATATAGCTTATTATATCTAACCTGTTGCTATTAGATAAAAAATAACAATATTATAGCTAAATAAAAATACGTTTATTATTTATCGTTATAGTATTACTGTTACACTAAAGGAGTTTATATGCAACACCCGTCAGATAGTACACTTAAAGATATTCTCTCTCAATCAAAAACTATTGCAATTATTGGAGCTAAAGATGAGCCTAATACCCCTGTTGGTCGGGTAGGACAATATCTCATCAAAGTAGGATATACAGTTATTCCAGTCCATCCTATACGCAAATCTGTCTGGGGGATCCCAGCATATACTTCTATTACAGAAATTCCTGTGCATATTGATATTGTGGACCTATTCAGAGCACCAGAATTTTGTCCTATTCATGCACATGAAGTCATAAGCTTATTACAACCACCACAACTTTTTTGGATGCAACAAAGTATTATTAGTCCAGAGTCAGTAAATATTGTTCAACAATATGGAATTACAGCTATTGAAAACCTTTGTATTATGGCTGAACATAAGCGATTATTTAATTAAGTAATTCTATTGCTCACATCCTAAAATATTAAAGGATCAAGTTTTGCATTCTACACATGTATATAACTTGTATATTGAGTTATCACAAAAAGGATTATAGTAAATGAGCATTCTAGTACTAAGTGAAATAACTAAGCATAACCTATCTATCTTCTAAAATTATCGAGAGAGCCATGGAGGATGCATGATCCTTGATAAATATTATAAAATCTTGCATGTTGATAACTCTGCATTTCTTGATGACATAAAACGTTCTTATAGAAAATTAGCATTTGCTTTACACCCTGATTTAAATCCAACTATTCCTCATGCTACGGCTAAATTCCAACAACTAAATGAAGCTTATGTAATATTATTAAGAGCATACAAAAGTAATACTTCTAAATCTCATTCAAAAACTACTACAAAACAGTCTACTACTAATGCTACACAACAGAAAAATAAAGAGAGGGATAAAGCTTATAGAAAAAATAAAACAGAGTATATAAAAAGTACTAGCAAAAAAACTCACTCTAAAAACCCACATAAGAATAGTATATTTGAAGCATCTATTGATGAAAACTTTGATGAAAAGCAAAAAATATTACAGGATATTTTGAATGACGACTTTGCTAGGAATGTATTTGAAGATATTTTTAGAACTATCCAAAATAAGCAAACTAAATCTTCAAACATTCAAGATTCATCCACTCAAAATTCATCACAAAATAAAAAGCCATCAATTATAACAAGACTTTTTCAAACCATAGGACAAATTACTCATTCATTTCAAAAAGGACAACACCCCAATACTTCATCTCCAAACAATGTAAAAGTCACATATGGGGGAAAAGATGCTCCAAACACAGTTAAATCATGGTTGAAAAGTCAAATAGATGAAGAACAAACTATTGAACTTCCTGCTACCGCACTTAGGCCTGGATCACGAATCCGTTTAAATATTCGACAAGGATTCTCAGAAAAATTAAAAGTACTTGATCTTACGTTACCATCAGATTTTACCTTTAATAAGCAACTCTATTTTAAAGGTATGGGTAAAAAACTTGGACGATGGCAAGGAGATCTCTATTTACGTTTTATACCTAAACGATCATAATAAAGAAGAACTAAACGTTATCAAAGAAACAATGTTATTATAGGAGCATTGGACTCATGAATATCCTTATATTTGGACCTAATGGAAGTGGAAAAGGAACACAAGGTGAACTTATACAGAAAGCTTTTGGTATTACACATATTGAATCAGGTGTTATCTTTCGTGAACATATCTCAAAAGGAACAGAGCTTGGGAAACAAGCAAAATCCTATATAGATAAAGGTGAACTAGTTCCTGATGATATAACAATCCCTATGATTTTAGAAACTCTTCAAATTAAAGGGAAAAGCGGCTGGTTATTAGATGGATTCCCTCGTAACATTACACAAGCACAAAAACTTCATGAAGCTATGCTCAAAAAAGGTGTAAAACTTGATTATGTTATAGAAATCACACTACCTAGAGAAGTTGCAAAAAGTCGTATTATAGGTCGACGTATTTGTAAAACAAACAATAATCATCCTAATAATGTTTCTATTGATAGTATTAAACCTGATGGAAACAACTGTAGAGTCTGTCATGGAGAACTCATTGTTCGTACAGATGATCAAGATGAGGAAGCCATCAATAAACGACACGATATTTATTATAATACCAAAACAGGGACACTATCAGCTGCTCATTACTTCAAAAATCTTTCTGACCAATATGAAACCCACTATATTCTTGTTAATGGACAAAATACTATTGAAGAAATCCGAAAAACACTTCTAGAAGATCTTGGTATATCCTCAGAAGTTTCTTAACAAACTGTTTCTGTGTTAATAATAATTATTTCTTTATGATAGAAATAAAAAATAAATATTTAAGTAATACTTTAACATAATATTTCTATTTTTTATATAATTTCCTCCATTCATCTAAAAATAAAAGAGATGTCTCAATAGGTGACAACACACCTGATTCTTGTCTTATTGCAAAAATTATATCATCAAAGTTGCTATCTGTAGTTATTTTTAATTTATTAAATAACTCCTTAAGTTCTTCTTTATATTCTGTAGAAACTGCATCAGGTAATGACATAATAGCTCTCTCTTTTGGCCAATCAACAGCATGTTCTGAAATATAGGATAATAAATCCCTCATTCTTTGTTGATAAGTATGCTCAGTAAGAACTCTACGCCTACCACGTTCAGCAATAACAAATCGTTCTTCTGGGCGTGCAAGAAAATATTGTATCTTTTCCTTTAACTCTTCTATAGTAGTAAACGTAGCTATCTCATTCTCTGAAAAAAGTTCTGATAACAGTTGGCGTTGATCAACGAGCTGAAAAGCCTCACATGAGGCTATCTCAAATGTTCTAGGATTGACAAAGTCTCCATTAGAAACAAATGGCTTGTGTTTTATATATGAATGAAGATTAATATTGATTTTTGTACCATTATAAATTTTTACAGCATCTTCTGGAGAGATACGCTTACCATCACATTGAACATTTGGTCTAAGAAAACAATCATTATCCCAATCATTTCCCCATATTTTAAATTGAAATTGAGTAAGTTGTCGAAATGCTACACGACGATTAGGATATCCAGCTCCTAAAAATGAAATGTCTGATCCATATTTTTTTTGATCCATAGGAGAAAGATCCATAGGATGATGAAAAGTAGGAAGTGCAGCCATTGGTAAATAACAACTATTAGCAACACCAACAGATGCAAGCTCTTCTAAAAATGGCTCTTTCTGGATTACAAAGAAAAAATCATAATAAGGAGCAAAATTTCTCCAATACGTAAATAACCTAAAGTCTTCAACAAACCACATTGCAGTGAGGATATTATCTCTTTTAAAGCGTTTTAGTATTTGTCGAGTTACTGGTGCCTGTGCAAGACACAAAACTAAATCTGCTTCAATTTCTGTGGCTTTAACATAAATAGCTTGTGAAATGTTTTGTAAAAATGATGCTTCAAGCTCTTCTAACTTACTATTTCGAATATGTAGACCCTTAAGGGCAGTAAATGATCCCCAAAAAGAAGGTGAATCAAAGACTTCTACACAATGTCCAAGATCTTTTAAGGCAATAGTACAGTATTGTCCTATAGGTAGAGAACCACCATAAAAAGGTAATACTACTAGTATGCGTAATATTTGTTGTTTCATATTCATCTATCTGGCAACATCCAGTCTGCCTCTGAATAAAGATTCATAGCTAAACGACCATCAGCTATTTCTGGAAACTCCTTAGAAGATGCTATAGTAATCCCTTGATACTCCATTAATAATGCTCTCTGAGCCATTCTAACAGATTTAACATAGGTATTTTCTCTATCATTTTTCCAGATAAGCCCTAACTCATCAAAAGAAGACTCCAAACAAGCCATTGTAGTTGATAACTGTTCCTTTATACCAACAATAGATTTATGGAATTCAGGACTACTATATGCTTTCAAACATTTTACATTTAAATTGCATGGCTTAGATTCAATACATGGAGCACAGTCTATGACTGCTTGCCATACCTTATGACCTTCTCCATAAGGACCAGTTTCCCATGCCCAAGCTGAAGACAAAAACATACCACAAACAGGAACACCAAGTCTTGCAGCTAAATGCATAATACCTGTATCTGGTGTAACAACTAAATCCAAATCAGATACAGCTTCAACCAGCTCATTCCAGTTAGTTTTTCCTGCAAGATTTTCAGTTTTTTCTATAAGTTTACTTGGTAAATATGACATTAAAGTACGTCCAATAGAACGCTCTGTTTTACTACCAAGTAAATAAATCTTCTTTCCTGATGTATGCTCAAAAAAAATACGTACAAGAGGAGCTAATATTTCTGGAGGTAGAGAGCGTCGTGCTTGACGTCCTGCAAGGACAATACCTAAACCTTTTCCTCCAGATTTTGCCACAGGATTAACATCCTGAGGTATAACTGGATTTGGAGCTAACATACCCCAAAAATCAACTAAATTTAGTGGAGAAACTTTACGTTGTGCTGTCCATCTGAACCCCATCTTTATCCATTTTTCAGTAACAGGTTGGCCATCCTTTACAATATAACCTCTAACTTTTTCTGAAGGAAATAGTGTAGCAAAAGCCATATTCACACCTGAGTAGTTCAGATTGTATATTTCTGTAAACTCCAAAAAATGAAGTTCATTAAAAACTCTATAATTATCTCTAATAACCTGCTGTACTCCACTGTAGTGTGCAATAATTCCATGTACAATACATTTAGGGTAGATAGCTTCTGCTAACTCAACAAGTGTTTTATCTACACAAAGATGAACTTCCCCTTCTCTAAGTAGTGAAGCTATAAGTCTTGCAGTTTGGATAATATCACCAAATCTAGCTAGTTGAATGACTAAATAGCGCTTCATAACTTATGCCTTGTTAGCTTACTTATCGAAAAAGTAGTCTCCCATATCAAGTATAGTTATTATAACGTTTAGTTTAAGATAATACACCTATATATTACATATATCTTTAGAGAAGTTATTGTTATAATCATCTATAAACTTAATGTATTACTTGATATAATATGTCTCTTTTATAATATAATAACATAATATTAGATAGTTACCATTTTATACCTTGAATGCTAGTATAACTTATTATTATTATTATTATTTATCTTATGAATACTAGGACAATATTTATTCATAAAAAGATAATAAATGATACTGGATTTTTCTTCTTATCTTGTTTAGCGTATAAAAATACATATAGTTAAGAATAGTTGATTGTGGGTAAAAAGGTATTACCATCAAATATAACAAAAAGAACATGTAATAATCAGATGTAAATATCATACTATGCAGTATTATCCTCTCTTTATTGATCTTACTTCTGCAAACTGTCTTATTGTTGGTGCTGGTAATGTTGGTAGACGGAAATTGTATAGCCTTATTAAAGCTCATACAAAACATATTCTTATTGTTGATCCTTTACCACCAGGACAAGAACTTAAAGCATTGCTTAAAGAAAAAACTGTATGTTACAAACAACGAACATTTATTACTGAAGATATATTAGAAAAGACGTTAGTTTTTGCAGCCACAAATGATAAAAAACTTAATCAATCTATTGCTACCTATTGTAATTTAAAAGGTATTTTATGTAATATTGCTGATGCACCCAGTAAAGGAACCTTTATAGTTCCTTCAATTGTTGAAAAAAATGGTATTTCTATTGCTATTTCAACAAATGGTAATAGCCCTGCTTTATCTAAAAAACTACGTAAAGATATTACAGAATGGCTTGGAGATCGATACACACCTATAGTCACACTTCTATCAAGGTTAAGACCACTAGTTCTTAAAACATCTAATATTACCTTAGATAATACAACATTATTTAATAACATTCTTGATTCTGCACTCTCTGATGCTATTCAACAAAAAAATCGTCTTCAATGCGAAGAAATATTAAAAAATACACTTCCTAACCACTTACAAATACATATTATGGAATTACTTCATGAGCTGGTCTGAATTACTTCCAATAATCATTGTTCACTTTTATGCACTAGGCACAATCACTATTGTATCTGGAGTATTATCTCAAACTAAATGGTTAACTAGAATTGCTTTCTGGCTTATCTTTTTAGGGGTTATAACTCATACTGCTCTACTCATTTTACTATGGGAAACACCTTTCTCTACTTTCACACAACCTGTTTACATGTTTATTCTTTCATGGCTTATAATCTTTATTGCTCTTATTATTTGGATTTATTGTAAATATGAAACCTTGCTTCTTCCTATGGTTCCACTGGCTCTTCTCATATTTCTATTTGCATTATTATTACGCCATACCAAAATGCCACTTCCTCCTGCACTTCCAGGTATAACCTTTGCTGTCCATATTACTGCTATGTTTTTAAGCATTGGTCTAACATCTCTTGGTTTTGGAGCTAGCATTCTTTTCTTACTACAAGAAAAAAGTATCAAAAAGAAAATACCTCTAATAGGATTTCAAAAAGATATTCCAGCTCTTACAATCCTTGACAAGATTAATGCTTTATCTGTTATGATAGGTTTTCCATTATTTAGTATAGGAATATTATTTGGTATTGTTTCTGCCCGTCTAACATGGGGTAATCTTTTTGTTTTTGATCCTAAAGAGGTTATAAGTCTTATTGCCTGGTGTTTATATGCATGGCTTTTTTACCAACGCTTTACTCATGGATGGCAAGGACGTAAACCTGCTATATTAGCTATTTGGATTTTCTGTATTTGCGTTTTTTCTCTTGTTGTGGTTAACTTTTTTACAGAAACCTATCACAATTTTTACGTTGAGAAGATGCTGAGAAGATATGGAACAACATATTTATCTTATAGGCATGAACCATCGTACAGCAAGTATTGATGTCCGAGAATGCTTTGCACTAACGGAGCATTGCTCAAAAGACGATTGGGCAATTCCATTAATAAAAGGTATTCAAGAATCTCTTATCCTTTCTACTTGTAATCGTGTAGAAATTCTTGCTGTTGGTGATAGTAACACACCTGAAATTATTCTTTCTGCTTGGGCAAAAGTAAAAACACGTTCTATAGAAGAGCTTGTTCCACACACATATACTTACCAAGGGCGCTCAGCAATTTCACATCTCTTCTGTGTGGCTTCAAGTTTAGACTCTATGGTGTTAGGCGAACCTCAAATACTAGGTCAATTAAAAGACGCATATAAACTTGCAACAATAGCTGGAGCTTCAAAAACAATCCTTAATAGACTTCTTCATAAAGCTTTTTCTGTTGCTAAACGTGTCCGTACAGAAACATCTATTGCTTCTAATGCAGTATCAATAAGCTATGCTGCTGTAAAACTTGCCAAAAAAATCTTTGGTACTATGAATCAATATAAAGCTATGCTTATTGGTGCAGGAGAAATGGCTGAGCTTGCTGCAATGCATTTAATGCAAGCAGGTATTCAACAACTAAAAATTGTTAATAGAACATATAGTCAAGCACAAGAACTAGCTTCTCAGTTTAGAGGAGAAGCTATTCCTTTTGAAAAACTTGTTACCTATCTTGCAGAAGTAGATATTGTTATAAGTTCTACAGGAGCTCCTCAAACCATCATTCACTTCAATGATATTAAAAACATACTCAGTAAAAGAAAACATTATCCCATGCTTTTTATTGACATTGCTGTTCCTAGAGATATTGATCCTAATGTTCATCAGCTAGATAATATCTACCTTTATGACATTGATGATCTTAAAGAAATTGTTGAAGATAATATTGTACAACGACAAGATGAAGCTATAAAGGCAAAGCATATAATACAAGATGAAATTGACTCTTTTTGTGCATGGTTACAAGCTCTTATTTTACAACCCACTATTGTTGACTTACGAAAACGCTTTTCTACTTATGCAGAAGAAGAACTTGAAAGAACATTAAAAAAGATTGGTCCTGTTGATAGAAAAACTCGAGAAGCATTAGAAACTATGATCGATGCTCTCATTCGAAAACTTACCCATGATCCTATAAGTTATTTAAAATGTGCTCATCGAACTATTGACACTAACCATATAACCTTAGCACGGCAGATGTTTAACCTAGATAAAATTCCTCAAACAAACAAGGCTGTTAATGAAGACTAACAATGGATCTAGGTATCTTTTCTTCCCTAACATTAACTATGATACAATCCTTTTACTTCTAGTAATAATAACGTATATACTATTTGAGCAACATTAAACTTATCACTTCTACCATTCAAGGTTTATCTATGGGCTTCTTTTCCTCCTTAAAAAATGCATTATTATCATCTAATAGTAAGGTAACTAATTCTACAAAGTTAAATATAGAGCTCCAACCATCCACAACAACTGCTAACAATGGCTGGAAAGAGCAACTTATTATATCATTACGGCAAGCAAAACCTCAGCTCTCTCTTTGGTTAGATTTAACACTTAAAGGGATCACTCATGCAAATGAACAACTATGGGAACGTGTTACCTTTTTACTTGTTACCTTAGGAGTTTCTGAAAATGAAGCCAGAGCTTTTACTCAAAACTTTCAACAATGGTCAATGGATCTAGGCTATACAAAATTAAGTGATTTTCGTTCTGAACTTCAATATAGATTATCTCTCACTCTTGAATTAGAAGATGAAGAAAGTGAGCAAAATAGATTACTAACCAAAATACATACAGGACTTGCTAAAACAAGAGAACATCTTAGCCAAGGACTAAAAACTGTTTTTTCTCATCATAAAAAATTATCTAACGACTTTTGGGATGAACTAGAAGAACTTTTTATTCTTTCAGATATGGGTGTAGAAACAGCAGAAATGTTAACATCCCGTCTTAAGATACGGGCCACCAAAGCTAATATTTCTATACCAGAAGAGCTTTCTCCTTTACTTGCTAATGAATTAGAAATTATTTTAAAAATTTCTCCTCGTGTTTTAGCTATCAATCCTCCTGAAGTTATCTTGCTTATTGGTGTTAATGGGGTAGGTAAAACAACCACTATTGCAAAACTAGCATATCGAATGCATTTACAAGGGAAAAAAGTCCTACTTGCTGCAGCAGACACATTCCGTGCTGCAGCTATAGAACAATTAGAAGTATGGGCTCAACGTATTGGCATTGTATTTTATACCAAAGGAACAGGAGCTGATCCTGCTGCTGTTGCATGGGAAGCTGTAGAACATGCAATCCAAAAACAGTTTGATGTTGTTCTTATAGATACAGCCGGACGTCTGCATACAAAAACAAACCTCATGGATGAACTCTCAAAAATTCGTAATGTTATTGCTAAAAAACATCCTGGAGCACCACATAGGACAATTTTAATTATTGATGCTACAACTGGACAAAATGCATTACAACAAACAAAAGTCTTTAAAGAATCCACAGGAATTGATGAAATAATTGTCACTAAACTTGATGGTACTGCCAAAGGTGGTGTAGCTATTGCTGTTTCTCTACAGTATGGTATTCCTATTACCTATGTTGGCCTTGGAGAAAAAATGGAAGATCTACAGCCATTCAACGGAGAAAAATTTGCTAAAGCTTTACTTAATATTTAATATTCCACCCTCATATAACTATAATTAGTATATCTCATACTATTTAATGATCAAACAAAAGAAATAATAATGGCATACATTCTTCCTGGATCATCTTTAGATGCAGATCTTTATGCAATTACAGATGATGCACTTTCTTTTAACAGGTCTGTTATAGAAGTTGTTAAACAACTATTAGATGCTGGAATAAGGATTATCCAATATCGTGAAAAAAATAAGTCTTCAAACAGTATGCTTAAGGACTGTATAACGATCAAAAAATTAACAGAAGAAGCTAATGCATGTTTTATTGTAAATGATCATGTAGATATTGCAGTACTATGTAATGCTGATGGAGTCCACCTTGGACAGGATGATCTCCCAGTTGATAAAGTACGGGAGCTTATAGGAAAAGAAAAAATTATTGGACTGTCAACCCATAGCCCACAACAGGCTCAAAAAGCTATTGAAATGGGCGCTGACTATATTGGTGTCGGACCTCTCTACCCTACAAAAACTAAAAAAGACGTATGTGAACCTGTTACAATTAGCTATCTTGATTGGGTTGTCAGCCATATAGCTATTCCTTTTGTTGCTATTGGTGGTATCAAGCAACATAATATCCAAGAAGTCATTCAACATGGTGCAAAGTGTTGCGCACTTGTCTCAGAAATTCTTAGTGCTCCTAATATACCTTTACGTATA
Organism: Lawsonia intracellularis PHE/MN1-00; assembly: GCF_000055945.1. Lineage (NCBI taxonomy): Bacteria > Pseudomonadati > Thermodesulfobacteriota > Desulfovibrionia > Desulfovibrionales > Desulfovibrionaceae > Lawsonia > Lawsonia intracellularis. The sequence continues at coordinate 406,200 of NC_008011.1, forward strand.
CAAGAATTACGTCAAGCTATACTATTGGCTCATACATAGTGATAGACCTCTTATATAAAATTCTTAATATCCTCTTTTCTTCTTATAGTCATTATAATAAGTAATTCTTTAGAGTCTATACTAATATAAAGGTAGTATCTTTTATAAGTTATAATTCATTGAAGAATAGTTATTTTTCTAATAGTCGTTTTGAAATTGCTTGAGCTGCTTTCCTTCCAGCATCCATTGCTAATACGACAGTCTGTGCACCAGTGACAATATCGCCTCCAGCAAAGACATTAGGAATAGATGTTTCCCCAACCTCATCTGTGAGAATATATCCTTCATGCGTAAGTTTAAGACCTTGTATTTTCTCTAATAATCTTTGGTTTGGTTTACTTCCAATAGCAATAATAGCAAGATCTGTTGTATATTCAAACAGCTCCCCTTTTATAGGTATAGCACATCTACGGCCAGAGGCATCAGGTTCTCCAAGAGTCATTCTTTGCAAGGTTACAGAACATAATTTGTTATTTTTATCTTTGTGAAAAGCAACAGGAGCTACTAACTCCATAATGTTTACACCTTCTTCTTCAGCATATGCAATCTCTTCATCTCTTGCTGGCATTTCTGACTTTGTACGTCTATATATGATATGTACTTTTTCTGCTCCAAGGCGGATAGCTGTACGTGAAGCATCCATAGCTACATTACCAGCTCCAAAAACTGTTACAGAACGTCCTAGATAATTATTTTGTACCGATAGTAAACGTTCCTTGTCTGACTGATTGACTTTTATATCTTTTAGATACTTGGTAGCTAAAAAAACTCCAGAAATATCTTCACCAGGAATACCTAACTGACATGATAGTCCAGCACCTATACCAATAAAAATAGCTTTGTATCCTTCATCAAAAAGATGTTGAATAGTTAAAGTATCCCCTATACCCTGTGTACTAAATGTCACACCCATACTACGTAATGCTTTAATTTCATCACTAACAACCGTATTAGGCAACCGAAAAGTAGGTATACCATAGGTAAGTATACCTCCATGTTCATAGCATGGGTCAAAAATTGTAACACCAATGCCCTGAGCTATAAGATAACCTGCAGCCGTAAGTGATGCCGGTCCAGAACCAATACATGCGACTTTACAATGTGTAACTACAGGAGGCTTTGCATCATATTCATTCAAACCAACATATAATCCAACTTCCATATTTAATATAGAATCTGCTACATATCTTTCTAAACGACCAATACATACAGGATTACCTTTTGCCTTTAGAACACAAGAACCTTCACACTGTGTATCTTGAGGACAAACTCTTCCACAAATTGCAGGTAGACTATTAGTTGTGCGAATAATTCTGTATGCTTCTTTTAAATCTCCACTTAATAATGCAGCAATAAATTCTGGGATACGTACCTGAGCAGGACAAGCTTGCTTACAGCGTGGTCTCTTACACTGAAGACACCTTGATGCTTCTATCTTTGCTTGTTCATCTGTATATCCAATTGCAACTTCATCAAAATTACATATACGATTACTAACAGGAAGACATGGTGTACCACTACTCAACACTCCTCCTACTTTTTTATGAAGAATTGTCATAATTATAACCTAATAAACAGAATAGCATTCTTAAATAACAAAAAAATTCAACTCTAATATAGAATGATCTTTTCTTTCTAACATAAAAAATAACCTTCTTACTCTTAGCTAGAAAAAATAGATTTTCTTCTATGTTGCAACTTTAACTATAATATAAGAAGATAGGTATAATACACTCTATACCCATGGTTAAAAATAGTTATATATGACCTAACATTAATTAACAATATCTAACTTATAAAAAACCTTTTTATGAATGAAACGTTTACTGTATATTTAGCTCCACATGGTTTTTTACAAGAACTTATTGATGAAATAAATACAAATATTATTTGTAGTAAAGGTCATCTTATACTTGTAAAAGGTTCTCCTAAAAAATTTGCATGGGCACAAAATACATGGTTAAGTCCAAGATTTATCCCAATAAGCTCTATTACAGATGGAGCAAAAAAACTTTTATCTATTCAAAGAAATTGGTGGTTACATTCTGAAAACCATCATCGACGTGCAACATTAATTCAACAACAATTACCTTATGTTTCAGCCAAAAAGCTTCACTTTGGAGAAATACCTCCTCAAACACCTCTTGGAAGTTGGACTTTATGGGAAAAAGACATCATCCTAGCATCACCAGACTGTTCATCAGTATTTCCTGATGGAGTTATTACATTTCATGAAAATAAAATAGAACCACCAAGTAGAGCATATCTTAAACTTTGGGAGGTTTTTACACGCTTTTCTTTTGTTCCATCTTATAAAGAGTTATGTATTGATCTTGGGGCATCTCCTGGGGGTTGGACATGGGTTCTTGCTAAGCTTGGTAGTAGTGTTATTAGTATTGATAAAGCACCATTAGCTTCACATATATCTTCTCTTCCTAATGTAGAACATTATACAGGAAGTGGCTTTAGATTTACTCCTCTTCATATTGGTAATGTTGATTGGATATTCTCAGATATGGCTTGTTATCCAAACAAACTTTATAACTTTATCCAACCATGGATTATTAATAAAAACTGTCACACAATAATCTGCACTTTAAAACTTCAAGGAAAACCTAGTAATAGTACTCTTTCTTGCTTTAAAAAAATTCAATCATCTTACCTCATACATTTATCATATAACAAACATGAACTTACATGGATCTATTCTACTAAATACCCATTAGTAATGTTGTAATTTATATTTTTATCAAATAAAATAAATATAATAACAAGTTAACTAAACCTATCTTTATTAAGAAATATATAATACTACTATAAACAAATTTTTTATAACATATAATACATTAAATCTATGACTAAGGTTTTTATTGACAATAAGAAGAATACGTTGCAAAAAACTCTGTAGAGTTTGGTTTACTTTATAAATAATGGAGCAGTTTATGACCAAAGCAGAACTTGTTGATATGATCCATGCAAAAGCAGGACTTCCCACAAAAACAAAAACAGAAGAAACCTTTGATGCTATTATTAAAGTCCTTACCGAAGCTATTGCTTCTGGTTCTCCTGTCACTTTTACTGGATTTGGAAGTTTTAAACTTTCACAACGTGCACCACGAAAAGGTAGAAATCCTCGGACAGGAAAAGAAATTAATATACCTGCTTGTAAGGTCGTAAAATTTACACCAGGTAAGGCTCTTAAAGAAGCTGTAAAACAATAATTTGACCTTTACCAGGCAATCATTCTATCTGTAATAAAAGCCATTCAAATTGAATGGCTTTTATTACAGATAGTGTAATAGTAAAATGACAGGAATCTATTAACCTAACAATATGTATAATCAACTATTAGATATGTTGTAATAGTATATTTATAATTACTGAATAAAAACTACACTACTACCAAAAGTCATGCTATAAACAAAAAATACTATAGCAAAAATCATAGATAACTTATGTCTCATTGGATTATTACTCAATGCAATTTTTGTCCAAATAAGAGCTGAAATGAGGCCTAAACCAACACTGACTGTAGCTATAGGCCACCCTATAACTATAAGAGATATTACAACGTTATACAGCATAAATACTATGAAACTTATTAAAAATATCCAAGCACCATAGGCCGCCCAAACACCACACCAGTTTGCAGCAACTACATAGTAATCACGGCCAAAATTATCTTTATTGCGTCGTATCCATAGCCAAACTAAAGCAATTCCAGCAGCAGCAGCAGCTTCAATAAAATGTGTAATAAATACAATAAGCCATAATGGACTCGTCAAAGATGGAAAAATCAATCCAACTATAATACTAAAATCAGTCTCACGTTCTAATGCTACAAAGTCTCCTGAAAAGATATACCCAAATAAAAATATAGAGATGATTATAAAGCTAGAATAACATATTCCTGATAAAAAACTTAATAGTATATATAAAATAGGCGATCCAATTAACCTATACCATAAAACAATACAAATAAGCTGAAAGATAAATCCTAGATAAAAAATACTACACGTTACCCAAAATATATATTGATATATTGGAAGAAAATGTTGAATATCAGAATAATATATTCCTGTAACTAAAAGTAATATAAGAACAAAGATACTTGTTAAAATAACTCCTAAGTACATTAATTGATATGCACATTGTATATAGAGCTTACTTTGTTTAACTATACCAAATACTATGGTAAAACAAACAATAATTGGCAATAATGCAGAAGCTAGCAAAAAAAACAAAGGAAAACCTATAGATAAAGTTAGCTTATTTAGAAATTCAATTGCTAGATAAGATTCCATTGTCTCTCCAATAAATCAAAATAATTTTAGTTAATTTCCTAAATTAGGTATCCCCCATACGTAGGTAAGTTTTATAACATCTACTAATAGGAGAATTACTATCCAAAACCAAAGAATCACTTTGTTCAGCAGCATGCTGCCTTGGAATCTTTAATTTTCTAGGTATATTTCTTTGATTTACTTGTTTTTTATAAACTAACTGCCTTCCCATACACAACTGTAAATCAACCTTATCAAAAAAAGTTCTATCCATAAAGGCATTTACTCTCTCAAGTAACTCTTCCTTCATATAGGCTAGTTCTTGTAAAGCCATTGTATCCTCTCCACCAACAATCAATGTTTTTTCACGTCTACCCAAAGGATAAGCAATACCTTCTAAGTATGGTCCCATTACCATACTCCAATTCCTCCATAGTTCCACTAAAAGTTTTTCTTCTGAACCACTACTTAAATCTAATAAAAATGTCTCTATCTGCTCTTTAATAGAAGACATTCTAAGGATTCGTTTATTATATTCCAGAGAAAAATGTTTCTTTTTCATAATGGTGAAAATATATAATACAAAATAGTAGCAATACAATAAATAATTTTATACTGTCTTAATCTATAAGAGTAAATATTTTTTACTTTAATTAATATTTTTTAACTTAAAAAATATTACTTTTTATTTTAGTTACTATTTTTTTATAAAATTTGAATATTATAATTATATATAATAAAATTTTTATATAAAAAACTATATCACAATAAATAGATAGAAAAGTGTATCTTTATTTTGTAAATAAATGTACAATTTAATACTTATATCAGTATATTGAAATACATTTTTTTTCTTTCTTTATACTCTTGCTTCAGGAGAAACACTTATGCGCTACCACACGCATGTTTCAGATCAAACACTACAAGCCATACAAAACAATGAGTGGCTAGAAACAAATATTTTGGGAGATTATTCTTCAAGTACGCTTAGTTTTAAAAACACTCGGAAATACCATGGATTACTTATTGCAAATCTTGAACAACCACATGGACGCCACTTACTTGTTTCAACCTTAGAAGATGCAATAATAACTAATGACATAACTTATGAAATATCTTCTCGTGAACATGAAAATATTGTTTATCCAGATGGACTTAAACACCTTATTTCCACAGGGATAACCTATTGTCCTCAATGTATATATACATTAGACGATATACAAATCTGTCGAGAAATAATGCTCCTTGGTGATCAAAATACAACACTTGTACGTTATACCCTCTATGGTGCTAACAATAAGCGTCATACATTAAGAATTAGGCCTTTATTAGCCTTTAGAAGTATACACAAGCTATCAACTGCCAACGACATATTACGTAAAGATGTAGAAACAGTCTATAATGGTTTTTCAATAAAACCTTATGAGTCTCTTCCAACACTATTTGTTCAATCCTTTGATCCACACTCATTTATTTATACACCAAACTGGTACTATGCTATTGAGTACCCTATAGAAAAAGAACGTGGCTATCCTTACAAAGAAGATCTTTTTGTTCCTGGAGAATTACATATAGACTTGCAACCCTATGCTCCTGTTATCATAAGTTTTAGTACTAAACTCCTAACTACAACTGAAAATCCCATTATTTTATGGAATAATGAAGTAATACGCCATCAACAAATTAACTCTTCAGAACACTCTATTACAACGACACTATATAATGCAGGCGAACAACTTTTTACGACTATTTCAAAAGAAAATAGCAATATTGTTGCTGGATATCATTGGTTTGATTCATGGGGAAGAGATACCTGTATTAGTTTGCCAGGTCTTTCATTCTGCACAAATAATATTGAACTTGGTAAAAAGGTTATCAAAACAGCTATTGATTCAATGCGCTATGGTATAATACCTAATATTTTTGGTGGAAATGACAAATCACATGCTTTCAATTGTATTGATACTTCACTATGGTTTATTTGGGCCATTCAACAGTTTATGCTCACTGAACCTCAACAACAAGAATGGATTTACGAAAACTGCTGGAGTGCCATAAAGTCTATTATTACTGCTTACCGTGATCCAACAATATCTGGATGTACTATTGATGAATCAGGCCTTATTGCTGCAGGAACCCCAATAACACAACTAACTTGGATGGATGCATCCATTAATGGAATCCCTGTAACACCAAGAAATGGATATCCTGTTGAAATTAATGCACTATGGTATAATGCATTAGCCTTTTCAGGATACCTTGCAAAACTCTATAAAGAACCATTTGATACTTACTATCAACCACTTGATACTATGCGCCAAGCTTTTAAAGAGCGGTTTCTAACAAAAGGGATATATTACTACTTAGGTGATGTATGGAATAACAATCTATTAGACACTTCTATTCGTCCTAATCAACTATTTGCTATTTCACTTCCTTTTCCTATTCTTGAAAAAGAATATCATGCAGATGTATTACGTACTGTAACAACGACATTACTTACACCCTATGGATTAAGAACTCTAGACCCATCTAATCCTGCCTACAAAGGTATCTGTGAGGGATCTCAAGAAGAAAGGGATAAAGCATATCATCAAGGTACAGTATGGCCATGGCTTCTTGGTGCATATGGTGATGCATTACTCCAGTCAGCAGCCTTCCCAGAACTTGCATTACAACAACTTCTTTTCTTTCTTACTCCACTGTTTACTATTCACCTTGAAGAGGCAGGTATAGGCTTTATATCTGAAATTTTTGATGGAGATAGCCCACATCTTCCAAGAGGATGTATTGCTCAAGCTTGGAGCATTGGAGAATGTATAAGACTTCTCTACCGTAGTGAAAAAGAATTCCCTACTGTTTTTAAAACATGGAAGAATTATTTAGCTTCTTATAAAGAAGCGCCACTTTATGATACAACAACCTTAACAAGATATTTAAAATAACTTGGAGGAGCATAAATTATGCGTATTCTCATGTTTGGTTGGGAATTTCCTCCATATTTAAGTGGAGGATTAGGAACAGCATGTTATGGAATGACTCAGGCTCTTATTCGATCAGGAGCCAAAATTGTCTTTATTCTTCCTCGATCAGAACACAGCTCACGCTATGTCGAACAAAATAAACATTTTCCTAAAATACGTTCTGCTGCTGATGTTTGTATTACACAACATAAACAACTTGGTTACTTCACTCAACAATTTCAAGAAATCTGGAAGAAAAACTTTTCTATCCGTCCTATTAAAGCAACACTTCATCCATATGTTTCCTTTAGTCAAACACTTTCTGCTTATTATTCTACTCAGAATCATTTAACTGAACACAATGAATTCTCTACAGTTAGTTCAGCATGTGCTTTACCTCCTTGTTCTGGTGGATATGGTCCACACTTAATGGAAGAAGTATTCCGTTATAGCCAAGCTGCTGCACAAATAGCTATGGAAGAAATGTATGATGTTATTCATGTCCATGACTGGATGACATACCCTGCTGGAATCATAGCTAAAAAAATTAGTAATAAACCACTTATTGCCCATGTTCATGCTACAGAATTTGATCGATGTGGTGACTCACCTAATCAAGATATTCTAAATATAGAAAAGGTTGGTCTTGAGCGTGCTGATCATATTATTGCTGTCAGCCACTATACTCGTAATCTTATTATGAAAAAATATCATATTCCAGGAGAAAAAATTAGTGTTGTTCATAATGCTGTACTTCCAGCATCTGGAAATTATACATGGCAGAAAAAAAGAAATTCAAACAAAAAGTATGTACTCTTCCTTGGAAGAGTTACACATCAAAAAGCCCCTGAACACTTTATAAATGCTGCATATCTTGTTTCAAAAAAATTACAAAATGTATGTTTTATCATGGCTGGTAGCGGGGATATGTTACCCTCAATGATCCGTAAAGTAGCTTCATTACGCCTTGGGAGTCGTTTCCACTTTACTGGCTTTTTACATAACCAACAAGTTGAACATATATATTCTCTTAGCAATGTATATGTTATGCCTAGTATTTCTGAACCATTTGGAATTACACCACTTGAAGCTATAAGACATGGAACACCTGTAATTATATCAAAACAATCCGGAGTTAGTGAAGTATTAAAGAGTGCACTCCAAGTAGACTTCTGGGATATAGAAAGACTTGCTCATTTAATTTGCTCTTTACTTACATATCCAAAACTTGAGAAATCAATAATGGGACTAGCTTATAATGAACTACAAAGTATCCGTTGGGAAAATTCAGCTCAACAACTTTGTCACATTTACTCTAAATTTAACAAAAATGGACAATAACTATGCCCTCTATTTGCTTTTACTTTCAAGTACATCAACCTTTTAGGCTAAGAAACTATTCTTTTTTTGAAATTGGCGTAAATCCTTTCTATGAGGATGAAGAACATAACCGCCATGTGATGCATAAAGTAGCAAGAGGCTGTTACTTACCAATGAATAGACTTTTGCTAAAGCTTATTCATCAATATGATCAAAAATTTAAAATAAGTTTTTCTATATCTGGAACAGCTCTTGAACAATTCGAACGCTATTCCCCAGAAGTTATTACAACATTTCAAGAGCTTGCAGATACAGGCTGTGTAGAATTTCTAACAGAAACTTACTATCATTCTCTTGCTTTCATGTTTTCACCTTATGAATTCAAAGAACAAGTGACACTTCATCAGCAAAGAATAAAAGAGCTCTTTAAAATTACCCCCCATGTATTCCGTAATACTGAACTTATTTACACAAATGAACTAGCAAAATGTATTGAAAACATGGGGTACATAGGTATTTTGGCTGAAGGAGCTGATCATATTCTTAACTGGAGAAGTCCTAATTATGTTTATCGTCCTCTGGGCTGTAATAATCTTAAACTTCTTCTTAAAAACTATAGACTTTCTGATGATATAGCATTCCGTTTTTCAAATAAAGACTGGATAGGATATCCATTAACTGCCGAACGCTTTACACAATGGATTAACGATTCAGGAGGTTCAAATGAAACTATTAATCTCTTTATGGATTATGAAACCTTTGGTGAGCACCAATGGGCAGATACAGGTATTTTTGCCTTTATGGAAGCACTACCACATTATTTGCTACAATCAAATAATCAATTTTTAACACCTACAGAAGTTGCGACTACATTCACACCAGTTGCAGAGCTTGACATACCATATCCTGTTTCTTGGGCAGATACAGAAAGAGATCTAACAGCCTGGACAGGTAATGAGATGCAACAAGATGCTATTGAACGTCTTTATCGTTTAGAACCTTTAGTAAGGGAATATGGATGTGAACAAATTCTTAATACATGGAAACGACTACAAACATCAGATCATTTTTACTACATGTGCACAAAATGGTTTTCTGATGGAGATGTTCATAAATACTTCAATCCATACCCATCACCATATGATGCCTATATTAATTATATGAATATACTTACAGATCTTGAAAGCAGAATTACCCTACAACCAAATAGTAATACTTATTCTAACCAACATACCATGAAAGCACATTATAACGATGTAACTCCTCTTTTATCACCTACAACTTGCTTCAATAATTTACAAAACCTATAAGGAATAGTTATGCAGCAGGCAGTTGAACAAACAACACTTTTTGAAGTTAGCTGGGAAGTCTGTAATAAAGTCGGAGGGATTTATACAGTAGTAACTACCAAAGTCCCTCAAGCAATAAAGACTTTTGGAGACAATTATTATCTTATTGGACCCAACTTAGGAAATAATGCAGATTTTCAAGAAACAGATGAACCTTGCTGGGAAACATTAAGCCAATCACTTGCTATAAGAAGTCTTCATTGTCGTTTTGGTCGTTGGAATATTCCAGGAAATCCTAAGGTTATTCTAGTCAACTTTAAAGATAGATATAACCAAAATCAATTATTATATGAATTTTGGAATAGATATGGTGTCGACTCTATGACAGGAGGCTGGGACTATATTGAACCAGTTATGTTTGGTTCAGCTTGTGGCGAAGTTATTAATATAGCAGTCAAAACACTTGTAGAACCTGTTGGTGGAACAGCTGTTGCTCATTTTCATGAATGGATGTGTGGTAGTGGATTACTCACTATTAAACAACTTGCTCCAGATGTAGGAACAGTTTTTACCACACATGCAACTATTCTTGGACGATCAATGGCTGGTGCAGGCATTGATATTTATGAAAATCTCTCACAAATAAATCCACAAAGAGAAGCTGCTGCTTATAATATAACTGCTAAACAATCCATGGAATCTATTACTGCTCGTGAGGCAGATTACTTCACAACAGTTAGTGAAATTACAGCTGATGAAGCAGAAGCTTTTCTTGGACGTCGTCCTGATATTATTACACCCAATGGATTAGATTTACACATCATAGCTGACTTTAGTAAGGACACTTCTCTTACTACAACAGCAAGACAATCCATCCTTAGTCGAGCTTCTCAATTTATTGGTCAACAACTTCCTAATGATACACGTATTATGATTATTTCTGGTCGATACGAGTTTCATAATAAAGGATTTGATGTCTTTCTTGATGCACTAGGAAATGTCGAACAAGCATTAAGAAACTCAAATAAATATGTTCTTGCATTATGTACAGCTATTGGAGGACATACTGGTGTCACAAAGTATGCCCTAGAGAATCATCTTGAATCAAATATGATTACTCCTCCTATGCCACTCCGTATTGTAACTCATCATGTTTATAATATAGAGCAAGATCCTATTATTACAAAATGTTTGAGATTAGGACTCACAAATCATGAAGAAGACCATGTAAAAATTATATTTGTACCTGCGCTTCTTAATGGTCAAGACGGTTTCTTTAATATGCAATATGAACAAGTACTGCCAGGATGTGACCTTGGGGTATTCCCATCATGGTATGAACCATGGGGATATACACCTCAAGAAAGTGCTGCTCATGCCGTTCCTACAGTTACAACTGATCTTTCAGGTTTTGGAATGTGGGTACGTAAACTCCAAGAAAATAACCATGTTACAGATGGTATTTCTGTCATACATCGGCTGCATATGCCATATGACGATACTGTTAATGCACTTCAATCTGTTATACTGGAATATGCAACCTGTTCATCAGAAAAACTTATGCAACATCGAATAGCTGTGCGTAAAGTCTCTGAAGAATGTTCATGGGAGAAATTTTTCCCATATTATATTCAATCATATCATTCTGCACTTGCAAAAGCCAACGAGCGTATCAGCATACATGAACCACAAAAACAAACAAACACACTTGTTATTACAGGTGTATCAAAAACACCTAATCTTAGAATGCTTACAGCAATTAACCAACTTCCACAAAAACTTGGACGACTCAGAGAAGTTGTGAATAATGTTTGGTGGACCTGGCAGCCTGAAGCAGAAACCATCTTCACTTTACTGAGCAAAGAACTATGGAAACAATCAGGCCATAACCCACTCAAAATGCTTGAAGATATATGCCCTGCAGCCCTTATGGCAGCAGAAAAAAATACAGAAATACAGGAATGTTATAACGAATTGATCACAAAATTTGATGAATATATGAAGAATAAACCTCACACAACTGATCCTTCTATTTCATCTTACCATCCTATTGCATATTTCTCTACAGAATATGGCTTACATGAGAGCATCCCGCTCTACTCTGGTGGATTAGGTATCCTTTCTGGCGATCATCTTAAGGCAGCTAGTGACTTAAACATTCCCATGGTTGCTATAGGACTTTTATACAAAAATGGCTATTTCCAACAACGAATAGATGCTCAAGGCAATCAAATTGCTATGTATCCTGAAAATAACTTCTCTCTTCTTCCTATTTCTCTTGTAAAAACACTTCAAGGAGATCCTGTTAGAATAGAGCTAGATCTTTTCCCAGGAAGACAACTTTTTGCACAAGTATGGAAAATGCAAGTAGGTCATGTACCACTCTACTTACTTGACACTGATATTCCACAAAATATTCTAGACGATCGAAGAATTACAGCACGACTTTATGAATCAGATAGAGACTGTAGAATACGACAAGAAATTCTATTAGGAATGGGTGGTGTAAGATTATTGAATCTACTTAAGATTATGCCTTCTATCTACCACATGAATGAAGGGCACTCTGCTTTTATGATTTTAGAAAGAATTCGTAACCTGATGCTTTGGTTCAATCTACCATTCAATACAGCTCAAGAATGTGTACGTGGTAATACAGTATTTACTACACATACACCTGTTGATGCTGGTAATGAACGATTTGATCCTAGTTTAATGGAAAAATATTTTTCAGATTATGCAAAATCTGTCAACCTTACATGGAATGACTTCATGAGTCTTGGCAGATTTTCCACAAATGATAGAAACATGTTTGAAATGACACTCCTTGCTATTCGGAATGCAAATAAAGTAAATGGAGTTAGTAGATTACATAGCCAAGTCTCTAAACATATGTGGGCTAATAATTGGAAAGGATTACCTGTTCCTGAAATACCTATTGGATATGTTACAAACGGAGTACATATTGCATCTTATGTTGGAGAACATACACGAAAACTTCTCAAAAAGTATGTGCATGAATTATGGGATAGCCTACCCACATCCCATGAGGCATGGAAAAATGTTGCACAAATTCCTGATGAAGAATTATGGAAAGCTAGGTTAGAACAAAAGCAGCCTCTTCTTAATGTAATAAAACATCTGGCTATGTCATCTAACCTCTCCTATAAAATCTTTGCAGAAGAACAGCAGAGTATTATACAACAGCTTTCTGAAGATGTACTTATTATTGGATTTGCAAGACGCTTTGCTCCATATAAAAGAGCTAATCTTATTCTTGCTAACCCTGACAGATTACACCATATTCTGAACAACCCTCAAAAACCAACAATTCTTGTTTTTGCTGGTAAAGCACATCCAGCTGATCAACAAGGGATTGATCTTATAAAACAAGTAATAAACTATACAAAAGATCCTAGATTTTATGGTAAAATATTCTTTATAGAAAATTATAATCTTGCTATTGCAAAAATTCTTCTACAAGGCTGTGATGTTTGGCTTAATACTCCACGTCGGCCATATGAAGCATGTGGTACAAGTGGTCAAAAAGTAGGTGCTAATGGTGGACTTAATCTTAGTATTGCTGATGGATGGTGGTGTGAAGGCTACAACAGTCATAATGGTTGGACAATTGGCAAAGAAATCGTAGACATATTACCTGAATCCGAGCAATGTGACTATAGTGATGCAGAATCCTTATATAGCCTTTTAGAAGAATCTGTACTTCCACTATATTTTAAAAAGGACACAAATAGCTTTTCTCCTTCATGGATAGCAATGGTCAAAAATGCTATGCAAACCCTTATCCCTGAATTTAATGCTGAAAGAATGCTTCATCAATATTTAGATGATTATTATCTTCCACTTGCAAAAAATCAGGTAACCTTTAGAGGTGATAACTTTGCTATTCCAAAACAAATTACCAAATGGAAACAAGGACTTGAACAACGCTTTGCTACCATTAAAATACGTAATGTCCAAATTGAAGGTTTAACAGAAGATACTGTGCTTTATGGAGAACCTCTTACTATTACTGTAACGCTTAGTCCTGAATCAATGAAAGTTGATGAACTTCTAGTTCAACTTGTTATAGGTCCTGGAAAAGATAATACATTTACAGAAATGCCAGATGTGTTAACACTCATGGTATCACAGCAATCTGGTAAAGAGGTTACATTCTCTGGAGTATATAATATTAAATATAATGGACCTAATGTTTATGGAATACGTATCTTACCTACAATGCCAGGGTTACTTTCACCATATGAAACAGGGCTTATCCTTTGGGTATAAAAAGTTCACATAAGATAAGAAGGTATGGTAATTACCATACCTTCTTATCTTATTATAAGTAATAACTATGTATTTATACTGGTTTTTTGACAATTTCTGTTCCAACACCTTGATCAGTAAATAACTCAAGTAAAATGGAATGTTCCAACCGACCATCAAGAATTACCACTTTTTCGACACCTTGTTCAATAGCTTCTATACAACATTGTAGTTTAGGTATCATACCACCAAAAACAATACCATCACTAAACAGTTTAGGTGTATCCTCTAAATAAATAGATTGAATAAGCTTTTTATTAAGATCTAAGATACCTTCTACATCTGTAAGTAAAAGAAGTCTTGTGGCTTTTAAAGCACCTGCAATAGCTCCTGCTACTTCATCAGCATTAATATTATATGTTTGTTTATTATCTGTTCCAACAGGAGCAATAATTGGAATGAAGCCTTTTTCAATCAATGTATATAGCAATGATGTTTCAATATGAACAACTCGTCCAACATTCCCAAGATTGATAATTTCAGGAGGTTGATTTTCTTTTGTAAGAATTAAATCATTTTTTTCAGCAAGAATGAATGCTCCATCTTTTCCAGAAAGTCCAACAGCTTTAGCTCCTGCTTGATTTACTTGGTTTACAATTTCTTTATTAACAGAACCAGCTAATACCATTTCAACAACATCCATGGTGGCTTTGTCTGTTACACGTAATCCTTCACGAAATTCAGACTGAATATTTAATCTAGATAACATATTGCCAATCTGTGGTCCTCCTCCATGAACTACAATAGGATGAATACCTACAAGATTAAGTAATGCTATACTTTGAGCAAAGGATTGTTTCAGCAATGTATCTTTCATTGCATGACCGCCATACTTTATGACAATCACTTTTCCTTGAAATTTTTGTAAATACGGTAAACTTTCAATCAACATATGAGATCGAAGTCTTGCTTTCTCCATATCCACCTTATATTCACTCCATAGTATTAAAGAATAAATCTGCTTAACTCTGTATTAGCACGTATATCTTCAAGATATGAAACGACATACTCTTTTGTTACTTCCAATGTAGTTCCAAACTTTTCTGGTGCATCAAAAGAGATGTCTGCAAGAATTTTTTCCATAATTGTATGTAAACGACGGGCACCAATATTTTCCGTTTGTGTATTCACATCTTCAGCAAATGCTGAAATTTCTTTTAACCCATCATCTGTAAAAACAATTTTTACACCTTCTGTTTCTAATAATGCTTCATATTGTCTTGTTAAAGCATTATCTGGCTCAGTTAATATACGATAAAATTCGTTTTTACCTAATGCTTCAAGTTCTGCTCTTAATGGGAAACGACCCTGGAGCTCAGGAATAAGATCAGAAGGTTTTGATAAATGAAATGCTCCAGCAGCAATAAATAGAATATGATCTGTCTTAATCAGACCATATTTAGTATTTACTGCACTTCCTTCGACAATAGGAAGCAAGTCACGTTGCACACCTTCTCTAGAAATATCAGAAGAGCGATGCTGTGATGCACTTGCAAGCTTGTCAATTTCATCTATAAAAACAATACCCATTTGCTCTACGCGTTCCCGTGCTAAATCTGTAAGTTTATCATTATCAACAAGTCGGTTAGACTCTTCTCCTACAAGGTGTTCCCAAGCAGCACTTACTTTCATTTTTCGACGATGTGTTTTTTGTGGAAAGATACGACTAAATGCATCTTTCATCTGATTACCTATTTGTTCCATTCCAGGAACGTTTAAAATACCAATAGGCTGTGTTTGTTCTTGCACTTCAATATCGACTTCTCGATCTTTAAGATGACCTTGTCGAAAAAGACTTCTTAATTTTTCACGTGTAGCATCACGATTTTCTCCTATAGGAAGTAACAAATCTAAAAGTCTTTCTTCTGCCAAAACTTCTGCTCGTTCACGTACTTTTTCTGCCTCTTCTTTCCTGACAAGATTAATGGATATCTCCATAAGATCACGAATCATAGACTCCACATCACGTCCAACATAGCCTACTTCAGTATACTTGGTAGCCTCAACTTTAATAAAAGGAGCATGACATAACTTAGCAAGTCTTCGGGCAATTTCTGTTTTTCCAACACCTGTAGGTCCTATCATAATAATATTACGTGGAGCTACCTCGTCTCGTAATCCTTCTTGTAACTGTTGCCTTCTCCATCGGTTTCTTACAGCAATAGCTACCATGCGTTTTGCTTGCTCTTGTCCTATAATATATTTATCAAGTTCAACAACAATTTCACGTGGTGTAAGTTCATTCATTTGTGTTCCTTCCCTAGTACGTAGTTAAATTTATACAATACATATGAACATCAAGTTGTTTATAATCCATAATTCAAAGGAACATTACCTACCTAAATATGCTTTTTGAATCTCTGGATTACCTAATAAGTTCTTAGCAGTATCTTCTATTACTATTCTGCCTAACTCTAATACATACCCACGATTTGCTAGTTTTAGTGCTGCTCGAGCATTTTGCTCAACAATAAGAATAGTAACTCCAAGTTTATTAATATGCTGTACTGCATTAAAAATTGATTTAACAATAAGAGGTGCTAATCCTAAAGATGGCTCATCAAGTAGAAGCAAGCGAGGCTGACCCATAAGGGCTCTACCAATAGCAAGCATTTGTTGTTCTCCACCAGAAAGCGTACCAGCCAACTGCTCTTTTCTCTCATATAATCTAGGGAAAAGTTCAAAAATCCAGTCTAATGTTTTTCTTATCAAATTTTTATCTTGAATAGTAAAAGCACCAAGTTGTAAATTTTCAAAGACAGTCAAAACACCAAAAACACGTCTACCTTCTGGAGATTGACAAACACCTTGTCGTGTAATCATGTAACTAGGTAATGAAGAGAGATCCTTACCTCTAAAAACAATTGAACCCTTTGTTACTTTTACAATCCCACTAATAGAAAGTAATGTCGTTGTCTTACCAGCTCCATTTGCACCCAAAATACTTACAATTTCTCCCTCATTTGCATAAAGAGATACACCATGTAAAACCTCTTCTGCACCATATCTTGCGTGTAAATCATTTACTTCTAGAAACATTAATATATTCCTTAAATAAACAATAAGATAAAGGCAAAATCATACATTAGATCTAGTCATCTTGACCAAGATATGCTTGGATAACTCTAGGATCTCTTTGTATATTCTCTGGATGACCAGAAGCAATTAATGTTCCAGACTCAAGCACTAAAAGTCTTTCACATACATTCATTACAAGATGCATATCATGTTCTATAAGAAGTATAGTAATACCTCTTTCTTTAATTGCATGTATGAGCTTAATTAAAACATTTGTTTCTGGATCATTCATGCTCCCAGCAGGTTCATCAAGAATAATAAGTTTTGGGTCAGAAGCTAGGGCCCTAGCTATCTCTAGTAACCGCTGATTACCATAGGAAAGACTTTTTGCCTGATCTATAGAATAGGAAGCTAACCCAACAAATTCAAGTTCACTTATAGCACGCTCAATAGCTGCTTGTTCTTCCTGACGTTGTGAAGAAAAACGAAACATACAGCTAAAGAAACCTGATTGCATTCTACAATGCCTACCAATAAGAACATTTTCAATAACAGAAAGATATGGGAAAAGGCGTATAGATTGAAATGTTCGAGCAATACCAAGATTTACAATAGCATAAGGCTTCATTCCTTGAATAGATTGTCCTGCAAAACAAATCTCTCCCTTATTAGGAATAGAGTTTCCTGTAATTAAATTAAATATAGTTGTCTTACCAGCTCCATTTGGCCCTATAAGACCTATAATACTTCCCTGTTTAATTTCAAAAGAAACATTGTTTACAGCTATCAACCCGCCAAAAAATTTTGTTACGTTATTAAGAGAAAGAAGTGTCATATAGTATTCCTAATTCTGTCTAGGAGCAATAGGTGATCCAAAATCAGAATGTTTCTTATGTAAAAGATTTCGAATATTATAGACACGAGGTAATGGTGGTAATAAACCTTGAGGTCTGACAATCATCATAATCATCATTGCTAAGCCAAAAATAAGCATTCTCGCATCTGCAAGGCTCCGAAATATTTCTGGCAATGCAATAACAAAACATGTTCCTAAAATCACACCCAATTGACTTCCACCTGATAAAATAACAATAACAAAAATAATGACAGATTCCCAAATAGTAAATGAAGTTGGAGAAATAACAGTCATCTTACTTGCAAAAAGGTTCCCAGCTATTCCTGCCCAAAATGCACCAACAACAAATGCTAACCACTTATAGTGAATAATATTAATTCCAGAACCTTCAGCTGCTACCTCATCTTCTTTTATACTATTAAAAGCTCTACCATATCGGGATGAAAATAACCAAGAAAAAAGGAGCATAGTCAAAAGAACAATACCCCATATTAGATAATAAAACTGAGTAGTTGTACGAATAACTATATCACCAATAGTAGGACGAGATATACCAAAAATTCCATTAGCACCACCAGTAATACCACAAATATCATTAGTAAGTGCAATTCTTACAATTTCTACAATACCAATACTAACAATAAGAAGATAATCTCCTCTTAAGGAAAGAATGGGCCGTACTATAATAAGAGCAAAAAAAGCTGTAGTAAAACCAGCTAAAGGTAATAGCCAAAGAATAGGGATCTGGTAGTATGTATTACAAATAGCAGTAAAGTAAGCTCCAACAGCATAAAATGCTGAGTGCCCCATATGAAAAATCCCTGTTTGGCCAAGAATAACATTAAGAGATAACGCAAGTAAAACATAAAGACCAACATTTGAAGCAACATCAATCCAATAATTATTAAGGAAAAGTGGTAAGATAGCAATACAAACTCCTAGTAATAGAGAGCAATATCGTCTTATTCTACTCATAATTTGTCTGCTACCCTCTCACCAAGAAGACCTGTTGGTCGAACAACCAAAATGATAATCAAAATAAAAAAAGCAACAGCATCTTTCCACCCAATAGAAAGATAAGAGGCAGCTAATGTTTCAACTACTCCTAATAATAACCCTCCTAACATTGCTCCTGGAATATTTCCTATTCCTCCTAAAATAGCTGCAGTGAATGCCTTTAAACCATATAGCCAGCCCATAGTAAAAGAAATTTGGCCATAATACATACCTACCATTACACCTGCAATACCGCCAAGGCCAGCACCAATAAAAAAAACAAGAGAAATAATTTTGTTTACATTAATACCCATAAGCCGTGCAGTAATTTGATCAATTGCAACAGCTTTTATAGCCATTCCTATAGATGTCTTATTAACAAAAAAATATAAAGTTACCATGAGGAAAAATGAAATAGAAATAATAATAAGTCGCATGAAAGAAATATGTACCCCAAAAATATCTAAACTAAGTGAAGGGAAAAATGTTTCTGGATATACATAAAAATTTCCACCATAAATAAGCATAATAGCATTCTGTAAAAAAATAGATGCACCTAAAGCTGAAACAACAGCAGATAATCTATTTGCTTTTCTTAGAGGACGGTAAGCTGTACGTTCAAGAAGAACGCCCAAAAATGCAACTATAACAAATATAGTAAACATCACTAAACCAATAGCAATAGGTTCTGCAAGTGTTGATAAACCTAAGGAAAATAAAAGAGTAAATCCTATGTATGCACCAATGGTAAAAAGTTCTCCATGTGCAAAGTTAATCAATTTAAGCACGCCATATACCATGGTATAACCAAGAGCAACTAGGGCATAAATTCCCCCTATTGCTACTCCATTAATAATCTGTTGAAAAAATTCAATCATATAGTAGAGCTTATTGACAAAAACTAAAAAGAGTTAGTTAGACTATTGCATTATTTTTCAAGAATAAATGTTCCCTGTTCATCAACATAATATACTTTATAAAAATTCCCTATACGATCTCCCTGCTCATCAAAAGAAATTGGCCCTGTCAACCCAGGAAAATCCTTTAGTGTATGTTTTAAATAAAATGCAATAGATTTAGGAGAATCTTTTCCTTGCTTTAAAGCTTCAATAATCACATTAAATGCTTCACCAGCAAAAATAGGCCAAATAGCGCTAGGTAACTTATGATATTGTTTTTTGTATTCCATAAAAAATGCTTTTGCTTCAGGTGTATTAAAGTCATATGCTGTAGGAGGACTCAAAAAAAAGTATCCTTTAGCAGCTTGTTTTCCTGCAATTTTAACAAGATCTGTATTATTTGTTGCATCTCCACCCATAATTGGAACAGACCAGTTCATCTCTGACTTTTGACGGAGTAATAAACCAGCCTCAGGGAAATAACCTGTGAAAAAAATCAGATCAGGATTTGTTGTTTGGATTTTAGTTAATATAGCAGTATAATCCTGTTCACCTGGTGTAAGCGCATCAAAAAATACAACAGAGCTACCTTTTTTTTCAAGTTCTCTCCTTGTCTCTTGTGCTAACCCTTTTGCATAAGAAGAATTATCGTGTAGTATTGCTATAGACTTATATCCTTTTTGACTAATGACATCTGCGGCTACTATACCTTGATCACTATCACGAGGGCTTGTACGAAAAAATAGTGGTAATCCTTTATCTGTTAACCTATTACTTGTAGAACCTGTAGCAATTTGTACAATTCCAGCTTCATTAATAATATTTTGTGTTGCCTCTGTAATAGATGAACCATAAGTACCAATAATTGCTACCACACCAGAGGAAACAAGTTTTTGAGCAGCTAATGCTGCTGTTCGAGGATCACTTGCATCATCCTCAATAATAAGCTCAACCCTTTTTCCATTAACTCCACCTAAATTATTAACATTTTCTGCTAATAATTTTACAATATTTTGCATCTCTTGACCTTCATTTGCCCACTTTCCTGTAAGTGGACACATTAAGCCTATACGAATCACTTCCTCACAAAAAGCATTTCCTACAAATATATTAACACATATAGCTAGTAATAATATTCTCAACCATTTCTTCATGCATACTCCAACTATATACATAGCTTATAACAACAATACACTAAAAAATAAGACATACTAAATATAATACATATTCATATTTTTTAATACCTATATTAGTCTACCTGATATATCAACCAAAAACATGGCTATATATGACACAGACACCAAAATAATAGTTACATTTTTTAACAAACTATCCTAGCATTATGTTTTTATAATAAAAATATTAGAAATGATAAAAGAGTATAGTTTATACTCTTGCCTTACCTAAAAATCCAACATATACTCTTCTAATATATGTTTGTTCCCTATAATCAATCTATCGAATTATTAATAATAGAAGGATATTTTTAACTCATCCTCATTATGGATAGAGGTATCCCATGCTGATTCATTGTCCACAGTGTCATTTTTATCGTGAACTTAATACTTCCCAAATTCCAGATAATGCTGTTATGGCAACATGCCCAAAGTGTCAAACTCGATTTCGTTTTCGTAATCTTGATAGTGAATATGTTGATCCAAGTTCATCTAACACTATTCACCTATTACAGCAAGCTGAGTCAAAAACATTTACTAATCCACCTACAAACAATACTAGTATATCTCATTCTGATACAGAGTGTTTAAAAAACTCCTCTAGTGAATACAATCAACAAAACAACTATAAAAATGTACTTGAAAAACTAAAAAAATATACATTAACTAATCAAACCAGGCAGCCTACAGATGGTTATGTAGATCTTATTCCATGGGAACATCCAGAAAAATTTGATTTTTTTTCTAGTTTTTACCAAACAATAGTAAGAGTTATGTTTAACCCTGCAACATTTTTTGGTAATATAAGTAATGCAACAAGTTCATTATTAAGACCTTTATTTTTTTATATCTTAGTAAGACTTTTTCAGACACTTATGGATGGAATGTGGTTTATGGTGAGCTTTCAAGCTCTTGAACCATCAATAACAGAGTCATCTCTCCATGATTTATTAAGCTCCATTGCACAAGAAATGACAATTCCAATGACACTTATAATGACACCTGTTACACTTGCTCTTCAACTTGGAATCTATGTTTTATTGTTTTATCTTATGATTAGATTCATTCAACCTGAACAAACATATTTTCACACAATATTCCGTGTTATTGCTTATAGTGCCGCTCCAACTATTGTTTGTATTATTCCTATTATTGGCTCTCTTGTAGGTAGTATTTGGTTTTCTATATCCTGCTTTATTGGTTGCAAATATGCATTAAAACTTTCATGGACTAAAACTGCCTTAGCTCTTATACCTCTTTACCTTATAGCAATGGCTATTGGGCTTCAAGGAGCAAAACAGTTTATACACATTGCTGGATAAACACATAATATCTAAAACTGACAGAATCTATACTACCTAGTTAAGATATAAGACTATTTATTATACTGTAATTCTTCAAACATTCTTTCTATTAGATATACCTGTGATTAATACTTTTAATTATTACTATAGCCTAGTATAGCAGTACTTTTTATTTATAACATATTTTTATATTATTTCTCTATATAACAATAGCATAAATATACCCTATAGGCTATACTCTTTATATTAATTAACTGTTCCATCATACCTATGGAGTTAGCTATGCGTATAGTTGTATTACTATGTGTTATACAGTTATGTATCCTTGGAACAGCTTGTGACCTTACATCTACCGGAAAAGCTTTAAGAAATACTATACATATAAACTCATATGGACAAGCTGAAGTTATTCTTGATAACTGGATAAATACTAGTCAAATTCAAGTATATGTCTATCCCCAATCTCCTCCAGTTGAACCTACAAAAGTTCTTTTTGTTCCATTTAGAGTAACACAACAAATGGAAAATTTTTTGACTGTTGGTAACAATATTTCACGTATTATTTGGCAAAACTGGTTACAGAATAGCATATTTTCTACACTTGAATTTCTACAGAATGGAACAGCATTTCGTCCAGATGTATCCCTCACTATTGCTAAACAAAAAGGTGCTAACTTAGTGGTAGGTGGATATATTACAGATTTTATTGATGGAGGCTTAAGTGGTGATACACGTGTTTCTATTGCAATAGAAATTTATGACGTATCAACAGGTAATTTAATATGGTCATTATCACAAGCAGGTAGTATACAAGCAGCTAGTGTAAATGATTTTATTATCTTTGCTACAAAAACCCGTATGCCAACAAACCCTAGTGCTGCAGTCATCAACCTTCTTGCAGAGGATATGGGTAAAAAAATTAAAGAGTGGACAAACCCTTCATTTCAAGAAGAAACATGGCTTATGCCAGAACCATTAGCATTTTGATAAAAACACTTTCCTTCATATAGTACAGTTACTACTTATAGAAACCTATAGCATATAGTAACAAAAAGTTATGATATTGTTTTTATCTACAATTTATTATATGCTAAAAACATTAATTTAATATATTAAAAATATTAATTCATGCTAAAGGAACATAATGGAAGAATGCTCTCCTATTGACCTTCTCTCTACTAAAGAAACATGGCGACTATTTAGAATTATTTCTGAGACAGTCGACGGCTTTGAAGCAATGAGTAAAGCAGGCCCTTGTGTATCTATCTTTGGATCAGCACGGGCAAAACCTGATAATCCTCTGTATAAAGAAACAGAAGCCATTTCCAAGCTTCTTGTTTCTGCAGGTTTTGGAATTATTACTGGTGGCGGACCAGGTTTAATGGAAGCAGCAAATAAAGCAGCTTTTGAAGCTGGTGGACGCTCCATTGGATTACATATTCATCTCCCTCATGAAGAAGGATGTAATAACTATCTTACAATACGTACAGAATATAGATATTTTTTTATAAGAAAGCTTATGTTTGTGAAGTACGCTCAAGCCTATGTCGTAATGCCAGGTGGAATGGGTACTATAGACGAATTTTCAGAAGCATTTGTTCTTACGCAAACAAAGCGTATCCATCCTTTCCCTATTATACTCTATAATAGCCAATTTTGGAATGGATTAGTCGATTGGATGCGACAAACAATGTCTAAAGAAGGTTTTATTGAACCATCAGAGATTGATGCTCTTCTTAATATCTGTGATACACCTGAAGAAGTTCTCAAAATTATTCAAGAAAAAGTTCCCACTGCAATAACACATAAAAAAAATAAACATAAGCAGTTACATTCATATCCTTAATATCTAATATTCCTTAATTGAACTTAATACAACTTAAGATATAGTTAGTTATTTTTCATCAAATAAGAATGGATTATAAACCAGAAAAAATAATGTGTTGGGGGCCTATACCAACACCACCATTAGGCTGGACTTGGGACAACTTAATGGATGAAGCACTTATTGAAGCAAATCAATGTACAAAAAAAAATGAAGTACCTGTTGGAGCCATTATTGTTCATAAAAATGGTAAAATTATTGGTAAAGGTCATAATGCTCCAATAACAACTTCAGATCCAACAGCCCATGCAGAAATACTTGCATTAAGAACCGCAGGAGCAGTCCAACAAAACTATAGATTACAAGATTGTTTTCTAATTGTTACTCTTGAACCATGTTTAATGTGTGTAGGTGCTATTATACAAGCTAGGATTGATGGTATTGTATATGGGGCAGCAGAACTAAATACAGGAAGTATTACTTCCTGTATTGCTGGTTTTGATTTACCTTTTAATAACTATAAGCCATGGCATATGGGAGGAATAAAAGCAACACAGTGCTCTCAGTTATTGCATAACTTCTTTTATAAATTACGAAAATAAAATTATCAGTTAAAATTTAAGGATACCTACCCTAACGTTTAAAATATCTTGTTTGTACTTAACCATCTGTTGTGATTACCTATATAATATGTAATACATAAAAAGTAGATAAACACTATAGTTTTATTTTTTCCAACTAGGGTGTTACTAAAAAAATATTTTTTTCTTTGAAAAGAAGATAATACTTTTAAAACTTTTATTTTATAAATGAGGATATTGTGGCGAAATCAGCTGAAGAAATTACTATTGAATATGAAGAGGCAGGTCAAATTCTTGTCAAAGAACTTGATAAAGTCATTCTTTCTAAAGGAGCATGGACAACTATACTCTTTCGATATCAAGAGTTTGATCCAGAAACTGGTGGATATGGGCCAGAAAAGTATAGTATTCGTCGTTATCAAAAAGTTGCAGGCGAATATCGACAAAAATCTAAGTTCAATATATCAAGCATAGAACAAGCAAAAAAAATTATTGAAGCACTCACCCATTGGATCTCTGAATCATAACAATAACTCAATCAAAAATGATAAAGGGCTATATTTTCCAATATAGACATAATAAACTAGAACAAAAACATAAGTAACTTTAATCAACAAATAGATATTCTATTTATTAAAAACTTATAATACATTCTCTTAACACAGCATAAAAAGCAGATTAATATATTATAGTTTTAAGCTTATAAATAAAAATATGGATGTATTATGTGGAACGCTGAAAAAGTTAAGCAGCTTGCTGAGTGGTATGTATCACCACAAGGTTCCTTTGCATTAGAACAAGAATATAAACTATTCCAAAATCTGATATCTATATGGCCAAGACGTGACTATACCTTACTTAATATTGGTTGTGGAGTTGGTGCATTTCTTGAAATGTTCTGGGATTATGGATTTGATGTTACTGGACTTGATAATAATTTAGAAGTATTAGAACTTTCTTCTAATCGACTAAAAAATCGTGCAGAATTCCAATTAGGTGCCTTAGATGATCTTCCATTTGAAGATGAAAGTTTTAACTACGCATCATTAGTGACTATTTTAGAATATGTTGAAGATCCAAAAAAAATTTTAGCAGAAGCATTTCGTGTTGCATCTGATGGTATTATTGTTGGATTCACAAATAAATGGTCTATAAATCATATCATTAATAGTACATTACAGCTGCTTCATAAAAAACCAAAAAAAGACAGTCAATGGGTGAGTCCTTGGCAACTTATTCGTCTAACAAAGCAGCTTTATCCTGAATGTAGAATTTATTGTCGCTCTACTTTACTAGGTCCTAAGCGTACTTGGGATGTAACCTCTTCATGGTCTAAACTTAACCGTATTATTCTTTCTTTTCCTATAGGGACATACGTTGGAATGCGTATTGAAAAACGCCCAAAGCCCACACTGACTCCTTTACTTCTCAAAGCAAAAGAACAAGCAGTAAATGTATATAATGCATTAAGTCCTGAAGCAACAAGCACTATTCAACATAATAGAACTAACAAATAATAATAACTAAAAATTCATTGCACCTATCTAGTATTTTTCTTTTACTGTATCTAACTACTTTATCTATTAATTAGATTAATAATTAAAAATTAGGTGTATCACCAACGGCAATAGAAAGCTCTCTGAATAACCGTAAACTTTCTTCAGCTTCAGTTGCCTCCAGTTTATGTATAGCAAATCCAGCATGCACAATAATATAATCTCCAACAGTTACTGGTTCTGGAAGTAACATACCTGAAACAGTCAATATTGTTGTACTATCGCCAACCGTAGCACGAATAATATCATTATCCAACAGTTCAATAACTTTTACAGGGATAGCATGACACATCAACTTATCCTTTATTCTATATTATTTTAAACAAACTTTTACCCTCTTGTATCACATAATAATTAGTAACTATATGGAATACAATAACTATATCTATGAAAATCATTTTATCCTTTTCTTATATCCTAACATATTATTTATAAAATTGATAGATAAAAATAGTATTAATATACCTCTAACAAGCTCAAACTATAAAAAAGAATACTCCTTACAAAAGTAAAGAGTATTCTTTATACTTGTTATAAGTTTAATAAATAAGGAAGAGTTAGTTGCTATCTTCAGTTAAAGACAATGTTTTAAAAAACGTTTGTCCATTTCTTTGTAATTGTAACATAATAACCCCTTTCTTCTTAGCATCTCCACAAATAATATTTGCAAGGTCATCAGCCGATTGAAGAGGTTTTAAGTTAGCAGAAAGGATTATATCTTGCTCTCTGATACCAGCTTCTGACGCTGGCTTATTAGGCTCAACGCTTACAACTAACAAGCCTATACCAAGCTTAACATCAAAAGATTTAGACTCTTCTTGTGTTAAAGGACGTACAGATAATCCAAGAGCACCTGGTAAAGATTCTGGTGAGCTTTGTTTTTGACTTGAAGTTGTCTTACGCTCTCCTAGTGTAATGGATATATCTTTACTCTTTCCATCACGCCAAACTTTTAATTTCACAACAGAAAAAGGAGGTTTAGTAGCAATAGCTTTTAACAATGAGCTTGCACTATCAATTTGTTTACCATCAGCTTGTGTTACAATATCGCCAACTTTAAGACCAGCCTTATCAGCAGGATCTCCAGGAACAACAGAACCTACAAGCGCACCTTTTGCCTGAGATAATCCAAGAGCTTTAGCTGTATTAGTATCTACATCCTGAATTGTTACACCTATCCAACCTCTACTTACCTTTTTATTTGTCTTTAACTGCTCTATAATACGATCTGCCATACTACTTGGGATAGCGAAACCAATACCTTGCCCACTTGCCATAATAGCTGTGTTAATGCCTACAACTTGTCCTGACATATTGATTAATGGACCACCACTATTCCCAGGATTGATAGATGCATCAGTTTGTAAAAAGTTATCAAATGGTCCAGCATGAATATCACGTCCTTTAGCACTTAATATACCTGCTGTAACTGTATGGCCTAACCCAAAAGGATTACCAATAGCTAGCACCCATTCACCAACTTCCATAGTATCTGAATTTCCAAATATAAGATAAGGTAATGAGTCTTTACTTTTAACTTTTAATAAAGCAAGATCTGTTTCTTCATCTCTACCTATCACTTCTGCAGGTAGTGATTCTTCTTTGCCTGAGGTACCTTCAAGATTTACTCTAACAGAATCTGCTCCTTCTATCACATGATTATTGGTAACAATATATCCATCTGAAGAAATGATAAAACCAGTTCCTAATGAACGTTGTTTATGTATCTGACTATCAGGCCCTTTAGGTTCAAATTGTTCAAAAAAGCGTTCAAAACCTGGGGGAAGACCACGAAACATTTCCATAGGGAACTCTGTACGACCACGAGGAATTTTTTTTTCTGTACTAATATTGACAACAGCTTTACTAGCATCTTTTACAAGGGGTACAAAGTTTGGTAAGGCACTTTCTGCAATTGTTGGAACCACAGTTATAATAAACATAAGAGTTATGCATATTATCACCTTTAACTTACAAAACATATAACTCTCCTTAAAACTATCAACCTTGAATAATTAGGGATTAAAAATAAGATAAACGTATATTATAAATCTAGCTCTTATGAAATATTATCAAGGATACTAACTTGCCTCAATATTTGAGTATATAAATATAACTTATGATAATGATAACAAAAAATATGTAACAAACTCCATTTTTATAATCAGCTACATAAAAATGGTTAAAAAAATTGTTTTAATAAATCCTCACCACGTTCAATAGTATTCACCTCATTATCTTTACTATCAAAATATTCTGGAACTGTACCTACATAAAAAGGTAATACAACACTATTGGTACTATTAGCAGTTGCTCTATTCCCTGTCTGAGTATCTATTGAAGCAAAAGTAATCCCATCAGGAACAGGAAAGTCACTTTCAGGATATTTTTTCAATACTACTTTTGAATATTCTGTAAAAATAGGAAGAGCAGCAACAGCACCTGTGCCATCTTTACCTAATGTCTGTGGATGATCATTACCAACATAAACACCTGTAACAAGATAGGGTGTAAATCCAATAAACCATGCATCATGCTCCCCATTTGTAGTTCCTGTCTTTCCTGCTAGAGGACGCTCAAGTACTTTTGCTTTTCTTGCTGTACCAATATTAACAACATTTTTTAATAGTGAAGCCATAATATACGCATTCTGTGGTGAAATAACAGGATGTTGTTCTATTTCCTGGCGGTAAATAACAGTATTATTAGAATCTTTAATAGAAAGAATAAACCGTGGCGTGGCTAAGTTACCACCATTTGCAAATGCTGTATAGGCATTTACAAGACGAATAGGAGTTACTTCAACTGCACCTAAACTAATAGAAAAAAATTCAGGGAAATTACCATTAAATCCTAAAGCCTTAGCTCTTTCAATAACAGCAGGTAATCCTATAGACTGTGCAATTCTTACTGTACATAAATTTCTTGAAAGTGCAAGAGCATTGCTAAATAACATTGGTCCTTTAAAATTTTTTTCGTAATTACCTGGTCTCCAAATATCCCCACTTTCCATAAATTCTACTATAGGTGCATCAAGCACCATAGTTGCAGATGTATAATCATGATCAAGTGCTGCAGAGTATACAATTGGCTTAAATGCAGAACCTGGTTGCCTCATTGCCTGTACAGCTCTATTAAATTGGCTCTTTCCAAACTCATAACCACCAATCATAGCTATCACATCGCCTGTATTTGGCTCTATAGAAATTAATGCTCCTTGGATTTGTGGTAACTGTTGAAGAGCTAAAGGAATAGGTTTAGAAGTATCTAGTGTTTTAGAACTATACCTATGTGTAGAGTCTGGGCCAACTCCAGATACCCATATAATATCTCCAGGATTTAAAACACTACGTGCATCTTTGATAGGAGCACAATAAGCTGATCGAACTTCTGGATTAGGTTTACGTGCCCAACCCATAGTCTCTACACTAACAAACCCTTTATAAATGCTACTAAGGAATACTTCTGCACCTTCTTGACTAACTTTACTAACAATTGCTTTAGCCCATGCACCACCATCAAGTTTTTCAGGTGTAAATGTAGCATTTTCTAGGTAATGCTGAATCATTGTTGAAGAAATGTGCTCAATAGGTCCTTTCCAACCTTGTCGTTTACTAAAATTTTCAAGTCCATTTCTTAAAACATCATATGCCACAAGTTGTGCCTGAGGATCCATTGCTGTCTGGATAGTAAACCCAAGTTCATAAAGTGCATCTTCTCCATATAAAGGGAGCACAATTCCATACTGAGAAATATTTTCTTTACTAAGAAAGGAAACAAGCTGCTTACGGACTTCTTCCATATACCAACTTGATTCAGCTCCTAACCCTTCTTTCATTGAAGAAAAATATAGTGGTTCTTGAAGAGCCTCCTCATATTCAGCCTGGGTAATCCAACCAACATCATGTAGCCTACGAAGAGCATAACGTTGTCTAATTTTTGCAGCCTCAGGATCTTTATAGGGATTATACCGAGAAGGTGCTTGTGGAAGTCCTGCAAGAAGAGCACATTCAGCTAATGAAAGATCTTTAGCATGCTTAGCAAAATAAGTCCTTGCGGCTGCCTCAACCCCATAAGAATGAGCACCTAAAAATGTCTGATTTAAGTATATAGTTAAAATTTCATCTTTAGAAAGATATTTCTCTAGACGGTAGGCAAGAATTGCCTCTTTTATCTTACGCTCATAACTTCTTTCAGGGCTTAACAAAAGACGTTTAATGACTTGTTGAGTAATCGTACTTCCACCTTGGCGTGTTGTCCCTGATTGAAGATTTATTAAAAAAGCCCGGATAATAGCAAGCGGATTAACACCTTCATGTTCATAAAACTCAGCATCTTCTGCAGCTAAAAATGCCTTAGGCAAAAAAGGAGACATTTCGCTTAATGGGATAAGAAAACGCTTCTCTCGATATATATACCCAATAAGTGTTCCATCTCTAGCAAGAACTGTTGTTACTAAAGCTGGTCTATAGTCATTAAGCTTTGTAATATTAGGAAGATCTCTACTAACCCAAAAATAAAGACCTATTAGTCCTATAATAGATAGTAAAATAATACCAAAACAAAAAATAACAATATTCAGAAAAAACTTTTTCATGTCAAAGCTGATAACCTGTTTCATCCTTGACGTAAAGAAAAAGTAGTAACATATCAAAATAAATAATTATAAGTTGAAATACTATTAATATATAATACATACTAAGATTACAATAGATTAAAAAATACAAAATTAACAATAAAATACATATTAACGCTTTAGTTCAAGTGCTTTTTGTAGCATTGTGTCTGCTGTTGTAACAGATTTACTATTCATCTGAAAACCACGTTGAATAATAATCATATTAACCATTTCTCTGCTCATGTCTACGTTAGAAGTCTCAAGTTGATTCACACTAAGTTTTCCATAGTTAGATGTTCCTGGCAATCCAAACTCTGGCCCACCTGAGTCAAGTGTTGCGGAATAATGGTTATTCCCTTCTCGTCTTAATCCATCCTCACTTGTAAAGCGTGCTAAAGGAATATTATAAAAATCAACAACCTGACTATTACTATACTTACCTTGTAATTTCCCTTCAGAGGTAATTGTGACATCTACTAGATCTCCCTGAGGATAACCATCTTGGCTATATCTTCTTGTTGAAGATGATCCATTTCTTGCTGTAGAATTACCGCTGGATGTTTGTATTGGCATCATTGATGGCAATTTCCCAATATCTGTACCTATGGCAGCAGCGGATGCTGGAGCTCCTGCCCACATATTCTGTTGGCTTTTAATTCCAAAGTCTAATGTTAAAGGCTGTATTCCTGCACCAACAAAATTTGCTGAAAACTGTGGTAAACCATTGACTAATGGTGCTGGTTGCCATGCATTTAAATCTTTTGTTGCAGAGCCAGTAGGAGTAAAAGCTGTCATATTTTTTAATTCGCCATTACTTGAAAATGTCATAGTTCCAGACATTAAGAGACCTGCACTATCTGTTCCTGATGCAGCACTTCCATCTTCACTAGGATTCATAGCTACAAGGTATTCAAATGTTTTACTTCCTGTTGAAGAGGGTGCTCCATCAAAATATACAGTTATATCGTGAGAATTTCCTTGTTGATCATATACTCTCATAGGTTGTGCATATGAGTAGTTTGATGTAGAAATAGGAGGTGTTCCATTTCCTTTCCAGCTCTCAAGAAGTGCAAAGTATGGATTAGCTTCACTTTGTGTTTTATCTGTACTATCACCAAGGTTTACCACAGCGTTTAATGCTGTACTTGTTTTTGCAGGAGACTTTGCTACTGTAGGATCATTAAAGTCTAACTGAATTGGTTCAAGGGTTTCCTTTTTTATGTTAGGATTATTAGATATTCTTGAGCCCATTAAAGTAAATCCGCTAGGATCATTTAAAAAACCATCTTGAGTAAAACGAAAATTCCCTGCTCGTGTATAGTGTACTTTATCCTCTAATGTAACCTGAAAAAAACCTTTTCCACCAATAGCAAGATCTGTTACACTATTGCCAGGTTCAAAAGCACCCTGTGTAAAAATTGTGCGAACACTTCCAACCTGTGCTCCCATACCAGCCTGGTTTGGCCCCTGACTTCCAGTAGAACCTATTGCTAAATCTTGACTAAACAGGTCTTGAAACACTACCTGTTGCTGCTTATACCCAATGGTATTTGCGTTAGCAATATTATTGGAGACAGTACCCAACCCTGTACTATGGGTTTTCATACCTGTTGCACCAATAAACAAACTCCCCATCATGATAACATCTCCTAAAAATAGTTTCATGCGGCAAAATGTACCTACACATCTCTATATAAAGCAGAAGCCATGCCAAGAAATTTTTGCCTATTATATACTTATCTATAACTTTTTGTAATAAAAGATTTATTTTTAACTTGTTTACCAACTATCTCTACTTTAACAATGATACAGAAAATACACTTATTATTAGTAGTAACAAGGCTAATAACCAAGTAAAAAATCAAATAAAATTTTTATAAAACTTTATGAAAGGTATGATAAGTATCTACTTGCGAACTGTATATATAATACGTTATTAACACGCAGTTAAAAATATATTGAATTATTCTTTCATTCTTAATAACTCGTTAGGTATCTTACTATGCAAGTTGTAACAAACACAGACCTCAAAGAATTTCCTCTCTATAGTCGTGGTAAAGTCCGTGATATTTACTCTATTGATCAAAATACCCTTCTTATTATAACAACAGATAGAATGTCTGCTTTTGATGTTATTTTACAAGAACCTATTCCTTATAAAGGTATCATCCTCAACCAACTTACTCTATTTTGGATGAAAAAATTTCAACACCTTGTTCCAAATCATATAATAGAAAGCAATGTAGATAACTTTCCCAGCAACCTTGAGCCATATAAAAATTTACTTGAAGGACGATCTGTTTTAGTAAAAAAAACAACGCCATTGCCTATTGAATGTATTGTCCGTGGGTATATCTCTGGATCTGGCTGGAAAGATTATCTTACAACTAATTCTATTTGTGGTTATCCTCTTCCTCCAGGACTAAAAGAGTCTGAAAAATTAGCAACAGCACTGTTTACACCATCAACAAAAGCAGATTTGGGTCAACATGATGAAAATATTTCAATAGAAACAACAGAGCATCTCTTAGGGAAAGATACTACTACATTAGTAGCTTCACTTTCTCTCCTTATGTTTAATGAAGCTTCGGTTTGGGCTGAAGATCGTGGGATTATCATTGCTGACACAAAATTTGAATTTGGTATACTTGATGGACAAGTCATACTAATAGATGAAGTACTCACACCAGACTCATCACGTTTTTGGCCTACAAAAAACTATATACCAGGTAAAAGTCAACCAAGTTTTGATAAACAATATCTAAGAGACTGGCTTGAAACACAGCTATGGAATAAAACATCCCCTGCCCCCAACCTACCTAAAGATGTTATTCAAACAACCTATGATAAATACCATGAAGCCTATACTATTTTGACAGGAGAAAATATTGGTATATAAATGCGTTGCAAATATAAAATACTATGAGTAAGAGGTCCCTATGCTCTTAAAAAATAAAAAATGCCTTATTCTTGGAATTGCTAATAACAAAAGTATTGCCTATGGAATTGCTTCATCTTTTAAAGAACATGGTGCTAAGTTAGCATTTAACTATGTTAATGATGCTATCCAAAAACGTGTGGAACCTATTTCACAGGAGTTAAATGGAGATTTTATCTTCCAATGTGATGTTAGTAAAGATGATGAAATTAAAGAAGCTGTAAAACTGGTTCAAAAAGAATGGGGGCATATTGATGTCCTTGTTCATTCTGTAGCTTTTGCTAACAGAGAAGATTTAACAAAACGTTTTATTGAAACATCACGTGATGGTTTTCACTTAGCCTTAGATATTTCTACCTATTCTCTTATCACATTATGTCATGCATTTGAACCACTCTTTGTCCATGGCTCTTCTGTTCTTACGATGACATATTATGGTGCTCAAAAAGTAATTCCTCATTATAATGTAATGGGTGTAGCTAAAGCTGCTCTTGAATCTTCTGTACGATACTTATCTGTCGAGTTAGGCGAAAAAAACATCCGTATTAATGCTATCAGTGCAGGTCCTATTAAAACATTAGCTGCCTCTGGTATTTCTGACTTCAAAAAAATTTTTAATCATATAGAAGAACATTCACCATTAAAACGTAATGTAACTATCGAAGATGTAGGTAAATCTGCTGTTTTTTTAGCTTCAGACCTATCATCAGGAGTAACAGGTGAAATTCTTTTTGTTGATGCTGGCTACAATAATTTAGGTATTTAACAATACATGCTTTATACAACATATTGTGAGTTACAATAGCCATAACACATTTATATTCTATATAATAACAGTAGAATAATAATAGAATATTTTTTATGACCTATTGTATCTATACAATAGTAAATAGATTAATACATATAAGACTATATTCTTTTTGAGAACAACTTAAAGGAGCGGTTATGGCTTTAGTTACAAAAGAAGAAGTACTTCAATACCATAGTGAACCCCGACCAGGTAAACTTGAAGTATTTCCTATAAAACCATGTAAAACACAAAAAGATCTCTCTATGGCTTATAGTCCTGGTGTAGCAGAAGCCTGCCTAGCTATTTCTGAAGATAAAGATACTTCATTTCTATACACAGATAAAGCAAACTTAGTTGGAATCATTTCTAATGGTTCAGCTGTATTAGGACTTGGGAATATTGGT
The DNA here is from genome assembly GCF_000055945.1 of Lawsonia intracellularis PHE/MN1-00. Classification (NCBI taxonomy): domain Bacteria; kingdom Pseudomonadati; phylum Thermodesulfobacteriota; class Desulfovibrionia; order Desulfovibrionales; family Desulfovibrionaceae; genus Lawsonia; species Lawsonia intracellularis. The sequence continues at coordinate 441,386 of NC_008011.1, forward strand.
CCAGAAGCTGCAAAACCTGTTATGGAAGGAAAAGCTATCCTTTTTAAACAATTTGCTGATATAGATTGTTATGATATCGAAATTAAAGCAACAGAGATTGATCATATTTGTGAAGTTATTAAAGCACTTGAACCAACATTTGGTGCAATTAACCTTGAAGATATTAAATCACCAGAATGCTTTGCCATTGAAGAGCGACTAAAAAATGAAATGAATATCCCTATATTTCATGATGATCAACATGGAACTGCAATTATTTCATCTGCAGCACTTCTTAATGCATTAGAAATTGCAAACAAGAAAATTGAAGATATCCGTATGGTCATTTCTGGTGCAGGAGCAGCTGCTATTGGATGTGGACGTCTGTTTAAAATTCTTGGTGTTACTCCTGAAAATATTGCAATGTTTGACTCTGAAGGTCATATTAATGTCTCTCGAACAAACCTTAACCAAGAAAAAAAAGAATTTGCTACACAAAAAACATATACAACCATTAGTGAAGCAATAGATGGTGCAGACTGCTTTATTGGTTGCTCTGTTCCTGGAGTCATCACTGAAAGAATGGTTGAAACAATGGCTAAAACACCTATCATTTTTGCATGTGCAAATCCTGTTCCTGAAATTGGTTACAATGAAGTAAAATCAATACGACCTGACGCTATCATGGCTACAGGACGCTCTGATTTTCCTAATCAAGTCAACAATGTCCTTGGATTCCCTTTTATTTTTCGTGGAGCAATAGATACATATGCAACAACAATTAATACAGAAATGAAGATTGCTGCAGCTTATGCCATTGCAGCACTTGCCAAAGAATCTGTACCTGAATCCATATGTATGGCTTATAATGTTAAAAATCTTAAATTTGGCCCTGACTATATCATTCCAAAAGCTCTTGATCTACGTCTACTTGAGTGGGTTGCTCCAGCTGTAGCTCAAGCTGCTATAGCATCTGGGGTTGCCCGTAAAGAACTTGATATTGCCAATTATGCATTAACCCTACATAAACGTCTATCTGCAGCACATAAGCGTCAAGAATTACTTCTTAACTCATATGGCTTTTATAGTTGAAAACTAATATAACCCACTCTAACTAATGTACTAATGCTTAATTTATTCATTCTATGTAATCAAAGATAAACAAGTTACTTTTTTATTGTTATAATTATATCTTGACAAAGATATATAAAGACATCTAAAAAGTTCCTAACTTAACCTTGTCTATTCAATTGAGAATAGACCATAAGTCCATAAGGGGATTTTTTATCATGAGAAAATTTGAAACATTATTACTTTTATCTCCAGAACTTTCTCCAGATGCACGTGAAGCACTACTAGTAAAGCTTGTTAGTATTATTGAAAAAAATAAAGGACAATTTACTGTAAATCACTGGGGTATGAGAGATCTTGCTTATCCTGTACAAAAACACATGCGTGGGTATTACGTTCTTCTTGAATATACAACGTATCCAAATATTATAGAAGAATTAGAGCGTATTATACGCATTACTAATGGAATATTTAAATTCATGACGATTAAACTTGAAGAACACATTGAAGAAAAACAACTCGAGGAGGTAGTATAATATGACTTTTAAGAAAAAATTTGCTCCTCGTCGTAAATTCTGTCGTTTTTGTTCAGATAAAGAGCTTCCTTTAAATTATAAACGACCTGATATATTAAGAGACTATATTACAGAACGAGGAAAAATTATTGCTCGTCGTATTACAGGAACTTGTGCAAAACATCAACGTTTGCTTTCCACAGAGATTAAACGTGCTCGACAAATGGCACTACTTTTCTTTACATCTAGTCACTCTTCTGATGTAAAAAGAAAGAGTAATATTTAGGAGACTAACTATGAAAGTCATTTTACGTTCTGATGTGGAAAACTTAGGCCGTCTTGGAGATATTGTTACAGTAAAATCAGGATATGGGCGAAACTACTTATTACCCCAAGGTCTTGCTATGCTTGTAACACCAGGAAACATGAAAGTATTTGAATTAGAATTTAAAAAGCTACAAGAACGAATGAATGATATACGTTCTAAAGCAGATGAATTAGCTAAACGTATTTCAGGATTAATTGTTACTGTACTCATGCGTGCTGGTGATAATGATAAACTTTATGGCTCTGTTACTACAAGCATTATTGGTCATGCACTAGCAGAACAAGGTATAGATATTGATCGACGCCGTATTTTGCTTGATGCACCTATTCGTACACTTGGACAACATACTGTACGCGTACGGCTACATGCTGATGTTATTGCAGAATTTATTGTAAATGTAGCCTCTGAAGAAAAACTGTATGACGATACTCCAGACAGAACCGAAACAGAAGAATCTACAAAAGAACTCCAAGAAGAACACGCAGAGTAACTCTTCATCTCTTAATGTAAAAAATAAGAATGATTCTTCCGTAAATCATGTATCACATGATTTGCTTCGTAGAGTTCCTCCGCATAATGTTGAGGCTGAACAAGCAGTTCTTGGTGGCATTTTTTTACGTAATACTGTTTTTCATACATTAATAGATATTGTTAGAGCTGAAGATTTTTATATTCCCAGCCATCAAATTCTTTACACAACTTTTTGTGAGTTATATAGAAAAAGTGCACCTATTGACCTAGTCTCTGTAGCAGCTTTTCTAAATGACCAAGGGTTGCTTGAACAAGTTGGTGGTGCTTCCTATTTAGCAGAATTAGCACAAACAGTAGTTAGTGGTGCTAATGCAGAATATTATGCAACAATAGTAAGAGATAAATCTCTTCATCGTACTCTTATTAATGCCTGTTCAACAATTATAACAAACTGTTTTGATCCTTCTTGTAATGTAGATTCGCTTCTTGATGAGTCAGAACAAACTATTTTTTCTATCTCAGAGCGCACGGTAGGAAAAGCATTTAAAAGCTCTAAAGATCTTATTTCTAATGTCTTTCAAGAACTTGAAAAACGGTTTGAACGTAAAGAGCAAGTTACTGGAATCACAACAGGCTATAATAGGCTTGATAAACTCACAGCTGGTCTGCAACCTTCAGATCTTATTATTGTTGCTGCACGTCCATCTATGGGAAAAACTGCCTTTAGTTTAAATATGGCTATGCGTTCTGCTATCCAGCAAGGTACTCCTGTTGCTATTTACTCACTTGAAATGTCTATGAATCAACTTATGATGAGAATGTTATGTGCATGGGGTAAAGTTGATCTTTCTCATTTAAGACATGGATATCTAAATAGTGATGAGTGGAGTAGACTTTATCATGCTGCAGATGTTCTAGGACAAGCGCCTATATTTATTGATGATACACCAGCACTATCTCCTCTTGAGTTACGTGCAAGAACTCGTAGATTGAAAATAGAATCAGATGTTGGTCTTGTTGTTATTGATTATCTTCAACTTATGCGTGGTAATAAACGTACTGATTCTCGTGAACAAGAAATTTCAGAAATTTCACGCTCACTTAAATCATTAGCAAAAGAAATCAATATTCCTGTGGTAGCATTGTCACAATTAAATCGTAAACTTGAAGATCGGACAGATAAACGACCTCAACTCTCTGACTTACGTGAATCAGGAGCTATTGAGCAAGATGCAGATGTCATCATGTTTATTTATAGAGATGAAGTCTACCATAAACAACAAGATAATGCTAAAAAAGGTACGGCAGAAATTATTATAGGTAAACAACGTAATGGACCTATTGGAACAGCTACACTTGCTTACCTTGCAAATTACACTGCATTTGAGGACTTAGAGCCTGGTCTTTCGGCTTCACCTTCTGAAACTTATAGCAACATAGCTTAATTCTATAAGTTACCCATCATAATTTAAAAGTATTTGGTTAGTATTAGTTATTAAACAAACTGGAGCCTTACAATATCTTAAATTAATTAAAAAATGTTAACTGACTAACCTATATGATAATATATAAAACTTGATTAACTTAAAAACTAATTAACATATATAATATAATTCATTTAGATAAATAAATTATCACTCATTTTTTGATGGATATGCATCCTACTACTCTATCCTATTTTAACTAACCAAATTACAATTTATTTATTTATCCATAAACTAAGATTAGTTGCAAACTCAGTTTCAGTATATGTTGGTGTATTGTACATACCTGCAGATAACCTTTGACGTGAAGCTTCTGCTAAAATAATAGCTGCTGCAACAGAAACATTAAAACTTTGAACCATACCATACATAGGAATATAAAGTTCACTGTCAACTAATCCTGTAAGTTCTGGAGGGACGCCAGCATGTTCATTACCCATAATAATAGCTGTTGAACCAGTAAAATTATGTGATAATAATGGTTGAGCTTGTGACGTACAACTTGTAGCAATTACTTTATAGTTATCCTCTTTTAACATTCTAATAAGTTTATTAGCAGACTGATGGTAGATAGTTTTTACCCACTTTTTTGCTGAAGCAGAACTTTTACTACCTAACTTTGGGAAAGGTGTATCTGTGTAATAAAGATGTATTGTATCAATGCCAAAAGCATCTGCACTACGATAAATAGCAGATACGTTATGTGGATCATGTATATTTGCTAATACAAGTGTCAAATTTTTTTGTCGTAACGAAAGGACATGTTTAATTTTTGCTAATCGTTCTGAAGTAATATTTTTTCCCACATATTTTCTCGCTTAAAATAAATTGCCTACTCAACATACAAAGTATTTTTTAGGAAATAGCTATACGTTGTTGTTCTAATGCATTAATTTCTAATTCAAGTTTTTCAAGCTTATCTATAATTCTGTCTGTTTGATCTTTTACTTCACTAAATTGCTTAAGAAGTTTTGCTGTTTCTATTCCACTTCCATGCCCTGCAGGAGTGGCTAATAGTTGTTCAAGATTATGCTGTTTTTCTAATAAAATAGAAAGCTCTTCTTCAAGACGTTTGTAAGCTATTTGCTTTGGCTTTATCGTATTATACAGTTCATTTCTCTTTTTAGCTTGTTCTCTTTTTAAACTTTTTAGTTCATCACGACTATAACTAATAACGCTATTTTTTTTATTTTTTTGGGTAAGACAATTTTTTTGATTATCCTGAGTTTCAACTATTGTTACTTGCTTTAACCCCTGTTTTCTAGCTTCATCATACTGTAAAAAACCTTGCTCATATCGAGTAAGTCCTTCAGAAGAAAGAGCCCAAGCTTCGTCTGTTACATTAGAACATAAATAACGATCATGAGCTACAACAAGAAGAGTACCACTAAAATTACTAAGTGCATTAACAAGTGCTTCACGACTCTCTAAATCAAGATGATTTGTTGGTTCATCAAGAACTAAAAAGTTTGCTTTATTAAGAAAAAGAGACGCAAGTACAAGCCTAGCCTTTTCCCCACCAGAAAGCATTTGAATAGTGCGATCAAAATATCCTTGTCCAAGAAGAAATAATCCTAGAACACTCATAAGTTCTTCTTCTGTCATTTTAGGATCAGAAAGTCTCCTTATTTCTCCAAGGACTGTACCTGAAGTATTTAGTATTTCTGTCTGATGTTGGCTATAATAACCTAACCGTACCCCTGATCCTAGGGTTAGAGAACCTCCTGTAGATTTTAGTTGTCCTGCAATAATCTTGAGCAATGTTGATTTTCCACAGCCATTAGGACCAACAAGTGCAATACGTTGACCATTTAAAAGACTAAACGTAAGAGAAGGCCATAATTGACGACCATCTGGAAAAGAAAATGATAATGCTGCTGCAGAAAGAATAACTTTATCAGCCTTAAGAGGGGTTGGCCATATAAACTTAAGCTCTTTTCGCTTGATTTCAGGTTTATATTCTTCAAGCTCCTGTTCAAGCTTTTTTGCCATCTTTTGCCGAGACGATGCTTGGCGTGCCTTTGTAGCCTTAGCACCAAACCTTCTCACAAATTCCATTTTCCTTTCAATTTCATCTGTAATACGTTGTGTTTCTCGTGCTTTTTGTTCTTCAATTTCTTCACGTAACACCATAAATTGTGAAAATGTGAGTTTCCGAAAAACTGGCTTCAATCCACCAAGGTATAAAATATGTGTACCAACATTATCCATGAAAACCCTATCATGAGCTACAAATATGAGTATCCCTTTATATTCTCTTAAAAACTCTTCAAGCCACTCAACAGATTCAATATCAAGATGATTTGTTGGTTCATCTAATAAAAGAACATCTGCACCAGCAACTAAAACTCTAGCTAACTTTGCCCTTTCTCTCCAACCACCAGACAGTTTAGAAAGTGGTAAATCAAACATATTATCAGTAAAACCTAAACCAGAAAGAATCTCTTTTGCTTTATATTCAGGATGATATCCATATAGAGTTTCAAGCTCTGTATGTTTTAAACTTAGCTCTGATAACTTCTTTGAATCATTTGCTTGAATAGCTTCTTCCCATGTAGCCCAAAAGTCATGCCAATCAGGTAGAACTTCAAGAACCCATGTAAGTAAAGAAACATCCAGAGCACTAGGAGCTAATTCTTGCTCTACATATCCTATACGAGTTCCTTTTGGAATAATCACTCTTCCAGAATCAGGTATATCAACTTCAGCAATAATACGTAATAACGTAGACTTACCACATCCATTTGGACCAGAAACACATAACCGAATACCAGAATCAATATCTAACGAAAAATCTGAAAAGATATCTTGTCCACCAAAAGACTTAGAAAAATTTTGAATAGTAATTTTCATGTATTATTCATCTATATGTTGAACGTCAGCTTTCATTCTCTTGTTACGAGCAGCCTCTTGTTTTCGCTCACGGGTTCCTAATATTTTATATTTATTCCAAGAAGAAGAATGCTCTTGATGACGTGCAAAAATAAGAAATCCTGTATGAGCTATCATTCTATCTTCAGGTCTAATTCGATCAATAATAGGCTTCCAATGACGAATCAAAATTTCACAAATCTCTATATTATCAAATGGACCATTATCTAAACCAAGTAAAAGTTCATTTATTTGGTTTGTAGTAGGTACAAAAAAAGCTAACGATGCTCCAGGAGATACTGCCTTAGGAATAAATGTTAGGTATTCCCAGGGTGTTCTCACATCAAGAAATAAGGCATCAGCCCCTGTTACCTGACCAAAACCTTCTGATATATCTTGATGATGCATAGTTACATTATCTCCTAATCCAGCCCATTGTAAATTATGCTTTGCAAGAGTATAAAATTCTTCTCGTGCCTCAAAGGTGTGTACATGCCCAGTTGGGCCTGAAAACCATGATAATGCCATAGTTAAACTTCCTGAACCTGTGCCTGCCTCAATAACTGTTCTTCCTGGCCCAACACCAAGACGTATACAAATATAACTTATATCTTTTGGATAAAGCACTTGTGTTTGTCTTTTAGTATTTCTAATAATATCATTAATAGTAGGTCGTTGAATGCAACAGGGTGTACCAAGTGTAGTAAAAATTTCAGTCCCATATGATGCATGTACAATGTCATCCACCTTAAGAATGCCATCTTGTGTATGTATATCCTGATTTTTTTCAATTCGATAAAGTTTAGATTTACCTCTTGGTGTTATAATACAAACAAGATCTCCATATGCTGGCATATAATTTCCTTTTAATACTTACTATATAAAATTTAATTCTACTATGTAGTCATACAAGGTATAAAACAAGTTCCTAGAATATATAAAGCCTTATACCTTGCTAATAAGGCTTAACAATACTATCTTAAAAAATTATTTCCATTCTAAGTAGTGAGGGGAAAATTGTGAAGAAATTTTTTATTATACTATTTGTTATTATTATTCTACTTATATCAGGTATCGCCATATTCATATATACCAATAAAGATAAAATTACGTTAGCTATTTCAAAGGCTGTTGAGTCTGCCACAGGACAACCACTTTACACAGATAGTATACCAAGTCTTTCTTTTTTCCCCACCCCTGGGATTGAACTTGGAAAATCCTCTTGGGGAAACCCTGATACTAATGAAATTTCTGTAGAGCTAATAAAGTGTGTCTTTAGATTTTCTCTCTTAAAATTATTTACTGGTACTATTGCTATTGATGAAATATTTTTTGAACAACCTTCCATTATTATACAAAAGAAAAATGCACAAAATAAAAAAATACAATCTACAGCTGCAGTAACTTCAACTAATGCCATTAATCCTCAAGAAGATAAAAAAGCATCCTTTCAACTTCCAGAAATAAGTATTTCCTCTGTCACCATAAAAGATGGGATGTTAAAATTTTTTGATGGACGTAAACAGATAATACTTACCGGACTACAATTAACTGCAAAAAATATTTATCCTCAAAGCACAGGTAAAATTTCTATACATACTCAAGCGTTATTTCAACCAGAAAATATTTCCTTTGTAACAGAAGGGAATGTATCAATTATTCTTGATAAAAATATACTTTCTATAGAACATATAAAATTTATTATTAATCCTAAAACTGGATTAACAGTCTCAACTCCCATAACTATAGAAGGAAATGGACGCTACCTTTTTGATAAAAATTTGTTAGAAAAATCAGATATACAAGTAAAACTAGATCAATTTAAAATAAATGCTAATGGTTCGTTAGAACTTAATAAACTTCAAGGAACAGCAGTAATTAATGCGTCTGGTTCATTAAAAAAACTTGCTAGCACCTTAGGAATGATGCTTATCACTCCTGAAACAAAAATTTTTGAGAACTTCTCTGCTCAAAGTAAAGTACAAGTTAATGGACAATATATTCAACTAACAGATCTCAAAATTATGCTTGATGATAGCCAAGTTACCGGAAAGCTAGCTCTAAATCTTCCTAATAAACTTTCTGGAAATCTTTCCCTAACAACTATTAATCTTGATCAATACCTACCTATATCTTTTGCTAAACATACACCAGTAACAAAAAATCTAATACAAACATCATCTGTAACTACTGCTCAACATACTATAAAAAACACTCAACAACAAACAATCTCTTCTTCACTTCCAACATTAGATCTTAAGTTAACTGCTGATAGTATTATTATATCTAAATTACATATAGAAAAATTAAATAGTCAACTACATGGTAATCCATCAAATTATGTCCTTGATCCATGTACTTTTATTTTTTACGAAAGTCCTATTTCTGTAAAAGGAAAAGGAAATCTTACTGCATCTAACCCAAGATATGAAGCAACAATTACAGGCTCACATATTAATCTTACATCCCTTCTTAGTGATATTTCTAAAACAGCTATAATCAAAAAAGGTACTGTTGATCTGTCTGCAGAAATAACAACCACAGGATCAAATAGTATACAGTTAAAGCAAACATTAAATGGTAAAGCCACTATTGAAGGAAAAGATATTAATATTCAATTTGGTGCATTACCTGTCCAAAGCCCAGAACTTACTCGGATATCACAACAACCCTTCACAGAACTTAATGGAAAATTAAAAGCTGTTAATGGAACTATTAATATAGAACAATTTATTCTTAAAGGAACTCCAGTTGCTGCAGCAGCAAATGGTTCAATTTTACTTCCTAATAACACTATGAAAATTAATGTTGATATTGCTGTAAAAGATACTGTTATTCCACTTCATATATATGGTGACTTATCAAACCCATCATATCGAGTTGACCCTGCAAGACTATTACAAGGTGCTATAACAAAGATACTTAATAAAAAAGAAAAGGATATTTTTGATAAGCTTCCTTTACCCCAAAATGCAAAAGAGTCTATTCAAAATACAGCAGAAAAAGTCTTTAACAAAATTTTCGGCCGATAATATAACTTTTTAAACATTGCATCATAATAAAAAAAGAGTTGCAAGACCAAGAAAAATAAAAAAACCAAAACTATCTGTTATAGCTGTGAGAAAAATACTAGAAGCTTGAGCAGGATCACGCCCTATATAACGGAAGAAAAGAGGAATAGCTCCCCCTGCAAGGGATCCTGCAACCATATCCGTCATAAGAGCACCACCCATTACACAACCCAATACAACATTTTGTGTCATCCACATTACAATAACTGAAACAAAAAGCCCCATAATTAACCCTGAAGTAATACCTATTTTACCTTCTCGAAAAACAGCAAGCCATGCTCTTTTAACTTCAAAACGTTCTGTTGCAAGTTGACGAATCATAACAGCTAATGCCTGCTGACCTGTATTACCTGCTTGGTTAGCAACCATAGGCATTAAGACTGCCAAAATAGCCATATGTGCAATCGAACCCTCAAATAAATAAACAACAAATGCAGACAATGCAGAAGTTAACATATTAACAATAAGCCAAGGTAATCGCATAAAAACAGATACATACCATGGGGTATCTACGGTTTCATCCTGGCCTGCCCCTACCATTCCTAAAAGATCAGAACTTGCTTCATCTTGAATGATATCAATAATATCATCATATGTAGCAACACCAAGAAGATGGCCTTCATAGTCAATAACAGGTATAGCCATCAAGTTATAATGACTAATTTCCTTAGCAACATCATGTTTATCAGTGTCATAATAAGCAACAATAAGATCTTGATGCTTTAAAGCATGCTGTAATACAGTTCCAGGTTTTAATAACATTAAATCCCTTAAAGAAAGAACACCAACAAGTCTACTTTCTTCATCAATAACATATGCATAATAAATAATTTCTTTATACTCTATAGTAGTACGAATTTGTGTAATAGCTTCATCAACAGTAATGTCTTGTTTAAACATAGACACTTCTGTATTCATAATCCCGCCTGCTGTATTTGGGTCAAATGATAACAGCTTGCGAAGTTCTTCTGCATCTTTTTCAACAAGGTTATCTAATAATGCATCCCTATGCTCCTTATCTATTTCATCAAGAACATCTGTTGCATCATCAGGAGACATTTCTGAAATAATTTTAGCTGCATCTGCAGGATCAAGATGTTCTAATATATCTCCAGCTACATCCTCACTCAACTCTGCAAGAGCTTCTGCTGCTTCCTCTACAGGAAGATTTTGTACTAAAGAAAGTTGTTTCTCAGTAGAGAGTGTTTCTAAGTATTCAGCTATATCTGCTGGATGTATAAAGTCTTTATTATTCTTTAAATGATTTAATGAAATTGCTACTGCTGTATAATCAGTTAGTCGAGAAATATTCTCCCTAGTTAAACTATGTGGACGTATTTTATGAGACAATTTCATATTACTCTCAGATAATAAACTTAATCTTTTAGGGCATCCAAAACTGCTTGACGAAAATTGCCATGATACTTAATTTTAATGATTCTTATTAACTATAAAAAGTACTATTATAGTTTCAATTCTTAATCTGTTTCTAAGCAAAGTTAGGGTATATGATCCAACTTCCTATCCGGCAAGAAAAATTTTTATAAATATAATCTCTAGTCTTAATTATAAGTAAAAAAATTATATGCATTGCCCAACATTTTCAAAATACTTTCAAGGTAAACCTTATAATCTTCTTATAACAATGCTCAAATTAGCTCTTGAAGAAGACGGGATAGATTTTACTTCAAAAGGAATATTTTCTTCCACAGAACAAATCCATACACAAATTATTGCTAAAGAACAGACATGTGTTTCAGGACTGCCTGTTATCCCTATTATTATGCAATTATCTTCTCTTACTCATAATGACTATGTATTAAATATCCTTGTAGATGAAGGTCAAGAAGTTCCTATAAATACACCTATAGCAGAGATTATTGGCCCTGCCTTTACTATACTCCAAACAGAAAGGACTATACTGAATTTTATTAGTCATCTCTCTGGGATCACAACTACTACTAAAAAATATGTTAATGCTCTTAAAGGCTCTGATATTATACTATTAGATACTCGCAAGACTCTGCCTGGATTACGTTATCCAGATAAATATGCTGTTCTGTGTGGTGGTGGCATGAATCATAGATGTAATCTAGAAGAATTATTACTAATAAAGGACAACCATATTGATAAAGCTGGTTCATTAACAAATGCAGTTAAATCATTACGTAACACATATAACCCTTGTCCGCCTATTGAAGTAGAATGTCGAAACCATAGTGAAGTCATTGAAGCTGTTGAATGCCAAGTTAACCGTATTATGCTTGATAATATGTCTATAGATACTCTTTGCTCATCACTTATGGTTATCCCTAAATCTATTCAAGTAGAAGTAAGTGGAGGTATTACTCTTAATAATCTCAAAAATATTGTAACTAGCCAATATAAGCCTCACTATGTCTCTGTAGGATGTATTACAAACTCTGCATCAGCTGCTGATTTTAGCATGCGTGTTATAAGGGAGAAAAGGGTATGAGTCGCTTTTTGAATAAAGAAGAAAAAAGTAAACATATAACAAGCCTAAAGTCATCACTTGGAAATCAAGTTTCTATATTAGGACATCATTATCAAGAACAAGGAGTTATTGATCACTGTGACTACACAGGTGACTCTCTTGAGCTAGCTCAACGTATTGCTCATTTGGACTCAGAACATATTGTTTTTTGTGGTGTTTATTTTATGGCTGAATCTGCAGCATTACTTGCAAAAGAAGAACAATCTGTTTACCTTCCTGAACCTGCAGCCAATTGCGTTATGTCTCTTATGAGCCCTGCATATCTTATAGAACGACTATTTAAAAAACTTACTGCTTCTGGAAGAAAACTTATTCCTGTTGCTTATGTTAATACTGAAGTCGATGTCAAAGCTATTGTTGGAAAATATGGTGGAGCGACTTGCACTTCCTCTAGTGCTGATAAAGTATTAAAATGGGCTCTAAATGAAGGAGATGGTGTTTTTTTTCTTCCTGATAAAAATTTAGCATATAATACTGCAAAAAATATAGGTATTCCTAAAAAAAACTTACATATTCTTGATATCCGAAAAAAAGGGGATGTTGCAGATCTTGAAGCATCTAAACAAGCCGATATTATTGTTTGGCCAGGACTGTGTGCCATTCACGCACGATTCCTTATGCAACATATCCATTTAGCAAGAGAAAATTATCCTAATTGTACTATTGTAGTACATCCTGAATGTACACCAGAAGTTGTAAAGGCTTCTGATGCAGTAGGTTCAACATCTTTCATTATTAATTATGCTAAAAATGCTCCTGATGGTTCTCATATTGTTATTGGAACTGAAATTAATCTTGTTAGTCGTCTTAAAAATGAACATAAACATAGAATAAAAACCACTCCACTTAGAGCAAGTGCATGTTCACATATGGCTAAATGTAACCCTGATAAACTTTATACCACACTACATAGTATTGCTAATAATAATGCAACACCAATATCAATTGAACAGGAAACTAAAACGTTTGCTCGTGCAGCACTTGAACGTATGATGCAAATTATTACTGTATAGAACTATATCAAAACCAATGACTCTAAGTAAATAGTCAAGGTATTATTTATGAATCAACACCGATATTACTCTCAAGTACTTATTATTGGTGGTGGCATTGCTGGAGTAACTACAGCACTTGTCTTAGCAGATGCAGGATTTGAAATCACACTTATTGTTCCTAGTAAAGAACTTGATGGTGGTAATTCTCAGCTTGCTCAAGGAGGTATTGTTTTCCATTCACAAGATGATAACAAACAGCTTGAAAATGATATCCTCAATGCAGGCCATCAACATAACTATTTAAAAGCTGTACGTTTCCTTTGTAAAAAAGGACCAGAAGTAGTTCATCGTCTATTAATAGAACGTATAGGTATTCCATTTGAAATCGATAAACAGAAAGGAACATGGAGTGTTACTCGTGAAGGAGGACATAGCTCTGCTCGGATTATTCATTGTGCTGATCATACAGGAAAATCTATTATGGAAGGTCTTCTAAAAGAAATACAAAAAACTTCTAATATTCAAATCCTTACTCATAGAACAGCTATAGACCTTATTACAACACATCATCATGCAAAACTGAAAGAATATCGTTATAATCCTGAGAATCAGTGTTTAGGAGCATATGTTTTTAACGAACAGACAAATGAAGTAGAAACACTACTTGCAGATTGGACAGTATTAGCAACAGGAGGAATAGGACAAATATATCTTCATACTACAAATACAGAGGCTTCTATAGGCTCTGGTATTGCTATGGCGCATCGTGCAAGTGTTAAACTCACTGACTTAGAATATATACAATTTCACCCTACTGCTTTATATAGTTGTAATAAAACACAAAAATTTTTAATTACTGAAGCATTACGTGGTGAAGGTGCAAAGCTTACGAATACACAAGGTAAAGCATTTATGAAAAAATATGATACACGTGCTGAACTTGCACCTCGTGATATCGTTGCCAGAGCAATTATGGAAGAATTATTACATACTGGAGAACAATGTGTATACCTAGATCTTTCAAACGTATCACATGATATTACCAAACGTTTTCCTACTATCTATAATTATTGTTATCAACAAGGTCTTTCAATAAAAAATTCTCCTATCCCTGTTGTTCCTGCAGCCCATTATTTTTGTGGCGGGATTCTTACTGATACCCAAGGACAAACCTCTCTTTCAAGATTGTTTGCTGTTGGAGAATGTAGTTGTACAGGTGTACATGGAGCTAATCGCCTTGCAAGTACTTCATTACTTGAAGGGTTACTATGGGGTTATAGCACAGGATTACATATTTCCCGAAAAAAAAATAAAAAGAACTTTTTATCTACACGTATTATCAATGCTATTCCAAATTGGGAGTGTACAGGTAATGAAAAAAATGATGATCCAGCACTTATTACACAAGACTGGACTTCTATACGACACATTATGTGGAATTATGTAGGAATTTGCCGAACAGGTAGTCGACTCAAGAGAGCTTTTGAAGAACTTAGGGATCTTTCAAGACATCTTCATGATTTTTATAAAAATACTCCTATTTCAAAACCAATTATAGATCTCTTTCATGGTAGTCAAACTGCTTATATTATAACCCAAAAAGCACTTCTCAACACAAAAAGTATAGGTTGTCACTACCGTATAAATTAATGTAGGATTAAGTATAACCTTTAGTTTCTCTCATATCTTTTTATGAATGTAGACTTATCCTTCTAGCATCCCTGCATACTGAAATAATGATCGAACTACAATTGTTTGTAATAACTGTATAATAATCAAGACAACAATAGGAGATAAGTCTAACCCACCAACAAGTGTAAAAGGAAGAAATTTTCTAACTTTATAAAAAACTGGCTCTGTAAGGGCATAAAACATACGAACAATATTATTATATGGATCAGGTCTTACCCATGTTAATAATACAGCTATAATGACAATCCAAAAGTACAAAGAAAGAATAATATCAAGAACCCTTGCAATACCTAATAAAATATTTCCAAAAACAAACATAGTCCCTCCAATAAAATCTTCCTCAAATGTTCTATAACCCTTAATATCTTATAATTCCCTATAAACTCTAAGGAATATAGCTAGTATCCAATACCATTTTTTTACTTATTGATAAAGACCTTGAAGGGCATCATATAAGTCTGAAAATTTCTCAATATGTATTGATGCAGAAAGAGATGTATTGCAATAAGCTATTAATGGTATAGAAGCAGCACGAGCTGCTCCTTCATCAGTTAAACTATCTCCAATAAAAGCTACTTTAGAAGGTTCAGTATTCCATATTTCTAGTATTGTTAGAAGTCCTTCAGGATCTGGTTTTGCAGGAAAAAGATCAGATGTTATAATAGGATCAAAAAATCCATTTAAATCTAATGAAAGTAGCACATCATTTATTCCTTTGGAAACTCGATTTGTATTAATACCAAGTTGTATTCCTCTACTTTTTAACCAATGTAATAAATTCATCAATCCTGGCTCTATCTTAAGGTGCGGTAATACTTCATTTTTATAAGAAAAACGTTGTGTTACTTCTTTTAGTTTTTCTCTATCTTCATGTGCAATAAGAAAGTTCATAGCATCTTGCACAGAAGCCATCTGCACATAATCTGCTTCTTCTTTTGTCATATTAGGATAACCAAGCTCTTGAAGTATTTTATTAAAATAACCTACATTAATACTTTTAGAATCAATAATAACACCATCACAGTCAAAAATAATTCCTACTATACCCTGAGGAAATATATTTTTTACTTGGTTAAATAACGAGTTATTATATGACATATAAATCCTTATCTTAATGTTATCTTATATAACAAATGGAAACACTTTCTTTTTAAAAAGAACAGGTGTAATTACATAGTAAAAGATATATTTAAATATAGTTAGATTAATTCCAAATCCTTGACCTATAGATATTGAATAGATATTCTATACTGATAATTGGAGGCAATATGTATGGTATTGGCATGCAAGAGCTCTTAGTAATTCTTGTCATAGCAGTTATTATCTTTGGCGCTAAAAAACTCCCTGAGATTGGGGGAGGGCTAGGAAAAGCTATACGCAACTTTAAACGTTCAAGTTCTGAACCTGATGAAATTGATATCACCCCTACGACTAATAAAACTGATAAAGTTGATAATGATAACTAGCTAATAATAATAATAATAATAATAATTTATATTATACTATCATATAGTAACTCTATTCTTATGCTATACCTACAGTAAAAATATACTATAACTTGCATAGGATACAGTCAAAGTTATACATTACAACCAATTAAATAACCTTTTCCAACTACCATGAATTTGTTCTCTTTCAGCTTGTGACTCTTGTTTCCTGTATAAAAAATATGCTGCTAACGATCTTTCTTTTGTATACTCAGACACACTAGGAACATCAGAAAAGTTTTCTAAAATAAAGGTATATCTCTTCCATGCTGGACCATACTTACCCATATTCCAAAATACATTAGCAATATAAAGTTCATGTTCTACCATAATCAATCGACAAGCTTTCATTTCATTTACAGCAGCTTCAGCATAGGGAGAATCAGGGAAAGTTTCCTGAACTCTTTGAAAATACTCATAAGCTTCTTGTATAGACGTTGTTGGCCTATCAATAGAAATAAAAGTTTTTAAATTTGACATTCCAATTTGATATAAGACATATGGAATATCTGGATGACGAGGATGAAGCGTCTCAAATTCTTTATAAGCTTCTACAGCTTCAGCGTACTTTTCATCAAAAAAAAGAGCATCACCAAGTGCACGCTCTGCTTCAACTGTATATGGACTAAGTGGATAATTATCTTTTAATTTTTCATAATACTCTGCTGCTTGTGCATAATGTTTTTCTTCCATTGCATCTTTTGCATTTTCATAAAGTTCTTGTGCTGTTTGTTCAGGCCTAGGTACTGCAAAATAATCAATTATACCACAACCAGGAAGATAAACTAACATTATAACTAATACTACATAACGAATATACATATAAATTAAACATCCAATTGTTCAATATAGCTAAAGGCTGCTGTTGCTGCTGTTGCTCCATCACCAACAGCTGTAACCACTTGACGACATTGCTTTGAACGTATGTCACCAGCAGCAAAAACACCTGGTAAATTTGTTCTCATCTCACTATCTGTTAAAACAAAACCACTTGCGTCTAAAGCAAGTTCTGAAGGTAAAAAATCACTTTTTGGCTCATAACCAATAAAGATAAATAAACCACTTACTTCAATCTTTGATATCACTTGTGTTTTAACATTTTCAACTTCAAGAGCTTCAAGCTCACTTTCACCATGAAGCATAGTGATACGGCTATCTAAAATAAGCTTTATTTTATTAGTAGTAGCCATTATTTTATCTTGATAATGTTTATTTGCACGAAATTTATCACGACGATGTATTAAATACAATTTTTTTACAATACGAGAAAGATATAACGCTTCTTCAAGGGCTGTATTTCCTCCACCAACAACGGCTACAACCTGATCACGAAAAAAGTTTCCATCACATAATGCACAATATGAAACACCTCGACCTCTAAGCTCGCTTTCTCTCTGCAACCCTAACATTTTAGGGGAAGCACCTGTACAAATAATAATACTTTTCCCAATAATGTCTTTTTCACCGACTGTAAGCTTATTTTCACCTGGAGTATGAATAAAAGAAGTTACATTATCATTATAACGAGTAAGTGTATATCCGTCGAGATGTGCTGAAAAAAAGTCAGCTAACTCCCAACCTTTAATACCTAAAGGGAATCCGGGATAATTTGTAACCTCTTCTGTTTTCAGAAGTTGACCTCCTGGGGCAAGCATTTCTATTAGTGCTACAGATAATCCTGAACGACATAAATATAATGCAGCAGTTAAACCTGCAGGTCCACCACCTACGACAATACTGTCGTATTGCTTCATGATAACGCCTTTTCTTTAAGCATAGTAATAATACTTGTTTTAGAGACAGCTCCTGTAAGTTGCTCTACCACTTCACCATTTTTAAAGAGAATAAGTGTAGGAATAGCTTTAATACCATACTGCCCAGGTGTTATCGTATTTTCATCTACATTCAACTTTACTACATGTATATCACTTGCATACTCAAGAGCTATTTCGTCTATAATAGGACCAATAGCACGACATGGCCCACACCAAGGAGCCCAAAAATCTACTAACACTGGTTTATTAGATTTTAAAACAATAGTATCAAAATTTGTATCTGTAACTTGGGCAGCCATAGGTTCCTCCTTAATAGAGAACTATCATCTTTTAATAAAAACAACTGTTATACTTTAGAAGCTAGTTATAAAAACTGTCAAGATGAAAGCATTACTATGTTATAATTTCATTGATGATAGTAAAATTATACTTTCACCATGTCATCTGGAATATGTTGTCCTCTTGGAATAGCAGAAAGATCTAATCTATGACAATATCCTTTCTCTGCTAATAACTCTCCATAATAAGCTATCATTACTGCATTATCTGTACAAAGCTTTTGTTCAGGTAACAATATTTTTTTATTATAATTGATAGCAAGATTATGCATAGCTTGACGGACAAAAGAATTTGCAGCTAACCCTCCAGCAACAATAATAGTTTTTATCTCATTAGTATATTTTTGAAGTGCTCTTTCCATCTTTATATATAGTGTTTCAGAAATCGCAAGTAAATAGGAGGAACAAACATTATAAAGCTCTTCTTTAATGGCTACTTTACTATTATTTGAACAATAACGTTGACCTTCTTCAATAAGTTGAGGATATTGCTTTAGATACATTGCAGCAGACGTCTTAAGACCACTAAAGCTGAAATCTAGTTCTGAATTATGTATATATGGTCGAGGAAACAAATATGGATCTGGGATTCCTTGTTGAGCTAATTTATCAATAATAACTCCACCAGGATAAGGTAGCCCTAACATTTTTGCAAACTTATCACAGGCTTCACCAGCAGCATCGTCCAATGTTCTTGCCAAAAGAATAAAAATATCTGGAGCATCTATTTTATAAATGTGTGTATGACCTCCAGAAACAAGGAGTCCTAATGCTGGATACTCTATAGGTTCCTCAATAGCTGCCACAAGGAGATGAGCATGTAGATGATTAATACCTATTAAAGTCTTACCAGATGCTAATGCTAGACCTTTTGCAAAAGCTAACCCAACAAGTAGTGCTCCCAATAAACCTGGTCCACGTGTTACAGCAATAACGTCTAAGTCAGCTAAGGTAACCTTCGCATCTTCCATAAGTTTATCATATAATGGTCCAAGGCACCTATAATGCTCTCGAGATGCAAGCTCAGGAACAACGCCACCAAATAGAGCATGTAAAGGTGCTTGTGTTCCTAAGATAGAACCTATACATTTTCCATTTTCAACAAGGGCAACAGCAGTCTCATCACAAGATGTTTCAATTCCAAGACATAACATAAGAATAATAAATAATATGATGTAATAATTAAATAAAATAGTGAATTAAGATGATTACTAGTTAAGAAATAGGAAAAAATATGGTAGATTATATATAGATATATTACTTATACTTTGCATAGATGTTAGCAACAGCCTCAACATCTTTCTTAGATCCTATGACTAGTGGAACTCGGTTATGTAAACTTAATGGTACATAATCCAAAGTTCTATAAAGGCCATCAGTTGCAGCACCTCCAGCATTTTCAGCTACAAAAGCAAGTGGTGAAGCTTCACATAAATAGCGTAGCTTTCCATGCATTTTCCCCTTACGATTATCAGATGGATACATGAAGACTCCACCATAAAGAAGCGTTCTATGAAAATCTGCGACTAAAGAGCCAACATATCTTGCTGATCGTACTTTTTCTTTAGAAGATGGCTGCTTAAAATACATTACAGCTTCACGAGTGGGTGTATCCCAATAATCCCAATAACCTTCGTTTACTGAATATATAAAACCTTCGTCTGGTATTTTAATATCAGTATGTGAAAGTAAAAATTCACCAACACTAGGATCTAATGTAAATCCATGAACACCTTGTCCAGCAGTATAAACAAGCATTGTTGATGTACCATATAAAAAATATCCAGCAGCAATTTGTTCTGAACCTGGCTGTAATACTTCATCAAGTTCAACATCTCCAGTTTTACCAGGCTTACGACGTAATATAGAAAAAATAGTCCCAACATTAATATTTACATCAATGTTAGAAGAGCCATCTAAAGGATCAAATATAAGGATATAATCACCACGAGGGAATGCAGCTGAAACTTTGATCAACTCTGCGTGTTCCTCAGAAGCCATAGCACATAAGACACCTGAGCGTTCCATTCTATACAGAAGGACTTTATCTGCAAATTCATCTAACTTTTGTACTTTCTCTCCCTGTATATTAATATCACCTGTCCCCCCAAGTACATCAAGTAATCCTGCTTTATTTACACTTCGAGAAATAATTTTAGCTGATAAAATTAAGTCATGAAATAAAGATGTAAAATGTCCTGTTGCTTGAGGAGCCCTCTGCTGCTGCAAAAGGAGATGTTCGGTCACAGTAACTTCAGAAGACATGTCTTCTCCTAATAAAGACGACAAATTAAATTACACATACAGATTATGTAATGGAATACTACCTATTACGTAACAGAACAACCCCCTGCTTACTCATATTTTAACTGAATTAGCTATGGATTTTCTGAGTTTTCTAATAACGTATTTTGAGCCTCTATTTCTGTATTTTCTTGCAAATCAACAAGGAAACACTGATTAGTTTCTTCAAAAAACTTTCCAGATACAGGTGTTGCAAAAACTATTTCTTGATTACCTATAAAGTGAGATAACCAAAAAAATTCTCCATTTTGGTTAGATACCCTACCACTAACCGAATTTTTTAGTAATGATTCCCAATTTTCTTTAGCAAGGGGGGTATCTTCAAATGAAAACTGCCCTGACCATAATACAGCTTCTGGAGAAAAGATAACTAGAGCCTTACTATATGGTGAATATAATGATAACTTCTCTATGTCAAAATATACAACAAAAAGTGCTTTCATATCTGAGTCAACATATACAGGTACAGAAAAAAATACTTTGGGTCCAATACTTGTTTCTTGAACTGCTGCTCGAATATCACGCAACATCTTTCCTCTTGGCTTAGCCTCTATAATTTTGGCTAAATCAGATTTTTCTAATAGATTCTCTGGCTCTTGTGCTATTAGTTCTCCGTTTGGTTCAATAAGAACAACTCCAGATAACCAAGGAAATGTATTTAATAATGCTATAATACTTTCATCAGATGGGGGTTTGTCTGAGTTTTGAAGGTACCGTTGAAGAGCTTCAAGCTGTGTATCAATACCCATCATTCTTGAAGCTAGAATAACATCTTTTTCATCTAACTTATCAGTATCTGAGTAATTAATACAAGCTGGTTTATTAATATAGCTACCATAGAACTTTTTTGTCCTTTTCCATGAATTTGAAACACTCTGAATACCACAACCTGTGATAATAATTGTTAGTCCCAGACAAAGAACTATAAAAATATTACGGGACATTAATAACTCCTGATCCCTAGAATATAAATTTAACCTTTTGCTCTTTTTTCAAGACGTGTTACTAAGGCCTCTAACATAGCAATAACTTCAGCCTGATGATTGATATTATAACTGTTCGTAGTAGAACTACTAAAACTAGACGCATTCCTAGCCTGTGCTAACATTTCACTAAGCTCTACTTTTCTTGCATGTAAAGAAACTATCTCTTCATGATTAGTAGCTTGAGACTCTAATTCTTGATAAATTTTTATTGCACTTACAATATCTCCTTGTTCAGCAAGGACTTCTGCCATTGAACGTGTACAAACTGGAAAAGAATCATCCTTAGATTTAGATACTACTGCCATATCCTCCGGACGATCAAAAAAAAGCTCTTCACTATCACCGACTTCTTCTATGTCAACTATATCATTACTAGACTGAACTATACCAGATGACTGTGAGCTTGTCTGTAGTGAGGCAAATGACTGTTTAGTGTTAGAATAATGTGAAAACTCTGTTGATTTTCTTTCAGATAATCCTTTTAAACCATAAGATAAAAATTCTTTTAGCGTCAAATCTGGGTATAATACAAGAGCTGATATTAAACCCATATAAAGACCAAAGTCACCTCCAACCTGTGCACCAGATTGTCCCCATGCTGCCCAAAAATCAGGATATTGATTAAAAAGATTAGCAATTAAAATGCTTTCAGATGAGCAACCTTCCATATCTCCAATACTATATAGAAGATGTATTAAAAAAAGTCTTGCTTCAAGAAAATCTGGATGATGTTCAAGACCATGTCTTAGTGTCTCAAGTGCTTTTGTAACATCTCCAGACTCAAATAAAAGCTTTGCAAGAGGGAAAAAAACTCTAGAGCTTGGTTCTTGTTCTAATATTTCCTGAAACCATTCGATTTTGGGGGTCATTTAGGTGACTCCTAGGACCTAATTAATCTTTTTTTATTGTAATTAAATATAATATTTCATTATCTTTTACAAAATTTAGATGTTGCCTTATCATCTTTTCAATATAACTGGGATTACTATGCAATAATTGTATCTCATGACTTAACCTTGCAATAGTATCATCATATTTCTGTAACTCTTGAGTAATAGATTTATGTTGCAAAATCAATTCCCGATAAGAAATAAGACTGTGAGCACCCCAAACTAGTCTAACTACAAGTATAATATTTAATAAGATAGCTATCGATAATACTCCAAGCTTTAAAAAAGCTGATCTACTAGATACACTATACACACTTGTTATCCTTATTTATATTGCCAATTTTTATAAAAACTATAGAAATACTTTACTCCTGAAAGTACAGTGAGAATAAGGGCTATGTAAAGTAAAAAAAGTCCTATCTTATAAAAATCTATACCAAATAAGGAATAGTGTAAAAGAAGAGGAACAATAGCGACCATTTGAAGAATTGTTTTAATTTTTCCATAATTATCTGCTGCAATAATAATTCCTTCATCTGCTGCAATAGCTCTTAGGCCTGTAACAGCAAGTTCACGACCAATGATAATAATAGTTACCCATGCAGGAACCCAATCTAACTTCACAAACATAATAAGAATAGAACAAATAAGAAGTTTATCAGCTAATGGGTCAAGAAATTTACCAAAACTTGTCACCATATTTTCTTTACGAGCTATATGACCATCAAGATAATCTGTAACAGAAGCAATACAGAAAAGTAATGTAGCTAAAAAACAAGTTATTGGACCTTCAAAATAAAGTAATACTATTATGGGAATAACAAAAACAGTCCTGACTAAAGTAATAGAGTTTGCTAGATTAAGTATTATCTTCATCCAAATCATCCTCTTTCACATTGCTCTGATGTTTTAGCAAAACTTTTTCCTCAATCTTCGTTATCTTAACTCTACTAATATACTAGCAACTATTAACAACATATTATAATAATTAAGTTATTACCTACTGTTACTAATACAAAAACAGCTTTAATATTAAATGAGCCTTAATGCGTTTAATGTAGCTTCTGTAAGCTGCAAAAATTTTTCTTTAGCTTCTGAATGTTCTTCCATACAAACGACTGGCTTCCCACAGTCAGCTGCAACTACTGTTAAAGGATCAAGAGATATTTGACCTAATAAAAGAAGATTTTCCTTATCAGCAAGTTGAACACCACCATCTTTTTTAAAAATTTCAATTTCATGACCACAGTTAGGACAAGAAAGACCACTCATATTTTCTACAATACCTAAAATAGGTGCTTTAATTTGACGTAAAAAATCCAAAGCTTTTCTTACATCTGCCAAAGATATTTCTTGTGGAGTTGTAACAACAATACACTTTGCGTCTGGAATGGAATTAAGGACAGCCATATGCTCATCTCCTGTTCCTGGAGGGGAATCAATAAGAAGAAAATCAAGATTTCCCCAATAAACTCCACTTAAAAACTGCCTAATAGCTCCTACTTTTTTAGGTCCTTTCCAAACAATAGCTGTATCTTCTTTTTCTAAAAAAGAATCCATTGAAACTACACATAGCTTATCATTATAAAAAACAGGAATCATACGTCCTTGCTCATCAACTTCAACATGTCCTGAAAGACCTAATAAACGTGGGATGCTAGGACCATGAAGATCAACATCCAAAATACCAACACGGAAACCTTTTTGCATAAGAGAAACAGCAAGGTTTACTGTTACAGAGCTCTTACCAACACCACCTTTTCCACTCATAATAAAAAGTTTATGCTGAATAGTATCTATATTTTTTTTTAATTGCTTATCTTGCATAGCAGGTGAAAGAGGAATATTCATAGATAGTTATCCTTTAATTTAAGGATGTTAATAGTGTATGGATTCAATATATAAAAAAATAGAATTCCACTAGTATATATTTACCAACCATAATCTCCCACAAGGTCAACAAAAGCAACATTACCAATAACTGTTGATGTAACAGTGTTATTCTTTTTGGTTATACACATCAACTCTTGTTCTCGTGGGTTTTGACCGACAGGAATAACCATAACTCCTGGATCTCCTAGTTGATTAAGTAATGGTAAGGGGATATTTGGACCACCAGCAGTAACAATAATTCTATCAAAGGGAGCATGTTCCTCCCACCCTAAGGTCCCATCAGAAAGGCAAGTTCTAATTTTTCTATATCCTAACAAAAAAAATAATTCTTTTGTTTGAAAATACAACTCCCTAACACGTTCTAGACTAAATACCTCAAGACCTATATTGGCTAAGATAGCTGTCTGATAACCAGAACCAGTACCGATCTCAAGGACACTTAAACCTGGAGTCGGCTCAAGGAGGCTAGTCATAATAGCAACGATATATGGACGAGAAATAGTTTGCCCATAACCTATAGGGAGGGGATAGTCGTCATATGCACGACTTTGTAATGCTTCAGGAACAAATAAGTGTCGATGTACATTACGCATTGCTGTAAGAACATAAGAGTTAGTAATTCCTCTTTGTTCAAGTTGTGTAATAACCATACGCTCACGCTGACGCCTCAAATCGCTAGCCAAAGGAAAATTATTTTTTGATGTATGGTATCTCAACATTTATCCAAACTTTTTTGAAAAGAACCTAAACTAAATAGTACAATATCAACCTTTAATACCTAACTCAATAGTTAATTATAGTAGAATATTAATGCTATCTATATTTTCCTTATTGTTTTTATAGAATCACTATCCATTCTTTTATAATTTTTTTTTTACTATGTTAGTATATAGAGTTATCTTAACCAAATCTCTTTTCTAACTATCACTTAACAAAATGTTGCTTATTATAATATTTATTACTAACCAGTTACATAACCTATGTTACTTGCTGATTTGTTTTACTCTCATCATTTTTATTTTTTAACTTCACATAATCTTATATGAACACACTGATAGTTGCTTTTCTAAAAATAATACCATAAAAATTTTAAAGGAAATAACAGCCAGTTACTAAGTCTTATTTAATCTTTTGAGAGTGTATATGTCCAAGACAAAACTTCTTGTTATAACTATAGGAATAGCCAGTATTATTCTTGCCGCTGCTACTTACATTTTTTTCAAAAACACAGATCCACCTATTATATCTATGATTCAACCTACACAATATATTTCTCCAAGACAACCACTAACACTTACTATTACAAGTAAATACTCGCCTCTCAAACTTATTCAAATTATAGTGAAACAAAATGAATACACAAAAACACTTATCAATCAACCTATCATCAATGGACACCTTATAGAAACAGTTGATATAGACTTTAAAAAATCAGGCCTCCAAGATGGACCTTTTGAATTAATAGTTAAAGCACAAGACTCGTCCTACTCAAACTTTGGGAAAGGGAATATTTCTAACAAAACATGGGATATGAACTTTGACTCTCAACCACCACAAATTACAATCCATAGTCCTACCCCATCACTCCATAAAGGAAGTGCTACAGCTATTGCTTTCACTGTATCTAAGCCAGTAGCAGTTATAGGGGTTCAACTTGAAGAAAAATTTTTTCCAGCATTTCAGCAGGCTAATGGAACGTATTATTGCTTCTTTCCATTCCCAATTGAGTTTTCTCCAAAAACATTTAATCCAAAACTTTTTGCACAGGATCTTGCAGGTAATAAATCTTATATATCTGTTCATGTTCACTCATTAGAGCGCTCTTTCAAAATAGATACATTAACAATCACTGATACATTCTTAGATAAAAAAATGCCTAACTTTGAACAAAATTTTCCTGATACTCAAACACAAGTTGAACGCTATATTAAAGTGAATAGTATACTACGAATCGAAAATGAAAAAAAACTTATTGAAATTAGTAAAAAAACATCCCCTATGATGTTATGGTCAGGGAAATTCCATACACTCCCACGTGCAGCTGTTAAAGCTACCTTTGGTGAAAATCGAACATATATGTATCAAAATCAGAAGATTGATCAACAATTTCATATGGGGCTTGACCTTGCCTCAACAGCAAATGCTCCTATCCCTGCTGCAAATGATGGTATAGTGGTCTATACAGGCGACTTGGGAATATATGGGAACATTGTTATTATTGATCATGGATTAGGATTACAGACACTATACTCTCACTTAAGTAAAATTACAGCAAAAGAAGGTGACGTTGTAAAAAAGGGTGATCTAATAGGCTATACTGGCATGACAGGACTAGCTGGAGGTGATCATCTACACTTTGGTTTTCTTGTTGGAGGCATTCAAGTAAACCCTATTGATTGGCTTGATCCAAAGTGGATTAAAAATACTATTATAACCCGACTCAATAATAATGTATAACCTTTATAGAACATTATTCTATAAGTAAAACTAAAGCTTTTCTATAGATAAGATTAGTTGAAAAAAAGTCCTAATAATTATTGACATATTGTCTTGACATATCTTTGTTGTTCATTTTACTAGTTAACGGCTTTCTAAACTTCGTAAATAAACACACACTAACAGCGGTCTGGGGTGCCCCTATCTAAGAGGTAGTAAAGACCTGGGTTATTGTGGAAGTAAACCCCTTAACGTTTCAGGAGAATCTTATGGCTTATGTTAGCATGAAACAAATGCTAGAAACTGGTGTCCACTTTGGTCATCAAACTCGACGTTGGAATCCTAAAATGCGTCCTTATATTTTTGGAGCCCGTAATGGTATTCATATCATAGATCTTCAACAGACTGTAAAACTTTACCGTGCTGCTCATGATAAAATTGTAGAAACTGTTGCTGCAGGTGGAAGTGTTCTCTTTGTTGGGACTAAACGTCAAGCACAAGAAGCTATTGCAACTGAAGCTACTCGAGCAGGACAATATTATGTAGCTAATCGTTGGATGGGCGGAACTCTTACTAACTTCTCTACAATACAAAAAAGTATTGAACGTCTTAACCGTCTTGAAACTATGTTCTCTGATGGCTCTGTTAACAGATACCAAAAAAAAGAAATATTAACTCTCAACCGTGAAATGGATAAACTTGAGTTAACACTTGGTGGTATTAAAAATATGGAACGTCTACCACAACTCATTTTTATCATTGATCCTCATCGAGAAAATATTGCTGTAAAAGAAGGTCGTAAACTAGGAATTCCTATTATGGCTGTAACCGATACAAACTGTGATCCAGATCTTATTGACTATATTATTCCTGGAAATGATGATGCAATACGAGCTATAAAACTTTTTGTTACAGCTATGGCTGACGCCTGTATTGAGGGTGAAGCTTTACAAAAAGATACTAAGAATAAAAATCTTGAGGAAGAATTAAAACAAATAGCTACGGCTGAATGTAATAAAGAATCTACCTCTATAGAGCAAGAGCTTATTATAGCTTCTGAACAAACAGAAACAAAAGAAAATAATATTGAAGAATCAGTATCAGAAGTAGTTATTACTAATGAGTCTGAACTCATCACAGAATAATTTTATAATGCCCTGGAGATAGATTATGAGTATCAGTGCATCAATGGTGAAAACCTTACGTGAAAGAACTGGCGCAGGAATGATGGATTGTAAGCAGGCTCTTGAAGAAGCAAATGGAGATATGGAAAAAGCTATCGACTGGTTACGTCAACGAGGCCTCTCAAAAGCTTCAAAAAAAGCTGGAAGAGCAACAACAGAAGGTTTAATTGGTTGTCAAGTACTTCCTGGCTCAACATCTGCTGTACTTGTTGAGGTAATGTGTGAAACAGATTTTGTCTCTCGAGATGAAGTCTTTAAAAAATTTGTTGATGACATTGTTTCGCAACTTGTGGCAAATTTTCATAATAATGATGTTGATCTGCTTGATCAACCATCTGGAAATAAAAATCTTAGTATTAGAGATCTGTTAAATGAAACTATTGCTACTATAGGAGAAAATATTGTCATTGGCCGATCTATAAAGATGGAGTTAACACCTGGGAAAAATGGTATGATTGGACACTATGTCCATACTAATGGGAAAATTGCTGTTTTAGTAGAACTAGCAACAGAAACAAAAGAAACAGCCTCATCACCTAAGTTCCAAGAGTTAGCAAAGAATATAGCTATGCAAATTGCTGCAACAGCACCTCTTGCTCTTAATTCTGAAAGCCTTGATCCTTTAAAAATTGATCGTGAACGTGAAGTATATCGTCAAAAAGCACTGGAAGAAGGTAAGCCAGAAAACATGATAGAAAAAATTGTAGAGGGAGCTGTAAAAAAATATCTAAAAGAAGTTTGTTTATTGGATCAACCATATATTCGTGATGATAAACTTTCTATAGCTGAACTTATAAAAAAAGTTTCCAATGAAATTGGAGAACCTATATCTATTATAGAGTTTGTTAGGATCCAGCTAGGCGAAGAATAGCTTTAAGAAATAAAAAGGGGGCGTTTGCCCCCCTTTTTATATTATAACTTAGGATAAAAAAATATTTTCTATAGTATTATATAGTTCTAAACAGAGTCTCTATGCATACTTTTTCTAATGCTCACGTCCTTATCACAGGGGGTCTTGGATTTATTGGTTCTAACCTTGCGATTCGTTTAGTAAAAGAAGGAGCTAAAGTAACTATTATTGATAGTCTCATGCCTATGTATGGAGGGACTATGTATAATATTCATGACATTGCAGATAAAGTTAGAATTAATATCTCTGATATACGTGATCCCTATAGCATAAAAGCACTAGTAAAAAATCAAGATATTCTATTTAATCTTGCAGGCCAAACAAGCCATATAGACTCTATGATTGATCCATATACAGACCTTGATATCAACTGCAAAGCACAACTTTCTATCCTTGAAGCCTGTAAAAATAACAATCCTTCTATTCGTATTATTTTTGCAGGAACTAGGCAAATTTATGGAATACCTCAATATCTTCCTGTTGATGAAAAACATCCTGTGTACCCTGTTGATGTTAATGGTATCAACAAAATAGCAGGGGAATGGTATCATATACTGTATAATAATGTATATGGAATCAAAACATGCTCATTACGTCTAACAAATACTATTGGTCCACGGATGCGTATCCGTGATGATCGTCAGACATTTTTAGGGATATGGATTAAAAACGTACTTTGTGGGAAGCCTATTGAAGTGTGGGGAGGAGAACAATTAAGAGACTTTTTGTATGTTGATGATTGTATTGAAGCACTTCTTTTAGCGGCTAAAAATGAAAATACTTTTGGAAAAGTTTTAAATGTAGGAGGAAAAGAACCAGTCTCTTTACAACATGTTGCAGAATTACTTATTGAAGTTGTAGGTGAAGGAAGTTATATAATAAAAGAGTACCCTATGGATAGAAAAAAAATTGATATTGGTAACTATTATACTGATAATACATTGATATCTGATATCCTAAACTGGAAACCTACAACATCTTTACGTACTGCACTAAAAAAGACAATTGCTTATTATAAACCTATTCTTAATGAATACCTTTAATTCATGACTAACACTTACTCTATTCCTCAAGCTAACCCTAGCATTTACTTCCAACAGTATCGTGAAACTATTATAAAAAAAATAGAGGAAGTACTTAATAGTGGTTGTTATATTAACGGAGAGCAAGTTGAACTTTTTGAAAAGCAATTTGCCCAATATTGTAATGTAAAACATGCAGTTGGTGTAGCTAATGGAACCGATGCTATAGAACTTACACTTCGTGCGTTGAATATTGGCCCTGGAGATCTTGTTTTTACTGTTTCACATACAGCCGTGGCTACTGTTGCTGCCATTGAGCGTACAGGTGCCCTCCCTGTCTTAGTAGATATAACACAAAATACATATACAATGTGTCCTGTAAGTCTTGCTGAAACACTTGCAGCTGCTTATAAGGGAAAGTATCCTGGGAAGCCAGCAGCCATTATCCCTGTACATCTTTATGGAGAATGTGCAGATATGAATGAAATACTTCATGTTGCAGGACAGTTACCTGTTATTGAAGATTGCGCACAGGCTCATGGAGCTAAATATAATAATAAAAATGCTGGTAGTATAGGTATTGCAGGAACCTTTAGTTTCTATCCAACAAAAAATCTTGGAACACTTGGTGATGGCGGTTGCATAGTGACTTCTAACACACTCCTAGCAGAACAAATAAAAGCACTTAGAGAATATGGTTGGAAACAACGCTATATAAGTAACTTTCCTGGAATTAACTCTCGTCTTGACGAACTTCATGCAAGTATTCTTAATATATTTCTTCCAGTACTCAATAAATCTAATGAAATCCGTAGAAAAATTGCTAAGATATACCATGCTGAACTGCAAAAATTAAAAAATATACAATTACCATTAGAAAAACCCGATAGAACACATATATATCACTTATATGTTATCCAAGTAGATAATAGGGATATGTTAAAAATATTCTTGAGTAACAAAGGAATTACTACAGGTATTCACTACCCGCAACCCGTTCATAAACAACCAGCATATATCAATAGACTTCCCCTTTCACCACATGGACTACCTGAAACAGATAAAATTTTTCCAAAAATATTGAGCCTTCCTCTCTATCCAGGCCTTTCTGAAAATGATATATTGTATATTACATCAACTATACAAAAATATTTTGATTCATCCTCTCGGAATAACTAAATGAATATGTCTTCAACTAAGGATATTCCTCACTCAAAAATTACCCCTTCTATTACAGGCCTTGTTTTAACATATAATGGAGAAAGACTGCTTGAACATTGCCTTACTTCACTTCAATTTTGTAACCATATCCTTGTAGTAGATTCTTTTAGTTCTGATAGAACAATTGAAATTGCTAAATCTCATAATGTGCAATTTATACAAAATAAATGGAATGGTCCTGTTGCACAATTTACTTATGCTTTTCCCCTTATAAAAACAGAGTGGATCATAACCATTGATCAAGATGAAATATGCTCCCAAGCACTTCAAAATACTATTATAACAGCTATTCAAAATGTATCTCAAAATGTATGTGGTTTTTATGTCCCACGACGTTCATGGTATTATGATCGCTTTCTTAAATATAGTGGTTGGTATCCAGACTATCTTCTTAGAGTCTTTAGAAAAAATGGAATTTATTTTTCCCAACAAGGTGTTCATGAAAAAATACATCCTCATACACATACCAAAAAACTTATAGGGGATATCCTTCATTATCCATATAGTAGTTTTTATCAACACCTCGAAAAGATTAATAGTTACGCTCAATATGGTGCTGAAGATTTAGCTAAACAAAAAAAATCTGGTGGAATTTGTATAGCTATTTCTCATGGATTAGGACGATTTATACGAATATATATCCTAAAAAAAGGATTTCTTGATGGAAAAGCAGGTTTTATCAATGCAATTCATGGAGCATATTATGCATTTCTAAAATATATCAGAATAAATGAAGGAACTTGGGGAGCTCCATATAATCATCAATAGCCTTTAGAGAGAGTTATATTATGTCTCAAATGACATACAAAAGGGTACTACTTAAACTAAGTGGTGAATCACTTGCAGGAAGACAACTTACTGGTATTGATCCAGATACAGTGGCTGTACTTTGTAATGAACTTTCAAGCGTAATTGAATTAGGCCTTCAAATAGCATTAGTCATTGGAGGTGGCAATATTTTTCGTGGACTATCAGCTTCAGCAAAAGGTATGGATCGTTCATCAGCTGATTATATGGGAATGCTTGCTACTGTATTAAATGCCTTAGCTATTCAAGATACACTAGAAAAAAAAGGACACCCTACACGTGTTCTTTCTGCTATTGCTATGCAAGAAGTGTGTGAACCCTATGTAAGACGGCGTGCAATGCGTCATCTTGAAAAAGGAAGAGTTATTATTTGTGCTGCAGGTACTGGGAACCCATATTTTACTACAGACACAGCTGCTGCACTAAGATGTATGGAGCTTAAATGTGATGCTCTTATTAAAGCAACAAGAGTAGATGGTGTATATGACAAAGATCCTTTAAAATTTGATGACGCTGAAATGTTCAAACATCTAACCTATGAAGAAACATTACGTCGTCATATCAAAATAATGGATTCTACAGCTATCACATTAGCACAAGAAAATAATATCCCTATTATTGTTTGCAATATGTTTAATGGAAGCATTAAACGTGCTATACTTGGTCAAAATCCAGGAACTACTGTTGAAGGAGAATAAGAAATGGATACAGATAAAGATAAAATATTTCTAGATAGTCAAGAGCGTATGGTAAAAGCAATTACTTCCCTTGAAAAAGAATTTACAAAACTTCGTACAGGAAGGGCTTCCACCTCTATTGTAGATACTATCAAAGTTGATTATTATGGAACCCCAACACCTATAAATCAGTTAGCATCTATTGCTATCCCTGATAGTAGCAGCATCACTATTCAACCATGG
Organism: Lawsonia intracellularis PHE/MN1-00; assembly: GCF_000055945.1. Taxonomy (NCBI): domain Bacteria; kingdom Pseudomonadati; phylum Thermodesulfobacteriota; class Desulfovibrionia; order Desulfovibrionales; family Desulfovibrionaceae; genus Lawsonia; species Lawsonia intracellularis. Next base: position 474,551 of record NC_008011.1, read on the forward strand.
GATAAAACTGCATTTAACCCTATTGAAAAGGCTATCCTTAAATCAGAATTAGGTCTTACTCCTATCAATGATGGAAAAATTATTCGTATCACTTTACCACCATTAACAGAAGATCGACGCAAAGATTTAGTAAAACTTGCTCGTAAATATGGAGAAGATACAAAAATTGCTATTAGAAACATTCGTCGTGATGCTAATGAACAACTTAAAAGACTTGAAAAGAATAAGTTTATATCTGAAGATGAATTAAAGGGATTTACTGAAGATATACAAAAAATGACAGATAACTATATAAAAGAAGTGGAAACTCACTGTAAAACTAAAGAAAAAGAAATTATAGAAATATAAAAATACTTATAAAGTTATAACGCTCCTTTCAACATATGTCTAATCCAATACCAAAACACCTTCCCTCTCATATTGCTATTATTATGGATGGCAATGGTCGATGGGCAAAACAACGTGGTATGAATCGCACAGAGGGTCATAAACAAGGTGCATTAACTGCAAAATCAATTGTAACAACATGCAGAAAAATTGGTATCAAATACTTAACCCTTTATACATTTTCTACAGAAAATTGGGGTAGACCAAAAGATGAAATACATTTTCTCTTTCAATTATTGGTTTCATTTTTAAAACAAGAAGTTCACTTATTAGAAGAAAACGATATTTGTCTTACTGTATATGGTGATCTCACAAAACTCCCTTTACTAGCAAAAAAAGCCTTACAACATGCCATTGCAAGAACTAAACATTGTCAAAGTATGACTGTAAATTTAGCAATTAACTATTCTGGACGCACAGAATTACTATATGCTGTAAAAAAAATGTTAACTGACAGACTTAACGCCAACGATCTTAATGAAGAAATATTCCGCAACTATCTTTACTCTAAACAACAACCTGATCCAGATCTGCTTATAAGAACAAGTGGAGAAAAAAGATTAAGTAACTATTTAATATTTCAAACAGCTTATAGTGAACTTTTTTTTACAAATACACTATGGCCTGACTTCACAGAAGAAGAACTTTATGCCATCTTAAAAGAATATAATGAACGAAACCGCAGATTCGGGCTCACACAGGAGCAACTACAACAATGAATCAAGAAAAAAACTTTCCAAGGATCATTACTGGCGGTCTTCTTTTACTTCTCCTATTTACTATGCTTATCTTATCAGGAGTTTATATTTTTTTACTAACACTTCTATTTACACTCCTTGCAATGTGGGAATTCTATGCCATGTTTTGGCATGGAGATGAAGGCATAGGAGGACGTTTGATCTCCCTTCTTATGGGAGGAATCATTCTCACAACAGGATGGCTTAGCCAGGAAGCATTACTTCCTATCATTGGTATTTCTTTTATTTTTATTACAGTTTACACTCTTATCACTAGTTCACATAGTACTGCTCTTTATTTCAAACAAGTTGGTATTCTTCTTTTTGGTATTTTCTATATACCTATCCTTCTTGTTCCTATTCTTTGGTGTACACCTTTGGAACAATTCTTTCTTATTTGTATTGTAGCTATTTCTGATAGTGCAGCTTACTTTGTTGGTCTTACTTATGGTAACCATAAAATTTGGCCTAAAATTAGCCCCCGAAAAAGTATTGAAGGAAGCGCAGCAGGTCTTATTGCATGCATTATTATATCAAGTATATTAGGAGTTATTACAGGTAAAGCAAATATACTTTCATTTATTATTCTCACTTCTATACTTGGGATTGTAGCACAACTTGGTGACTTTTTTGAATCAGCCCTCAAACGTGCTACACATCTTAAAGATTCAGGTACAATTCTACCTGGGCATGGTGGTATTCTTGATCGTTCAGATAGTTTATTATTTGTCATACCAACATATGCACTTTTAAAAAGTTTTATTGTCTACTTTTGAATAAAATACTATTTTTACCCCTTAACTAATTTTTAGTTAATATTACTGTATGGTGTAGTTTAATGTTTACCTATATAACATCTCTTCCTTCTCCTGAATGGGAAAAAAGTTTTCCAAGAACAATTTCCATTCTTGGTTCAACTGGTTCAATTGGGACAAATGCACTAGATGTTATAAAGTCACATAAAGAACTCTTTCATATTGTTGCATTAGGTGGAGGGAAAAACGTTCAACTACTTGCAAAACAAGCAATACAATGGAAACCCGACTATCTTGCTGTTCAAGACGAAACTTCAAAAGAAGCTCTTATTCCCTTACTACCAATCAACTATAAACCATCTATATTTGTTGGTCAGCAAGGGTATGTAAAACTTGCCTCTCTTCCTGAAGTTACAACGGTTCTTTCTGCTCAAGTTGGTGCCGCAGGACTTCATGGAACAGTTGCAGCAGCAAAAAACGGAAAAGTTATTTGTCTTGCTAATAAGGAAACATTAGTATTAGCAGGAAAACTAATCAAAAATCTATGCTTACAATCTGGAGCAGTCATCTTACCTGTTGACTCTGAACATAATGCTATCTTCCAAGCACTATACACAAGAAATCCTAAAACTGTACAAAACATTATTCTTACTGCATCTGGTGGACCATTTAGAAATAAAAAATATGAATTTTTAAAAAATGTAACACCAGAACAAGCTATTAATCATCCCAACTGGAAAATGGGTACAAAAATTAGCGTTGACTCTGCAACAATGATAAACAAAGGTCTAGAAATAATAGAAGCACACTATCTCTATGGATTACCATCAGAGCAAATTAAAATTGTAGTACACCCACAATCATACGTTCATTCATTAGTAGAATTTACAGATCACTCTCTTATGGCACACCTTGGTACTGCTGATATGCGTATGCCTATTGCTCACTGTCTTGCCTGGCCTAACTATCTTAATGTTGGAGTTGAACCATTTGTTCTTTCTAAAATTGGAACCTTGACATTTGAAGAGCCAGATTTAGATTCTTTTCCATGCATTAACCTTGCAAGAGATGCTCTTGTTGCAGGAACTAGTGCACAGATTATATTAAATGCTGCAAATGAAGTAGCTGTTGATGCATTCCTAAAAAAACAAATTGGATTTATGGATATACCTATTTTGATCTCTAAAGCATTAGAAGCTGACTCTACACCTGAACCAACGACACTTGAGTCAATAGAAGCACTGGATCAACAAACTCGTCATACTATAAGTCAATGGATAGAGGTTCATTAATGGATTTTTTACAAACTTTTGTTTCACAATGGAATAATGCCCTTGCGGTAGTTGTTGTACTTGGTGCCTTAATTTTCTTCCATGAACTTGGACACTTTATGATGGCACGGATATTAGGTATTGGAGTTAAAACATTTTCTTTAGGATTTGGACCAAAAATTTTCACTATAGGAAAAAGAAAAACAAAATACAGCTTATCACTTATTCCTCTTGGAGGATATGTATCTTTAGCAGGAGAAGAAGATGAAGATGAAAATAAAAAAATAGAACAATCATCACAAATAACAGATGAATTATTTTTGCCTACAGAAAAATTTTCTAATCGTCCCCCATGGCACCGATTACTTGTTGTTCTTGCAGGACCTGTTGCAAACATACTCCTTGCTTTTTTCATTTATTGGGGTGTATCATGGGTACAAGGTAGTACATTTCTACTCCCTATTATTGGGACAATCACAGAAAATAGTCCTGCAGAACATGCAGGACTTCTTCCAGGAGATATTATTACACGTGTAGATGGGATGCCTGTTTCCCAATGGGATCAGGTTGCTGAATATATTGCTGAAAGCCAAGGAAATGAAGTTACTATAACGCTTTCTCGAGATGATAAACTCCTTGAGTTTCGCTTAACACCTGAAGAAAAATCACGTACAAATCTCTTTGGAGAAAAAAAGCCTGCATGGTTAATTGGTATCAGTGCACAAGGAGATATAGAAACACGTCCACTATCCTTTCTTGCTGCTTCGGTTACTGGTTTAAAAAAAACATGGTTTTCTATTAGTTTTACATGTGAAAGTCTTTTAAAATTGTTCCAGAAAGTTGTTCCATTGGACAGCATTGGTGGACCTATTCTTATTGCTCAACTAGTAGGTCAACAAGCAAATGCTGGTATCATACCTTTACTCCTCTTAACAGCACTTATAAGTATTAATCTTGGGGTACTTAACTTACTACCAATACCTATCCTTGATGGAGGACATGTTGTATTCCTTCTGTTAGAGATGATATTCCAGCGTCCTATTAGTCCCTTCATCAAAACTGTATCTATGCGTATTGGTATTGTTCTTCTTCTTAGCCTTATGGTCTTTGCCACTTGGAATGATATTATGAGGCTCGTTTCATGAGAGATTTAACTCTCACTTTAGGAATTTCAGAACAACATCTTCATATAGTTTTTATTAAAGATGAAGAAATACAATATATAAAAGAACGTTCTATAACATCTAATGGGACTGAGATATTAGGACCTCTCATCATAGAGTCACTGGAAAAAGCACAGTTTTCTCTACAACAAATTTCTCGAATTGCTTGTATTGCTGGACCAGGAAGTTTTACTGGTTTAAGACTTGCTCTAACCACTGCTATTGCTATGAGACGTGCTTTGTCTATTCCATTAGCAACACTGAATTATCTACATGTGATTGCAGCTAGCGCATGGGCACTCCCAGAGCTGCAGAACATCTCATTACTTCCTAGTTTACTTAGAGTCATTACTTATGCACGTCAAAAGCTTTTATATATACAAGATTTTTTAGTAACTAAAACTTTTCCTATGCCAATAGCAAAGCCACGAATATCTTCTATAGAAGCATCCATTCAAACAAAAGACCCTATACTTTTTATGGGCTCAGGGATACAATACAACTACTCGTTTTTTGCAGAACATGCTCTTATTAATCCAAATATACTATTATTTCAAAAAAAAATCTCCATTTCTCCATATGCATTACTTCAACTAGTAAAAAACATTCCTCATGAAGAATGGAAACATAATGATCCTGAACCACTATATCTTCGGCACTGTGATGCTGTAGACAATTTATCTTCTATTAGTTTAAAACAAGGTAAAAACCCTGAAGATGCTTGTTCAACATTTAAAAAAATTGTTACTCAACCACCTCTATTAGTTACATAAAAATTTTTATTTAATATTTTTTTAGTATTTTTTATAAAAAACTAGCTTAAAAGAAATAAATGATTATTATTTATTTCTGTTTTTAGAATATATTTAGAACTACTCCACTATATACTCTTTAAATAAAAATAATCTTTTTTCTTCCTATCATAACTCTCTACTATTAATAACTACCCCAATTGTTCTTAAAGAAGTAATTATCCTCAAAGTTAACTCAACTGAAAATTTAACAATTTTGTGAAAGAAGATAGTGAGTTAATCCTTACTCATAGTCTTTTTAAAAATCTTTCTAGCTCTTTTGAACTAAGATAGTTAGAAGAATCTATTGCTTATAATAAGAAGAAAAAAGAAATAGAAAATAAGATGTATTCTTTTCAGGGAGAGTAAAAAAACTGATGGTAAAACAATACCTCTGGCAGACTTAACTCATTATAAATATGCTGTTAATATGCCTGTTGGGACTAAAGTATAGTATTAGAACTTTAGAGGATAAGTTAATTACTATCAAAAAGATGGTACAAAAACAACTTCACCTAATTAATCAAGAATAATTTCTTGATGTATCTATAGTAATAACTTTCTAATCTTACTTAATGAAATAATATTTTATATTATTTTTTTAACTATAACAGACTATAGTCTGTTATAGTTAATTCCATTAAACTATACATTTATTTATCATATATTGTTAAATAATACTTACTCTTTTATTTATATTATACTCTAACTATTCTAAAAATGCTATGAATTTGAAAGTATTATCTTTATTCAGTGGTTGTGGTGGGTTAGATTTAGGTGTAGAAGGTGGATTTTTAGTACATAAAGAATGCATTCATGCTACTAGTGATACTCCATGGATTTGTTTACCTAAAAATAGATTTAATGTCATTTTTGCTAATGATATTATGGCACAAAGTAATGTTGTCTGGTCTTCAAATTTCACAGGTACATTTCAACTAAAATCAATAGCAGACTTATTGAACGAAAATTTTCAATTTCCTAAAGCAAATCTTGTGATTGGAGGCTTTCCCTGTCAAGATTTTTCTGTTGCAGGAAAAAGAGAAGGATTAAAAACTCAAAGAGGCTCTTTATACCACTGTATGACTGAAGTCATACAACAAGTTTCTCCAGAAGCATTCATTGCTGAAAATGTATATGGTTTATTTTATATTCCTGGTGTACGTGAAAAAATTACATCTGACTTTGAACAAATTGGATACACCGTCTTTTCTTTCCTTTTATTTTCAAATGAGTATGGAGTACCACAAATAAGAAGACGAGTATTTTTTATTGGTCTCAAAACTGAAGCTCTTAAAAGAAAAGTTTCTATTAATGAGATTATTCCTCCTAAAACTCATCAAAAATTTGTTTCAGTGGGAACAATTTTTAAAGATCTTCAAGAACCAGAATATACTTTGGATAAAGAACAACAAATTTACTCAAAAAGCAAATTCTATGGCTCTCAATGGGAAGGAAATAGAGAGGTTGATTTATCTTTGCCTTCACCAACGCTACGAGCTAGTGGCCCAGAATTCAGAAGATTATCTAAGGAACATGGTGGGAAACATTTAGATGAATTAAAAGATGGAAAAATTGAACGACGGTTAACTGTTAGAGAATATGCAAGAATCCAAACATTTCCTGATGACTTCATTCTTATGTTTAATAAAAATAACGAAGAAATAATTTCAATGACATCTGCCTATAGACTTATTGGAAATGCTGTTCCACCATTACTTGCATACCATGTAAGCAAAAGACTAGATGAGCTCTGGTTTGATATTTTTTAATTCTATGGTTTCTTTTTATCATCTATAGATTAACTAAAATAACATAGCAGATTATTTATGTATAAACCCTATATAGCATGTACTATATAGGGTTTATACATAAATTCTGGTGGGTCGTGCGGGATTCGAACCTGCGACTCTCTGCTTAAAAGGCAGATACTCTACCTGCTGAGTTAACGACCCTTTTTATGAACTGGGTTTTTATAGAAACTCTATCTAAACATGTCAACCCCTGACATTTCTAACTAACTTCATATTTTATCAATAATTATATATAGTTATATATTCATAATAAAATTTCAATAAAAATAAATTGTAACTATAAAGGAACTAATCTAAATTTAGCCCTTGAGTACCAGCTACTATAACAAAGTTAAGATAGTCCCCAAGTTACATAGACAGTATCACGCCAAGAGTAAAAGTCTGTAAAAAATCTTTCTAAAGAAAATGAAGACTTCTCGCCTGTTTTTCTATTTTTTACTTCTATAATACCATTTGCAAGACTTTTAGCTCCAATAATAACTTGTATTGGAAAACCTAACAGATCAGCATCATTAAACTTTATTCCAGGCCGTTCTTCACGATCATCTAAAAAAACCTCTATCCCTTCTGATAAAAAAAATTGATATATTTCTGATGCTTTCATAACCACTGATTCATCTCTAGGATCAAGATTGATCAACATAATTTCAAATGGTGCTAATGGAGGAGGAAATATAATACCATACTTATCGTTATTTTGTTCTATACATGCAGCAATAACACGAGATACGCCTATCCCATAACATCCCATAACCATAAGTTGCTCTTCTCCATTTTCATCAAGAAAAAAAGCATTCATTGATTTAGAATATTTTGTTCCAAGCTTAAAAACATGACCTACTTCAATTCCTTTTGTAAGAGCAATTTCTCTACCACATGAAGGACAACCATCTGCATCTGTAATAAGTCGTATATCAGCAAAAGTAATATTCTGGACATCTCTAGCTAAGTCAACATGAAGAATATGTTTATCGGGTTTATTAGCTCCTACAACCCAATCATTATAAACCATTAATTCATGATCTGCGATAATAGGTCCAGCAGTAAATCCTACAGGTCCAGCAAATCCTACAGGAGCTCCTGTCCACTGATGAACTTGTTCAGGAGTTGCCATAGTTATTACTGTAGCATCCAGCATATTTTTAACTTTGACTTCATTAACCTCTCTATCACCTCTTACTAATACTGCTACAGGCTTATTATCTATTGTGTATAAAATTGTCTTGATAATTTGTTGCTCAGGAATAGTAAGAAATGTGCTTACCGCTTTAATTGTATGTTGACCAGGTGTAACAACCTCTTCCATGCTCTTCTCTAAAGTTAAAGCCTTAGTTTGAGGAGGTAAAGTTGCTGCATGTTCAATATTTGCTGCCCAATCACATTTTCTACAAAAGGCGATAGTATCTTCTCCTGAATCTGCTATTACCATAAATTCATGAGAAAAATTTCCTCCTATGGAACCTGAATCTGCCTCTACTGCTCTAAAATCTAATGCCATACATGTAAAAATAGCTTTATAAGCATCAAACATTGTATGATAACTGATATCAGCTCCTTCATTATCTTGATCAAAAGAATATGCATCTTTCATGAGAAATTCACGAGCCCTCATAAGGCCAAAACGTGGTCGAATTTCATCACGAAACTTTGTCTGAATTTGATAAACATTAATTGGAAGTTGACGATAAGAACGAACTTCTCCTCTAAGTAAATGTGTTACAACTTCTTCATGTGTAGGTCCAAGACAATACTCTCGATCATGCCTATCTTTAATCCTAAGAAGTTCTTTTCCATATTGATCCCAACGGCCTGACTCTTTCCATAAGTCAGCAGGTTGAACCATAGGCATTAAAATTTCTTCCGCACCTATTCTATTCATCTCACTTCTTATAATAGATATCGCTTTATTAAGCGTCTTTAGCCCCAATGGTAACCATGTATAAATACCTGAAGTAAGTTTACGAATCATTCCAGCACGGATTAATAATTTATGACTAAGCAATTCAGCATCACCAGGTGCTTCTTTTAATGTAGGGATATAACACTGCGACCAACGCATAATGACCTCAAATTATTATAATAGTTTAATACAATAAAAATAGTATCTGAAAATGGATAGTTACTTTTCAAACTGTTTCTTAATATGACCTGAACAACAAAAAAGATTTATTTTGTTATATTAAATATTGTGAGTTGAACGTCGAGCTCGAAAACGTTTTTCAATACCACGGACAACAGCACTTTTGTATCGTGCCCATTCTGGTGCTACAAGCTCTTCTGGAAGAGGGTCAGCTACGACTCTATGAATCACAATATCTGGACGTAACCTATATAATGATTCAACAACAAGATCAGAATAGTCTGCTTCAGTTAATGGATAATAGTTACCTGCATTGAACTCTTTTTCAAGTATAGTATTTTTACAAACATAAACATTATGGAATTTGATTCCATGAATAGGTAAACTATTTAGTCTATCTATTGTTTGCAACATATGGGTAGGGGTTTCTCCAGGAAGACCAAACATAACATGTGCACAAACTTGAAGGCCTGCATTTGCAGCTTGAATAATAGCTTGTTCTGAGCATTTAGAAGAATGTCCACGTTTAATCTTTATAAGTGTTTCATCATGAAGACTTTGAACACCAAATTCTACCCATTTTTCTAAATAAGGCATTTCTACAATTAAAGATAATTTTTTATTTGTTAAACAATCAGGTCTAGTACCTACAGAAATACCTGCAACATCCTGTAAACCCTTAATTTGAGCTAAGATAGAAGAAAATTTACTTAATGGTCCGTAGGTATTGGAAAAAGATTGTAGGTAGGCTATAAAACGTATATATTGATTGGAAATAGAAAAGTGTTTGTGCCAATAGTTCCATTGTTCAGTTATAGACATACCGGATAAACCAAGGCCGGATCCTGAGCCAGACACATTACAGAACACACATCCAATGTTGGAATTTGAACGCTCTCTATTTGGACAAGAACTTCCAACATCTAAAGGAATTTTCTGACCACGACATCCAAGTCGCCGACGAAAATGCATTGCAAGATTATTCCATGTGTTCATCTTTCTATTGACAGCAGAAAATTTTTAGAACATCAAGTTCATTAGTTCTAATTAACTATATTAATTACGGTGAAGTGAGCAAGTATTTATGGCAAAAATATTGGATTTTATTCTAGGAGCATTCTCCAACGATCTCGCCATCGACCTTGGTACAGCTAATACATGTGTTTATGTAAAAGGGCAAGGGATAGTCCTTCGTGAACCATCTGTTGTTGCAGTTAAAAAGGAACACCGTGGTAACAACAAAGTTCTTGCTGTAGGTCAAGATGCAAAAAGAATGCTTGGACGTACTCCAGGTAATATTGAAGCTATTCGACCTATGAAAGATGGAGTTATTGCTGACTTTGAAGTAACAGAAGCTATGTTACGACACTTTATCTCAAAGGTACATAACTCTCGCCGACTTGTACGTCCTAGAATTATGATCTGTGTACCTACTGGAATAACTCAAGTAGAAAAGCGTGCTGTAAAAGAATCTGCTCAAAGTGCAGGAGCACGTGAGGTCTACCTTATTGAAGAACCTATGGCTGCTGCTATAGGTGCTCATCTTCCTATTCAAGAACCAACTTCAAATATGGTTGTAGATATTGGAGGTGGAACAACAGAAGTAGCTGTTATTTCACTCTCAGGGATTGTCTATTCACGTTCTGTTCGAGTTGGTGGCGATAAAATGGATGAAGCTATTATGGCCCATGTAAAAAGAAAATATAACCTATTAATAGGTGAATCTTCTGCTGAAGAGATTAAAATTAAAATAGGTTCTGCACACCCTATGGATCCTGAACAACAAATAGAGGTAAGAGGACGAGATCTTGTCACAGGTATCCCACAAAATATTATAATTACGTCTGAAGAAGTCCGTAAAGCTATTTCAGGTCAGGTTGATAGTATAATTCAAGCAGTACGTATTGCTCTTGAACAAACACCTCCTGAACTTGCAGCAGATATTGTAGATAGAGGGATTGTCCTTACAGGAGGAGGAGCTCTATTAAAAGGTTTAGACCAACGGCTACGTGAAGAAACATCACTTCCTATAACTGTTGTTGAAGATCCACTCTCTACTGTTGTTGTAGGTACAGGACTTGCTTTAGATAGTATTAGTTTCTTACGAGAAGTTTGTATTGACTAAAATATCTGCTTATCTCTGTTTCTTTATTTGTAAAAATTATTTACCATAATTAAAGCAGGTTATCATAAAATAAAATATAAACATGTCCTTCACAATCATAGACTGGAAGAATGATGCCCCCTAAGCGTTTATTGCTCATTTCTGCCTTAATTCTGCTTATTTATTTAGGAGGCTACAGTTGGAACCAGCGTACGCACTTCCTAGATACAATAGTAACTAATGTAGGATTAGAAACTTCAGGGTATGTCATTAAGTCTGTTTTGTTTGTACAAGATGCTATTTTAGATGCTTGGAAAAAATATGTAGATCTTGTCAATGTTCGTGAAGAAAATGACAACTTAAAAAAAGAACTTTCTAAAACAAAAAGAGAGCTATTCCTTGCATCAGAGGAGCGAGCAGAACTGGATAGACTCCGTGACCTACTGAAGATTTCTCCTCCTATAGGTTGGACTATACAAGGAACTCGTGTTCTTGCTGGAAGAATGGGCTCCAATGCTGCTCTTGCCACCATAGTCATTGATCGTGGATATCTTACAGGGGCGATACCAGGAACACCTGTAATAACACAAGACGGTATAGTTGGACGTGTATTTCGTGCTGGACCAACGACTTCAACTGTACTCCTTCTTATAGATCCAGGAAGTCGTATTGCTGTTGTAAGTCAAAAAAATAGAGTACAAGGTATTCTTGTCGGCTCTGGAGCAATGTCACCTTTAGAGGTACGTTTTGTTTCACGAAATAGATCTATAGAGCCTGGAGAACTTCTTGTCACTTCAGGCCTAGATGAAGCTTTTCCAAAAGGTATCCCTGTTGCCAAAATATCAAAAGTAACTGACTCAGATATGTCTCCATTTCAAACAGTTGAAGCAACACCTCTAGTGCCTATCCTAAATATTGAAGAATTACTCCTTCTTCAACAACCAGTATACCATAACCAAAACTTTTCCTCTATTGATGATGTACAACAAACTGAAAGTGTGAGTGTGCTAAAATGAAATTCCGCAATACTCTTTGGTGGGTACTCTTTTTCATTATAAGCATATTATTACAAAAAACATTCCCAGGTATTGATACCCTTGTTATAGGACTACTTATATCACTAGAAGAAAGAAGTCCCTTACAAACTTTATGGGTATTACTTACCATTATTATTATCCAAGAAGGATGTGGAACACTTGATTTTGGGGTATCAATTTTATGGTATAGCTGTGTAATTGGACTATTTTTTATCGGGTGTTGGTTATTTGAAACAAAAAACTTTTTATTCATTATTCTATTAAGTATTGCCATAGGAATAACAAAGTTTTTTGTTATTACTTTAATGAGTCATCTACAAAACCTTCCTGACAATACTAGCTTAATCATTAATGAATGTATGCTGCAGGCACTCTATATCCCTATTGCCTGGAAACTTATTTCATTAACACGTTCATGGGTGACTAAATATGAAGCTGAAGCTTGATCCTGAAGGTTATCAACCACCAAGAAGTGGAATTTTACTTTTACAATTCCTTATCGGAGCACTTTTTTTTGTTTTTGTACTTCGTTTTTGGTACTTACAAATTCATAAAGGTACAGAATTTGCTCGGCAAGCACAAAATAACAGACTTCGGAATGAACGTGTCTATGCCTCTAGAGGACTTATTAAAGATAAAAATGGTATATTACTTGCTGAAAACCGTCCAGCTTTTGGTCTTGCATTAGTGAGAGAAGACTGCCCTGATATCACAACAACCCTTGCACAAGTTAGTGTTTGGATGGATACACCCCTTGAGCAACTAATAGCAAAATTTAATCAAGATAAAAGAAAAGTTAAACCATTTGAACCAATCCTGTTGTTTACAGATATTCCTTTTGAACAAGTTGCAAAAATAGAATCTCAGCTTATGCATTGGCCAGGGCTTATAACTGTAGCTCACTCCAAACGCTATTACCCTCAAAGCCATGAATTTGCACATATACTTGGTTATGTTGCTGAAGCTAATGAAAAAGAACTTGCTATGGATAAAGTACTCTCATTAGGAGATACTATAGGAAAACAAGGTCTTGAGTATATCCTTGAACCACGTTTAAGAGGAGAAAAAGGTGAATATAGTGTTGAAGTGGATGTACTAGGAAGAGCTTTAGGAAAAGTATTAGTTAAAGCACCCCAGCATGGTGAGGATATTCAGCTTAGCCTTGATGCACAACTTCAACAAAAAATTGTCTCATTACTAGATACACATGCTGCTTGTGTCATTGTTATAGAACCTCACACAGGAAGACTCCAAGCACTTGTTACGACTCCAGCATATGACAACAATCTTTTTGTACGTGGACTTTCTCAAAAAAATTGGGAAATCCTAAGAGATAATCCACGTCATCCACTACAAAATAGGACTATTCAAAGTACATATCCTCCTGCTTCAATATGGAAACTTCTTATGATAGGATTATTCCTTGAAGAAGGTATTGCCCCTTCAACTCATATAACCTGTACAGGTAGTGTTACTCTTGGAGATCATATATTTCGATGTTGGAAAAAACACGGGCATGGCTCTGTTGATATGAAGCGCTCTCTTACTGACTCCTGTGATGTTTACTTTTATATTCTTGGAGAAAAACTTGGAATTGATAAAATTGAAAATTTTGCCAAAGCCTGTGGATTTGGTTCTCTCACAAAAATTGATCTCCCTTATGAAAAAGTAGGACTTGTTCCTTCACGCTCTTGGAAGCGTAGCCGGTTTGGTGATAATTGGTACAAAGGGGAAACACTAAATACATCTATTGGACAAGGATACACCTTAACAACTCCATTACAGATAGCTGTTTTTGTTTCATCTCTTATTAATGGTGGTAACTTAATGAAACCATTACTGCTTTCAGAAGATAAACCACAAGTTTTAGGGAAAATCCCATTCTCTGAAGAAACACTAGCTTTTATTAATAATACTATGAGACTTACTGTTGAAAAAGGCACAGCAAGAGTTCTAAGACGTAATGACGCTATCATTGGTGGTAAAACAGGTACAGCTCAAGTTGTTAAGCTTAAAATGGTTGGAGAACGAAGACTCAAAGCAGATGAAGTAAGTTACATGGAGAGAGATCATGCATGGATTGCCTCATGGGGGAAAAAAGATGATCAAGAGGTTGTCGTTGTTGTTATGATCGAACATGGTGGAATGGGGAGCTCAACAGCTGGTCCAATTGCTCGCAAAGTTTATGATATTCTTTTTTCAACAAAACAAGAGCATAGTTAACTCTATATAAGGAAAATTATCTATATGGAGCCAATAGATCGTAGACTCATTACACATATAAACTGGGGGTTATTAGCCTACACAGGAATACTTTTTTTCATTGGAACAAGTAATCTTTATTCAGCAAGTGGTATCCGCTTAGAAAATGGAATCACACTTTCCCCATTTTACCAACGTCAAATTGTATGGGGAGGATTTGGTTTACTTGCCATGATTGTATCTATGAGTTTTGATTATAGAAAACTACAAAGTCTTGCCCTTCCTTTTTTTCTTTTTACACTTTTTCTTCTAATACTTACACCTATTCTTGGAAAAACTATTTATGGTGCTAAAAGATGGATACCACTTGGTTTATTCAACTTACAACCTAGTGAGTTAGCAAAACTAGCGGTTCTAATTATGGGAGCAAGAATGCTTTCACTTGATGGAGCACCTCTTTCATGGGCTCAACTAATAAAAATGTTAATTATTGGAGTTATTCCTGCAGGCCTTATTGCTCTACAACCAGATTTAGGGACTGCACTCACAGTTTTTGCTATTCTTGGAGGCATGGTTTGCTATCATGGTCTTCAACCTCATGTACTGCGTATTTGTCTTATTATTATTCCATTATTAATTCCTCTTAGCTGGTTTTTCCTTCATGATTACCAAAAACAACGTATTGTTACTTTTTTAGATCCTACTAAAGATCCTCGAGGATCTGGATACCACATTATTCAATCACAGATAGCTATTGGTTCAGGACAATTCTCAGGAAAAGGTTTTCTTCAAGGAACTCAAAGCCAACTTCGCTTTTTACCTGAGAAACATACAGACTTTGCTATTGCTGTATTTGGAGAGGAGTGGGGATTTTTAGGCTGTATAACTCTTATGGGATTGTTTTGTCTTTTCCTATTAGGTATTTTTAACACAGTAAAAGGTGCAAAAGATCGTTTTGGAAGTACATTAGCTGCCGGAATTTTTATGTATTTTTTCTGGCAATTCTTTGTTAATATTGGTATGGTTCTTGGTCTTATGCCAGTAGTTGGTATTCCATTACCATTTCTAAGTTATGGCGGTAGTGCAACGCTTGTAAACTTTATTTTAATAGGCCTTGTACTTAATATTTCAATGCGTAGGTTTGTATTCAAAAGTTATTAATAAAACTAGGGTGGAGAATTTACTGTGAGTAAAGAAGAAATCAATGCATTTCTTGGTTCTGGAACCACTTATCAAGGAAATCTTATTTTCCAAAATGCTGTTCGTATTGATGGATCCTTTAAAGGTGAAATACAATCTGAAGGTTCCTTAATCGTAGGAAAAGAAGGCTCAATAGAAGGAACTCTTGATGTTGGAGAACTCATTCTCAGTGGCTTTTTTATGGGCGAAGTCCGTGCAACAAGAAAAGTGACAGTCCATAAAACAGGAAGGCTTCAAGGAACACTAGTGTCCCCTGCCTTGATTGTTGAAGAAGGAGCCATTATTGATGGTCAGGTTGTAATGCAATCACCTATGCCAGAACTATCTGAATAATATATAAAAATTAAATCTACTTCTTTGACAGAAAAGTATCTTTCAGCTAAGAATTTGGTAATTTAGATAACTATTTTCATCTAAGGAGTATTACGTGATAGAGCTTAATATTACGTTACTCATTCAATTAATTAATTTTCTAATAGCCCTTATTGGGATTAACTATATTCTTGTCCAACCTATTAGAAATAGTATATACCAACGCCAACAAGTATTCTCATCAAAAGAGGTATACATTAGTGAACTTACACACCAAGTAAATAAAGACCTTCTTCAGTATGAATTTATAATTACAAAAACTAAAGAAGAAGCTATCTCCTACTATAAACATGAACAAGAAAATACTGAACGTTTGAAAAATACTATGTTAAATGAAGCACAAGAAGAAGCAAAAAAACAAACTAAAGAAACACAAATTACAATAATGACTGAAGCACAAGACGCAAAACAATTACTAGAAAAAGAAATCGTTCCTTTTGCTCATAATATTGTAACGAATTTACTAAAGAATGTATAACTTCTAAAAGGAGTTACTCTTTGAACACCTTCTTCTCCTTTATTCTTTCTAAAGATGGTATTATTACAATTGCAGGGATTATACTATTTAGTATTCTTATTCACTTTAAAGATCCTTATCATCCCTGGATAAATCTTTTAGGGAGATTTGGAAATCTTAGTATATTTCTTTATATTCTCTGGCGTGCAGCAGGTAAAAAAATTATTCAATTTTTTTCTCAACAAAAAAACAATATTATTCATAAACTTCAAACACTTGAATTACAAAAAAATGAGGTAGAAAAAAACTTAGCTGCTATACAAGCACAAATGGCTCTCCTTAATGCAAAACAAGAAGCTATTCGTGAAGAAAGCCGTATTCAAGCCGAAAAACTCAAAAAATATATGTTTGATGAAACACAAAAAGAAATTGAACATATTCATAAACAAACACAGCAAATTATAGAAACAGAATCAAAAGAAATAGCTTATAACCTAAGATCACAACTTGCAGATCAAATAGTAAGTAAAGCTGAAAAAGAATTAAAACATCAATTGGATATGGCTAGTCACTTCAAACTAATTGATAATGCTTTAACAAAGGTAGTACTCTCTTGATTGGAGATATCATTGCACAACGATACGCTCAGGCTTTATTTGATCTTGGGAAAGAGCAAAGTCTTCATGAAGTGGAACTGTATGATACAGCACTTTCACAAATTGAAGAATTACTTATGACTTCAAATGAGTTAACCTATTTTCTTCATGCCCCTATATTTACAATATATGAAAAACAAGGCGTTCTATTAAAATTATTAGAACTAATTGATGCAGCACAACCTATCAAAAATTTTTGTTTGCTTCTTGCAGAGAAAGAACGTTTACCTCTTCTTACGCAAATTATTAATAGCTTTAAAGTACTTCTTGATAATGCCAAAAACATTGTTCATGGCCAACTTATAACAGCTATTACTTTAGATGAAAAAAAACAATCTGAACTTCTTATCTCACTAGAAAAACAAACAAATAGAAAACTTGAATTACTGTTTCAAGTAAATCCTGACATTCTTGGTGGCATTGTTCTTCATATTGGAGACAAGGTTTTTGATGCCAGCCTCCGTACTCAATTAGAATGTATAAGAAATACTATCAAGAAAGGTGAAACGAATCATGCATATTAAAGCCGATGAGATTAGTACAATCATCAAAGAACAAATCCAAAATTACAGTCAACGTATTGAAACTACAGAAGTAGGAACAGTATTATCTGTAGGTGATGGAATTGCACGTGTATATGGTGTGCAAGACGTCATGTCAATGGAGTTGTTAGAGTTCCCTGGTAATCTATTAGGTATGGTTCTTAACCTTGAACAAGATAATGTTGGAGTTGCACTTCTTGGTGATGACACAGGTGTTGAAGAAGGGTCAACAGTCAAACGGACTGGACGAATCTTTTCTGTTCCTGTTGGAGATGCTGTAACTGGCCGTGTTCTTAATCCATTAGGTCAACCTCTTGATGGTTTAGGTCCTCTCAATGCAACTGAAAAAAAGCCTGTAGAAGTAAAAGCACCAAGTATTATTGACCGTAAAAGCATTTATGAACCATTAGTTACAGGAATTAAAGCCATTGATGCAATGACTCCTATTGGCCGTGGACAACGTGAACTTATTATTGGTGACCGCCAAACAGGAAAAACATCTATTTGTATTGATGCTATTCTTGCCCAAAAAGAGTCTGGAGTACACTGTTTTTATGTAGCTATTGGACAAAAAGCTTCAACAGTTGCACTTGTTGCAGACACACTACGTAAACATGGTGCAATGGAATATACAACTATCATTGCTGCAACAGCCTCTGATCCTGCACCTTTACAATATATTTCCCCATATTCAGGTTGTACAATGGCAGAGTATTATAGAGATCATGGACAACATGCTTTAATTGTATATGATGATCTATCAAAACAAGCTGTAGCTTATCGACAAATGTCTCTTTTACTTCGCCGTCCACCAGGACGTGAAGCTTTTCCTGGTGATGTTTTCTATCTTCACTCTAGACTTCTTGAACGGGCAGCTAAGCTTAGCGATGAACTTGGTGGAGGTTCACTTACAGCACTTCCTATCATTGAAACTCAAGCTGGAGATGTTTCTGCATATATTCCAACAAATGTCATTTCTATTACTGATGGACAAGTATATCTAGAGCCAAATTTATTTAATGCTGGTGTGCGTCCAGCAATTAACGTCGGTCTCTCAGTATCCCGCGTTGGTGGTGCAGCTCAAACAAAAGCAATGAAACAAGTTTCAGGTACAATGCGTCTTGATCTTGCTCAATATAGAGAACTAGCAGCTTTTGCACAATTCAGTTCAGATCTTGACAAAGAAACACAAACAAAACTTGAACGTGGTGCACGGCTTGTAGAACTATTAAAACAACCACAATATCAGCCCATGCAACTTCCTGAACAAGTAATCGTTATGTTTGCTGCAACAAAAGGCTTTATGGATGATATACCTATTGATCACATCCAAAATTTTAGCAAAACACTTATTGAATATATACAAACTATGAATCCAAAGATTCTTGAGAATATCTCCACCCAACAGGCACTAAACGAAGAGTTAGATCAACAGCTTACAACAGCAATTACAGAATGCAAAAAAACCTTTTTACCTATGAATAAAAGGTAATTATATGGCATCACTGAAAGACGTAAAAATAAAAATTGCTGGTGTTCGTAAAACAAAACAAATCACAAAAGCTATGAATATGGTTGCATCTGCAAAACTTCGTGGTGCTCAAATAAAAATAGAACACTTTCGTCCTTATGCAGAAAAATTTCAAGACGTCATTAGTAATCTTGCAACTCGTTCAGATGAAACAGTGCATAAACTTCTTGAAAAACGGACTAATGGTACATCCTGTATTTTTATTCTTATAACATCTGATCGTGGCCTTTGTGGTATTTTTAATACCATGCTTATTATAAAAGCACTTGAACTTGCAAAACAAAAAACAACAAAAGGGAAAAAAGTTAGTTTTATCTGTATTGGAAGAAAAGGAAGAGATGCTATCAAAAAAACACACTATCCTATTCTTTCAGATTATAGTGATAAATTCACACGTGACTATCAACTTGCATCTCACATAAGTGAAAAAGTGATTGATGGTTATCTAACTGTCAATATGGATGAAGTAGTACTTATCTATGGACAGTTTATTAATGCAATGAGACAAATTGTAGGTTTCTCTACTTTATTACCAATCCATCCAAAACCATTAGATAAAGAACAACTAGAAAAATATAGTGAATATATCTACGAGCCAGGAGTAGCAATACTTTTATCAGAATTACTACCAAAATTTGTAACTACTCAAATCTATAGAGGATTCCTGGACACAGATGCAAGTGAAAATGCTGCAAGAATGACAGCTATGGATAATGCTACACGAAACTGCGATGAATTAATAGGAAATTTAACACGTCTCTATAATAAAACACGCCAAGCATCAATTACAAGTGAACTTATTGATATTGTAAGTGGTGCAGAAGCTCTGAAATAAAAGGCAAGGGAGCATCTAAGGTCATGAGTGAAAATATCGGAAAAATTGTTCAAGTAATTGGAGCTGTTGTAGATGTAAGTTTTCCAAATGGAAAACTTCCTCCTATTCTTACTGCATTAGAAATACATAATCCTAATAGTATTGATGCTCCAAAACTTATTTGTGAAGTTGCCCAACACCTTGGTGATGATATAGTCAGAACAATTGCCATGGATGCAACAGAAGGCCTTAAACGTGGGATGGATGTTTTAGATACTGGCCATCCTATTATGGCCCCTGTAGGAAAAGCTTCCCTTGGCCGTATTATGAATGTTGTTGGTCAGCCAATTGATGGACTTGGAGTTATTGATACAAAAACATACCTTCCTATTCATAGAAAACCACCAAGTTTT
This sequence comes from Lawsonia intracellularis PHE/MN1-00, assembly GCF_000055945.1. Taxonomy (NCBI): domain Bacteria; kingdom Pseudomonadati; phylum Thermodesulfobacteriota; class Desulfovibrionia; order Desulfovibrionales; family Desulfovibrionaceae; genus Lawsonia; species Lawsonia intracellularis. The sequence continues at coordinate 494,877 of NC_008011.1, forward strand.
CTAGATCAAAATACATCAGTTGAACCACTTGAAACAGGAATCAAAGTTATTGACCTTCTTGTCCCTTTCCCAAAAGGTGGGAAAATGGGACTCTTTGGGGGTGCTGGAGTTGGTAAAACAGTTATTTTAATGGAAATGATTAACAACATTGCTAGACAACATGGAGGAATTTCTGTCTTTGCTGGGGTTGGAGAACGAACAAGAGAAGGAAATGATCTTTATCATGAAATGAAAGAAGCTGGGGTACTTGAAAAAGCTATATTAGTATATGGCCAAATGAATGAGCCTCCAGGAGCACGTTCACGTGTTGCTTTAACTGCATTAACTTGTGCTGAATACTTCCGTGATGAAGAACATCAAGATGTCCTTCTTTTTATTGATAATATCTTTCGTTTTATCCAAGCTGGATCAGAAGTTTCAGCACTACTTGGTCGAATGCCCTCTGCTGTTGGTTATCAGCCTACCTTGGGCACTGATCTTGGATCTCTTGAAGAACGCATTACATCTACACATAATGGATCAATAACCTCTGTCCAAGCTGTGTATGTTCCTGCTGACGACTTAACAGATCCTGCGCCTGCAACAACGTTTTCGCACCTTGATGGTACGCTTGTATTATCTCGTCAAATTGCAGAACTAGGTATTTATCCAGCTGTAGATCCCCTAGATTCAACATCACGTATTCTTGAACCAAACTTTGTTGGGGAAGAACACTATACAGTTGCTCGTGGCGTACAAAAAATACTTCAAAAATATAAAGAACTCCAGGATATTATTGCTATATTAGGTATGGATGAATTGTCTGATGAAGACAAACTAGTTGTAAGTCGTGCAAGACGTATTCAGCGTTTTCTGTCACAACCATTTCATGTTGCAGAAACTTTCACTGGAACAGCAGGAGAATATGTAAAGCTTGAAGATACCATTAAAGGTTTTAAAGGTATTCTTGCAGGAGAATACGATCATCTCTCTGAAAGTGACTTTTATATGGTTGGTAATATTGATTCTGCCGTAGCTAAATATGAAAAACGAAAAGAATCAAAATAGGAGTTAACACATGGAGCAATCACTCCATCTTGAAATTATCTCCCCAGATCATACCATTGTTAGTGATCGAGTTACATATGTTAACTTACCTGGAGTTAATGGTGAACTAGGTATCTTACCAGGACACATCCCTTTAATGGCTGCATTAGACATTGGAAAACTTCACTATCAACAAGATTCAAAAAATTATTATGTTTTTATTTCCGCTGGATTTGCTGAAGTCTCTAATAATAAAGTAACAGTTCTTACTGAAGCTGCAGAAAAAGCCAGTGAAATTGATGTGGCTCGTGCACAAGCAGCTAAAGAGCGTGCTAAAGCTCGTCTCTTAAAAGCTGAAGAAGATATTGATATGGCACGAGCAGAAGCTGCTATGCATCGTGCTATTATACGATTAAATATTTCCAGCCTTTAGTAACAAAAGGACTTTTATAATTTACTAAGTAAATATAGTACAATTAATTTAAGATAGTATATTTTATATAGCAAACATGAAAAAACATTTTTTCTATATAAAAAGACTTTCTATTATATTAGCACAGGATAAAATATGGCTGAAATCTTAAGTGTTCAAGAGCTAACATATAAAATAAAATATGCTGTTGAGACACTATTACCCTATGTTTGGGTTAAAGGAGAAGTAACAAACTACTCCTGCCCAACATCTGGTCATATTTACTTTTCTTTAAAAGACAACGAGTCATATCTCCATTGTGTTTGGTTTAACTCTATGCAGCGAGAGACAGAAACATTTGATCCTCTTACAGGAGAAGTCTTTCAAAATGGTCCTCGTTTATCCCTTGCTAAAACAATTACTAATGGTCAAAAAATTATTTGTGCTGGGACAATTGGTGTCTATCCACCTAAAGGTGGCTATCAACTACTTGTAGACTTTGCTCAGTCAGAAGGAGTTGGAGAATGGTATAGTGCTTTAGAAAAACGTAAAAATGAATTACAACAACAAGGATATTTTGATCTTAGTAGGAAACAAATAATTCCACATAATCCTAAAAAAATTGTTGTTATTACATCTCCAGCTGGTGCAGCTATTCAAGACTTCCTACGTATAGCTAAAGAGCGAGGAACAGAAAAGTATATTCGTATTTATCCTGTCACAGTACAAGGAGAAGAATCTATCCATCAAATAGCCCAAGCTATTCATACAGAAAATAATTCCAACTGGGCTGAAGTTATTGTTCTTATACGTGGAGGAGGAGCTTCTCAAGATCTTATGGTATTTAATGATCAACAGTTAATAGATGCTATCTACACATCAAAAATTCCTATACTTGCAGGTATTGGACATGAGTCTGATATCTCTTTTGCTGAACTTACCGCTGATCTTAGAGCTGCAACACCAAGTCATGCTGCACAATTACTATGGTCAGAACGAACACAGTTAAAACAACAAGTACATGATATGGAAATAGCACTTACTAAAGCTGCTCATTTTCAATTACAGAAAATTCAATATGTATTCAATAAATTGAATACTACCTTACAATGGCTTTCACCTTTAAAAAAACTTGAACGTAATGAGTTACAGCTTAACTCTATCTATGAAAAACTAAATGCTATCTTTAATTACAAATTGAAATTAAAAAATCTTGACCTTATACAATATACACAACTCCCCTCATATTCTATTGTAAAAAAAATATCATATTATAAAGAACAACTATCTTTTTTACAAAGAAAACTTTATAGGTATATCCATTCAATTTTATTAACAAAAAAACAAAATACTAATAATAACAAACAATTACTAATAAATAATTTCTTTCAAAAATATCAACAACTACTATATAACTATGAAAAACTTCATGTTACTCTTAAAATGTTAAACCCTCATCTTTTACTAAAGAGAGGTTATGCCCTTATATATCTTCCTAATGGTCAAATCCTTCATAGTATACAAGAAGCTCCAGAGCAAACAATACTTACAATAAAACTTCCTGATGGATTACTCTCTGTGAAAGTTATTTCAGCATGATACTAAATTGGAGTATAATATATTATGAGATACTTGCAACAACATGTTTACTATATATTATTTTTTCTCCTACCTTTTTGTATAGTTACAAAAGTTTCAGCAAACTCGTCACTTCAAATTCAAATCCCTAATAAAGTCCAACAAGGAACTGCTATTTTAGTCTCTGTTATTTCTCCTATTCCTGAGTCAAATGCTATCTTCCTATGGCTTAATAAAAGTATAACTGTCCCATTTAAAAAGAAAGGACGACATTGGGAAGCGCAAACACTCCTTCCTATCACTGTTGATATGGCAAAAAGTGAAATCTTAGCTGTTCGAACAAGTAATAACTATATTCAACAATCTATCCATATAGAACCTGTTCACTGGCCAAAACAATATATTAGTCTAGGGAAAAAGAAACAAAAGTTTGTTACTCCATCTAAAAAGCTTGTAGCTCGCCTTGAGCATGAACGTAAAATGATAAAAGAAGCTTTATCAAATATATCCTGTAAGCAATACTGGTCAAAACCTTTTGTACGACCAGTTAAAGGAATCATTACAAGCCCATTTGGAGGTCAGCGTATATTTAATGGGAAACCTTGCTCATATCATCAAGGTGTAGACTTACGTGGTGCCATAGGTACACCAATAAAAGCTATGGCTGCAGGTAAAGTCACCCTTTCAGCAGACTTATATTATTTTGGTAAAGCTGTTTTCATTGATCATGGACAAGGTATTTATACTCTCTATGGTCATATGTCACGACGTGACGTCCAAGTAGGAGATATGATCAAGGCAGGCCAAAAAATAGGTCTTGTAGGAGCAACAGGAAGAACAACAGGGCCACATCTCCACTTTGGATTAAAAATTCTTGGACACCCAGTTGATCCTATATCACTCTTTCCTGAATAATGATATGGTATAGTTATGACAGTAAAAAAGCATCCATCAAATAAAAAAAATGAGTGTAGTTTTGAAGAAGCTCTTCAGCGATTACAGGAAATTGTTAATAAACTTGAAGATGCAACTCTTCCACTTGAAATAAGCATTCAGCTTTATAAAGAAGGTATTACACTATCTCGTCTATGTAAAACACAGTTAGAAAAAGCACAGCATGAAGTAAAAATTCTCACTGATGATGGGACATTTGAACCTTTTGAACTGCCTAATCTAAACTTTGTTGGAGATATTGAATGAACTTTCTCCATCACAACTATCAAAGTATATTAAAACAACGTGTTACACTTATTGAAGATTTTCTTAAAACATGTATTCAAGAAAATAATATCTCTTCTACCCTTCAACACGCTATGAACTATAGTTTACTTGCAGGAGGAAAAAGACTAAGAGCTGTATTATGTATTTCTTCAGCAGCACTTTTTGATCTTAGCCCTACCTCTATTTTACCTTTTGCTGCTGGCATTGAAATGATACATACTTACTCACTAATTCATGACGATTTGCCTGCAATGGATGATGATGATTTTCGTAGAGGTAAGCCTTCTTGTCATAAAGCCTTTAATGAAGCTTTAGCTATTCTTGCAGGGGACGCACTATTAACAGATGCTTTTACCTTCATGAGTACATTAAACTCTATAGTACCATCTAACAATATATTAGTTGCCATTCATGAAATAGCTCAAGCAGCTGGAAGTAATGGAATGGTAAAAGGACAGTCGATGGATATAGAGCATACTGGTGTATCCGATGTGTCTTTTAATACACTATGCATAATACATGAATATAAAACTGGAGCCCTATTTCGTGCATCATGTACTACAGGCGCTATGTTAGCTGGAGCAAATGAATCTGCAATTTATGCTTTAAAATGTTATGGGGAAGCACTAGGTGCAGCTTTCCAAATAACTGATGATATCCTAAATGTTACTGCAGATAGTATAACCCTTGGAAAACCAACTAGAAGTGATCAGGAAAAAGGGAAAATAACATATCCTTCCCTACTAGGACTTGAAAAAAGTAAAAAATTAGCTGAAGAAAAAATACATCTTGCAATATCTAGTCTAGATACTTTTACTGGCGATGAAGTTTTATTTCTTAAAGAGGTTGCAAATAGTCTTTTAACAAGAACTCACTAATTTTTGTTTTTTATTAAAACATCACTATATAAAAAATAATCAATAGACTAGAAGAAAATCTTAAAGGTTTTATATGACACACCCTCCTGACACTATAGTAAAATCTATCCTTTCTCATATATCAAACCCTTGTGATATACAAAAACTATCCCTTCAAGATAAACTCACTCTAGCAGAAGAACTCCGTAGTATTATTATAAAAACTGTCTCTAATAATGGGGGCCATCTCGCTCCCTCTCTTGGAGTAATTGAATTAACCCTAGCTCTGTTAGCTACATTTAATCCTGCAGAAGATAAACTGCTATGGGATGTTGGCCATCAAACATATGCTTGGAAACTGCTTACAGGCCGTGCACATAACTTTTCTACGTTACGTAAATTAAATGGTCTCAGTGGATTTCCTAAGATAACAGAAAGCCAATATGATCACTTTGGTGCAGGGCATGCAGCAACATCTATTTCTGCAGCTCTTGGTATGGCTATGGCTAGAGACCTACAAGGCCTTAAACATCATGTTATTGCTATTATTGGAGATGGATCCTTAACAGCTGGTATGGCTTTTGAAGGCCTCAACCAAGCTGGTGCTATGGGAAGAAGACTCATTGTAGTTCTGAATGATAATGAAATGTCTATCTCCAAGAATGTTGGTGCTCTTTCACTTTTTCTCAGTAGAAATATGGAGCGAGGTTGGGTAAGAAGAGTTCGCCATGAAATTAAAGATTGGCTTAAATCAATTCCTAGTATTGGTGACGAAGTAGCAGAATATGCTAGTCGTACTCACAGGAGTCTTAAAACAGTTTTTACACCAGGTATTCTTTTTGAAGCATTTCGTTTCAACTATATTGGTCCAGTGAATGGACATGATATAGAATCAATTGAAAAACATTTAGCTATGGCAGCTTCTATCGACGATCAGCCTGTCCTCCTCCATGTTCTTACCAAAAAAGGAAAAGGTTATGAACCAGCAGAAAAAAATCCTGCTAGTTATCATGGATTAGGAGCCTTTGATATCCAAACTGGAATTCCTAAATCAAATTCTCAAAATTCACCACCTACGTATACTGAAGTTTTTGGGAAAACACTTTGTGAACTTGCAGAAAAAGATAAACGTATTGTTACTATTACTGCAGCCATGGCCAGTGGTACTGGGACATCACTATTTAAAGCAAAATTTCCCACTCACTTTACTGACGTAGGTATATGTGAACAGCATGCTGTAACCTTTGCTGCTGGATTAGCATCTCAAGGATATAAACCATTTGTTGCTATTTATTCTACTTTTGCTCAGCGTGCTTATGATCAAATTATACATGATGTCTGTATCCAAAAGCTACCAGTCACTTTCTGCCTTGATCGTGCAGGGATTGTTGGTGAAGATGGAGCTACTCATCATGGAGCTTTTGATATATCCTTTCTAAGATGTATACCAAATATTTCAATTTTAGCTCCTCGAGATGAAGCAGAACTCCAATCTGCTATTTACACAGCACTCTCTTTTAATAGTCCATTGGCTATACGTTATCCTAAAGGTAATGGTGTAGGAGTAACTTTACCTAATGAGTCAACTCCTCTTCCTTTTGAAGGAGAATTATTAAAAGAAGGGCATGATGCTATTATCATAGCTATAGGAAGTATGGTTATGCCTGCGTATAGTGCAGCACAACAACTTCAAGAAGAGAAAAATCTTTCTATTGCTGTTTTTGACAGTCGATGGATTTCTCCATTGCCTCAACACCAACTTATTGAATTAGCTAATACATTTAACAATATTCTTTTAATAGAAGAAAATGCTCTTGCTGGAGGATTTTCTTCTGCTGTTGTAGAACTTTTTGCAGACAACCAATGTCTCCATGGTCAACGTATACAACGAATAGGTATACCTAATTACTTTATTGATCATGGTTCTCAAAAAGAGCTCAAACAATGTTTATTGCTAACCGTTGATGGAATCAAAAAAATGCTTTTACAAATGTTACAACCAGAATAACAATAGTAATAAATTCAAGTTACTATGTATTCTTTATAGTTGCTGTAAAAATAACTTTATCTTGTTCTAATTTTACTAAAACATTTCCAGGAAATTGAAAAAATTTTTTTCTTTCACCTTTCATTAATGTATTATCTAATAAAAATAAGGTGCTTGCTCGACCTTGACCAATATTAAGTCTACGGATAGCTTCAATATACACACGAAGTCTTAAAGATTTTGGTAAAGTTATTAATTCTGATCTTGGTATCCAAAAATATTCTGGTGAACCTTCTATCTTGGAAAAAACATCTGTAATCATTTTATCCCAAAACTCTTCATCCTCCTTAGCTAATGACCATAGCATATGAGCAACATTGGAAAATTTTGGATTTTCCTCTTCAAATAATGGTAAAATAGTATGCCGAATTCTATTTCTTTTAAACGTTATATCCTTATTGGAATTGTCCTCTACCCAACTAATATTTTGTGAGGAAAGAAAAGATACTAACAATGTTCGCCGAGTAGTAAGTAATGGCCGTAGTAAATAACGCTTTTTATCCACTGCTTTCATTCCTGCAAGACCTGGCCAACCAGTCCCACGCAATAATCGGAGTAATATATCTTCTGACAAGTCATTTAAATGATGACCTGTAGCTATCCACTGTGCACCATATTCTTTCCTTACTTGTTCTAAAAAACAATACCGTTCTTGTCTTGCCGTTTCCTCAATACCTTTTTTATATTTTATTGCTAACCCAGAAATATCAACTCTAGAAATAATACAACGGCGATCTAATGCAGCAGCAAAAGACTTAACATGATTAGCATCATCTTTGCTCTCTGCTCGTAACTGGTGATCCATATGTGCAAAGACGACATCTATACCTAAACAATGTAATATTAATGCAAGAGCCATGGAGTCTACTCCACCAGAACAACCAACAATAACAGTACCCTGTATATTCTGAGAAAGATTTTCTTCCAAAAATCTTTTAATGGATAAACAAAGACGAGCATGTTCTGAAGGGAGATCCTGAAGAGAAGTAGGAAGTTTCCTATGTATCATCTTTATATCTCTCTTATAAAAACAATTATTTTATTAGATAAAATATCTAGAATATATTTAATAGATATCTCATAAAAAATTATTCCTTGCCAGCACTGAATATTTAAGATAAACACCTTCATCTATTGGAGAGGTGTCCGAGATGGCCTAAGGAGCACGATTGGAAATCGTGTGTGCGCTAATCCCGCACCGGGAGTTCGAATCTCCCCCTCTCCGCCATCTTCTTTAAAATAGAACTTTTTTTACATCTTATTTCCTAGTACAAGTAGGTTTAACACCCCAGCAATTGTGGGCTTTCTAAGGTTTTTCCAGCATTAGACTTGTGCTCACTTTCTCCATTTGCCATTTTACCAAAAAAAATATCCCTTTTATCCTCTCCATCTCCGATACATGCAAACACTCCTGTCGAAAGTATACCTATTCTCAATGCTTTGTTTTGCCTAATTTTAAGAGGAGTACTGTTTCTTAAACCTTCAGTTTAGAGAGCAGAAAACAGAGTAACAAGCAAGATACAAAACAATCATTTATTGCATCTCAACAAAGCCTTAACTATAAGCTAACTTATTTGAATTACATTAATAACGGAAGGTAAATTTTGATGATTTATGGTATCTGTTACAAACAATTCAGCAAATCCTGCTTGGCTTATTCTATCTATGCAGTCTTCAGAAAATATAGCATAGGTAATACAAGCGCCTACTTAGTTTTCACCACTTTATATTAATATCTTCAATGTGTTACATAGAGTATAGCCAACACTATCTACTAATCTCATCTACAATAATGCAATCTTTCTCAGTGATATCGCCTATCATATTTGACATAATACACTTCCCATCAGAGTTACATGCCTTGTTAATCATTGAAAGACCAGTCCCAGACTTCAAGGCCAACATCATGGCTCTTAGCAAGCCACCAACATCAGGGGATGCAACAATACAATTATTACTTACCTGAAATTCATTATCAAAAAGATCTGTTGGATCAAAATTCTTAACCCCAATTTTAAAAAACCTTTGGATTGTTTTGAGTACATATCTACGTAGCCACTTTGTCGATGCTGCTAGTTTCAATAAGCCTCACAACTAAACTTGCTGATATCAGGCCATATTCTTATGATGGCCTATTTGCTTACCTAGCCGAAATATGGAATTCTAATAACTACTATTAAAACCGTCTCTTTTTGCCGTATCTGCAGTAATAACAGCTCCATCAGATGATCATTTACAGGTCTAGTTGAGCAGATCTAGTTGAGATTATTGTATAATTACATCTCTGCCATATTGATCCTTGTTTACTTAAACTTTCAACTCTTGATCAACAAGCTTCTTAGTGTTGACAATAATAGTCGCATCCAAGTTTACCTGTTACCTACTTAAAAAGGATTGAATGGCTGCTTCGCCTAGGATTATCATAACTTACCTCCATGTATAATATCCGCAAATTCTCTTGCTTTATCTTCGAATACACCTACCCCGGAGGTTTCAAGTATTGAAACCAGTTTACTCCCTATAATCACACCATCAGCAATTTGACTCACGTATCTGGCCTGGTCTATGGATGATATGCCAAATCCTACTGCTATTTTTGTATTAGGTAAGGCCTTACATAAACTATACAACTCCTCTTCTAAAGTATTCGATAAATCTTGTTGGATACCTGTTACAGAAAGTCTTGAGATATAATAAATAAAACTTGGCTGGAGCGTTATATAAATCGGTAGCCTTGCTAGATCTGTTGTGGGCGATACAAGCAACACAATTTCTAACCCAACCTCTTGAAGCATAGCATAAAAATCCTCTCCTTCTTCTGGAGGAAGGTCTATAATTAGCACTCCATTTACCCCAGCTGCTTTAGCTTGGTGAAGAAATTTATCGTAGCCGAAAGCCAAGATAGGATTAAGGTAAGTAAAAAGTATGATTGGCGTTTTGCAACCCATCCCCCTTATTACTTGTACTTGTTTTAATACTTCACCAAAGTTCATACCATTTCCCATAGCTACCTCAGCGGCTCTTTGATTTACAGGGCCATCAGCAATAGGATCAGAAAATGGCACCCCAAGCTCTATTATGTCAGCACCAGCTCGTGCAAGGGCCATAATAGCTTTTGTTGACACTTCTAAATTAGGGTGTCCACCCATAATAAATGGGATAAATATAGACTTGTAGTTGTCAAATGCTGCTTTTATCATTTTTATCCTCCTAATAGGTTGCTAAGGTTTCTACATCCTTATCCCCTCTACCAGAAAGGACTATGAGCATTATGTAACTTTGCGGTAAAAATGGAGCTACTTTAATAGCATAAGCTATAGCATGCGCACTTTCTAATGCTGGAATAATTCCCTCTAGCTTTGCAAGTGTAAAAGCCGCATTCAAGGCTTCTTGGTCTGTTGCATAAGTATATTGAACACGTTCTATATCATGCAAATAAGCATGTTCCGGCCCTACACTTGGGTAATCAAGTCCTGCCGAAATGCTATGCGTATTACTAACATTCCCATGGTCGTCTTGCAAAAGATAGCTCTTAGTCCCTTGTAACACACCTGGTTTGCCACCATTAAATCTGGCCGCATGCTCTCCAAGACACAGACTAATACCACCAGCTTCAACTCCAGTCATTTTTACTTGCAAATCTTGTAAAAATGGATGAAATAGACCTATAGAATTACTACCTCCACCAACACATGCAACTAATTCATCTGGTAACTCATCAATCATTTCCAATAGTTGCTTCCTTGCTTCAATTCCGATGATTCTTTGAAAATCTCGCACTATTGTAGGATAAGGATGTGGACCTAGTGCTGACCCTAGAACATAGTAGCTATCTTTAATATTGCTAACCCAATCGCGCATTGCTTCAGATGTTGCATCCTTAAGAGTTTGAGAACCATTATGCACTGCCTGCACTTCCGCCCCCAATATTTGCATCCGTACTACATTAAGGTGCTGCCGCTCCATATCAATAGCTCCCATATAAACAACACATTCCATACCAAGTAGACTTGCTATGGTTGCAGTTGCAACGCCATGTTGCCCTGCGCCAGTTTCTGCTATCAACCTACGCTTTCCCATGTGTTTTGCAAGTAACCCTTGGCCAACCGTATTATTGATTTTATGCGCACCTGTGTGAGTCAAATCCTCTCTCTTTAGATATATTGTTGCACCACCAAGGTGCTGTGTTAGACGTTTTGCAAAGTATAGTGGCGTTGGCCTTCCTACAAAGTGAGTGAGCAAATCTTGTAGTTCTTGCTTAAAAGCTACTTCGTGTTGAAGCTTTAGATACGCAGCTTCCAATTCTGCAAGTGGCGCTATTAATGTCTCAGGAGCATAAGCACCACCATATTCACCGAAGTATCCTTTTTTATTTGACATTTTTACACCTCATTAAAAATTCTTTTATAGCTAGCGGATTTTTGATTCCAGGCCGTTCTTCAACCCCACTTGCTACATCAACCGCAAATGGTTGCACATGTTTTATTGCTGCATCAACATTCAAATTATTTAATCCACCGGCTAAAATAAGCTTGTAGTCGGTAAGTTCTCTGGCCAAGTCCCAATTAGCAAGCCTACCAGTACCACCAAGTAAACCATCTTGTCGTTTTGGGGCATCAAGTAATATAAACCCATACTCTTGTAATATTGAAGATTCAGGTAACTCATCTTTAGATGATGCTTGCAAGGCTAGTATGATTCGCTTTTTATCCAAAGGTAATTTGAAATGTAGTTGATATATTTGGATCAGATCAAGAAACTCTAAAGCATCTAACATCTCATCTTGAGAATAATCGATCAAAATTCCTACTTTTATAACATGTATTGGTAATTGCGAAGTAATTTCTCTTGCTTTTTCCAATGAAACATAACGTGGGGAATTTTTATAAAAATTAAATCCAATCGCCCATGCGCCATTGTTTGCTGCAAACAATGCATCTTCTAGATTAGTGATTCCACAAATTTTAGCTTTTATTACACACCTCAGATATCAATTTTTGTAGTTCGACTCCAGGATTCTCATATTTCATCAAGGACGAACCAATTAGAAATCCATCAAATCCAATATCCATCATCTCTCGAATTTGAGTGGCATTATCTATCCCACTTTCACATATAGCATAACAATCATTTGGTATATACTTTATCAAGTTCCAAGCGGTATCCAAACTGATTTCTAATGTTTGTAAATTCCGATTATTAATCCCAATAATTTGAGGAGAAAGCTGCAAAGCTTGTTCTAACTCAAAACCATCATGCACTTCTATAATCGGTGTAAGGCCTAAATCTAAAGAATAATCATAAAGCTCTTTTAATAAATCTTTATTCAAGAAGGCCACAATAAGCAATACGGCATTAGCACCATATAAAAGCCCTTGTGCAATCTGTTTTTTGCTTAAAACAAAGTCTTTGAGTAATATATAAGAATTAAGATGAGCACCTCTGATATCTTTAATGAAAGATATGCTGCCTTGGAAATAGTCAGGTTCAGCTAATACTGAAAGAGCAGCAGCACCTGAATTAAGATAATCTCCGGCAATATCGACATGGTTTAGTTTACCTTGATATATCTGCCCACAAGAAGGACTTGAAAATTTTACCTCACTAATAATGATAGGTTTTGAAGAGGTGGTGAATATCTTGCAGAAATCTAGTGTATTTGGCATTTCTACGAGGCTATCAGGCATTAATTCAACTCTTCTTGTAACATGTGACCTAATTTTTTCTAAAAAATTTACGCTCAAATTGAACCTCTCATTTTATTTAATAAGGTAGTAACTTTCCCCTGTTCTATTGCGTCTTTAGTAAGCAATATACCTTCTGCAATACTAGAAGATTTTCCAGCAACATATAATCCAGCTGCAGCATTGAGAAGTACAATATCTAACTTAGGACCATTAATTGTACCAGATAATATGTCACAAATAAGGGTTGCATTTTTGGCAGCATCCCCTCCTCTTACATCAGAAAGTTGTGCTTTAGAAAAACCAAAATCCTCAGGATTGAGGCTATATTCTTTTATATCTGTACCATTAAGCTCAATTATATGAGTGTTACTGCTTATACTGAACTCATCTAAGCCATCATCTGAATGTACAACTAGCGCATGATTAACCCCTTGAGTTGCTAGTACTTCTGCTACTTTTTGTACTAAATCCCTTCGATATACACCTATGACACATCTTTTTGGTCGCATAGGATTAAGCAAAGGGCCTAGTATATTAAAAATGGTTGGGAATCCAAGTTTTTGACGCAATGCTCCATATTTTTTAAGTTCCTTATTAAATAAAGGAGCCCATAAATATGTGTAGTTTATCTGTTGCAAACTTTTTAAACTTTCTTCCACAGTCTGAGCTATTCGGATACCTAGAGCTTGTATAACATCCTGGCTTCCAACTTTGCTTGTAGCACTCCTGCCACCATGTTTTGCAACCATAATGCCGCAGCTTGCAATTACAAAGCTTGCAGCTGTAGAGATATTAAATGTGCCCTTACTATCGCCTCCAGTGCCAACAATATCTACAACTTCAAGGTCATGTGTTATCTTGGCTGAATGCTTGCTAAAATATTGCAATGCACCAAGTGTTTCTTCAGCTGTTTCTTTTTTAGCTTGGAGCAATGTTAAAACAGCAGACTGTTTTTCTGGTTCATATTCAGCAAATTCAGTAAATAACTCATAAGCTTCTTCCTGAGTTAAATTTTTTAAGTGTAATAATTTTTTCATCATGTTACCTTCTGCATTTGGTTATATTCTGGCTTTAAATACAAAGACCTTTCCATAATGAATTGAATTTGCTCAATACAAGACTCAATATTGCGGAGTGAAATATACAACGGATTCACACATAGGCGTATTAAATCTGGCGCGCGGTAATCACAGATAAACCCTGCATCTATAAGTGCACGCGAGAATGCATATCCATGCTTATGCATGAAAGCAACATGCCCACCTCTATTTTGTGGAGCATAGACTTCTATACCATGACTCTTTAATGATTTTATAAGGATATTACTATATTCCTTGGCTATAGAATAAGATTTAACTATTACCTCCTTATCAAATATTTCCAAGGCAGCTTCTAAGGCTTTCATACTTAATATAGCAGGAGTTCCGCTCATAAACTTTCGTACACCAAAAGAGGTGTATTCTTTTTCAAAAGAAAATGGCTGATTATGTCCTATCCACCCTTGAATCGGGCTTTGCATGTGTTCATGATACATTCTATTTGCATATATAAATGCTGGGCTTCCAGGGCCTCCGCTTAGATATTTATATGTACAACCTACGGCAAAATCAGTGCTACTTTCTTCTAAATCCACTGGAACTATCCCTATGCTGTGAGACAAGTCCCATACGGTTAGAACACCATATTTGTGTGCATATTCATTAATTGTTTTCATGTCTAACACAGAAGAGTCTCTGTAATTAACATGAGTTAACATAAGTACTGCCACTGTCTCATCTATATTTTTGTATATTTCATTAGATTTTATATACTTTACCTCAGATATCCCTTGTGCAATATATAAATCAGCTGGGAAATTATCATCAGTAGTGAGAATAATGTTACGTCCATTTTGTAGACTCATAGCTACTTTTAATGCCTTAAAAAGATTTAGCACTGTAGAATCACATACAATAACCTCATCAAATTTTGCACCTACAAGTGCAGCTATTTTGGCTCCTAACGCATATGATAAATCAATCCAACCACTTTTATTCCAACTACTAACCCCATATGAAGCAAAATCTTGTAGCGTGCTACAAACTGCATCTGAAGTTGTTTTAAGGCTGGGCCCTAAAGAATGTCCACACATATAAACTTTGCATTCAGGTAAAATAAACTTATCTACTAACATCTTTACTTCCCTTTTTGTATAGCAAGCACAATCAACACTATACTTCCTGTAAAGAATTTTAAGTCTGATGGAGCAAGGCCCAAAGATAGAGCTACTCCCTGAATTTGTTGATAAATAAGTGATCCAATGATAGGAGCTGCTAACTGCTTTGGTATCGTGCTATTACCCACTATTGATTCTCCAATCATCAGGCTGGCCAAGCCATGGATCACTATACCAACTCCCATACCTATATCCATGAATTGCTGCATCTGCACCATTAAGCTGCCTGCAAGACCAAACATAGACCCAGCAATGAATAAACCTAGGCTTGTATACTTATTTATACTAATCTTATGGTTTATAGCGAATTTAGGATTGCTACCTACTGTTCGAAAACGTAGGCCAAAATCAGTGTGTAAAAATAAGGCAAAAGGTACAATACAAAACATACCAACAATAATCAGCGATATAAAATCAAAATGTATGCCATCCATATCAAACAATGCTATATTTGGCTTGCCCATAATCCTAAGATTAATGCTATAAGCCATGGTACTGAGTATAATTCCAGCAAGTAAACTATTAACCTTCAGTCTTAAAGCAACTTGCGATGTGCCCACTGCCAGTAATCCTCCAGCCATAATACCAGCCATCATAGCTAATATTTGCGGCATATTTGCAACCATTAAGCTTGCACATACCGCCCCTCCAAGTGGGTAAGCTCCTTCTGCTGTTAAATCTGGAAAATTGAGGAAACGAAATGGAATCATAATACCAAAGGCAATAATTGCTAATATTAACCCTTGTAATACTCCGGTGTAGAGAAGCTCAATTGACATTTCCACCTCCAGATACTAGAAGCTGATCTTCATATTGATGGAACATCGTAAGCAACCCCTGCACAGTCATGGCCTTCTTTTGAGCCCCATGAATGTCTAACACTATTTTGCCTTGGTGGAGCATAATAAGGCGATTACCATATTTTATAGCATCATCCATTTTATGCGTGATCATTATAGTAGTGAGTCCATGATTTATAGCTTGTTGATGAGTATATTCCATAAGCAAAGTTTGCATTTTAGGATCAAGCGCTGATGTATGCTCATCTAACAGCAAAATTTGTCGACCAGAAATGATTGCCATTAGGGTTGCAATCATCTGCCTTTGTCCACCAGATAACATTTTTAGAGGTTGATTGATATAATCCTCCAAACCACCATCTAACTCTTTTAGTTTTTGAAGGATTTGATCTTTATATCTTTTATAAAACAACAATTTTGGTTTTATTATTTCACTTAAAGCAATATTCTCAAGCAGTGTCATTTCAGGCACAGTGCCTAAATTTACATCTTGTACAACTTGTGCCACGTCACCACTTAGCTTTATTGCACCAG
This sequence comes from Lawsonia intracellularis PHE/MN1-00, assembly GCF_000055945.1. Lineage (NCBI taxonomy): Bacteria > Pseudomonadati > Thermodesulfobacteriota > Desulfovibrionia > Desulfovibrionales > Desulfovibrionaceae > Lawsonia > Lawsonia intracellularis. The sequence continues at coordinate 511,254 of NC_008011.1, forward strand.
AATCAGCCTGATATTCTGAGCTTATCAACTTAAGTAAAGTAGATTTACCGCATCCGTTAGCCCCAATAAAAACACAAAAATCTCCACGTTCTAAATATAGACTTATATCATTTATTACAGGCCTAAAAAGTCCTGGGAATGACTTTGTAACTTTTATAATATTAATCATAAGTCACTCCACAATTTCTATATTAGAAGGAATGGCAATACCTAATTCTATTGCAAGTTTTTTATTGATCACGCCATGGTGATCCTGAGCACTTGGGTAAATTGGTACTAATTCGCTAATTTTTTCCCCATGTAATATCGCACTTACTAATTTTCCTGTATTTCTACCAACCGCATAGTAATCTACCCCAAGACCAGCTATTACCAATCCATCTCGCACAGCTTGAATATCAGCATTGAACACTGGTATACGCATTTTGTGTGCTTCTACTGCAATTGCTGGTAGTGTTGGCTGTATTGGCCCGCTTACGCCTACATATATTAGATCTACTTTACCTTTAAATCCTTGCATCCTAATAGGCACCTCTCTTGCTTGTTCAACTGGTATGGCAACAACAGACATGTCGTACTCTGAAGCTGCTGATTGCATCATCTTCACCAATGAGGTGTCATTGCTATCAGAAGTTGCATATAATAAACCTATGCTTTTAGCGTTAGGTAATAAAAATTTTGCAAACTGAAGTAGGCTGTTAAGGTCTTGCATATCAGAACTACCCGTCATATTATCATCTGATTTATTGTACTCTTGGAGTAAACCAACACCTACAGGATCTGTGACTGAGCTATAAATTAAAGGAAGGTTTTTGATTTTACCTTTAGCAAATTGGGCAATGGGGGTAGATATCACTACCATAGCTTTTGGGTGATGAGCTCTTAGGCTTGCTATTGTTTGTGGTATGAGAGCGTGATCAAAGCCGACATCTGCAATTTCATAGCGGATAGTTTGGTTCTCGGTAAAGCCTTCTACTTGCATCTGCTCTTTGAAACCAGCTATAACAGCATCAAGCGATGTATGTGGCCCATAATTAGCTATTGCTACAACAGGCAGCTTATTGTTTACCTTATTATTATAAGTAATAAATGCTATTACTAAAGTTATAACTACAGCAATAAAATAGAAGAAATTTTTCTTCATGTGTACTCCATGTCAATATTTGAGTTTTATAGATGAAGGTGCATTAGATTAATTCTAATGCAGCTCAATTACATATAAGAAAGTAACTATTAAATATATTGGCCGAACGGCCATGACATAGAGAAAATAGAGGATGATTGAGATAGATATTCTAAAATGAGGGATAACATGTTATAAACCATAGAATAAAAAATTGACAACGTAACGCCCACAAACAACTTAGCGCCAACGCCATCGCCCAACTATCAAATTTTTTATTACTAAGTTTAACAACATTGTTTTTGTTCCATTATAAAATAAATTTATAATAAAAATTATAATTAAACTAAAATGAACGAACTGTCAAGCACATAATATTTTTTTAGTGTGTAATGATAGCCACTCTGTTTAAATTAACTTACAACTAAATAATTTGCTTTGTTCATGCCAAAGATTTGGAATGTTTTACATGAGATCGGAAGGTTTCATATGGCAGGGTTGATGCCCTAAAGGAATAGCTTTTTTAAGTTTTAGTACAAGGAAATTAAACCTGAAAATCAGCTGTATATATTTAGCTGTGACTTTATTTGCATCACATAAATCTACATGATTTGATATTTACCCAATTTAAGCTGACGCTGCCATAGTTGAACATAGATTTGACTATTATGATATAATAGCCGGATTCTGAGTCGTTAATTGAGTTTAGCCTTTAGGCACCAGTACCACTTTCTACTACCTTACTTTTAAGATGAATGGGCATGAATACTGATAATTCATTTTACCATAGATATACCTCTATTCCTTCATGCAGTAATAAACTCTGTAGCCTATCTGTATAGATGTGTACACCAATGCCATCCTATCACATAAAAACTGTTTTGAGCAGCAAACAAATGGTGCAATATTGCTTAATGAGAAAGAGCAAATCCTAAATCACGTCAACCTACTGCAACATTACAAAGGCTTCATCTATGGAGTTTATCCCTTCAGAGACTTTATAGCAGTAACTTCAGGGCATTCAATAAGCTGCCGTACATGGTTTTATGATGAGAAATACAGCTTTTGCCATGTAAAATGGTTGATGAAGGTATAATAACAATAAAGTTTATCCTTCTTTTTGGTGTAGGTTAGTGTCATGGACACATCACAAACCTAACAACGACTTCTTTGTTAATAAGATAATGACATTTGAAAGATTTTCACAACTCCGGCTAGATCATGATTGATGCAGATATATAACAACAAATACGATATCGGAGCTTGATGCTTGAAAACAGCAAATTTGGTTCTCTACTTTCTAATTACTCAGGAATAAATCCTTACAAAGTCGCAAGTCAATCTTTGATATGAGGGGAGTTATAGGCCACAGGAATGTTTGCTTGATGCAGTTTTTTCATAACCACACAGGCAATTTCGATAGATTCTAGTTCTTAGTTTGATATGATGTAAGCTTAATATATCTCTACCTTTTATTATTTATTATACCGATAAATTATTGTGGTAAACTGATCTACCCCAATCTGACTTTATTATATCATACCAATTTATATCAGTGTTCATTTTCTTACTTACAATCATCTCGACTAAGCACAAAAAATATAATAAGATAACATTAGACATTGTGCTAACTATTTCTATAATAAATATTTTAACTACTTTACTAAATATAGTATCATAGTATTAATCTTACCTATAGTTATTATTATGAATATGATAAAACACTGCTTAATACTTATTATTTTTTTAGTAACTACATTACATACCCATCTATATGCTCACCAGGCAAATAGGACTATACTTATTACAGCATCCACTGGTGCTATTGGAGAAGCTATATCTACTCTACTAGCTTCAGAAGGATATAACTTAGTTATTGCTGGTAGAAATAGCAATAAACTTATAACCCTTCAAAAAAAATTACAAACAAAGCATAAAGATATTTCTGTTCAAACAGTTATTATTGATTTTTCAAATATTGAATCTATAGAAACTGCTGTAAACCAAGTTCAACAGCTTCATGGTATTGTTCTCATTGGTCCAAGACCATCTTTAAAGAAAGAAGATATCCCTAGTAAAGAAGAATGGAATAAAGCATTTAATGAAACTTTTATTAATCCACTTGAAGTACTTCGACATTTTAACCCAAAAATAGCAGATAAAAGTAGCATAGTTATTATTTCAGGTAATACTTCTAAAAACTATTTCCCACAATTTCCTAATACAAATGTTATACGTGTTGCTTGGGTTGCTGAAGTAAAAAATCTTATATACTTTTTTGCAAAACGACATATCCGTGTAAATCTTGTCTCTCCTGGAATTATCTTAACAGAACATCATAAAAAAGTTATCCAACAAAAAGCAATAACACATAACATATCTTTTAAAGAACAACTTACCAGAGAGGTCTCTTCTATTCCTCTAAAAACATATGGAACAACTGAAGATGTTGCTCAACTAGTATCATTTTTACTTTCCAATAAATCTAAACACTTGAATGGAGCAAATATTACCCTTGATGGTGGAGAAGCTACTTCTTATTAAATCAATAATACAGTACGTTACTCTTTTCGCCTTTAATATATTAGTATTAATGACATATGGTCTGAACTTTTTCTAATCCAATCTTCTGGAATAAAAGATCATCTTGTTCTGGTTGTGGTCCATCAGTTGTAAGAAGTCTTCCTCCATAAAATATAGAGTTTGCCCCTCCCATAAAGCATAGCGTTTGTAATTCATCAGACATTTGTTCACGTCCTGCTGCAAGTCGAATATAAGATTTTGGCATCAAAATTCTTGTAAGAGCTATTATTCTTACAAAATCAAATGGATCAATATCACTTTGAGGGTTAAGAGGTGTACCTGCAACTTTGACAAACCTATTAATAGGGACAGATTCAGGCTGTTCTTCTAATGTTGCAAGTAATAGCAACATGGAGATACGATCATCAATAGTTTCACCTAACCCTATTATACCACCAGAACAAAGTTTAATACCAAATTTTCTTACAGCCTTTAATGTAGCAAGACGATCATCAAAGGTATGTGTTGTAGCAATGTGCTCATAAAACTCAGGTGATGTATTCATATTATGGTTATAAAAATCAAGCCCTGCCTTTTTTAGCATAGCAATTTGATGTTCTTTTAAAAAACCTAAGGTTACGCATGTCTCTAAACCTAATTTTTTTACTTCTTCAATCATCTGACAGACAATTTTCAAATCCTTATCTAAAGGACTACGCCAAGCAGCTCCCATACAAAACCGAGTACTACCAAGTTCTTTTGCTTTTTTTGCTTCTGAAATTAAAGTATCAATATCCACTAAAGGTTCTTTTTGAAGATCAGTTTTATAGTGAGAAGATTGAGAACAATAACCACAATTTTCTGGACAGTTGCCTGTTTTTATGTTCAAAAGCATACTAATCTGAATCTTATTAGGATCAAAATATTTTCTATGTATTGTTTGAGCTTTATATAAAAGTTCAAGCAAAGGAAGATTAAAAATTTGCTTTGCTTCTTTAAATGTCCAATCATTACGCATAATAAAAAATAACCCCATTATTAAAAAAACAAAAATGTATTACAGATATAAACAATATATATCTCATCTTCATGATACAAAAAAATATCGTAGCTTACCAGTCATTCATAAAAATTACAAAAAAGATATCCTTGATTTTTCTACAAATGACTATCTACAATTAGCTTATCACCCTAACCTTATTAATGCTGCAATTATGACAGGTAGTACCTATGGAGTAGGATCCACAGGCTCTAGACTTCTTTCAGGAAATAATGAACTATTTGAACGTCTAGAAACTACTATTGCACAAGATAAACATACTGAAACAGCTATGCTGTTTATATCTGGTTTTCAAACAAATGTAAGTGTATTATCAGCATTATTAGATCACCATGTATTAAAAATGCAACCTCTTGTATTTTTTGATAAGTTAAACCATGCAAGCCTCTATCAAGCTGTTTTTTTAAGTAAAGCTGAACTTCTTCGTTATTATCACAATAATATGGAACACCTATCATCCCTTTTAAAAAAATATAAAGATGATAATAGACCTAAATTTATTGTTACAGAAACACTCTTTGGCATGGATGGAGACATAGCACCCCTTACAGATATTGTTTCACTTTCATCGCAATATCAAACATTTTTGTACTTAGACGAAGCTCATGCTACAGGTCTTACAGGTATTCATGGATATGGCCTATCAACAACAGTAAATCTCAGTCATATACCACATATAGTTATGGGTACTTTTAGTAAAGCACTTGGATGTAGTGGCGGATACATAGCTTGTAAGCAACTTATTAAGGATTACCTAATAAATAAAGCTACTGGCTTTATTTATTCCACAGCAGGCTCTCCTATGGTTTTAGGAGCAGCACAAGAAGCATGGAATCTTATAAGAACACTAGATAACCAACGTGCACACCTCAACTCTTTAAGTAAAGAATTACGAGATGGGTGTAACCAACTAGGATTTAATATAGGAACTAGTTCTTCACATATTATTCCTCTTATTTTAGGCTCAGAAGAAGATGCATCTCATGTTCATAAGAAACTTTTAGAACACCATATCCTTACCTCTTATATCAGACCTCCAACTGTTCCTCCAAAGACGTCTCGTATTCGTATTGCTCTTAATGTTGGTCATAATAAAGCAGATATAGAGCGTCTACTACAACTACTTTCGACCTTATGAAAAAATATTTTATATTTTGTCACGGCTTTGGTTATAATAAAAACTTTTGGAAGCCGCTTTTACCCTTTTTTACTAATGAAAAATGTTTAGTATTAGATCTAGGCTATTATGGAAATCATTCTTTATTAACAAGTGATATTAGAAATAAAAAACTCATAGGTATTGGACATTCATTAGGTTTATTAAAACTTTTACAATTAAGTATAAACTTTGAGTATCTTATTGGATTAAACAGCTTTATAAACTTTCTTGGTAATGATACTCAACTAGCTCTAACAAGAAAAACTGAACTCCAAAGGTTGACCAAACATTTTCTCGTCTCTCCCCTAAAAACTCTATATAACTTTCACAAACGATGTGGTGTACCTATTAAAAAAAATATATTAACTACCTTTAATTTTTATACATTATATGAAGATCTTACACTCCTTTCATCTTTATCAACAATCCCATATAATCAAAAAGGACTTATTATAGGCTCTCAAAATGATCCTATTGTTCCTCCGCAGCTCATCTATGATAATTTTAAAATATATCCTAATATGACTATAAAAATAATACCTAGTGGTGGACATGGACTAGGATTTCTATATCCTCAAAGGATATATCAATATATTAAAGACGTTTTAATGTAGAATAAAAATTAATTAGGTAATGATAAAACAAAAAATACAATCCAGCTTCGACGTTGCTAGTGATACTTATGACACAGTAGCCCATATCCAAAAAGAAAGTGCATATATTTTAGTAAAAAATCTACATAATACAATATCTACATTCTATCCTAAAACAATTTTAGACTTAGGAACTGGTACAGGTTATATCCCCGAGATATTATTATCATATTATCCTTATGCTTCTTTTATGCTTAATGATATTGCTCCAAAAATGATTAATAAGGTTCAACAAAAATTTAATAAAACTAGCAATATTTCCTTTTACATAGGAGATATGGAATCTATACAAATTAAACCATATGATCTTATTATCAGTAACTTTGCATTTCAATGGATCGAAAAATTAGAAACTATGCTAAAAAAGTTATATAATAATTCAAAAGTATTAGCATTTTCTTGTTTACTTGATGGTACATTTAAAGAATGGAAACAAATCTTACAATCTTATAATATCCCATCACCCTTAAAACAATATCCACAACAACCAGTATTGTATAAATGTATATCAGCACTTGGTAGTACCACTCATTACCTTGAAACAAAATGTTTTCAGCTACCATTTACTGGTGCACGTTCTTTTGTAAACTATTTAAAGCACCTTGGTGCAGCTGTAAGTAATAAACCTCTTCCCACCCAAAAAGTAAAAAATCTTATTACAAACTATAATGAATCATTTCATGTAACATACAATGTTTTTTTTGGAATCATGGAGAGAAAATAGTGCAATTTTTTATTATAGGAACTGATACAAATGTCGGAAAAACAATAGTGTCAAGTTGGTTATGCCTGCATACAGCATATGACTACTTTAAAATGATACAAACAGGATCAATTAATGGTACCGACAGTGATATATTAAAAAAATTGACATACAGTAAAATACATAAAGAAGCTTACTGTTATAAAGAACCACTATCTCCACACTTAGCTGCAAAGCTTGAACAAGACGAAATCAACATTAATAATATTATACTACCAAATGCTTCTAATCTAGTTATTGAAGGTGCAGGAGGACTACTTGTTCCTATTAATCAGCAATATTTGCTTCTTGATATCATTAGTTACCTTATGTTACCTGTTATACTAGTCACACATTCACGGCTAGGTACAATTAACCATACACTCCTTACATTACAAGCACTCAAATCAAAAGGGATAGAGGTAGTAGGAGTAATTGTAAATGGTAAGCCTAACCAAGATAACTGTGATGCAATAACTTGGTATGGCAAAACAACAATACTTGCTCAATTTCCCTTCTTATCTACAATAACAAAAACAACTTTAAGAAACATTCCATTAACACAAGAACTAAAACAACTCTTTATAGTATAACATATGCTTTCCCTTACAGAACGTGATAAAAAAATTATATGGCATCCGTTTACACAAGAAAAAACTGCAGATCCAGTTATAAGTATTAGTCATGCTAAGGGTTCATATGTTTTTGATGAAAACGGAACAGCTTATCTTGATTGTATTTCTAGTTGGTGGGTTAATCTTCATGGCCATTCACATCCAGATATTGCACAAGCTATCTATGAACAAGCACTAAAACTTGAACATATTATTTTTGCAAAATTTACTCATTCCCCTGCAGTAGAATTGTGTGAACAACTTACATCCATTCTTCCACTAACATTAACAAAATGCTTCTTTTCAGATAATGGTTCAACTTCAGTAGAAATTGCATTAAAAATGGCATACCAATATTGGTATAACAAAAAACATCCTGAAAAAACACTCTTTTTAAGTTTTGAAGGTGCTTATCATGGAGATACATTTGGTACAATGTCTATAGGAAGCTCAGGCTTTCATAACATTTTTTCATCATTTTTTTTCAATGTATTACGTATTCCATACCCAGATACCTGGGATGGAGATAATGAAATAGAAAAAAAAGAAGCACATGCACTCCATGTCTTAGATAAATACTTATTGGAATATAAAAACACAATTGCAGCTATTGTTATTGAACCACTTATCCAAGCTGCAAGAGGTATGAGAATATGCAGACCTGCATTTTTAAACTCCATTATTAAAAAAGTTCGTAATGCAGGAATATTAGTTATTTTTGATGAAGTTATGACAGGGTTTGGAAGAACAGGAACCTACTTTGCTTTTGAAAAGCTAGATGTAATTCCTGACTTTTTATGTCTTTCAAAAGGACTCACAGGTGGATTTTTACCTCTTGCACTTACTATCACAACTGACGAAATTTACAATGCATTTTTACATGAAGAATGGAAATATGCTCTTGCTCATGGACATTCTTTCACTGCAAATCCTTTAGGTTGTGCAGCAGCACTTGCTTCATTAAAACTATTATTACATGAAAAAACGACATTAGCTATGCAGTCCATCCACCAGGCACACATAGATGGCATCTCATTTTTACAAAAATCCTGTTCAAATGTAACCAAAACACGTGTATTAGGTACTATTAGCGCCTTTGAACTTCATGATACTACTCATATTAAACAGATAGAATCCTCTTTTTTAGCTAATGGATTACTATTAAGACCACTTCATAATGTTATTTATATAATTCCACCATATTCAACAAATTATAAGGAATTAATGGATGCTTATAACAAAATATGTAAAATTTTATAAGGAAAGTCAGGTAAGAACTAAAATTACAATTTTTGTCTGATTTCTCTTATTCTATCACTATTATATTCCTTACTGTATAATAACTTTACTTGTCTTATCTAGCTTACTTAAAATTTCAACTAAATCATCTTGTGCAAAGGCAATACAACCATCTGTTCCTAAAAATCCTTCCCTTGCCACATGAATAAAAATAGCACTACCTTTACTAGGAATAGGTGGACTATCATTATAACCTACAACTATAATAAGATCATAAACATCGTCATCTCTATATAATTTTTCATGACTTATTGAATTGTTAAAACATGTTAAATCAACAAATTTATTATACTGAATAGATGTTGGATCATCACACCACCCATCATTCTTTTTTATTTTTCTACTAGGTAATCCTGTTTTTATGTTATTTCCTATTTTATCCTCTCTAAAAAATACTTTACGCAATGGAAACTTTCCTAAAGGAGTAGATTTATCTCCTTCTACCTTACAGTTTGAAGTACCATTTTTACCTATACTACACTTATATGTTTTTTCATCTAATGTTGCTTGGCAAATATTATCTTTATAAACTATATATAAATCATGAGCATTTGCATGAACTATTAAAATAAACAATATTAATAGAGTATGAAATAACTTTAGCATAATTAAGATCTTTATTATAATTATATATTAATAAATCAATATAAATAATATTAATAAAAAAATATAAATATAGAAAACATTAATTTTTTTTTTAGAATAGATATATTGTCTATCTATAACTTACTAAGTATAGTATAAAATTTTATTATTAGCTATTTATAATCTTTAGTAAATTAAAATAATAATATTATATTCGATAGGTCAATTATGGAGTATTCTATAGTTATATTATAACTCTATATAATAAGTAAAAAATTATATAGTATTAATACTACATTATGTAACTAAAACATTACGTAGTACTTCATATATTCTAATACCCAACTCCAACTACTTATTAATGACAACTATACTCTTTTCAGTGAGTTTACTAAGTAAGCTCAAGGAGATCTTATTTAGAAACCTTACATTCTGTAAGCAAATAATGCTGGTTAGCTAAACGAATAAAAACTGCACTTCCTTTCCCTAGGACAGTTGGACTATCTTATAACCAACTACAATAAGCAAATTAAAAAATCATCATGTCTATGTATAAAGTTTATTAGCATATATATCTTAGTTCTATATATTTATTATAATATTTAGCTTAAGAAGCTTCACATCAAACATTATAAAACTGTAATTTACGTGTATGTAAAACTGTCTTTAATATAGGATAGACTTTATTTTATCTAAAAAATTTATGTAATGGAAATGTTCCTAAAGGAGTATATTCATCTTCTTCTATTTTTTTTACTTGAAGTACTATTCTTACAAAGACTACGTATATACTTTTTACCATATAACGATGAAAAACAAGAATCATTATTATAAAATATTTCAATATATTGTTCTACAACAGTAGAAAAACATAATCAGAATAGAAAATAAAAATACTATACTTTTTTACTATAAATTATCTCTTAACTATATTATTAGTCCTTATAGAGAGTTATAGTATACCTAACTATATACTAAATATCTTTAGTGAAGATACGTTTTAGTTATTTAATTAATAAGGTAAAATAAATATAAAAAGGTACAAAAAGTTGAGAATAGTAATGGAGCGGGAGACGGGATTTGAACCCGCGACTTCAACCTTGGCAAGGTTGCACTCTACCACTGAGTTACTCCCGCAGATGGAGGCGGCATCCGGATTTGAACCGGAGAATAAAGGTTTTGCAGACCTCTGCCTTACCGCTTGGCTATGCCGCCATAGTATTTTATAAAAAGCAAGTAGGGCAAAAATGTTATTGTTTACTACACATAATAAGCCAACTTAAAATAACAAATAGAGATAACGTCTCTATTCCTATGTTACCTTATGATACTAGCGTAGATATATTCATAGCCAGCTGAAACATATGTCTATCCAAGTTCAATGTCAAGATTATTGTGTGAATATTATAAATGAGATCAGATATAAAGTAATAGCTATTAACAAAAAATGCTTGCTTAAAAACTCTAGATCTTCTATGTCCAAATTAAGAATAATGAATAAATATATAAGAGAAAAATGAATAGGTAAATGACATGGTAGAGAAACAAAAACGAGATAGTTTTACATCTAAAATCGGTATACTGGCAGCAACGCTTGGATCTGCAGTCGGATTAGGAAATATATGGAAATTTCCAACTGTAATAGGACAAAATGGAGGAGCATCATTTCTTCTTATCTATATTATTGCAACTATTGTTGCAGGTCTTCCAATTATGATTGCTGAAATTGCTATTGGCCGCTCTACTCGAGCAAATGCTGTAGAAGGATTCAAAAAACTTTCTTCAGGTTATTGGTGGTTAGTTGGATTTGCAGGTACACTCTCTACTGTCTTTGTCCTTGGTTTTTATACAGAAGTAGCAGGCTGGATATATGCTTATATTTTTAAAGCTGCAAATGGCTCTATAAATACAACACAACCTGTTGTTGCAGGATACATTTTTCAAGAACTTCTTAGTAACCCATGGCAAACACTATTATGGCAATGGCTTGTAATTATTCTTGTTGCTACGATAGTTTTACGAGGTGCATCAAAAGGTATTGAAAAAGCTGCAACTATCCTGATGCCGATTCTCTTTATCCTACTTATCATTATATGTATCCGTAGTATAACACTACCCAACGCAATAGAAGGACTACGTTTCCTTTTTATGCCTGACTTCTCAAAAATAGATGGTAGAGTTATTTTACTTGCAATGGGCCTTGCATTTTTTAAACTCTCAATTGGAATGGGTGTGATGCTAACCTATGGTAGCTACTTCAAAGATGATGTTAATATTCCTTATATGGCTACAAAAGTTATGCTATTAGATCTAGTTGTATCACTTCTCTCAGGGATAGCTATCTTCCCAGTAGTATTTTCTTTTGGCTTTGAACCAAGCTCTGGACCAGGATTACTTTTTATAACTATCCCTGCAGTATTTGATTCAATGCCTGCTGGACAGATTTTTACAGGAGCCTTTTTTATCCTTGCAGCAGTTGCATCTACAGGAGCTATGCTCTCACTTTTTGAAACACCTGTAGCTTGGGCAATCGACACTTTTAATCTTTCCAGAAAAAATACTACAATTATTATTATGTTATTCTTTATAGCCTTTGGAGCACCTGTTGCACTTTCTGAAAACATATTAAAACACATAACAATCTTTGGGATGAATTTCTTTCAGCTTTATGATTTTCTTTCCTCCAATATCCTTATGCCATTAGGAGGCTTTTTCCTCTGTATCTTTGTAGGATATGTTTGGAACAAACAAATGGTAATGCATGCTATTTCAAATGGAGGGACTTTACATAATCAAGGTCTTATCAAACTTCTTTTGTTTCAATGTAGATATGTTACTCCTGTTATTATTCTTATAATTATGCTACATGGGTTCAATTTATTTGCATATATATTTAATTAAATGTACAGAAATAACCAAGTAAAAATATTCTTATAGCTTAAAAAGAATATTTTTACTTGGTTTTGCTATTTTAACTTACTTATTAAGTAAACTATAAAAAAATCAGCTTTCCATAGTTAATGGTATTACTCCACTGAATATTTACAGAATTAATACCAATAGAAGCCCAATGCTTTTTAAGCATACCTGCATGCCCATAAAAAAAACCTTTACAAAAAGATGGTAAACAAACAGAAGATGGAGATTGACCAATTTGTTTTACTTTCTCATAAATAAGATGAAATAATGCTTCCCCCTGAATCATACTTCCTAATGCAGGATGTCTTGGCCCTGCTAAAATGGAAGCTTCCAATGTATCTTCAGGGGCTAAACTTAACCGAATAACAGGGATCTTTTTAGACCACGCCCTTACTAATCCCTTGCCCAATATTTTTACTGTTGTATTAATATCCCATGGCTGATATAAGCCCTTTCTCCATATATCAGCAAGTTGTGTACCATCAACAACTAAACATGGATAAAACCTTAAGCATGCAGGATTTTGTTCCAAAGATTGTTCAACGTCATTAAGAAAAACTTCTGCTGTACTTCCAGGCATTCCAGGAAGTAATTGGATTCCTAACCTAAGACCAGCAGATAATATGTTATAACATCCTTCTTTAATAATATGTTGTGTATAACCACGCCGTACAAGACTTAATGCTATATTTGAAAAACTTTGTACTCCAAGTTCAATAAGATTGATACCTGCAGCTTTAAGTTTAGTAAGTATTGCTGGGCTTACTGCATCTGGTCTAGTAGAACATCTTGCACCAGATATAAGCCCTTCTGCAAGACACTGCTTTACCATATTTAAACATAGTTGCATGCTAGCTGTAGGTAGTAATGTGAATGTTCCACCATAAAAAGCAATCTCAGGAAGTAATTTTTCACTAGAAAATGTATTTTTTTCTTTTTTCAAGCGAGTAAAAAGGTTGGCAAGGTTATCAGAAAGAGATATCTTGCTTCCTCCATATCCTAAGCCTGTTTGTTTATCTTGAGCACAGAATATACATCGATGTGGACATCCTTCAAATGGTAAAAAAATAGGTATAATACGATTATACTTTTTTTCCCCTAATACTCCAAGTTGGAAGGAATATGTTTTTATATTAGTATACATACAAATATAGCTCCAAGCATATATTAATAGTATATCCTAATTATAACTAGGTATAAAGAGAACATTTATGAGTATGTCAAATCAAACAGATTGCATTTTTTGTAATATCATACAAAAAAAAATACCCTGTGTTTCCATTTATAACTCTGATAACTTTATTGCATTGTTAGATATAAATCCTGTGAATAAAGGACATACACTTATTGTTCCAACACAACATGTAGAAACAATGTTTGATATAGACCCATCACTAGGGACAGATTTGCTTAGTATTATGCAACATATTGGCCCTGCCATTATGAAAGCGACAAATGCTGAGGGAGTCAATGTAATACAAAATAACTATGTGGCTGCTGGTCAAGAAGTTCCTCATCTTCACTGGCATATTATACCACGCTTTATAGGAGATTCACGTATACGCTGGGAAAAAGGAAAATATAAAAATCATCAAGAAATGATAGATATTGCTACAAATATTAATTCCATAATTTATAATGATTATTCATAAGCAATATCCTATTTATTGTCATACAATCATTCTTCTATCAATTCAACTTCTAGCCTACTCTTTCTGGAGAAGATATGAACAATGTACTAACTAAAGTAGATATCATTGATGCTATTTATGAAAAAATAAATAACAACAAAGCTGATATTAAAAATATTGTAGAAACTCTGTTATCTATCATGAAACAAGCCATTAAAACAGATAATACATTACTTATTAGTGGTTTTGGGAAATTTGAAGCTTATAGTAAACATACCCGTAAAGGTAGAAATCCACAAACAGATGAAGCTATTACTCTACCATCTAGGAAAGTCATTGTTTTTCGATTGTCAAAAAAATTTCGTACAGAACTTAATAAACTGTAGCATTCTATTTGTAAGAATAGAAGAAGTATAATAAATACATTATAATTCAAAAATAACTAGATTTAATTAATAAACTATAAAATAACTATGTAAGTTTGTAGCTTTCCAAGCTAAAAAGGAGGGTTTGATATTTCATAATTTTTATTAACTAGCTTTTTTTAATGCTACAAAAAATCGTTTTTCACCTCCTATAGAATATGGGTATGTTGTTTGGATATACCAACAACTATCTATATTCTTAGGAATATCATTTAAAAGTAGAACAATAACTCCTTTAAAAGATATCTTTTTTTCTATTAACTTAAGAAGAGCCTGCCATGGCATAAAGGCACGGCTTACAATTAATGCAACATCAGACAAACAGTTTGCTAACATAAATTCCTCTACACGACCACAATAAACATATGTTTGTGTAAGAGGATATTGTGCTAATAGTGTTTTAAGAAAAATTGCACGTTTTTCTCGAGACTCCACAAGCCAGTAAGAACCTTCTTTCCATATAATTCTAAGAGGGATACCAGGTAGACCAGCACCAGAACCAAAATCCCAACAAAGAGGATCTGTAGGTAGACTTAGGGAACGAATAAATATTGCCAGATGAAAACTATCTATAATAAGATTTGAACATATTGTTTTCCAAGTTGTAAATCCTACAAGGTTCATAACCTTATTCCATTTCGTCAATAAACAAAGATAACCTCTTAATGATTCAATCTCTTGATCTGAAAGGGAAAAACCTAACTGTAAACAATACTGTCTTATTTCTGTTAATGGAACTAAAGAACTGATTGGCAAAAAACTATTCCTTTATCTATCTAATATTTTTACTTAACAAAGTACAACATGTAACCACTATTTGAGTAGTACTGATAAGATAATACTATATTATAAAATTATTGTTTAATTATTATTAGAAAATAGCTTATTATGACTTTTAAAAAACTTAATAGAAATATAGATTATTAATATATCTTATTGATTCTTTAACTAACCCTATAACAAAATAATAATTTATCCATGTCAAAATCTACTAGTCATTATTTAGATACAGTACTAAAACTCTATTCAGAACTTTTAATAGCTAACTGAAGAGCTTTTTCAAGCTGTTCTGATGTGTATACATCACGAAGGACTAAAGGCTGATTTGCTTTTTCACCAGATGGGAATATGGCTGTCACAGGAATACTTACACTACCTAAAGCTCTTAATAATGCTTCAGCTTCACTATGCTTATTTGTTAAATCGACTTTTATAAGCTTTATACCATACTCATTAACCAACTGTTCAAGAAAAGATGTTGTTAATACTGTTTTTTCAAGTAGTTTACATGTTGGACACCAATCTGCTGTAAACTCTACAAGCATTGGAGTTAAACCAAGTTCTTTCCTAAACTTTGTATCAGAATATGACAGCCAATGTGCTTTTTCAGCAGGATGAAAACTCCACCACACAGACATTGCAATCATACAACTAACTACTACCCCTACAACCACTCTTTGAGTACTAGATACAGAAAGTCCACCCAAAACTCCCCAACACCATACAGCAAAAGCTGCTATTAGAAGAGTTACTATTGCTTGAATTAACATTGTTTCTGGTAAAATAGAAAGTAAATAAATAGTGGTACCTAAAAGGAAAAAGCCTACAAGTTGTTCAAGAGTTCCACACCATGCACCAGGTCTAGGTAAAAATCGAATGGCTTGAGGCTTAAAGGCAAAAATAATGTATGGAAGAGACATACCTAGCCCTGTAGCTAAAAATACAATAAATATTATATAAAATGGCTGTAACACAGCCCAACCTAGAACACCCCCTAACAAAGGACCACTACAAGGAGTTGCAAGCAAGGTTGTCATAACACCTGTAAAATAGGCCTGAATACGTGGAAAACTTGTTGTTTCTATTTTGAAATCAATAATAGGAAGTGTAAAAAAACCAAAGAGAGACAATGCTAAAATAAAAACAATAAGCATTAAACCATAAACAACTGGTACACTTTGAAAAAAGCCACCCCATGCTAATTCAAGAACTTCCACACCTAATGCTAACATAACAAACCAACTGAGAATTCCAGCTGCAAATAATAAATTTTGCTCCCTAACATAACGGAAACAATGCTCTCCTTTATACCCAAGATGAGAAAGAATAAAAGAAAACTTTAGTGTTAAAACAGGAAGCACACATGGCATAATATTTAAAATAAGTCCTGCAAGGAATCCAAAAAGTAGTGCAAGCTCAATACGTGTAGGTTCAAGCCCAGACTGAAAATAACGAGGATGCAAATCCCATGGGAAAAGACTTTCTGCAATATCTGTTGTTTGTTCTGTAGAGTCTATCAAGTGTTCTGATTCTGCTGTATGAACAACAGGATTTGTATATAATAGATATGTATCCTCCCATGGAACTTCATCAATACTAGGTAAAGGGTTAGGAAGTGTAATTGGAATAGTACGATTAACAGGCATACAATGTTTAGAAGAACATAATAATAAAGATAACTGTACTTCTGACTCAGGCGTTAATGCATCTCTCTGCACCTGCAAAAAAATAGGGAATTCGCCACTATAAACTTTCTTTATGCTTATACCAGAAGAAACATCTTCATGGATTTCTCCTTCAGGATAAAAAATTCTACTCTGAAGGATAGTTCCTGATGAATTTTGAAGGACAACTTTTGTTGGAAGTCCTTCTTTTTCATTATGAGTGTATGTATAATAGTTATCATCTACTGTTAATACCATTTTAATAATAACAGTTTCAGGAGAAGTTCCTGTATCAAGAGCATATGCAAATTTTACATCTAATGGTGAATATGTTATGTCTGCTGCTACTGGATGGCTTATCGACAAACAAAAAATAAAGTAAAATAATAGTAGATAAATAATACGATACTGTCGCATACAACCAGTATTCCTTACTATATAATATAAAAAACTTGACTTAACTTTTTACTATCGATAAACAGCTCTTCATACTTACCTGAAATATGGGCCATTAGCTCAATTGGTAGAGCAGCTGACTCTTAATCAGTTGGTTCGGTGTTCAAGTCACCGATGGCCCACCATTTTTTATACAATTCTGAGATACTCATTAATATATTTAATTATGTATAAAAGAAATAGTACACTAATTTTAACTTCTACGCCCTAACCATTATATATAAATATAATTATAAATGGTTGCCTGATGTAAATCAATAACTATCCATAAACTGCATGAAATCTATTAGATAACGCTTTACTATAACTTTCTAAAGTTTCTGATAAAAAAAGTTCACTTGTCTGTGACTTCATTCTATTTGAAGAAATATCTACTAACCATTTACGCCATGAACTATTAACAATAGCTTTTTGTATTACTTTCTTTAATGCTAGTATGTTTCCTGGTTCTACCAGTGCCTCCAAAGGAAGCAAGTCTGGCATTACACCTACATTTGTAGATATAAGAGGCCGTTTACAAGCTATAATTTCTAGTGCAGCTCTTGCTATAGTTTCTGAACTTAGTGAAGCTATTACTCCAAGATCCATTGCCGATAAATAATCAGTAATACTTTGTACATAACCTGTAATTATTACATATGGTTCAATCTTAGCTTCTTTTATCCAAACTTCAACCTCTTCTTTACTTATAGTTGTAGGAAACCCAATAAGTAATAAGCGAATAGATGTATACCCTTCTTGAATCAATAATGCGATAGCATTAATAAGCTCTTTTTGGCCTTTTACCCTATCAAAGCGCCCTAATAAACCAATGACAAAATGATTTGCTGTAAATCCATATTTAGAACGTACTATTCTTCTTCCTAATTCAGAAAAATAAAAACGTTGGTTATCAACACCACCAATAATAGTATCTATTAATGATTCTTTTACATTAAGTAATGACGTAATATGAGAACTCATTTTTGTATTTGTAGTAATTATGGCATCGGTCATACTTCTATAAAGAAGTTTATTAAAAATATTTCTCTTTGGTAAACGTTGATCACCACGAGTTCTTACTAGTGCATAGTTACCTTTCTTTCTTAATATCCCCCATAAAAAAACAGCCTCCCCTCTATGACAGTTTACGATATTTGGCTTGAACACCTTAATTTGTTGATATATACTTTGAATAAGTTTAAAAAAAATAAAAGGACATTTTGTATTTAATGGAAGTGGAATAGGAGAAAGGCCCATTTCAACAGCTTTATAGTGTGTTTCAGTATTATTAAGAGTCAAAACAAGTGTTTTATGTCCAGCTTTTATAAGAAGACGTGATAACTCAAGAGCATACCAGGCTGTTGCATTGAACCATCGAACATTAATAACTTGTATTGTTCTTAAACATTCTGGCGTTGAATAAAATAGTGATTTTGGAGTTGTTATAGCCATAATGTAAAAATATAGCATTATAATAATGCTTCATCAATCTAGATAATATTACCTTAAATGATAAGAAAAAACTATAAAAACAGCTAGTTATAAAATAGATTACAATTGAAAATATACATATTTTTTATTATCTAAAAAATATGAATAAATATAAGGGGCAGTTATGGCTCATACAAATAAACATTATCTTGATTTACCTGGCTCTTATTTTTTTACAGAGATCAACCAACGAGTTAACACATATAAAAAAACACACCCAGAAAAATCAATTATTCGTTTGAGTATTGGTGATGTAACACGTCCTCTTGTCCCTGCAGTTATTAAAGCACTTCATGATGCTACTGATGAAATGGGACAACCTTCTTCTTTTCATGGATATGGTCCAGAACATGGATATGAATTCCTTATAGGCGAAATCATAGCTAATGATTATACGTCTAGAAATGTTCATATTGAAGCAGATGAAATATTTGTAAGTGATGGTACTAAATGTGATATTGCTAACATCCAAGAACTCTTTGACCCCTCTGATACAGTAGCTATTATTGATCCTGTATACCCTGTGTATATTGATTCAAATGTGATGTCTGGAAGACTTGGAAAGCTTATAAATGGTATATGGTCAAAACTCATCTATCTTCCATGTACTATAGAAAATAATTTTATCCCTGAACTTCCAACACAACATCCAGATATCATCTATCTTTGTTATCCTAATAATCCTACAGGAACAGTATTATCAAAGGACCAGCTTACCATTTGGGTAAATTATGCAAAAAAAGAAGGAGCTATTATTCTTTTTGATGCTGCTTACGAGGCGTATATTACAGATCCTACTATTCCACATAGTATCTATGAAATAGATGGAGCTAAAGAAGTTGCTATTGAGTTTCGAAGCTTTTCAAAAACAGCAGGATTTACTGGATTACGTTGTGCTTATACTGTTATACCTAAAGAGCTTAAAGCAAATACAAGAGAAGGTAATGAACAATACCTTAATATGATGTGGAATCGTCGGCAAACTACAAAGTACAATGGATGCTCATATATTGTACAAAAAGCTGCAGCTGCAATCTATACTCCTGAAGGACAAAAACAAATCCAAGAATCTATCCAATACTATATGAAAAATGCCTTAATTATACAAAATGCAATTACACAAATGGGTATTACTGCTGTTGGTGGTATAAATGCTCCATATGTCTGGATAAAAACACCTGACAACCTAAGCTCATGGGATTTCTTTGATCTTCTTTTACAGAATGCTGGAGTTGTAGGAACGCCAGGAGTAGGTTTTGGACCTCATGGTGAGGGATACTTCCGACTCACAGGCTTTGGATCATATGAAGATACCAATAAAGCCATTGAACGTATTCAAAAGGCTCTTTTAATATAAAACAATGTAGAAATTCAATACACTTTAAAAGTTAACTACTCAACCTACACAATAAAAGTAAATGACTATCTTAACTCTGTCATAGAACACGTTTAGATTTCAGAAGAACTTTTTGTTTTGGTAATAAATTTTTATCAACTACGTTATCTATCCAATCTCTGAACTGCTTCTCACTACACTCTAGCTGCTCAGTATTTGTATATGAAGATGACGTATAAGGAATAACTTTTAACTGTTGTTTAAAAAACTTTTGTGGATACCCTACTGGACTTACAATTGCTTCTAACTCCTGGCAAACATAATGAATTTTTACAATGTTACCATTAGGAGTTTCCCATAATGTAAACATCAACATCCCCCCAGGAGGTGTCCCATTTGGAGGATAACCATGTATCTTCCACTGTAAGTTTAATAGCCCTGCAATAGATTGTATATTACCCTCATGCCCTGAAAATATAACTAATTTTGCTTTATTAATATTAGAATCTACATCTGAGCTTGTTAATGCATCAGCAATTGCATTCAATAATAAACTTCCTCTACTTGTAGCCATCTCAGGAAGCCTGTTTACAATATTAGATAACGTATTATAAATAGGGTAAAGCTGTTCTAGTTGTTCATAAGATATGTTCAAATTAGTTTGATTACCCCTTGGCCATTCTCCTTGCATAAATAAAAAACATTCTGTTGCCACAGAAGCAAAATGCAATCCTCCAATAAACTTTAATTTCTTCTTTTTTTTATTAAAAAAAACACTACTAGGAATATCTAAGATAGTACATCCTTCTGGTAATCCATACTTCTTGCAGGTTTCTTTAGGACATGGACCTAAAATATCTACAATGAGTCCTAAAGGTTTTTCAAGTTCTTTCTGTATCTCTTGAACTTCCTTATATTGTTGATAAAATTCTTGAAAGACTTTAGACATATCAACAGGATAATCTCCTGTTTCTGTTGAATTAAAAAGAGGATCCTTATTCTTAGAGTCAAAAAAAAATACTTAAGGCCGCATCCTGGTGCAAGACCATTTAAAATAGCAACAGCTGTTGCCTGTGTTCTCTCAGCAGTATTAGCACGAACATATATTAGCTCAGGATTAGGACATATATCTTGAGGAAGTAACTCATTTAACCAAGGGTCTTCGCGTAATGCTTCCCATAAATTACTAATAAGAATACTTCCTCTAGAAGTAAGATAACCATTATTTACAGGCCAATATGGCCACTCTTTTTGTGTCCACTCATCTAACTCACTATTTGGAACTATTGGAGAACGAAGTCCATGTCGAGATAGGACAACCATCTTGATTAACCTTTCTTGATCTTGCTCTTTTGCTGCTATTGGCTGAAACGTACCTAAAATTAACCCTACTAGTAAGAGAAATAAAGAAAAGTTATACATTATTACCCCAAAAAATAACTATATATTATTTTAAACTTCATTGTGTTTATAAAGATAATATGATTTTTCATTATATTGACCATTTTTTTATCATAACACTCATTAACTAATTATAAATTAGCTAAGGGAGTACCAAACCTTTAGCGATTACAAGATATAAATATAACTTTAAGAGTATAATAAACTTAAAAAGTATATCCTAATTTATTTCTACTAAGATATACTTCTTCAGTTACCTCTAGATATTACATTAATATAAAGTACGTTTTGATATTAATGGTCTAGTTTCTTTTATTATACAGTCTTTCTTAACTAAACGATAAACCCATTCTTTAAATTGTTTTTCACTGTATTCAAAAGGTTCTTTATTGACTTTTTTAGACGTTGTTGGAGAAACAGAGTACAACTGCTGCTTATAAATTTTTTGTGGATATATAGAAGGTGTTGTTACTGTTTCTAAGGACTGACAAATATAATGTGCTTTCACTATATTCCCATTAGGTGTTTCCCATAAAGTAAAAACAAGCATACCTCCAGGAGGAGTTGCGCCAGAAGGATACCCAGGAATATCCCAATCTACAGACAGTATACCAGCAATATTAGCAATATTAGTATCATGGCCAACAAATATGACTAACTTTGCTTTATTAACGTCAGAATCAGTATCTGAGTTAGTTAGAGCATCTGTTATTGTTTTAAGTATTCCACTTGCTTTAACTGTAGCCATTTCTGGTATCCGATGTATTGCATTAAATATTTTTGTTTGAAGAGGAAAAACTTTCTTAACTATATCTTGAGAAACATTAATACCACTTAAATTACCTTTAGGCCATTCTCCTAGTTCAAGAAAAAAGAGTGCAGCAGATAAAGCAGAAATACCTAATCCCCCTGTTAGATGTACCCCATTGTGTTTATTCAAAATAATTGTATCAGGAATATCAAGAACACTACACTCAGAAGATAATCCATACTTTTTACACGTAGCTTCAGGACAATATCCTAATACATCTGCAACTATCTTCAAAGGCTCTTCCAAATCTTTCCGTAATGTCTGGACTCCCCCATATTGTTGATTAAATTCTTGAATAACTTTGGTAAAATCCAAAGAACAACATCCAGTCTCCAAAGGAGTGAACAAAGGATCCCCTTCTGTAGTATCTAGTACTCTGTATTGAAAATCACAGCCTGAGGCAAAACCATTTAAAATTGCTATAGCTGTAGCTTGAGTACGCTCCATAGTATCAGATCTAACATAAATTGACTGAGGATCAGGACATATATTACGTGGAAACAATTCTTTCATCCAAGGGTCTTCATGTAACCCCTCCCATAATATACTAATAAGAACACTTCCACGCTGAGTGAGATAACCATCTTTTACAGGCCAATATGGCCATTGTTTTTCTGACCATTCTTCTAAAAATTCATGCGTCTCTACAGGAGGACGAAATCCATGTCTTGAAAGAATAACCATTTTTATTAGTCGTTCTTCTGCCTTTACCTCTTCAGCTATAGAAAAAAATACTATAAAAAATGTTGCTATTAACCATATAATAAAATTAACTCTATTATACATAAAAATCCTTTAGTAAGTCTAAGGCTAACTACTATTTTTTAACTTCAATATAGTTTTCAAAAAACAAAAATTTTATAGTCTATTTAGTAAGATATAAGTTAAATAAGGTTCCTTTTTAATTTATAAAAAGCATAATCTATCCTATAAATAAAAAAAACATTTTCTTATTAACTAAAACTAAAATATCTTAAAAAATATCATTGTTATTATATAATGTTACTAAGTAACATGAATAGATTGCAATATATATTAAATACATTCTTATAGACATAAAGAAGAGAAGTGTTATTATGAACAAGATAAATATTGACTTTTTCTTATTGCCCACACTAACATGGAATGGTATAAAGTAAACATAATATGCTGTAATTATGTAAAATTATTAACTAAACAAAGGATAGCTTCATGAACTACCCACCGGAAACTCAATATGAAGCATTGGAAAAACGAGGTGTTAGTCGTCGTGACTTTCTAAAATTTTGTTCCTTTGCAGCCGTTTATTTAGGCCTTGGCCCAACAGGACACCTAGACATAGCAAATGCAATGGAAAATAAACCTCGTCTTCCTGTTGTTTGGATAAACGGGTTATCATGTAGTTGTTGTACAGAATCTTTTATACGCTCAGCGCACCCTCTTGCTTCTGATATTGTCTTATCTATGATTTCATTAGACTATCAGGATACAATTATGGCTGCAGCAGGACATCAAGCCGCAGAAGTTTTTGAAGAAACAATCACAGAATATAAGGGTCGCTATATCCTTGCTGTTGAAGGAAATGCTCCTCTAGCTGACCAGGGTATGGCATGTTTTCAAGAAGGAAGACCTTTTCTTGAAACCCTCAAACGTGGTGCAGAAGGAGCAAGTGCTGTTATTTGTTGGGGAACTTGTGCCTCATGGGGATGTGTACAAGCTGCTCATCCTAATCCTACCCGTGCAACACCTGTACCTAAACTTATCCATGATAAACCTATTATCCGTATTCCAGGTTGTCCACCTATTCCTGAAGTAATGAGTAATGTTGTTGCATATATTCTTACCTATGAGAGACTTCCTGAACTTGACTCTCAAAAAAGACCAGCCATGTTTTACGGTAAAACCGTACATGATCAATGTGTTCGAAGAGCTCATTTTGATGCAGGTCAATTTGTAGAATCATGGGATGATCCTGCAGCTTCTCTTGGTTATTGCCTTTATAAAATGGGATGTAAAGGTCCAACAACGTATAATGCATGTCCTGTTACTCGATGGAATGATGGTGTGTCATATCCTATTGAATCTGGGCATGGCTGTATTGGCTGCTCTGAGAATGACTTTTGGGATAGAGGCTCATTCTATGATAGGATAACCACTATTCCACAATTTGGGACAAATACTACTGCAAATACAGTAGGGTTAGCTGCTGTTGGTGCTGTTGGTGCAGCTGCAGCAACACATGCTGCTATTAGCACTGCCGTACATTTAAAACGCAAAGCTAATGCAAAAGTTGAAGAAGAAAATGCTCAACCTCATACTTGCTGTCACTCTCATCAGTCAACAGATAATACAACTGCTCACACCTGTTGTAGTAACTCTGCTGATGAAAAAACACAAAATACTACAGCCTGCTGTCATAGTAAAAATGTAATGAACTCAGGTAATTCTAACGAAACTACTGATAGTTAATAAAGGATTCAACTATGAGCTATCAATATAGCACTCAAGGATATGAAGTAACTGACGCAGGAAAACGTATTGTTGTTGATCCTATTACACGGATTGAAGGACACTTACGTTGTGAAGTTAATATTAACTCATCAGGAATAATTACAAATGCTGTTTCATCAGGAACTCTTTTTAGAGGGCTTGAAATTATTCTTAAAAATCGTGATCCTAGAGACGCTTGGGCCTTTGCAGAACGTATTTGTGGTGTTTGCACAGGAACTCATGCTCTAACCTCTATATATGCAGTAGAAAATGCTTTACAAATTGAAGTTCCAGCAAATGCAAACTTTATCCGCAATATGATGCAATTAGCACTATGGTGTCATGATCATATTGTACATTTTTATCAACTTGCAGGACTTGATTGGATTGATGTCGTTTCTGCAGCAAAAGGTGATCCTAAAAAAGCTTCTGAACTAGCTCAAAGTATCTCTTCTTGGCCAATGTCTTCTCCAGGTTATTTTGCTGACATCAAAAAACGTCTTGTAGATATTATTGGCTCTGGTCAATTAGGTATTTTCAAAAATGGGTATTGGGGTCACCCTGCTTACAAACTTCCACCAGAAGCAAATTTAATGCTTGTGGCACATTATATCGAAGCACTCAACATGCAAAAGGAAGTTGTAAAAATCCACACTATTTTTGGTGGTAAAAACCCTCATCCTAACTGGATTGTAGGTGGTATGCCTTTAGCTCTAAACTTAGATGCAAAAGGTGGTGCTGACGTTATAAATATGGAAAGATTGGAGTATGTCCAGCGTATTATCAATATTTGTAAAGACTTTACTTCAAAAGTACTTATGCCTGATACTATAGCACTTGGGAAATTTTATCCTGAATGGTTGTCTATTGGTAAGGGTATATCTCATCTATCTATACTTTCTTATGGTGGATTCCCAACAATTAGCAATGACTTTTCAAATGACAGCTTACTTGTTCCTAATGGAGCTATTATCAATGGTAACTTCAATGAAGTTCATCCTGTAGATCTTTTTGCAGAAGATGAAGTTCGAGAAGAAGTTAGTCATTCATGGTATCGTTATCCTAATGATATAACATCACTACATCCATTTGAAGGAGAAACCATTCCAGAATTTTCTGTTGGACCTAATACAAAAGGAACAGAAACTGATATTAAAGAACTGGATGAACGTGCACGCTATTCTTGGATAAAAACACCTCGTTGGAAAGGGCATATGATGGAAGTTGGCCCTCTACCTAGAGTGCTTATTGCATATTATATGAAGAGAGAAGAAACAGTCACAGCTGTTGATGAGATATGTCGGCAACTTAATGTTCCTGTCACACATATGTGTTCAACACTTGGACGTATTATTGCTCGTAGTCATGAAGCAGTATGGGCTGCTGAAAAACTTCAATACTTTTTTGATCGCCTTATAGCTAATACAAAGGCTGGTGATTTAACTGTAGCCAATACTACAAAATGGGAACCTAGTACATGGCCTAAAGAAGCTAAAGGCGCAGGTTTTACTGAAGCACCTCGTGGAGCTTTAGGGCATTGGGTTGTTATAAAAGACACAAAAATTGATCGCTATCAATGTGTAGTCCCTACTACTTGGAATGCTGCACCTCGAAGTGATAGTGAACAATTAGGTCCTTATGAAGCAGCACTAATGGATACACATCTTGCTGAACCAGAAAAACCTCTTGAGCTATTACGTACTATCCATAGCTTTGACCCTTGTCTAGCTTGTGCAACACATATTATTGGACCAGATGGAAATGAGGTACTAAGTGTCCAATGTAATACAGCTGGATGTTGATAATAACAGTAGTATCCTGAATCATAGATAAAAAAGGTAGTAGTAAGATATTAAAAAGCCACCTGTTTAATCACTATATAAACTTGGCTTAACATAGGTAGGATGTATTATGGAAGAAACTCCACCACCACAAAAAGCTAAATATATTATTGAACTACCTGTTAGAATCTGGCACTGGAGTATTGTTATCTGTATTGCTACACTGATTCTTACAGGATACTATATTGGATATCCCTGGCACTCTATAGATGGACACCCAACCTATCTCTTTCTTATGGGATATATGAGAATAGTACATTTTAGCGCAGGCTTTATACTTGCTATTGGTATATTTTTACGTCTTATTTATGCATTCTTTGGTAATAACTATTCAAAACAAATTTTTGTTATTCCTATATGGCAAAAATCATGGTGGCATGGCCTCATAGGAGATTTTAGATGGTATTTATTTATAGATAAAACTCCACATGTCCACTACGACCATAACCCATTAGCTCAAGTAGGAATGTTTGGCTGTATTTTTCTTATTTTCTTCATGACATTCACTGGAATGGGAATGTTTATAATGAGTTCTGACAATCCATGGCTTGTCCATACATTTCATTGGGTTCTTGATGTTGCATACTGGGTTGGTGGGAATGGTATAGATCTCCATAACTGGCATAGACTTGGAATGCTCTTTATTATTGCATTTATCATTATCCACTTGTACATGGTAATACGTGAAGAAATAATGGGTAATACAACACTAGTTAGTGCTATGTTTAATGGATTTAAACTAGTTCGACTTATAAAACAACCCAAAAAGAATTAAGTATGGAATCTATTATTGTTCTTGGATTAGGTAACATTCTATATGGAGATGAAGGTTTTGGTGTACGAGTAGCTGAACAGCTTTATACTCGTTATGATTTCCCTGATAATATAGAAATCATTGATGCAGGCACGCGAGGTCAAGCATTATTACAATATGTTGAAAAAGCAGATAGATTACTTATCCTTGATGCAGTAGATTTTAATATGCCACCAGGAAAAATTATTTTTAAAGATAACAATGAAATTCCCTCTTACCTTACAGCTCATAAAATGAGCTTACACCAAACAAGCTTTTCTGAGATTATTGGGTTAGCCAGCCTACAAAAACTATTACCTAAGGAAATGGTTTTACTAGGTGTCCAACCAATATCTTTAGAGTATGGAACCTCTTTAACTCCAGATGTTTTTCATCTATTGGATAAAGCTGTTGAACTTGCATTGAACCAACTATTAAAATGGAATATTACGCCACAACCAGCAGTAACAAAAAAAGTATTCCAAGCAGCAGGAATTTCTTTATCAAATTTTAATTTATAACTATTGTTATATCACAATGTAATTACGTTTGTTTTTTATTTTTTAATTGATACTTCTTGTTTTAATATGAATTAATAATAGGAGGTTATCAATAGTTTATTATAGCTGACTTTATATTACATATATTTATGTAACTATACGTAAAAAATATATACTTTACTATTACTATATTGGAATAATATGACTATAGCACTATTTTATAATAAGCTATAAGATAGTTACAGACTATAAAAAATACAACAACTATTTTTTTCATCAATCAATTATCTTAAAAAAAGAAAGATAGCTCTTATAATATATGATATAACTATACGTAATAAAAAGATAATAAAAGATTATATACAAAAAAATAACAGTTATTTCCAATTTACAAGAACAAATAATAATAATAATAATAATAACAACAATAAATCTCTAACAAATATACAATATATTTTTTACACGGGTATAATAAAATATTTCTTATAAATGCTATAGTAAAATTACTAAAATAGTGTATTTAAAGGGTAACAAAAAAATAAATATACAATGCTATATGATAGTCAGTAATATTATTTGATTATGGTTTGGTTAATAAAAAATATATACAAAATATAATATCCAAAAAACAACAACCTTGTTCTAAAAGTAAAGGTTAATTCTTTCATAAGAAAATCACTAGCTAACTAAAACCATATTGTTTGGATTTTTATTGTGATAAACAATAGCCCTTATAATATAATTGAAATATTAACAAACTTTAGTATCCTTATGGAGGATATGAACTTTTCTAATGAACTAAATATACTTAAGATTAACAAATTTTGTTTTAGAAAACGTAAGAAGGCATACCAACATATGCAAGCTATTGCTGTTAGCTTATGGCGTCTTGCATTACAAAACTCTTTCCCTTCAGAATATGAAATTATTTTTGGAGCATATCTCTGTAAAAAAAACTCTCATATTCCAATAAATAAACAAGGTATACTAGATCCATACTTTCAAAAAGTCCTACAATCTTATATTGAAATTCTTAATACTCATGGTGATAGCGATTTCACAGAAGTTAGCTCTCACCTTATTAATATGTTACAACTTTCCAAAGTAAACAATGACGCAATAAAACTAAAATTAGCCCTCACAATTAGAACTATGTATAATGATATCTTTAAAAAACTTATTTAGCTCTATGCAAATTCTTACTATAACTTCTTCTACCAATAGGAGTGGTGGTACTCGTCAAGCAATATATCAAACTCAAGAATTTGCAAAGCGTGGGTATAATGCAAGGCTCTGCTTACCCCATGACTCAACTTTTTGGGAGTTACCAAAAAAAGAACAAAATCCTCTTTGGATTGCATTACCTGAAAATCATTCAAAACAAAAAATTTTTATAGAAAAATTATTATCTGAAACAAGCCCTACAGTTATTCATGCATTCCATAATAAAGCTATTAAACGTATTGCATGGTGGGGACTTTCATGGAAATATAAAAATGTAACATGTGTTGCACACCGAGGTGTCATTTATCGACCTAAAAACCCTCTGCCATACCTATCCCCTGCAATAAAAGCTTTTATACCTAATTCTAAAGCATGTGCTAAGGCACTCCGATGGCATTGTCCTCGTAAAAAAATCTATATTGTACCTAACGGGTTACCAGCCGAACGTTTCACTCCAACAATATCTCAAGAGGAAGCTCTCAAGCATATTGGAATTTCTTATATTCCTAAATTTTTATTTGGCTTTGTTGGAAATAACAAACCACAAAAAGGTTTCGACATATTATTAGAAGCGTTTTCAAAAGCACATATAGCTGATGCACACCTCTTAACCATGGGTGTAAAAGAAGAATACTGGCGTCCTCTATGCGAACAATTTCATATTGCAGAACAAGTACACTTTCTTGACCATGTAGAACATATTTCTAACTACTTACAACTCTGTGATGCTTTTATTGTTCCATCCCGAGCAATGGAATCTTCACCTAATACTCTTATTGAAGCAATGTCTATGGGACTTCCTATAATAGCTACAAATGCAGGAGGGATTCCTGAACTAGTTAAAGGGAATGGAATTATTGTTCCTGTAGCCGATGCAAAAAGTATGGCCAATGCATTAGCTCATATGCTCTCTAATCCTGCACAAAGGGAAGAATGGTCTAAACAAAGCCGTCTATTAAGTCAACAATATTCAATAACTACACGTTGTGATACACTAGAAGGGATTTATCATAAGATAGGAGCATGGTCTAACTAACTATTGCAATAAAAATAATTAACATAATAAAAAATAAAAATTCTAAAAAATCTACAAACCTACTAATAAGGTATTCTTCTAACTCTCACTAATAAGAATATACTTATAAAAATCATATAACTATGATGTATACTCTTCTGAGTCTATTAAAATAGTTACAGGTCCCCAGTTTTCAAAATATACGTCCATGTCTGCTCCAAAAACACCCTTTTGAACTTTTCCTGGTAAACGTATACACAGTTGTTCATAAAATGTTATAAAAAACTGTTTGGCAACCTTTCCTGATGCAGCTAAATGAAAAGATGGCCTTCTTCCTTTATGGCAATCTCCATATAGAGTAAACTGAGGTACTAATAGTAACTCCCCATTGATATCTTCAAGTGAATGAGCAAATTTCCCTTCTTTATTTGGAAATATTCGAAGTGTTGCAAGCTTTTCTACAAATAATAAACAAATATTATTATTAGGTAATGAACACTCATCAACAAGACCAAAACCAATTAGAACAACAAGACCTACTCCTATTTCTGTAGTGAGGTTACTATCAATATACAATCGACTGTGATGAACACGTTGAATAACTAATCTCATATTTCTATGAATTAAAATGTTATTATCTAGTTGTAACTTATTATGATATTCGAATAGCTGTTACAATAACAATGGCTTTAATTCCTTTACATTCTCCTGTAAAACCTAAACCTTCTTCTGTAGTGGCCTTTATATTTACATTTGCTAGATCAAGATCTAATAATCTTGAAAGATTACTTCTAATAGCTTCACGATATTGACTAATCTTAGGAAGTTGAGCAACTATTGTTGCATCCATATGGACAATCTTTATAGAAGATTCCAATACTTTTGTTAGCACATGATCAAGCAAAATAGCTGAATTTATTCCATCGTAACGCTTATCAGAGTCAGGAAAATGAAGGCCAATATCTCCGCCTCCAATACAGCCAAGCAATGCATCCATAAGTGCATGTAGTAATACATCTCCATCAGAGTGTGCAACAACGTTTGGTGCATTGGGAATAGATATTCCCCCCAATCTCATAGAACGAATTGGCTGATTTATTTGATCTTCAGTTACATATTTATGAACATCATAGCCATACCCTACTATAGGAACTGTAGTTTTTGGTTGTTCGACCATATATAATAAATCCTGAGGGAAACTTATTTTCCTATTTTCTATTTCACCATTAATAACTTGTACAGTATGCCCACACAACTCAAGAAGTGATGCATCATCTGTGACAGTCCACTTTTCTAATGTAGCCCTATTATGCCCTTCAACAATTGTTTTTAAATGAAAACCTTGTGGTGTTTGTACAGCAATAAGTTGTTCCCTAGGTCGTGTAACTATAACTTCTCCTTGAATAACCTGTTTAATTGTATCTGTAACAGATATACCTGGAACTACTCCAACTGCTCCAGCTTCTAATACTTCAATAACATTATTAATCAACTTTGGAGAGATAAAAGGTCTAGCTGCATCATGAATAAGGACATGAGAGCAGTTTTTTGGGAGAGTGTTCAATGCATTTTTAACTGAGTCCTGACGCAATTTCCCGCCAGAAATAACTATATATGGAAGTCTTAAATCATACTGAGCTGCTAATCTATCAACAACTTTTTCTTCATTATCTTTTACTTCTGAAGGAAAGACCAACACAACACCACGGATTCTTGCACAATGCATAAACTGCAGCACAGATTGCCAGTAAAGAGGTATGCCTTTCCATACAAAAAATTGTTTTGCTATACCTATTGTACTTAATAACCGACTACCCTGTCCTGCTGCTAAAATTAAAGCCCAAGTCTCCATTTTACACTCTCAAATATGAGTCTATAATCTATCTGACTATTATGAAGAAAACTATAATAAAGGAGTCAAGCTATAAGCCGGGTTCTGTACCCTAATGGGCGACTGTCATTCATCTAGGAATATAGTTACCTATATTCTCAAGCAACCTACCCAGGAACATTGGCCGGGTCAGCCTGTTCCCCTATTTGGTCTTGCTTCAAACGGGGCTTGCCTAGCTCGCTATATCACTATAACGACTGGTAGACTCTTACTCCACCGTTTCACCCTTACCACTATTATTAATAATGGCGGTTTACTTTCTGTTGCGCTTGCCGAAGATCACTCTTCCTGGGTGTTACCCAGCGTTTTACCCTATGAAGCCCGGACTTTCCTCTCCATAAATCCATAAAAGGATATGCAGCGACAGTCCACTTGACTCCTAATACATAAGCCCTCAATAATATATATTAACTCTCTATTTCTTCAACAGGCTCCTGCTTAATCTCTTCTTCACTAAAATGCTTACTCCAATAAATTAGGCGCTGGCAATTAGGACAATTAATAATCTTGTGTCCTCCTTGTAGTTCAATGTATGTTTGAGGAGGAACAACAATATGACATCCACCACAAACACCATCTGTGACAGGAACTATCACAGGATGTGATAAACGACGTCGAATAAATTCGTAGCGCTCAAGTATAGGACGAGGAATATCACTTGTAGTCGTTGAACGTGAACTTTCTAGCTCTGCTAAACGATTCTTTGCATCCTTTAAATATTCATCAAGACCTGCTTTCTTAAGTTCAAGTTCTTCTTTTATTGCCGTCCATAAAGACTCTATTTCTGCAAGAGTGGTTTCTTGAAGTTGCTTTTCTTCAAGTAATGTATTGCGTTCTTCTTCACGAGTACGATTAAGACGCTCCATATTATCCATTTCTCGTGCCATAGCTTGGTATTCACGAGAGTTTGAAACCTGCATTAATTTGCCTTTACTTCTCTTTATACGTCCCTCATCATCTTCAATTTCATGATGAATACGCTTTTCCCTTTCTTTAAGATGTTCTAGTTTTTCTATAACAAGAGTACGCTGGCTATCTACTGATTCAAACTTAGCAGCAAGTGTTTCTAATTCTTTGGGTGCTTGTATAAGCTCTTCTTCTACAATATAAATAGCATCATCTACATGTTGAAGCGATACAAGTTGACATATTTGGTTTATATACAGACTCACAAATTTCTCCTAACGGCTGTCTTAATCTAACTCTCTAATTTTCTTTTATACAAAAAGAACGTAATGGATCTTGAGTTGGTACAAATACCACAGTTACATCTAAAAGAACACTCTGTAAATATTGAGAAAAACGACGCATCATTTCTTCCTCAAGACAGAAATGTCCAACATCTAAAACAGGTAAAGAAAACTCTAACGCTTGATGGTACTTCACATCTCCAGTAATCAAAATATCAGCCTTCTGTCTAGCTGCTTCAGCAGCATACTCTGCTCCAGCTCCAGGACAAAAAGCTACTCTATATATTTGTCTTGGAAGTTCACCTATCAATCTTGGTACAGCTTCACCTATCAATGGATATATACGTTGACAAAAATTTTCAACAGGTACAGGTGAAGAAAAATGACCAATACGACCAAAACCATATTGAGACGACACCCCATTAGTCGTATGAATAGATTCAAGCACACTACATTCATGTAACTCTAATACTTCAGCAAGCCATGAGGCAGGACCGTAAAGATTTGCATCAAGAGATGTATGTGCTGAATATAGCAAAATATTTTTAGATAACAATAACTTTAACACACTATAATAATTATCAATAATAGTTGGGAATCGAGGCCTCAACCCTAATGGATGGTGTGATAAAATCATGTTTGCTCCTAACTCAGATGCTTTATAAACCGATTCTGGAGTTGGATCTAAGCATACAGCAAGACAAAAAATTTCATCTTGACTTGAAGCAACTTGTACACCTGAGTTATCCCATGTAGCAGCAACTGATAATGGAGCCACCTCTTCTATTATATTAATAATATTATTATAGTTCATTTACTATAACACCACTTATAACTACCTTAATACTAATATATATATATACTACCAAAAAGCTAAGGGGTCTACTTTAAAAATATCAATATGTAAATCAACTATCAAAAAAAAATAAAATATTATTATTTATCAATAGTTCTGCAAAAATCTACAGCATTTTGAAATATTATTGTTCCTAATATAGTTTGTTCTCCTCGTGGCCAGCCTGGATGATTTGTTCTATGATGAAAAGCCTCAGGATGTGGCATAAGACCAAAAATTCTTCCTGAAGTATCTGTAAGCCCTGCAATAGCAAATGGGGAGCCATTTGGATTATAAGGATACTCTTGTGTAGCCTCACCTGTAGTAGGGTCAGCATACTGAAGAACAATATGCTGCCCATCAATAAGCTGTTGTAGAATGCTAGGCTCCCTAACAATACATTTACCCTCACCATGTCTTACAGGCATAGAAAGCAAATTCTTTTCACTCAAACCACGAGTAAACACACATGGACTATCTTGATTTACTCTTAAAGAAACCCACCGATCTTCAAAACGTGCAGAATCATTATGACTAAGTGATACTTGGCGATCAAACAACTTTCCATCAAGAGATGGTAACATACCCAACTTAACTAATAATTGAAAACCGTTACATATACCAAGAACAAGACCACCTTTTGCTATAAAATTTTTTAAGCTTGTAAGTAATGAAACACCATTTTTATCAGATAGATATCGCCAACGTTGTGCAGCAGCTTGAGCAGCACCAAGGTCATCACCATCTAAAAAACCGCCAGGAAAAACTAACAGTTGATAACTATCAAGAAAAACTTCAGCTGCAACAACTTCTGAAAAATGTTTAATATCAACATAATCTGCACCAGCAAGCCTTATTGCATGTGCGGTTTCATTATGAGAGTTCGTTCCATATCCAGTAATTACTAAAGCATTAACCTGTGCCATGTAGTATCCATAGATGTAAGTAGATTTTAGTATAATAATTAATTTTATGTCGATGAAAAATTTCAGTCAATGGCTGTCTTTTTATAAACAATCATAGTATTATTTCTGTCGAAGGAAAGTTTGTAAGCTAAACTCTTGAAAATTAGGGTACAGAATTATAAGAAATTAGCTATCTTTTGTTTCCCTTGATCTTATAATGTATAATATGCATTATCTTGTTTTATTAAAAGGACAAAATACATGAAGACAAAATTTATCTTCATTACAGGAGGAGTACTATCCTCACTTGGTAAAGGTCTTTCAGCTGCTTCTATAGGAGCACTACTGACCTCTCGAGGTATGACAGTCACTATTCAAAAACTAGATCCTTATATCAACATAGATCCTGGTACAATGAACCCATACCAGCATGGTGAAGTTTATGTCACTGATGACGGTGCTGAAGCAGATCTTGATCTTGGACATTATGAACGGTTTCTTGGTACCTCGCTTTCACAAAAGAATAACTCCACTTCAGGAGCCATTTATTACAAAGTTATTAGTAAAGAACGTCGTGGTGACTATCTTGGTGCCACAGTACAGGTTATCCCACATATTACAGATGAAATTAAGTCAACAATATTAAGCCTTGCAAAAAGTTCCATAGACAATAATACTCCGGATATTGCTATCATTGAAATTGGAGGCACTATTGGGGATATTGAAGGACTTCCATTCCTTGAAGCTATCCGACAATTACAAACTGATCTTGGTAGGCAAAACTGTCTTTATATCCACCTTACATTAGTACCCTACCTTGGGACAGCTGGTGAACATAAAACAAAACCAACACAACATAGTGTGAAAGAGCTTCGTTCTATTGGAATTCAGCCAAATATCATTCTTTGTCGTTGTGAAAAGCCTATCCCTGATGATATCAAAGCAAAAATCTCTTTATTTTGTGACGTAGAAAAAGATGCTGTTTTTTCTGCTGCTGATATAAATAATATTTATGAGTTACCACTCAAGTTTTATACAGAAGGACTTGATCAAAAAATTACAAGTTTTCTTAACTTACCTACTAAACAAGCCAACCTTAAACCATGGGAACAACTTGTTAACACAATTAATAACCCTAAAGGAAAAGTAACAATCACAATCGTAGGTAAGTATGTAGGACTTACAGAAGCATATAAAAGCCTGCATGAAGCTCTTTGTCATGGAGGAATAGCAAATGAGATTACAGTAGACTTACAATATGTTAACTCTGAAATTATCACAGAAGATAATGTTAATGAAATTTTTAAAGGTGTTGATGGCATTCTTGTTCCAGGTGGATTTGGTTCTCGTGGTATCGAAGGCAAAATTGAATCTATTCGCTATGCACGCCAAAAAAATATTCCTTTCTTTGGCATATGTCTTGGCATGCAATGTGCTGTCATTGAGTTTGCCCGTAATGTTGCAGGAATAGAAAAAGCAAACTCAGAAGAGTTTAATCCTGTAGCAGCTGATAAAGTTATTTATCTTATGAAAGAATGGTACGATTTCCGCAACAATGCCATAGAATATCGTGACTCACTATGTGACAAAGGAGGAACTATGCGTCTTGGTTCTTACCCTTGTACTCTTATAAAAAATACTAAAGCTTTTAAAGCATATCAAACAGACTCTATAGAAGAACGTCATCGTCATCGATATGAATTTAATAATATATATAGAGACCAGTTTGCTGAAAAAGGAATGATATTTAGTGGAACTTCTCCTGATAATACACTTGTAGAAATTATTGAACTTCTCAATCATCCTTGGTTTATTGGATGTCAATTTCATCCTGAGTTCAAGTCATACCCTATGAAACCACATCCACTATTTAAAGACTTTATCCATGCTGCTTGCAACCATAATAAACAATAACACTGTAATATATATATATATTCACTGCTTATGACTACAGATGATCTTTATCACTCCCTGGTTTCAAAACATTTTATTTTTGCTGGACCATGTGTACTAGAATCTAAGGAACTTGCGTGCAACTCAGCTACTATTATTGCCGAACAAGCTTGTAATACAGGACTCCTTGCTGTCTTTAAAAGCTCTTGGGATAAAGCAAATAGAACTTCTAACTCATCTTTTAGAGGTCCAACGTTTAAAGAGGGTATGGAATGGTTATATAGCGTCAAAAAAGAGACAGGATTACCTATTGTTACAGATATACATCTCCCAGAGCAAGCAGCTCTTGTCGCAGAAGTTGCTGATATTATACAAATCCCTGCATTCCTTTGTAGACAGACAGACTTATTAAAAGAAGCAGCATATACTGATTGCATTATTAATGTGAAAAAAGGCCAATTTCTTGCTCCATGGGATATGAAAGCTGTCCGTGATAAAATTTTTGCAACAGGTAACAAAAAATTACTCTTTACTGAACGTGGTACAACTTTTGGTTATAATAATCTTGTCGTAGACTTTAGATCTATTCCTATTATGAAGGAACTTGGAGTACCTGTTATCTTCGACGCAACACATTCAGTCCAACTTCCTGGAGGAAAAGGTGAATCTTCTGATGGCCAAAGACAATACGTGTCAACGCTTGCTTATGCTGCTGCAGCAACAGGTGTTAATGGAATTTTTCTTGAATGCCATCCAAATCCTGACAAAGCCTTATGTGATGGTCCCAACAGTTGGCCACTAAATCAACTGGGGACATTGCTTGCTCAGTTATCAGCTATATGGAGTGTTGTAAAATGAGCTTTAATAATAATAATAATAATAATAAAATAGCAAATAAAACTTTAGAACATCAGTATACTCATACATCTTTTCAAGAACAACTATTAAAAGAACGTGCACATAGTATACGTCTCCTTATCCTTGATGTGGATGGTGTCATGACAGATGGTAGTCTTTACTATGAGGATACAGGATTATGTATGAAACGATTCAATGTACTAGATGGGATAGGTATTCGACTAGCCAAAGAGGCAGGATTATCAATTGCTATTGTTTCTGGAATGGATGTTCCATGTGTAGAGCGTCGCTTAAAGGATCTTGGTATTTCTGACTATCACCCTGGGATTAATAATAAACATGCACACATTGATAAGCTGCGTACTCAAAAAAATCTTCAATGGAGTGAAATTGCATATGTTGGAGATGATTGGGTAGACTTAGCTCCCATGACTTCTGTAGGCTTACCTATTGCTGTGGATAATGCTGTACCTGAAGTAAAAGAATTAGCACTTTATATTACTAAACGTAAAGGTGGAGATGGAGCTATACGAGAAGTTATTGACTTATTGCTCATATATCAAAATAAAAAAGAAGCTCTTCTTCATACATGGATGAATCTTAAATGAAAAAATTTTTTATTTGGACTATAATACTTATACTCATTTTTTCTTTTGCATATTGGTTATATACTCAAAAAGTCATGGATTCTTTATTCACTACAGAAAAAAAACAGGCTGGAAATGAGTTGTTAAATATCAATGATAGTGACCCAACATCAGTAGATCACTCTCTTTCTCTTGAAAACTCCTTAGGTTTAGCATTAAAAGGTGTAAATCTTTCCCAAGGAGAAAATGGAATTGAGCTTTGGCGTCTTAAGGCTTCTTGGGCTCGTCTCTCAAAAGATAGAGAATCTATACAAGTAGATAGTCCTATTGTTCAATATCTACTTGGCGATGGTTTGAATAATGATGCTATCACAGTACGTGCAGATAAAGGGAAAATAGTAGAAAATCAGAATACTATTATACTTTGGGAAAATCTTCTTATTGCACAAGATAATAAAAGCATAACAGGTCCCTATATGGTATATGATACAAAAAAACGACATATATATTTTCCTAATGGAGCTCAATTTACAAGTCCACAAGCTACAAGTGCAGCAGGAAAAGTTACTTGGGATCTTAAATCAAATATTATTAGTGGTAAAAATGGGATCAAAGTTACTATCCATGCAAAAAATATATAATAAGTTATAACGCTACATAATAAATAGATTATATGGTTAAAGGTGACTATATTGTATTTAATATTATATCTAGTATGTAAAAGCTGGAGTAAAAAAGTAATGAAGCTATATTTTGTCTCACAAGTTTTATTACTTATAGGACTAATATACACCTATAATCAACCTACATTATATGCACAACCTATAAAAAAAGGTTCGCTTGGTACTGTTGAAACAAAAATTTTTTCTGATGAATTAACTTATGACTTAGAAAAACAACAAATTACCTTTAACAAAAATGTTCATGTACAACGTCCAGACTTTCAACTCACAACAGATACATTAACTATTTATTTAGCACCACAAAAAAAATCTCAAAAAAATGAAGATCTATCTACAAACCCTATTTCAAGTAAAATATCTGCTGGCGAGTTAAAACATATTGTAGCAAAAAGAAATGTCTGTATTAAAGGGGATAAATATACAGGTACTGCAGGAAAAGTCACCTATACAGAAAAAACAGGTATCCTTCTTTTAGAGGATTCGCCAGTTCTTACTGATGGAGAAAATACTATTACAGGCGATAGTATCCGTTATTATATATATGAGAATCGAAGTGAAGTTATTAGAGGAAAAAACAAACGTGTTGAAGCTACATTTATGCAATATTCAAATGAAAAGGTAAAATAATGGCAACACTTAAAGGTGTTGAGCTACAAAAATGGTATGGAAACCGTGAAGTTGTTTGTGGTGTCTCACCAGTTATCCATCAAAACGAGATAGTAGGTCTTCTTGGCCCAAATGGTGCTGGTAAAACAACTTCATTTTATATGCTCACCGGAATCATTAAACCATCAAGTGGAAAAATTTTCTTTGAAAATCAGGACATCAGTTCATGGCCATTATATCAACGTGCACGTGTTGGTATTTCATATCTCCCACAAGAAAGTTCTGTTTTTCGTCACTTAACTGTTAGGCAAAATTTACAAATTATATTAGAATATACAACATATTCTAAAAGTAAACAAAAACAGAAAGCTGATGCTCTTCTTGAAGATTTTGGTCTTACTTATCTTGAAAACTCTTATGCTGTACATCTTTCTGGTGGTGAAAGACGTAGGCTTGAAATAGCTAGAGCACTTATCCGACAACCAAAATTTATTTTACTTGATGAACCATTTGCAGGAATTGATCCTTTAGCTATTCATGATATACAAAGTATTATTCAGCTCCTTCGTGAAAAGAATATTGGTATTCTTATATCTGATCATAATGTACGAGAAACACTAAATATTTGTGATCGAGCTTATCTTATGGTGAAAGGCCAAGTTATTCTTACAGGAACACCTGACGATATTATTAATAGTAAAAAAGCTAGAAGTATGTACTTAGGAGAAAGTTTCTGTTTATAATTAAGGCTAGTTGTAATTTCTATTTGTGATCTAGCAAAGGTTTTACATCTTTACTGTTGCAACATCATATACAGTACGATATGGTGTATATAAAGCTATCCTCACTACTTGTATATAAAAAGGCAATAGTAACCAGGATGATGAAATGGGACTAGAACTCAAGCAACAGCTTAAACTTAGTCAACAGCTTGTAATGACTCCCCAGTTGCAGCAGGCGATCCGTCTATTGCAACTATCACGGGTTGAATTAGCTGAAACAATTCAAAAAGAATTGTTAGAAAATCCATTTCTGGAAGAATCGCAGGAAGAAATAGCTTCTGAACGTCAAGAAACACGGACAGAACATGATCCTTCTGAAGCCTACGATCAGGATGTATCCAACACTGCAGACTGGGAAGATTATCTTGGTGAATTTGCAAGCACACCAAAACAACTTCAATCTCGTGAATACGAACTTTCTGAAGAGATGTCTTCTCTTGAAGCAAGATATGCCTCTCGCCCAACACTTGAAAGTCACCTTATGTGGCAACTTCGCCTTTCAACGCTTACTGATGAACAAAAAAATTTAGGTGAAGCTATTATAGGAAACCTATCTTCATCAGGCTACCTTCAGGCTTCACTTGAAGAAATAGCAAATAGCGAGCACACAGATATAGAAAAACTTAAACCTGTTCTCCATGCAATACAAAGATTTGATCCTGTGGGGGTAGCAGCTCAATCTCCTCAAGAATGCCTACTTATACAAATAGAAGTCTTAGGCTATGATAGAGATCCTATCTTGGTAGAACTTATACAAAACCATCTTGATGATCTTGAAGCACACCGATATAAACCTCTTCTACGTAAACTCCACA
Organism: Lawsonia intracellularis PHE/MN1-00; assembly: GCF_000055945.1. Classification (NCBI taxonomy): domain Bacteria; kingdom Pseudomonadati; phylum Thermodesulfobacteriota; class Desulfovibrionia; order Desulfovibrionales; family Desulfovibrionaceae; genus Lawsonia; species Lawsonia intracellularis. The sequence goes on from NC_008011.1 coordinate 552,795, forward strand.
TTACTATGGAGGAACTTAAAGAATATATTGATATAATTCAAACACTTGATCCTCTACCTGGAGCAAGTTATGGAGAGGGAGATCCTACTTATGTGAGCCCTGATGCATTTGTCTATCAAGTTGATAATGAGTTCATTATATTACTTAATGATGAAGGATTACCTAATCTTCATCTAAACCAAGCTTATGAACATATTTTAGAAGAATCAAGTGACAAAGATAAAGAGTATTTTTCAGAAAAAATTCGTTCAGCTGCATGGCTAATCAAAAGCTTGCACCAACGACAAAGAACACTATATAAAGTAGTAGAAAGTATTGTAAAATATCAACAAACCTTTTTTAAAGAAGGTATCACAAAGCTTCGTCCTCTTATATTAAAAGATATTGCTGATGATATTGGTATGCATGAATCTACAGTTAGCCGAATAACTACTAATAAATACATTGCAACACCATTTGGAATTTTTGAATTAAAATTTTTCTTTAATAGTGCACTTGGTGTTGATGATGGTAGTCAAGTTGGCTCTGAAAGTGTAAAAGCTATTATAAAAAAATGTATCAATGAAGAAGATCCTAAAAATCCTCTTTCTGATGAACGAATTGGTGAAATCTTGAAAGAACAATTAAAAGTTAATATTGCTAGACGAACAGTTGCAAAGTATCGTATGTCTATGGATATTCCATCTTCATCACGTAGAAAAGTACATTTCTAACTATTCATTATAAATAAAATAAAAAAGGATTATTATGAATATTGTATTTACTTTCAAAAACTTTGAACCATCTGATCATTTGCGTAAATATGCACGACGTCGCCTTGAAAAACTTACTCGTTTTGTAGGAAAAAAAGTATCTCTTGAAATACAACTTCTTATGGATGTCGATAAATTTCGACAAAAAGTAGAAGTACAAGTAGTAGGAGAAGGACTTAACATATCAGCAGCAGAAACAACTGAAGATATGTATGGCTCTATTGATCTAGCCATTGATAAAATTGAATCTCAAATAAAAAAATATACTGCACGCTATAGGGAACAAAGACGCAGTGGTCGCAATAAAAATATTGATATTTTCCCATTTGAATTAATTGATGAAGATGGTGTACGGACAATTACAGGACGAGAACATTTTTCTCCAAAACCTATGGACCTTGATGAAGCAGCTATGCAACTAGAAACTTCAGGATTTGAATTCCTTGTGTTTCTAAATGCAGAAACTGATCGTGTTAATGTCATTTATCATCGAAAAAATGGTGACTTTGGTTTAATTGATCCTGTTATTTAATTTATTGTTAACCATTTTTACTTTCATTTACCCAATGACTTTAAAAAAAATAATACCTAACCTACAAAAGACACAAAATAATAATAATAATAGTATTTCTTCTCCATTATTACCTCATACAGTTCAAGAATATTTTCCAGTAATTATTATTGTAGGTATGTCTGGTGCAGGTAAAAGTACTGCTTTACATGTATTTGAAGATCTCCAGCTTGTCACAGCAGATGGTATTCCACCGTCACTAGTTACAAGTATGATTCATACAGTTCAAAGTTCTTCACTAGAACACGTTCAAGGGTTAGCTTTAGGTATTAATCAACATAGAATACATACAATGCAAGAGCTTGAACATACTTTTCAAGAAATGCGTAGCCAACATATTTACTTTACGCTTCTCTACCTTGAAGCAGATATGCCCACTCTTATAAAAAGATATGCAGCTACACGAAGGCCTCACCCATTAGAACAATACCATATTGGTCTTGAACATGCCCTTGAAGAAGAAGCTAAACGTCTTATCCCTATAAGACAAACAGCAGATATTGTACTTGATACTACAACATATTCTATTCATGACTTACGAAGGTTTCTACAAAAATCTTGGAACCCTTATCCAGAAAAAATACGATCTATTAAAATTAACATTATTTCTTTTGGATTTAAGTATGGTGTACCTAACGAAGCGGATTTACTATTCGACCTAAGATTCCTACCAAACCCATACTTTGTAGAAGAGTTACGTCCCTTATCTGGAATGGACAAAAAAGTTGCAACTTATGTTCTTAATTCTGCTTCAGGAATAAAATTTAAAAAACATCTTATTAGATTTCTTTCATTCCTTCTTCCTCTCTATGATGCAGAAGGTCGTTATCGTATTACTATTGCTCTTGGTTGCACAGGTGGTAAACATCGTTCTGTTGCTATTTCAGAACTATTATTACATGAACTTACTAAAAAAAACTATACTGTTTCTATAGAGCATCGTCATATGGAACTAGGATAACTGCTATTATAGTAAAACAATCAGTATAACATAAGAAAACTCTTGCCAAGCGTGTAAATTACGCATATATACATCATACGCCGAGGTGGTGGAATTGGTAGACACGCTATCTTGAGGGGGTAGTGGGCACTCCCTGTGCGGGTTCGAGTCCCGCCCTCGGCACCACCCTTACCCTAGGAAGTTTGTTGTTATAACTAACCTAGCTTTTTAGTAGTGACTTCCTTACTCTTTTTTCTATTTAAAACCTACCTGTTAACGTATATTCTTTTTTACTATCTACATTCAAATACATTTAGCTACATCTCTAGCTATAAAAACGCTATAATAACTAACGTTAACTTATTAAAACGCATATAATAATTATAATGTTAGTGTAATAGAATATCAAAGACAGTAAAGCAATAGTTAAGATAAATAAAAAGTTATAAGTATTATTATTCAATAACCAACATTATTATATTAATTGGAGTAATTATGAAAAAACTGATTCTAACTTTTGCTTTATTATTAGTAACAAATATAACTACTTTTGCTTCTGAGCCTTTTACTCTATCAAGCCCACAAATGAAAAATGGAACTATTGCAACTAATCAAGTTTATAATAGTTTTGGATGCAAAGGAAAAAATATTTCTCCAAGTCTAGAGTGGAAAAATCCTCCTGAAGGAACTAAAAGCTTTGCTATAACTATGTTTGATATAGATGCACCAACAGGTAGTGGATGGTGGCATTGGATAGTTTATAACATTCCTACATCCACTTCCTCATTAGTACTAGGAGCAGGAAATGATCCTAAAAAACTTCCCAAAGGTGCAGTTCAATCAATAAATGACTTTGGTTTTATTGGATTTGGAGGACCTTGTCCTCCAGTTGGTGCAAAACTTCATCACTATATTTTTACTATCTATGCTCTCAATGTAGAGACAATGGATTTACCAGCAACAACTATGCCTGCAGCTATTGGATTCAATATTCATATGCATATGATTGACAAAGCTACTTTTACTGCTACTTATTCTCGTAAGTAATAATAAAAAACATAACTGATGCACCATTATCGAATACTAGATTATAGAAAACTTCAGAACAATATACTTTTCTTTGTATTTACTTTAATAACTATATAATAAAATTTTCTCTTAACAACCTATGTACGAAAAAATTAATTTCTTCAACGAAATATAAAAAGAAAACTATCCTTGATAATTCAAGGATAGTTTTCTACTAGAATCTTTTTTAATTTTAATTAGAATTGATACTTCATATTTAAACCAGCACGATAGGCATTCTTATCAACTTCTCTTTGAAGGTTCCATAGTTTTTTATCAAGTTCAAGACGAATATATGACAGTTCAAGAGCTACACTTAAGTCTTTATAGATTTTATATTCAGTATCAAAATCTACTTCCCAAGCATAATCTTTCTTTGTTAAGTAAAGCATATTATCACCACCACGTGTGTCATAAATGGTAGTAACGTATGATAAACCTAAGTGTTCAGGAACGTCTTTATTATTTGTACCCTGAATTCTAGCTCCACGGATAACATGAGTTAGATTTTCTAAGAAAGAAATATCTTTCAACTGAACTACAACACCCCATGAGCCAGCAATAGTATTTCCAAAAACAGAATCTTTGCCTATACCATAGGCTCCACTATATCCAAAACTTGTTGCTGACCAGTTTCCAACTAATGTTGGTATTCTTTTAGAGGCGCCACGTGAATCAACTTTATCTCCTGAGGCATACCAACCTATAACCCCTGGAGTTACATATTCAAATTTATATTCTGCTAATAATGCTGCATACCAACCTTGACGTTTTAAATCAATCTTATCTAGTAAGAAGTCACCAATAACAACATTTCTAAGACTTCCTAAGTCTGCTCGTCCATAAGCACCATCAACAGCTATATGCAAAGGACTTGAGCCAGCAAGTTCAGCTGATAAACCAACCCACCATGCATTACCACGCTTTTTATTTGGAAAAACATCTCCAAATGGATTACCAGCTCCCCAGCTATATCCAAATCCTGCTGGCATTGCTGGTAAAAGACCTGCTCTTACATCTTCAATATCTCCATAGCTTTCCCCTAATAAGCTCTTCTTACCTGCAAAAGCAAACATACCCCATGGAGCAATTTTTATATCAGATATTGTTACAGGAATAGTTAATCCAACTACATCTAATGTTGTACCTTTAAAGTTAGGTAGCTTTGATATTCCATAATTACTATCATAGTTTTTATGCAATGCACGCATCCAGAAAGCTGTAGCACCTAAATAATCATTAAATACAGCAGAAACAGTAACACCTGCTCCATCAGCATCTAATATTGTAGAACCTGCAACAAATCCTGGAAGGACATAAGGTTGTAAACCCATACGGACTTGCACATCTGTGTAAGGAATAACCCAATCAACATAGGAATAACGGAGCTTTATAACATTTTTACCATCTGTTCCAATAGAAGCACCATCAACACCACGTCCCCAGATAGTCTTACCTAATTCAAAGAATACAACACCCTTAAGACTCTCTGATGCAACAATGTCTATTTGAGTACGTAAACGTTGTTTAGGCGAAAAACGTTGATCTCCATCGCCCTTCATAAAACTAGATTGTTGCCACTCAAAATTGAAGTCCCACACACCCTTTGCCTTAAAATCAATAGCTTCTGCTGAAAGCGATGCTGTAAGCAATGTTCCAACAAAAAGGAATGCACTAATAAGCACTTTTTTCATAAAAGTCTTCCTTTCTCTAGTTTAAAAATTGATACCATACTTATTTAGGATAAATGCTAGATCATTAGCCTAAAACTGAAATAGACCTATCAGTAAATTCTAGTTCAGTCAACTTTTTTGTACTTTTTATCATTAAAAATGTGGAGTTATTATATATTATAACTGAAAGCGTAACTTATCTAATCTAGCTAGGACTTCTTTTTTCCCAATTACTACAATAAGTTCTTGTAGGCTTGGTCCTCCTAAAACACCAGATACAGCTAAACGAAGAATTGGACCAATCTCTTTAAACTTCAGATTGTTACTTGTGATATACTCATGGATAAGCTGTTCAATATATAATGGTTCAAAGTTTATTTCAGCTTCTAATAAATTACGTAATCTATCTAAATGCTCTTTACTTTCATTAGTGACAATTTTTTTTATATCATCTTCTTTATATGTAAGATCTGAAGCACTAATAAGCACAGGTTTCATAAGATAAACTAATTCCTTAAGAGTATCAGCTCGTTCTACATACAATGGTAACACTGCTTCAATCCGTTCTTTTGTTATATGAGTAAAACCTTCTTTTCTAACAAAAGGTAACATAAGGTTTGCAATCTGGGAGACTGGTAATCTCCTTAGATAATGAGCATTAAGCCAAAGTAACTTCTCTATATTAAAAGCAGCAGGAGCGCTATGAAGATTTGTTCCATCAAAAAAACTTATCAACTCCTGAAGAGTAAAAATTTCTTGATCACCATACGACCAACCAAGCCGGACAAGGTAATTGAGCATAGCTTCTGGTAAAAAGCCATCTTCTTGGTATTCAATAACTGCACGTGCACCATGACGTTTAGAAAGCTTCTGACGGTCTGAACCAAGAATCATAGGAATATGACCAAATATAGGTATTTCCCAACCTAGCGCATTATAAATTAAGATCTGTTTTGGTGTATTTGAAACATGATCATCTCCACGAATAATATGTGTCACTTGCATATCATGATCATCTACAACTACAGCTAATTGATATGTTGGTGTTCCATCAGAACGTTGTAAGACCATATCGTCAAGCTCTGTATTTTGGACTGTAACTTGTCCTTTAACAAGATCATTAAAGGTAACTTGACCTGCAGAAGGAACTTTTAGACGCACCACACCAGAAGGATTAGCAGATAACTTTTTCTCTCTACAACAACCATTATATCGAGGCTTCTCACCTTTTTGACGGGCTTCCTCTCTCATCTTTTCTATTTGTTCAATAGAACAATGACACCAATATGCATGACCAGTCTGCAAGAGTATATCTATGACCTCATGGTAACGCTCATTCCGTTTTGATTGATAAACAATTTCTCCATCCCAATTCAAACCAAGCCATGACATGGATTCTAGAATAGTATCTGTATATTCTTGCTTAGATCTTTCAAGGTCTGTATCTTCTATCCTTAAATGAAATATCCCATCAAAATGCCTAGCTAACAACCAAGAAAACAAAGCCGTGCGTGCCCCACCAATATGTAATTGTCCTGTAGGACTTGGGGCAAAACGTGTAACGACTTTCTTCATTATAATCCTCCATACTACAAGTAATAACATTACCCATTTAATAAAATGATTATTTCTATCTTTATGTTCTATGTTATAAAGAATGTTATCATTCTCTAATTTATTATTCTTTCTCTAAAGTAGATACCCATTCAACTTTTAATGCACCTGAACGTATATCTCTCTGGTTTCCTGGTAAAGGCTTACATAATACTCTTGCACCTGATGGAATACCACGTGTATAAGACATAAGAGCTAAACCTTTTTTTGTACAAACATATTGAGCTGTTCCCATACCTAAAACAGGAAATCCTCCAGAAAGGACCCTCCCAGTTAAAAAAGAAGTAGTATTATCTAATAGTTTCAAAGTATTCTTTCTATACCTTAATAACTGAAAAGAAAAACTTACTTTAACTTTTGATAAATTAGCTGCTTGACTAAGGTTTAATAACCATTGTGGTGCATCTACATCAAACAAGACATGACACCAAAGATTATTTGTACTATTAAATAAAGGACAAAAAGCTGTATGTGTGCAAGGAGCAATAGAAATAAATGTATCTTGTATAGCAACTTCTCTTAATGTAGACATAAGCTTTCCACCCAAACGTGTTCCAGGCTCTACAAACAATGCTGCTCCATCAGAGTGTAAAACATTATTTATGAGCATTACCATTTGTTCCATACGGCTTCTAATAAGATGATTTGTTTTTCCCTTTAATTCATTAAGCATATTTCCAGACATAATAAGGTGCAAAGGGGAACTAATAGATTTTAGTACTTGGGTATAATTACCACGTATCAATGTAACATCCCACACAAAAGATTCTTTTAGTTGTGCAGCTATTTGTTTAAAAAGTTTCAACCCTATATTCATAGGTTGAATTGCAGTATCCACACAAATAAGCTTTATTTTGCAATTACGCCAGGTTGGTTTGGAAAGCCACAAGGCCACAGGTAACGTTAAAGGACCACTACCTAAGTCCATAATAACGACTTCAGATTTAGGTTCAGGTAATGCAAGATTTGATATTAGAGACGTAAGACGTATAAGATTCCACGGGAAAAAATACCATAAATAAGCTGAACAAAAACGTGCATTGCTCCAATATGATTTATATAAACCTTTTCTTTCAGAGGTTAATAAACAAGAAAGGTTATGAATATCATCAGGTAATGCTATTCTCTGTGAGTGAGAAAGATGAAGAGTCTTATCCAAAATGTAAGGTAAAATCTCTAGTAATTGTTTTGTAAAAGGTGTTAAATCTGAAATAATTGGTTGAAATAACGGCTGTTGCTGTTTATTCCTCACCTTATCTAACTTACAAATTTTTCCTCCCCTACTGTAATTAAGTCTTGCTTTACTAATATTCATCCTTTTTTGATTAGTACCTTTTAATACCTGCTTAGCAAATAGTAATTCATTTTTCACGATGAAGCAGATGCCTCAAGTGCAGCTACAGCTGGTAAAATTTTGCCTTCTAACATTTCAAGAAAAGCTCCTCCTGCTGTTGAAACATAATCAACCTTATCTAAATATCCATATTTCTCAAGTGCAGCAATACTATCTCCTCCACCAACAACTGTATATGCTTTTGTTTCTGCAACTGCATGGGCTATAATTTTTGTTCCTAAACCAAACTGATCAATTTCAAAAACACCTACTGGACCATTCCATACCACAGTTCCTGCATTCATTATGTATTCAGCAATCCTCTGAGCTGTTTCAGGACCTATATCAAAAATTTTCTCATCAGGCTTAATATCATCAACTTTACGTATTATTGCAGTTGCTTTCTCACTAAGTTCAGTTGCTACAACTACGTCACTAGGCAATGGAATAGATGATATTCCCCTAGAATCTTCTTTCCGCGTTGTTTCACCTAAAGAATCAAATGGTGACATATGCTGAGAAACCTGCTCTATCACTTTAGCTCCTAAAGTTTCAAAAGGGAAACCTTGTTTATAAGCATTTGCCATCAACTTACCCCCCAAATGATCAAAAGGTGATACATGTCGATGTGTTTCTCTCATAATTTTTGCTGCTGTTGAAACCAATTCTGGTTCATATAAAGATAAACCAATTTCAAAACCAGCAGCTTTTAAAAATGTATTAGCGATACCCCCACCAACAATCAATCGATCCACCTTTCGAGAAAGATTTTCAATAAGTTGAAGCTTTGTTGAAACTTTGGAACCTCCAATAATTGCTACTAAAGGATGATTTGGACGATGAAGAATATGTCTAATAGCTTTTAACTCAGCAGCCATCAATGGACCAACACATGCATGTTTGGCAAAACGGATTGCACCTTCTGTAGATGCTTGTGCACGATGCGCCGTAGCAAATGCATCCATAATATAAATTTCTCCAAGTGCAGCTAATTTACGTGCTAACTCTTCTGAATTTTTCTTTTCACCTACAAGAAAACGTACATTCTCACACAATACACACTTTCCTGGAGATACTGTTACTCCATTTAAGTAATCTGTAATCAAGGGAACATCCATACCTAACAATTCAGAAAGCCTTGCTGCAACAGGTGCAAGAGAAGCTTCTTTTGTAGGCTTACCTTCTTCTGGTCGGCCAAGATGTGAAAGAATCACAACACCAGCGCCTCTTTCCAATGCAAACTTAATAGAGGGTAAAGCTGCACGAATACGCTTATCACTGGTAATAACACCATCTTTTAATGGTACATTCAGATCTTCTCTTAATACAATTTGTTTTCCTTGTAAGTTAAGTTCAGACATGGAGCACATATGCATATTGTCTTCTCCTTTATTAGAAAAACTTATAAAAACAGTTGGCTTTTACTGTTCCCTAACTGAATGTTTTACCTAATCTAATTTTATATTACATAATATTAGGTTGTAGCAATAACTTCTAAAAAATAGACTACCACTTACTTAAGGAACTGATAGATTCTTATTACTACTTCTTAATTTGTAAAAAATAAAATATAGTAGAATCTTTTTATTTAATATTTTATAAAAATTGATGTACAACACCCAAATAATATATAAAAAATGTAAAAAGGGCGGTATTAGAATAAATAATAGTATGATATTCAAGAATTTTTTGTACTAACCTTTTTACTTCATGCATACTTTAATATAACCTCTATTTTTTATTAGTCATGTAATTTAATGTCCCCCTTTGGAGACTATAATGGATTTACATATTATTACTGAACCTCTCATTGATCTTTACGACAGAGTTGCTTTTTTTTGGCAATCACCAAAAACACAAAAAATATCTTCTATTATTATTTTAGTCATCTTTCTCTGTGCACTAGCTAGTATAGAACTTAATCGAGAAGGATACCTTCCTAAAAATCTATCAATTATAGTACCAACAAATCATTTTAGAGCTATTAGCTTAGCGTTCACATGTATATTATGTATTGAACTTATTGCTTTGGTCCTTAGTATTTCACAATCTCTTTCAATCTCTGTAGGAAAACAGCTTGAAATTATGGCACTGATTTTATTACGCAATGCATTTAAAGAGTTAGCATATTTATCAGAACCTATTAATATGAATGATAGTGCATATCACCTATATACAATTTGTCTTGCAGCTATCACATCTCTTGGAATTTTTATATGCCTTGGATTTTATCAACATATGCCAAAACTTACAAAATATATTTATAATCCTAGAGAACGGTTAGGTTATATTAATGCAAAAAAAATAGTTGCCCTTTTTCTCTTATGTCTTCTCACAGTTATAGCAATTCGTGACACATATCAACATCTTATTACAGGAAAAGATGTAGCTTTTTTTGAAACAGTCTATACTGTTTTAATCTTTGCAGATATCCTTATTGTACTTGTTGCACAAAGGTTTATGCCAACATTTAGTGCCATTTTTTTACACTCTTCCTCTGTTGTAGCAACATTAATTATGAGGCTTTCTCTGTCTGCAAACTCACCATGGAATGCAATAGGAGCTATGTTCTCAGGACTATATATTCTTGCTGTTACCTGGGCTATAACATACTTTATGAAAAAACCATTCTCTATAAGAAAAAACAAACATATAGTAGACTAAGGAATAACTACCACCAACTTTTATACTATCTACCTATTGTTATAAAAAGTGGTGTTACAAAAGTTGGAGTGCCAATTCCATGCACTTGCAATAATTTGATCAATATTTGAATATTGTGGCCTCCATCCAAGTAAGGAGGCTGCTTTTTGATTACTTGAGATTAAACATGGAGGATCACCTTCTCTACGCTGGCCCAGTCTATATGGAACTGACCTACCTGTAATCCTTTCAACACTATCAATAATCTGCCTTACTGAAAAACCACTTCCAGTACCAAGATTTATGGCCTCTGAGGTTTCACCTTTAGCTAAATAATTTAAAGCCAACACGTGTGCACGTGCAAGATCACAAACATGAATGTAATCTCGGACACATGTACCATCTTCAGTTGGGTAGTTATCCCCAAAAATAGTTAATGGAGTATTACTTGTAATAGTTTTTAATATTAAAGGAATTAAATGTGTTTCAGGTTCATGCCACTCTCCTGTTTCCCCATCTAGATCACAACCTGCGGCATTAAAGTATCGTAGTGAAACCCAAGAAAGACCGTATGCTGCTTCAAAAGACTTCAGCATAGATTCCATAACAAGCTTACTTACTCCATAAGTAGTTACAGGGAGCTTTGGCATATCTTCATGAATAGGCATTTGTTCTGGTTGCCCATAAACTGCACATGTTCCAGAAACAACAATATACTTAACTTTACTATTGTATATTGTTTCTAGAAGATTCAGTGTACCTGTAACATTATTACGAAAATAATACCCAGGATTGCTCACAGACTCACTAACAATAGATTTTGCCGCAAAATGGATCACGCCATCTGGTTTATGCTTATGAAAAACAGACTGTAATCTAGAAAGATCTAAAATATCTCCATATTCAAACTCACCCCACTGAACAAGGGACTTATGACCTGTAGACAAATTATCATATACAATAGGATTATATCCCTGACGTGCTAATTCTTTACATGTATGACTTCCAATATAGCCAGCTCCACCAGTAACAATTACCTTCATATATTCCTAATGTTTATATAGCTAAGGCTAACTAATGTTAAATATTCATATAGTTATCAGTTAAAAAAGTTAGTAACATTATAAATTAATATTTTTATGGTTAGCAAGAAGGAACTAAAACAAAAAACTCTTTCTTTATAGGATCATATTGTAATAACTCACCTGATACAATATCAAAATACCAACCATAAACTTTGAGGTTTGATTTTTTTACAGCCTCTTTAACCCATGGGAATGTCAAAATATTATTCATAGAATTTACAACACTAAACTGTTCACATGCTTTTTGTCTAACTTCAAAAGGAGCATTAGGAAATTTCTTCTCAGCAAGTATCTTAGCAGGCTTAGCAATACTCATCCATCTATCAATGAAACTTTTTCCAGTATAGCTTCCTGGTAACAATAAACTATGAATTCCTCCACATTTTGCATGTCCCATAATAATAATTGTATCTACATGCAAGTGCTCTACAGCATACTCGATTGCAGAAGTGACACCATGATAACTTCCATCCTCTTTAGTACATGGAGGGACCAAATTAGATATATTACGAACTACAAATAAATCTCCAGGCTTAGCTTCTGTAAGAATAGCAGGATCAACCCTTGAGTCACTACAAGAAATAAAAAGAACTCTAGGTTGTTGTCCTTCACTCAATTCTTTTTTATATGGTGAGTCAGGATTACAAAAGTGAAGCTTTTGAAAACGACGAAAACCTTCTTCTAATATTTTTACTGCTTCTACATTGTTAAGAGATTCCTCCATAGACTTACCTTTTATGCTTTTTTGTGCATTAGCAAAATTTGGTGGTATAAAAAAAACTATACATCCCCAAAAAACTACTAAATGTATACTGATATAAAAAACTTTTTTCATAGCTATTACAACTAACTCTCTTTTATTTATTTAACTTTCTTTTAACCTTAACACCCTTTTTTATTTAAATATAATAAATAAAAACTTTAACTATAAATTAATAATTACCATTCTACTAGTAGTATATTAATATAAAATAAAAAAATTATTTCATTACAATACAATTTATTATACTAACCAAAAATTTTAGTTATAGTTTTAAAAAAAGTCAATTTAAAAAATAGGTTAGTGGTTTTACTTGTACATATCACAAACAGAATAGATTTATTAACAACTATTTCAGGATATATATATATATCATCCACTAACTTAAAAATTAGCTGTATTAATGAAAAATACAATATAGAGATATATTGACAACCAAATGACTCTTGTCTAACTCATACATATAATAATTGGGCTGTCGTTCAATGGCAGGACAGCGGATTCTGACTCCGTTAATCAAGGTTCAAGTCCTTGCAGCCCAGCCATATCCACCCCTATACTACTATCATAAATACTATAAATATTAATTCAACATTTTCTACTTTTTCTTTATCTACACATAGTTCCTTCTAACTACTTATAAAAAATGTGTATAACTGTTATTATCCGCTAGTTATATCTAGTAAGGAATAATAATAATAATATATTAAAATAATTAACTTTTTATTATTTTATTACTATAAATGCATGGCAAAGTACTATCATTAATTTTGTATACCCCCTTCTCAACTACTAATACTTTTGAATTAATACTATTAACGAATTATTTCGTTATGTTACTCTTTTTACTATAAAGAATTTTGCATTTTTTCCTATTTTATACTATAATATATGACATATATTTTCTTGTTATAAAAAAATATTTTCTTTAATATATTACATCAACTCTCAATAGGATAATATTAGTTAACCCGCCAAGTAAATTGGAACTTGTTTTTCATGTCTAACAAAAGCAAAATAGATCCTATTATTACTGTAAAACAACTTTGTAAGTCATACCCACTATATACCAAAAAACAGGATCATCTTCTTGAACTTTTTGATCCTTTTAGAAAACAGCGTCATACACTTTTTCATGCACTTAATTCTATCTCATTTTCAATTTATAAAAATGAAAGTATTGGTATAATGGGTATTAATGGTTCAGGCAAATCAACTCTTTTAAAACTATTAACAGGTGTACTTACACCCTCTTCCGGGGAAATATCCGTAAAAGGAAAAGTATCTGCTTTACTAGAACTTGGTGCAGGTTTTCATCCGGAAAGAACAGGTCTTGAAAATATCTATTTTCAAGGAGCACTTCATGGACAAACAAAACAAGAGATAGACTCTTACCTTGCAGAAATTATCCAGTTTGCTGATATTGGAGAGTATATCCATCAACCTGTAAAACTTTACTCAAGTGGAATGTTTATACGATTAGCATTTGCTACTGCTATTCAAGGTAACCCAGATATCTTGATTATAGATGAAGCATTAGCTGTAGGAGATGTACGTTTCCAACGTTTATGCTTTCAACGTATTGAAGAATTAAAACAACAAGGGGTAACTTTCATTTTTGTTTCACACTCTAGCGATCAAATTGTAGCACACTGTAGTAGAGCATTACTACTTGGAAACGGTCAACTCATTATGGATGGAGAACCACGCAATGTAGTTAATCGCTATATGGATATTTTATTTAATCGTAATGATAAATTAAGCAACACAATAAAAGCAAATGTTACTCTCCCTGAGAGCATAAGCACCGTTACAGAAAAACCAACTGAGCTTACTACTAATTATGACCTAAAAGATAAAGAAAAACTTAACGACCCTTACTCATTACATCCCTGGTATAATCCTTATGAATACCGATGGGGAGATGGTCGTGCAACTATTTCAGATATTCATATTACCTCATCTGGAAATATAAATAATGTTCAGCCTGGTGACTACTTATCTATTCAACTAAAAACAGTATTTCACACATCCATTATTAGACCTATTTTTGGGTGTACCATAAAAACACATGATGGTATTATTGTATATGGCTCAAATACAGAGCTAACAGGTTCTGAAATATTATATGACCATGTTTCTGCTGGATCCATAACATTTGTTACTTTTACTATGCATTGCAATTTAGCACCAGGAGACTACTTTTTCTCATTTGGTGTTGCTGTAATGGAAAAAGATACTGTACCTCTTGATAGACGGTATGACTCTCTTCTTTTAACTGTGCATGGCCCTGCAAACTTTTTTGGTCTTAGTAATTTAAATATGATAATTAGGAATTCAGGGATTAAGCATGTATAATGTCTTATCACAACTATATAATTATCAAGCTGAATTGAATATTTGGCAGTGTGACACTCCAAAAATATTTAATTATTCTGATGGAGATGAAATAGAAGATAGGTTGTATACCATACTAAAACAAGTGGAAGATAAAAGTATCCTCTCTGATGAACTACAAACTTTCCAAAAAGATTGGGCCACTACCTATCATTTATCTGCCTCCAGAGCCAACTTATTACGCCCAATTGAAAAAACATTGTTAAAAGATGCCACTGTATTAGAGTTAGGTTGTGGTTGTGGAGGAATAACTCGCTACCTTGCAGAAACATGTGCACATGTATGCTCTGTAGAAGGAAGTCAACGTCGTGCATCAATTACTGCGTTACGCTGCCAAGACTTAACTAATATAACTATCATATCTGACTCTATTTATGATCTGTCTCCTAAAATTGGGTCTTTTGATATTGTAACACTTATTGGTGTATTAGAATATGCTCGTCTTTTTGGTGGAGAATATGCAGAAACTCGTCTATTAAAAAAAGCTTGCTCTTTTCTTAAACCAGGTGGTGCTCTTATTATTGCTATTGAAAACAAACTTGGACTCAAATATATTGCAGGTATTCCTGAAGAACATCTAGGAACATCATGGACTGGTGTTATGGATGGATATACTTCAGATGGTATAGTTACATTCAACCGTAAAGAATTAGAAGATCTTCTTATCCAAACTGGCTTTTCACAACTCCAACAGTTTATCCCTTTACCTGACTATAAACTTCCAACTACTGTTTTACACCCAGAAGGTATTGTAGCAGAGGAAAAAGAATTTCAACGTGCACCACTAATTGCTGCTTCCTCTAGATCATTTGAAGAAAAACCCCTTTTTAATATTCAACAAGTTTGGAAGGGTATCTGTAATACTAATATGTTAGCTAACATGGCTGACTCTCTATGCTTTATTGCATGGAAAACTTATGAATCAGATAAAACTATACATAGCTGGCCCAAAAATATTCTAGCTTCACATTATGGAACATTCATTCAAAAACAATACGCCAAAGAAACTCAATTTATTCGTTCAGATGATGGTATACAAGTATTACGCCGACACTTAATACCAGGCTTACAAAAGCCTAATGCTATCTTTTCACAACTATTAGAAGAAGAACCTTACATAAAAGGAGAACTCCTTATAGAAAAAGTGAGACAGCTTATGGTAAAATATAACTGGACAATTGAACAAATTGCAGCTGTATTACAACCTTGGTTTAGTTGGCTTTGTTCACAATGTATTCCTGGTACAACTGATTTACCAGCCGAACTACAAGATATAGCACCTTTTAATGTTGTCCTTGATAAAGATGGTGCTATCAATCCTATAGATATAGAGTGGACAAGCATACAATCTATCCCTTTATTAACAATGCTTGTACGAACACTATCATCAACATTCATCCGTATAGGTCAAGTTGCTCCTCCTGCAACTAATGTCCCTTTGAAGATTATTCCCCTACTTCATCAAACTATTTGCATACTATATAAACCAATATCAATGGACTCTATTCATGCAGCATGGGAAGATACAGAAAATAAAGTTACATGTTATCTAGGAGTAGATTGTCCATGGGAAACTATGATCCATGCTGAGTTGTCAGTTATTCCTAATATGCCCCTCTCCATGATTCAATCATTAAAGACAGACCTATGTTCTCTCTCAGAAGAAAATAAAAATCTTAGAGAAGAACTAACTTCATGTTATAATTCCCGCTCATGGAAGCTTACAAAACCATTACGTTTTTTTAGTAACAAGTTACACAATTATCGTGCAGTTATTAAAAATTTTTTTACTTTTAACATGTTACTTTTTATAATTATCACATATTAGTATCACATTACACTACTAGTTACACCTCTAACTAAATAATGACTCTATCTTCCAAGATATATTCAAGCTATAATTCATACTTTTTACTTATTCCCCCTACCCTTACTATGCTAAACTATATTAAGGATAACTAGTATGAATTACCTTATAAAAATTGGATCTTAATTGTATCTCCTTTAAAATATTGAAAGAAGTATCTATGCTCTAAAAAAATAAATAATATTTACCCTTATTAAAAAGAGTGTTATGGGTTTAACTACATTGTATGAATTGAAACCAATTATTTTTTGTTTCCAATGTAAATTTATTGCATGACTATCATTGTACAATATTGTATCCTCTGATATTTATTTCTATTATTTAGAATTACATATTGTATATCTTGGAGACAGTATGCCATTATTTACCCGTTCTTACTCTACTTTTTGGCTAACTCTTAATTTAGTTTTTTTATTACTACCTGCTTGTGGAACTAAAGAAAAATCACTTCAATCAAATGAACTCCTCTCACAACCCATAGAAAGTCAAGATAATACCACCTCAAAGACAGAACTACCTAAAATTAGTCTTATCAAACCTACACAAGGGAAACATATTTCTTCTGAATTTGGAATGCGTAGTCATCCCATAAAAAGAAGACAACTTCTGCACACCGGGATAGATATATCTGGAAAGCGAGGGGACAAAATTATAGCTTCAGCTAATGGAACTGTCGTTTTCTGTGGACGTAGAGGCTCATATGGTCTTACAATTGATTTAGACATTGGAAATGGTGTAATATTACGATATGCTCATCTTGATAGATTACATGTCAAAAAAGGTGTAGAAGTTTATCAAGGACAATGTATTGGAAAACTTGGAAGAACAGGTAGAGCAACTGCTCCTCATTTACATTTTGAAGTCCGTGTAAATAATATCCCTGTAGATCCTATGCAATTTATTATACCAACACACCACTGGACAAAAAAACCTCAACCACCCAGTACTACAACAAAAAAAGAAATGTAATTTCCATTCATTGGTAATAGAGTATATAGAGCATATTATGACTCAAAGCCTCCCTGTATTAATGTATCATTATATATCCAATTATCCTAGCTCAATAAGCGTATCTCCTCATAATTTTGAAAAACATTGTCAAGGAATGGCAGAAAATGGTTGGAGAGGAATAACTCTTCAAGAAGCTGAATCTTTTTTTCTAAAAGGAGAAAAACTTCCTCCTAAATCTGTGCTCATTACATTTGATGATGGTTTTTTAGATAACTTTGTCTATGCATGGCCAATATTAAAAAAATATGAACATAGTGGTGTCATTTTTACTGTTACTGAACGTATTCTATCTGAACAAATTGTTAGACCTACACTTTTTGACGTCTGGGATAAATCTATTTCTAATAAGGTTCTTTATGAACTTGTAGATATGCCTATAAAACAAACAAAACTTGGACTCAAAAAAAGACAAGATGTATTTCTTTCATGGGAAGAATGTCGTATAATGGAAAAAAGTGGTGTAATTAGCATTGGTGCTCACTCTGCCCATCACCTTTCTGTTTTTGCTAATAACACATGGAAAGATATATATATTCCTTCAGATCAGCATAGAACATTCTATAAAATTGATGCTCCTATAGTATGGGGAATGCCATGTTTTAAAGAAAAATCTGCCTTACACTGTAAGGCATTTATTCCTTCGAATAAACTTACTGAACTTATTACCTATCATGTACCACAACAAAAACAACAAGCCTATGAATACTTTCAACAACCTCATAATATAACAAGCCTGAAACAAAAAATTCAAACACTTTCCTCTAACTCTCTTGGAAGTTTTGAAACATGGGGACAACAGCAAAAACGTCTTATTTCAGACTTTGAACAATGTAAAAATACTCTTGAAAAAGAACTAGGACATAATGTGCAATCATTCTGTTGGCCATGGGGTGAAAGTTCAATTATTGCTCAACGTATTGGGAAAAATTTTGGCTTTTCATATTTTTATAAAACTTCTATGGGAGCAAATCCATCAAAAAAATATACGGCTATTAATCGTTTTAAAGTCAGAAATAAAGGATGGAACTGGTTACGTTGGCGATTAGAAATATATTCTCGTATAATGCCTGCAACTGTGTATGCAAAAATACGTATCTAAATTTAGTCACTAAGTAATATAAAAACATTTCTATTTATTACAACTTCTATCTGTTATTTGTAGTGCTTGTAAACTTTCTTTTGATGCCTGTATAGCTATTGCTACAAGAATAGGTCCTGCTACTATTCCAACAGGTCCAAACGCTGCAAGACCACACAAAATAGATAAAATAAGAGCAATAAGTGTTGCATCTATACCTGTTTTCAAAAAAAACGGCCTTAATAAGTTATCAACGCCTGCAACAACAATAACACACCAAATAATCATGGCAACCATAGCTACAGTCTCACCTTGAAGCCAAAGCCAAATACATACAGGTATCCAGACTAATGACGTACCCACAAAAGGGATTGGTGCTACAAAAGCTGTAATGAGTCCCCAAAAAGCAGGCTGTGGAACATTAGCCACAGCAAAGCCAATACCACATAGAAATCCTTGTATTATAGAAACTAAAACTATACCTACTAATACACCAAAAATAGCATTTCTTATTGTTACAATAAATCGATTAAGTACTTCATAAGAAAAATTAGAAGTAATACGAATCATAGTATAAAGTAATTCTGCATTTGTAATACATAATACAGTAACCATAATAAATATAAATATAGTTAATACTGCATGAAAAGCTCCACCTGCGATTCCTAAACCACCAGCTAACACAGACCTTGTTACTGACCCTACAATACCTGCTATGCTGCTTGCCAACTGTTTAACCCCACCTTCAAGACCAGGAATTTCTTTTAACCACCTATCAATAGAATCTAACATTTGATCAGCATTAATACTCTGTAAAAAACCAGGTTCACGTAATTGGTCAAGAATTTTTAACCCTGCTACAGCCTGAGGGACAATAAGAGATATCGTTATTATTAAAGGTAATAAAATTAATAGGCTAAGACATATAGTGTAAATTACAATTGCCCAATATCGAGAAATTTTCTGAGTAAGCTTAAGAAAATATGGATATGAAACACAAGCCATACTTGTAGCTAAAAATGTAGTAACTGGAAAAGGCCATAAAAGTAAAAACCAAGCGCCTATACTCAATAGTGAGAGAATTCGTGTCATATTATAATGTCTCTTTACCCTTTTAATTACTATGGTAACATACTGTTAATACACAAAAACTGTCTAACCAAGTTACTATCCTCCCACACTTCTATCTATAGTTCAAAAAAATTTTATTGAAGATATATCTACCATAGTAATAGATTAACATTTCTCAAAATTATATCTATAGTATATAATTATATTATAGTATATAGTGATAGCATGACATTGCCAATACCTAAAAAAATCAGAAAGTTACAACCATAAGAAAAGGTTAAAATACAAAGAATAGCTATCTTGTTTTTCTATAAAAAAACATATACTCCTACCGATTAACATTAGTAAATTAACATTAGTAAAATTTTACTAACTTACTATTCTAGTTATTATAATAAACAAGGGGGACGCACTGGTTTCGACGGGGATGTGGAAACCAAAGTGGCAGGTCGAGGCGCCGCTGGCCTCGTAAAAAGCGGCAACAATGTAATTGCAAACAACAATTACGACTACGCTCTTGCTGCATAAGTAATAGCGTACCTGGCTATTTAAATAGCCACGTCAATCCTGCTGATGTCTGATAAGCTGGTGCGGCGACAATCATCAGGCTAGCAGCCTATTGTGTTTACTGGATAGTCTGCGAAATTATTACAGTAAACTTGTTTTGATCTGCCTGGCTAAGGGCTAGAATCAAAATAAGATGTAAACTTAGCCTAAACCTGTAGATACTTTGTGTGGAACTTTCTCGGACGCGGGTTCGATTCCCGCCGTCTCCACCATTTTTTTATCCAGAGACATCCAAATAAATACGTAACAATTTAAAAATATTGATTTTTTAGAAAAGATCTATCTAACAACATCTAATAAAATCCATTGACATATTACAAGTTTTTGGGGTTAACTTTACAGGAAATGAAAAAATAAAGTTACTCCCCCCCCCCCCCAAGGTTTACTTTTTATATGTATAGTAAGGATTAAACAAAATTCTATATGCCCTTAAATAATATTTTTATTAAAAAGCTTACACCACAAAAAACAAAGTAAGTTTTCCAATAATAGTGGACTTTTTTATTAGTTAGTCTTTCAGATTGGAGCAGGATAAAATGATGCTAAACAGTGTAGATAGAATGGTTTAATAAGATAGCCTTTGAGGTTCAAATATCTTTTGAAGGAAAAGCCTCAGAAACATTATTTACAACTACGTTCTTAAACATTGAGGATTGTATTACTACTACATTTACTAGAGGCAGTTCTACATAAAGGAAAAGGCTTACATCCTATTACTATTGATACTATCGTGAATATAGAAACCAGGTAGGATTAACTCAATTTGTATATTGATTTCCTTTTATTATATGTTTTTCTATATTCATATCGAATAAAGGTAAAAATTGTTTAGTCATAGATGTAAGCTGAGAATAGTCACTTATACTTACTAAACCATCATATTGTTTTTGATACTCAGGGATTAGCCAATGTATAATTCCAGCCTTTTCTTCTTCTGCTTGTATGTTATATAACTCCATTAATCGTGATAATGCTTCATGAGTTTTAATATCCTTTGGCCATCCATAGGCTTCAGCCACAGCTTCATCAAGTTCTGTATGGAGCCTTAATAAATTATAGATATCTCCTTGAAGGCTTATCTTTGACTCCTTAGAAGATAATGGAACATTATGTTGTACCTTCTCCATAATAGCATACATATGTGTAAGTGTCAAATAAGGATATTGTTTTTGTCTTTCTTTACGGTGTGTATCTAACATGTTGGCAATAGAACGGATACGATTCTTTTGCTGTTCTGTAGCTTGAGGAAATGGAAAAGTATCAAAACAGATTTTATTATATACGTCATTAGTATTAGGTTTAAGACCTCGACTTGTGGCTGTGACAGTCAACCAGACGCTATGGAATTTACTTGAGAGTATCCCTAAAATATATGGATCATCGCTAGCAATAACAGTCAGACTATCATCAGGTACTACTAGTTTATTTATAAAGGCAAAATACCTCCTACCAGCAGTTCTTGGAGTAGCTATATATTGTTTAAAATTATTAATGGCATTTCGTAAGCCTATTCCTTGCGATCCAAATAACCACCAGTGATTCCTACGAAATGCAAGTCTATTCTTTTCCCGAATAGGTTTTACTTTAGTAGCAATCCATTGATATATAGTAGGATAGTTCTGTTGGACTTCATTAATACTTAGTCCAAATAAATCTATGACATATGTATTCTTTGATATCCCTGCTAAATCTCTACCTTTCATATAGGGTTTAATATACTTTTCTAACCCTGGGATTGTTCCTAATCCTAATTTTTTTGCCTCATCTAGTGTAATAATAAAGTGTTTTCCTCTAATACTGACACCTGACCATGCTATGCCTTTATTAGCCTTTAAAGGTACAAGTTTTGTAGTATCAACATCAACAGAAAGATTAGCATGTATTTTCCCTTGTGAGCTATTAAAAGTAACCTCTACAAAGCCATCTTGTTGTTTCTCATGTATGGATGTATATAATATACCTTGTTTATCACCTAAAGAGCAGGTTGTCATAGCAATACGAACTCGAGCAGCATCTTTTGCTCCAGTCCAAGGATGATCAGGTATAGCCATCACTATTGATAGTTGAGGCTTATTCTCTAGATAAGACTCAACTATTTTTCTATTAGACGGATTTTTAATACTGTTTGTTGTTATAAATCCAAATTGGCGTACTTTGTTCTCCCTAAGTAACAATGCCGAACGATGCCACCAATACATCACATAGTCTATATTCTTTGGTAACATTGGATAAGCAGAACGTAATGCTTCAACATAGCCGTCTCCTAGTGCAGATCTTATACGATTATTACCGATAAAAGGAGGATTCCCAACAATAAAGTCTGCTTTAGGCCAAGGATCTGCTGGTCTAGGATTTATATATGTTTCTTGAATATTTCCTAATGAATCTTTTCCTTTTTTGATAGAATCCCATGTAAGAATAGCGTCCCTACATTCTATGAATTGGATGTTATCCATAATCGGTTCTGGTGGTTGGACATTCCCATATACTTTATAATGTCTTTGTAAGTAACTTATCCATACCACAAGCTCAGATATAAATGCAGCACGAGGATTATACTCAATACCTTTAAACTGTTTTGGTGTTATAGAGTAGCCTTTCTTTTGTATCTCATTTTCAGATAACCCTAAGTCTTTAAGGGATTGTACTACCTCACCCTCAATATCTTTTAATACATTCATAGAAACAGCTAAAAAATTCCCACTTCCACACGATGGATCAAGAACAATGGTTTCACTTAATCGTTTATGGAAAACTTCTATTTCTTGAATGGCTTCTTTATGACTCCCTTTGACAACATGAGATAAGGCTAAGAGTTTTACATTTTCCCAATCTTCTCTAACAGGATCAACCACTGTCGGAATAACCAAACGTTCAACATAGGCTGTTGGTGTATAATGGGCACCTAGCTTGTACCTATCTTTTGGAGATAAGGCACGTTCTAATAATGTACCAAAGATACTTGTTTCAACGCCACTCCAATTAGCTTTAGCTGCTTTATAGATTATAGCTAATTGTTCTTTATTTAAAGGTAATGCCTCAGCGTCTTCAAATAAATGGCCATGGAAGCATACTACTTGTTTACCCAAAGCTGTTGAGTTTCCTCCTGTCTTCATAGCTTTCCATACGTCTGTAGTAGCTGATGCAAATTGTTCTGGAGTCTTTTCAAGTCTAGCCAATAATTGTGTGTAAGAATTAAAAGGTAGTAAGCCACAATCCTCAGCAAATAATGTGAAAATGAGTCTCATAATAAATAATGCCACAACATCTGGGTCATGTCCTTCATTTTCTAAGGATTGAGCTAAGTCAGATAATGTTAACACAAGCTGATAGGTAACTTTTTCATTTTCTCTTGAAGGGTTTAATGAAAGAGGATCCGTCCAAATCTTTCTAAGACGTTCACGTATTTCAGGCTTTCTTAGATCTTCAAGGAGGATAGTGTTTTCTCTTGCTGATGGATATGGAGCATAGAATCCTGTATCATTAAAATCAGCATAGACTTGTATTGTATGACCAATATCAGCAACAATGATAAATGGAGGATGTCCTTCTTTAGCAGGAAGAGCATAGGCATACCTTTCGGCTTGGATTCGAGCAGCAATCATAGCAGCATCCCAAGCATGGGTACCTCTAATAGCTGTTCCACGTCTGTGGAGACCTTTATTTTGAGATGTTGATTTATAGCTACCTTGTTTACTTTCCCAAATAAAACAACCACGTTTGTACAAGTCGATCCTTCCTGTTGTTATTTTTCCATTTTTGTCTGTTAAAATAACAGGCATTTCAAATAGATATGTGTTATCAACAAGTGTAGCTCTAGGTGATTCAGGACGTGAAATCTCAAGGAGATCACAAAGTTCAAGTAAAAAAGATTGCGAAGAGCCTAATTCACTTCCTCCAGAAGGCGCCCATTTTGCAATAAAGGCCTCAATAGGAGGTAATTCTATTGAACCTTGCGATACAACAGGTGAAGGATAAAAAAAAATAAGTATTATTAACAAATATACTAAGTTAGTACCTATCAATCTATAGTAACTCATAATCGTATAGCTAAAGGCTTTCCTCAAAACAACTTATTGTAAAGATTAAATAATACCTATTTTTGTTATTGAAAATTTTAACAACAATTTTATCCTTAATCTTCCCTTTCAAGATAATCTATACACTAGCAAGTCTAATAACACTGCGTCCTCTTAGATTCACAAAACATAGACTAGTTAGCTCTTTTAAAAAGATTGAAAGTTGTCAGCTAGAAAGGAAGAATAAAGCTTTTCTTATAACCATAAGCATCTTATCTCTACTTTTTACATAAAAATGATAGGTAACATTCTAACTAATAATAGTATGAAATTAAATATAGGGGTAATTTTAGGGGTAACTTAAAAATAGTGATCAATAAAAAATCAATAATTACAAATAAATAAATTCAATGGTCGCTGTCCCACTTTTTGTCCAATACTCCCCAGTATATGATGATCATTTTGAATAAAAATGGCCTGGAGATAACTCTAGGCCTATGTTTTACGCTTTTGATTGTAAATCAAAGTCCACAACCAATAAGCAAAGACGATCAAACATACCCAACGGTGGCTCCAACATTGTTTCTGCAATCTGATTCAATAAATAACCATCTATCTTTTATTCTGTATCAAAATATTGCATCAATATTTATAACATACTGAATTTACAATAAGTTTACTCAAACATTTCCTGCCAACTACTTGTTTTATACAGACAAAGCATCTCCTGCTCTTCCTCAACAATGAATCCAGGCAGCTGGTAGATACAATATTCTACTGCCCTCTTTTCTGTTGGAGTATATTCTCTAGGATTAGAAGCAGCAGATTGTATAGTTTGACTAACAGCAAGCAATACTTGAGCTGTTTCTTCTAGCTTTCCTACTAATGTGTTAAAATCTAGAATGGATGGATGTAAAGAAGACTCTGAAGTCAGAATTGATTGAGACATAACACTCTCCTGATAGTTTTTGTATAAAATCCACAAACTGACAGAGTGGGAAGACCGCTGGTGGAAAGTATTTTGAGCGCTTCAGCAGACAAAATCATAAGAATAACAAGAAAGGGTCAAGATGTAACGACATTCAACATAAAATAAAGTTTGTTATAAAGATAAGCTTATCTACCATTTATAATCCTATAGTTACATCCACCTAAAGTTGACTTTCAAAGTATACAATAAAAAAAGCTTTATTAGTCTATTGCTAGTTAATAAAAAATGAATATATATTTATATATGTTCTGTGAAAAAGAACATGTTACTCATCTCTTACAGAAATACTCTATCAATAATACCAGTAGGTATTAGTATGTAATAAAGTATTCCATTAAGACCCCCACTATACTCCTTGAATATACATACTTTACTGTATATCCAATTTAATACAGCTGTACATCAAGTAAAATAAAACTATCAATAAGGTGTCTATCATGAATAATATCTATAAGGTATTAACTAGTCCTTCATCAGCTTCTCTACTTGTAATCTTAGAAGATTCTGCTAACGTAAAAATTCAAAATTCTTTTTGGAGAAGATATAAAACAGCTATGGGTCAAGGTGCTTCCTGTATAGTTTCAGGATTTTTAGCTGCATTGGGAGCCATATCTTGTGCATGTATCAATTGTTATTATGCAATAAAAAGAGCTATAACTGAGACAATATTCAGTAAACCTTATAAGGCGTGTTTCAACTTTGAAGATGATGAAGATTTATGGGAACTAGATAACCACCATGATAGTACTACTCATACTGATAGTACAAAACAAAAAATCTTATTTATCTCTAAAGAATAAAATACTTACTCTATAAAACTTATTCATTTTTCTATATAAATATGATATCATAATAAAAGTTAATCTTTCAAAAGAAAGGACACTATTAAAAATTACTTTAGATCTACAATAAGAATGACTATCATATAAAGAAATAAATACCTTAACAACTATAGGTAAAGGGCTATAGTTGTATCTCTATTTAAATAGCTCTATATAACCATTCTATTTTGATAATTATACGATTATTATACGTATAGGATACCTTTTAAAAAAGACTGCATAGAATATTCTATAGTTAGAGTGTATCTTATTTTTTCTATATCTTACTTTACTTTGATGCTACTGGTGTAGACAATAAAAATTTACCCTGAATTATACGTAACAATGTCCCAAGAATCAAAAGTGCAATGACACCATTAGAAAAAATAAAAATTGGTATTGCCATTTGCCCAACGACACTTTCAGGATTCTCTATAAAAAAATGCAAAGATGAAACAGAAAGAGCTGAAACACCAAATGAAAACGCCCAAAAAGATACAGAAAAAGGTTGTTCAAAAGTCCACAATAATAGCCATAGTAAAAAGATCAGCTGTAATAAACCATATCCAAACAAAATTTGAGAAAATATATCTGTATGTCCTCCATTCACAAAAAGATATGCTTCACAAGCAACTAGTGGTGGAGCAAGTTGAATACCAATTGATGGTCGGAGGGGATTAGGTAATGCTCCCATTGTACGAAGGCGTTGCAAGATAACACTCTCTAAACTCAACCATGAAAATATACCTGCACCAAAAAACAATATTCCCCACTCCTTATATCCTAATACTCCCAAACAAATAGCACTAATTAAATTACCAGAAACTGTTGGAAGGTATACACCTGGTGTTGTTGCCTCTTAAGAATGAAGTCCACGCCAGAGACCAGCACTACGATATGCAGCAAAACCTAACTGTCCTATAGTCCCAACGACTACAAACCACAGCGCTACTGTATGAAAATACGGATATATCCCTGCACCTATTAACATAGTTGTAGCTGGAAATAAACTAATATAACAACATTGGATAGGATCATTCACTTCTGCCAATGCTGCTGGACGATACCAAATCCATTTAGTAATATATATTATAGCTAATACTAACCAGACAACCCCTGCAAGTAACATTAGACATTCTCCCCACAAAGTGGATATCTGCCATATTTTTGCAGCTATACGCCATGCTGTTCCCATACCTGAAATACCAAGAACCATACCCAAATATGCTGCTGGAATAGGAAATGTCTTTATTGGAGAAAAAGGTTCTAGCATAATAACTTCCTTTATCTATAAAAAATTATACGTTATAGTAGGATAATGTTATATAACTAATCCTACTACTTTAAAGAGAACTTTAAAGCTTTTTA
Source organism: Lawsonia intracellularis PHE/MN1-00 (assembly GCF_000055945.1). Lineage (NCBI taxonomy): Bacteria > Pseudomonadati > Thermodesulfobacteriota > Desulfovibrionia > Desulfovibrionales > Desulfovibrionaceae > Lawsonia > Lawsonia intracellularis. The sequence goes on from NC_008011.1 coordinate 580,424, forward strand.
AAATTAGTTCTATATTAATGTATAAAAAATATATCATATACTAGTTCTAATTTTAGACATCTTAACTATATATATCATGTAACTTAAATAATATATATTAAAAATAATAATAAAAATACTTATATGTTAAGAAATAAAACTTATTATTACATATTATATTTCTCTTTTTAAATAATATAAAAATTTATAAATAATAATATAATAGTTAAAATACTCTCTATACTTTTTCATAAGAATTTATTTTATAAAATAATATAATAATTTTGTTATCTATAACAGTAAAATTGTAATAAATTTTAAGAACTATAAATAAATTAGCTAGCTTTTCTAATATATTAAGGGGAAATAGTGAGAAAACATCTCTTGTATATTCCTTGACAAAAATATAAGCTGAAGATAGTAAAAAGAAAAAGTAAAACTCCTAATAAAGGGTTAATTTAGAAAATTCTCTTAAGGAGAAAAAGGTAATAGTATTTGTATATTAAAAAATTTTTCCTTCTTATCTATAAACATACAATATTCTTAGGAAGGTTAAAATAACAAAGGAATACCAGTAAAATATACATTATTACTAATTAATTTTTATAGGACGAACTATTACAGTAATAAGATACTGCTAATAGTTCTTTATAGAGGATAACAATATTTCCTCCTTTGTCCCTTGATAAAGGAGTTTTTTTATCCCTATATTTTATAAATTTTAGTCATCCTACAATGTTTATATTATATTAAAATATCCACTATCTATTAAGATAATGTAATATTTTAATGTAATAAAGTTAGGGGATATTATGGAACATCCAGAGGTGGCCTTCTCACTTGCAGCTATGCAAGTTATTCGTCGTAATGGCGATATTGTATCCTTCAAATCTGAAAAAATAGCAGCTGCATTAACAAAAGCATTTATTGCAGTTAAAGGTGAACAAAGTCCATTATCTTCTAGCCTTCGTGATGTAGTTACACATCTGACTGAAACTGTTATTAGTGCACTCACACATCGCTTTCCAGATGGAGGCTCTATACATATTGAAGATATACAAGATCAAGTAGAACGTGCCCTAATGCAGTCTGGAGAACACGATGTAGCACGAGCTTATGTTTTGTATAGAGAAAAACGTGCAGCTATGCGTAATACATCAGAAAAAAAAGCTGTATTGCATCTAGTAGATAAAGGCGAGAAAAAAGTTCTAGACCACACATGGTTAATGAATATATGCCATGTAGCTTGCAAAAATCTAACCAGTGTTTCTTCAATCTCTATATTTAATAATACATTAAAAAGTTTATATGATGGTATGTCTCTAGCAGATGTATATAGCTCTCTAATCCTCTCTGCACGCACAATGATTGAGTATGAACCAGAATATAATAAAGTAACCGCAAGATTGTTACGCCTTAGCTTAGCATATGAAGTTCTTGATCAATCCACAGAATTAATGGATTTACATCAACTTAAGATAGCAACAATCTCATATTTCCCTAAATTCATTGAGCTTGGAATAAATGCTGGTTTATTAGATCCTCGCCTTTCTACATTTAACTATTCTTATCTTGCTCAAGCATTAGTCCCGGAACGTGACGAACTTTTTGGATATATAGGAATTCAAACTCTTTATGATCGATATTTTCTACATATCAAAAAACGTCGTATAGAACTCCCACAACTCTTTTTTATGCGTGTAGCTATGGGACTAGCTTTAAATGAAAAAAAGAAAGAAGATAAAGCAATCGAGTTTTATAATTTACTATCAAACTTTGATTTTATGTCTTCAACACCAACACTCTTTAATAGCGGAACTATACGCCCACAGCTTTCCTCATGTTTTCTTACAACTATCAATGATGACTTAGAAAATATCTTTCAATCTATAAAAGAAAATGCATTACTACAAAAATATGCTGGTGGAATCGGAAATGATTGGACACCTGTAAGAGCTTTAGGCAGTCCTATAAAAGGAACAAATGGCCAAAGCCAAGGGGTTATTCCCTTCATGAAGGTTGCTAATGATACAGCCTTAGCTGTAAATCAAGGAGGTAAGCGTAAAGGAGCTGTATGTGCTTACTTAGAAACTTGGCATTTAGATATAGAAGATTTTCTTGATTTACGTAAAAATACAGGAGATGATCGACGACGTACTCATGATATGAATACTGCTAATTGGGTACCAGATCTCTTCATGAAACGAGTCCTAGAAAATAGTGATTGGACGCTTTTTTCTCCTAATGATGTTCCAGAATTACATGAAAAGTTTGGGTTGGAATTTGAAAAATTTTATACTCATTATGAAGCAAAAACCCTTACTGGTGAAATAACATTATTTAAAAAAGTCTCTGCAGTACAACTATGGCGTAAGATGTTAACTATGTTGTTTGAAACAGGACATCCATGGATTACATTCAAGGATGCCTGTAATCTTCGTTCGCCACAGCAACATATAGGGGTTATCCATAGCTCTAATTTGTGTACGGAGATTACCCTAAATACATCTAAAGAAGAAATTGCTGTATGCAACCTAGGATCAATTAACTTATCATCTCATTTAATTAATGGAGAAGTTGATCAAAACAAACTATCACAAACGATCGCCACTGCTCTACGAATGTTAGATAATGTTATTGATATAAATTACTACAATTCTCCTAAAGCCTCCTATGCCAATCTTCAACATCGCCCTATTGGTATAGGAATTATGGGATTTGCTGACTGTCTATATAAACTAGGTATACCTTATGCTTCTCATCAAGCTGTTGAGTTTGCAGATCGATCTATGGAAATAGTTTGTTATTACACATATTGGGCATCTACAGAGTTAGCAAAAGAACGTGGTGCATATAGCACATTCCCTGGAAGTCTATGGGATCGTAAAATTTTACCTCTTGACTCTCTGGATCTTCTCCTTAAAGAACGAGGTGGATTTCTTGAGGTTGATCGGTCTTCACGGTTAGATTGGGATGCTCTAAAGGATCGTATAGCTAAATATGGTATGAGAAACTCCAACTGTGTCTCTCTTGCGCCAACAGCTACAATTTCAAACATTATAGGTGTATCACAAGGTATTGAACCAGCATATCAAAACCTTTATGTTAAATCAAATATGTCTGGAGAATTTACCATTGTAAACGAATACTTAGTTAATGATCTAAAGAAACTTAACCTCTGGGATGAAGCAATGGTAGCTGATTTAAAATATTTTGATGGATCTGTGGCTTATATTGATCGAGTTCCAGACTCACTGAAAAAACTCTATGCCACTGCTTTTGAAATTGATCCTGTATGGTTAATTGAAGCTGCATCTCGAAGACAAAAATGGATTGATCAAGCTCAATCTCTAAACTTATACCTAGATACTCCTTCTGGGAAAAAAATGGATGAAATATACAAACTTGCTTGGTTACGAGGATTAAAAACAACTTACTATTTACGTTCATTAGGAGCTAGTCAAGTTGAAAAAGTAGGAACAAACTCGCAATCTGTATTAAAGAAAGATACAGTCTTACGAGCATGCTCTATTGATGATCCCGAATGTGAGGCCTGTCAATGAGTACATTAAAAAAAACCAACTCTTTAAACTGGGATACTCATAATTCTATAGAAACTAATACTGGTATCTCACACCCTCAAGATGGGGTAAACTCTCTTAGAAAAATTTCAGAAAGTTTACAAGATAGTGTTACACTACCTATGCCTGTTAATGCCTCTGACAAACGTATCGTTAATGGGAAAACGGATATTAACCAACTTCTTCCATTTAGATATCCATGGGCTTGGGATTTCTTTCTTAAAGCTAACCAAAACCATTGGACTCCACTTGAAATTAGTATGTCACAAGACGTTTATGACTATAATCATACACTTACAACAAATGAACGTCATGTTTTTGACAATGTCTTAGCTTATTTAACGACATCTGACATTCTTGCTATGCGTAATATTGGATTAGCTGTTATGGAAAAAATGACTGCTCCAGAATTACAGATATACCAAGCACGACAAGTTTATGAAGAAGCTTTACATACCTGGACATACCAACATTGTATTGAAAGTTTAGGGCTAGAACAATCAGAAATATATAACCGCTATAGAGTAGTTCCAGAAATTTATGGGAAAATACTTCTATCCAATAAAAGATTAGAACAAGTTTTACGTTCTGATATAAATTTATCAGATAAAGATAATTTACATGAATTCATAATGTCTTACATCTTTTTTGCAGCTATTTTCGAAGGATGCTGGTTTTATAATGGATTTTCTCCTATTTTCTCTTTACAGCGTAGAGGATTAATGAAAGGAACTGCTGAACAATTTCAATATATCCTACGAGATGAAGTTTTACACTGTACATTTGGTATAACTGTTATAAAAGGATTAATAGAAGAAGAAAACATAACACTTGATCCTACGGCTGTACGCCAGTTATGGGACGAAGTTGAAGCAGCAGAAATAGCTTATGCTAATTATATTTTACATGAACCTATTATTGGGTATAATGCAGATTTACATATAGGACAATTTCGCTTTATTGCTAATCGTAGATCTCGACAATTAGGTATGAAAGAACCATTCCCTGGAGCAAAAAATGTATTACCATGGTTAGATGAGCAGTCAAATCTTAGAAAAGAAAAAAACTTTTTTGAAACACGGGTTACTGAGTATCAAACTGGTGGTGGACTAAAATGGGATTAATACATTCAAATAGACAAAAAAAGATTAAATAGAGATTACGATTATTGTTGTCAGACTAAATAAAGTATTCTTCATTGAATCTAATTTATATTCTACTCAAATAACAACCTCATAGTATTCTATTAAGCGCTAGTAGTTAGAAGTAATAAATTTTATCCTCTTAACTTAAAAAGTAAGATCTTTTATTTTAAAAAATTTTTGCCTAAAAAACAAGATATAAGAAGAGCTATACTACTAATTAGTAGTATACAACTCTGATACACTTTAAAATTACTATCATAATACCATTACAGAGTAATTACCCTTATAAGTGTAATCAACACATAGCCCCCAAAATATATAAAAATATTACAAACTATAAACTTAACAAAACTTTTTACAACAATTGTAACTTTTCTTTTACCCAATGGCTCACTTTTTTCATCTCATTAGATAAGCTATCATAATCAAAGCGTGTGAATGTACCATTATAATATAAAATTTCACCTTCAACCATAGTAAGAAAAACTTCCATTCCTGTAGTAGCATAAATAAGATGAGAAATTGGGTTAAACATTGGTTGAAGATTAGGCATACTCATGTCTAAAGCAATAAGATCTGCAGGATGTCCAGGTGCAAGGACACCTAATTTAGGTTGATGTATAGCTGCAGCACCACCTAATGTAGCCATATCTAGAACAGTTTGTGCAAAAAGAGCTGTTGGATTATTCCAATAGACTTTGTGTAGTAGTGCGCAACGTCCCATCTCCATAAACATATTAAGACAATTATTACTAGCAGCCCCATCTGTACCAAGGCCTACAGAAAGATTACGTTTTATCATTTCAGGGATGGGAGATACACCTGAAGCAAGCTTCATATTAGAAGAAGGATTGTGAGAAATCACACATCCATGTTCAGCAAGACAAGTTAACTCTTCAAGATTAACATCTACAACATGAGCTAATGTCGTACGTGGAGTGAGTATTCCTAAGTCACGACAATAAGAAACAGGACGTAATCCATATTTTTGCAAACATATTTGTGTTTCTGTAGTTGTTTCTGAAAGATGGATATGTAAAGGTAAACTACACTCTTCAGCAACTTCAATACATTGTGATAATACTTGAGGCGTTGTTGTATAGACAGAGTGAGGATTTACTACAACATTTATACGTGTATTATCAGAATAGAGTTCTGCCATTTTCTTAGTATGCTCTAAAGCTGTCTTTGCTGTATCACATGAAACTGACGGAAAAACAAAAATGCTCTCTCCACCTGTACATCGAATTCCTGCTTTGATTGCAGCTTCAAAAACAACATCTTCAAAAAAGTACATATCTAAACAAGCTGTTGTGCCTGTCCGCAACATTTCAGCATATCCTAATAAACTACTCCAGCGTACAGTTTCCGGAGTTAAATGACGTTCTATAGGAAAGATATATGATTTTAACCACTCCATAAGAGGTAAATCATCTGCTAATCCACGAAAAAATGTCATAGCAACATGTGTATGTGCATTAATTAAACCTGGCATAACAAGCATATTACAAAGATCTAAGGTTTCTTTTGCATCCCAAAAAGAACAAATTTCTTCTTTTGGACCCAATGCAACAATATTTCCAGAAGTAATAGCTAGTGAACCATTGTAAAGAATAACACGTTCTTTATTTTGAGTTACAATACAATGAGCATGTATTATTGTATCACATAATTGAGCCATTTCATATCCTTAATAAGAAAAAACTCACACTGAATAGCCTATTGTATAAATGAGTAAGAAAGGTATTCTATTATCTAATAATATCTTCTTCATATAACTACTCTTGTCAGTTTTAATTTATTAATAACTAAAAAGTATTTTAATAGATAGATAATAAGATTATATCATTCATTAGCCTATATCCATTACTTCTTTATATATAAAGAAATCTATTGGCTACTCTATCAAACTATGTAAAATAATTAATTAAGTGATTATATCCTTTACGTTACTATCATATTATATTAATAACTCTTTCAAAGAAAAAATACCTTACCCGGTATGGTAATTTTCCTCCAGTTAACCAATAGTAACTATATGTCTACTATAATACAACTTAATCCCAACTAAAAATCTTGTTTGGAATAACAGAATGAATTTTGTTACACTTGAATTTTGTATCTTTTTTCCTATTGTACTATTCATACTATACCTCTCTTGTTACCATCTTGGAATATATAAAGGAGCACTTCTTGCTGGTAATATATTCTTCTATGCTTATGCAGGATTAACCTTTTTACCTCTTCTTTTTACTGTTATTATTCTTAACTGGTGTACTGGCAAATTTCTTTTTTCTTCTAAAACAACTTGTTCCAAAAAAATTATCATTACTATCAATATAATTCTCCACATTCTCATACTTGCTTTTTTCAAGTATTATGAATTTATTATCCTGTCTCTTGAGTCAATCTTTTCACTGGGAAGATCAATACCTATTACCTTACCTATGATAGATATTTTCTTTCCTGTAGGATTATCATTTTATACATTTCAAGGTCTTTCTTACTCTATCGATCAATACCGTAATCCAACGTCCCACCCAGAATCTTTTATTAATGTGAGTCTTTTTATATCTTTTTTCCCTACAATATTAGCTGGTCCTATTATGAGAGGGCATCAATTTTTCCCCCAGCTAGGAAAGTGTAACTATATATCAGATGAACTTATAACAGGCTTTGCTTTAATTCTTAGCGGTCTTTTTAAAAAAGTAGTTCTTGCAAGCTATCTGTCAGAGCACATTGTCCGTGATGTATTTCAATCACCAGGCATCTATTCTTCATGGACAATTCTTACAGCTGTCTATGGTTACTCCATCCAAATTTTTTGTGACTTTTCAGGATATTCAGATTTAGCTATTGGAATTGGAGCACTTATGGGTTATCGTATTCCTCAAAATTTTAATGCACCATACCTAGCGTACAATTTACAAATTTTTTGGCATCGTTGGCATATAACACTCTCACAGTGGCTAAAAGACTATCTTTATATCCCACTAGGTGGAAATAAAAAAGGAAATCGTTACATTAACCTTATCATCACAATGTTTATTGGCGGTCTTTGGCATGGTTCCCATCTTCGTTTTCTTATTTGGGGATTTTTACATGGCATTGGACTTGCTTTAGTCCATTTTATAAAAACTGTATGTGCTTCACAGACAAATGTTCAATACCTACTTAACATTCCCTTTATAAAAACAATACACTATATTATTAGTTGGGCTCTTACATTCCATTTTGTGTCTTTTCTTTGGATATTTTTTCGAGCTGAAGATGTCCCTTGTGCTTTGGAAATTATAAAACGTATTATTATTTTTGGACAAGAAGGAGAGGGTTTTCCAATTCTTGTTATTCCTGTCATTTTAACAGGCTTATTAATACAGGTTGTTGGTCCTTATATTTTAACTAGCTTTACTAAATTCCAAAAACGACTGCATTGGATTATCCAGACTTTTGTTCTTGCTTTCATTGCAGGTATTATTCTTAAAATGGGACCTGATGGCATTATGCCTTTTATTTACTTCCAATTCTAATAAATAGTATGAACAACATGGTTAAACAAAAAAAGATTACATCAACACAATTAACACCATCACGTAGTATTATTATCTACATTGTTACTCTATTTATTCTGTTATTGTTAGATACAGGACGAGTAATTCCAATACTAAACCGTCTTAGCAGTGACTTCCCTTCAATAAGTATTGCTGCTCAATTTATTCAAAAAACAGCTGAGATATCAAAACTAACAGAACTTTCAGCATTTGAATCAACGATTATAAAACAAGTTTCTTTAAATACAGTCATAGGAGAAATCCCTGTTCATAACTCATATCCTCAACAAGAGAAAGGAGAAGAGGATACTTCTCACTCACACCCTGAAAAGTTTGAAGAAGCATGTAAGATGCAACAAGATGCTGTAATGGATCATACAGAACCTCATCTAACAAATGAACTTTCTCCACCATTAACTTCTACTCCAAACTTAGAAGGCAATAAGTCAGAAACATTATCTACATCACCTATAAATACTATAGATCAGTCTATCCCTACTAATAATAACAATACAATACTTATCATAGGCGACTCTATGATAAATGAAGGACTTGGACCAGTTCTACAAAAAACGTTACATAATCAGTACCCATTTAAAGTTATCCGTGAAGGAAAATATTCAACTGGACTTTCACGACCAGATTATTTTAATTGGCCAGAACGTCTGACTTTTTTAGTAAACAAACATCACCCTAAACTCATTATTCTCTGTTTAGGTGCAAACGATGCTCAAGATATTTTTGATGATAAAAATCATAGATACCATCCTGGCAGTCAAGAATGGAAAAAAATTTATACCAATAGAGCAAAACATCTTTTAAACATAGCAACATCACAAGGAGCTTATGTAATTTGGGCTGGATTACCAATTATGGGTAAAGTACCATATGCAACACGCATACAGTATGTAAGTGAATGTCAAAAAAAAGCTTGTGATGAGACAGTAAATACACAATTTATAGATACACAGTCTGTTTTAGCTACTCCTCAGGGCAAGTATACTACATACACGCAAGAGTCAAACAAACATATTCGACTAAGAGCTAAAGACAAAATTCATGTAACAGAAGCAGGAGGTAGACTTCTTATGAATCACCTCATGCCATATATAAAACAATCTTTGGAGACTATAACAGTAAATAATACAAAAGATAATAAACAAGATCTTTATACCTCAAATGCAGAGAACGATATAGTTATTTATATTCCTTCATCAATTCAGCAAGCATCTATACCATGCTCAGTATTTATTCCTCAAAACAAAAGTCAAGAAAAATACCCTGTATTACTGCTATTACATGGTGTAGGATGTACAAATGAAATTTGGAAACAAATGACTGGAGATCTCCTGCAACAACTTGCAACTTTTCATAGTATTGTCATTATTGCACCAGATGGAGGTAAAAATAGTTGGTATGTAGATAGCCCTCTTATTCAAACAAGTCAAATTGAGTCATTTATTATAAATGAACTTAAACCAACAATGCTTGAACAGCTACCTATTATAGATAAATGGAGTATAGCAGGAATCTCTATGGGTGGTCATGGTGCTATTACTCTTGGGCTACGTCACCCTATGTTATATACTTCAATGAGTGCTATTAATGGTGTCCTTAACCTTATGGTACATCCTCATGAATGGGGGATAAAAAATGTTCTAGGTGAACTATCTGATTCTCAACAACTATGGGAATCATATTCAGCATATCATCTTATTGATAATATCTCAAAAGAAGATGTCCCACCAATGCTAATTAGCATTAATCTAACTGACCCTGCATTAGATGAAAATCGATGTTTTTTCCATAAAGCTACTAAATTAAATCTTCCTATACAATATAGTGAAACATCTAGTGATCAATATTGGGATTACTGTCTTTATCAACTCCCTATTCATATAGGTTTTCATGCAAAGAAATTACATCATCATAATGAATTATCGCAAAATAATGATTAGGATATCAAATAATAACTAATTACCCCTAACAATACTAACTACTTGTTCTATATTAACACACCCATGATTAAAGATAAAAAGCTAGTCATTGTTATTCCTTCAGAGTTTCCTGGTGGACTAGCTGCACGATTAAGTCCACATTTTGCTTACTGTGAAACATATACACTCACTACTATTAAGAATAATGTAGTTTTACATGTCACAACTAGACCTAATATCATTCAAGAAAGTAATGTAAAAAGAGCAATACAAAATATTGCTGAGCTACAGACTAATATACTTATTGTTCGAGGCATAGGTCTTCACCCACTTGCTATACTACAACAAAAAGGTATTAAAATTTATTACTCTAAAAACTTACCCACAGTTTCTACTGTTCTTTCATCCTTTCTACAAGGAATGCTTATACCCTACAATCAAAGCCCTCATACCTCTTCATAACCTTAAAACAACTAGTACTAATGATTCACCATAAAAATTTTCTCTATTAACCAATAAAAAAATATCCACTACTTCTTCTTATATTTTTGTATAGTCTAATATACCAAAAATGTAATAGCTTTCCATATAATGGACATTATGGTAAGATTACAAATAATGCCCTATTCATTTATAGTTTAATCAAGTTGGACTAGTTATATGTATATTATTATTGGATACTTTATTGTTATTGCTTCCATTATTGGAGGCTACCTTATGGCTAAAGGGAATCTTGCTTTACTCTTTCAACCTGCAGAACTTGTTATCATTATTGGGGCAGCATTAGGTGCTTTTTTTGCTTCACAGACGAAATATTCATTTACTCTGGTCATTAAAAATTTATCACACATTTTTGGCGATCCAAACAGTACAAAAATAAAATACCTTGAAACACTTGCCCTTCTCTATGGACTTTTCTTAAAAATGAATAGAGAAGGTGTCATTAGTATAGAAAGTGATATAGAAAAACCTGAATCAAGTCCTATCTTTAGTAAATACCCTACAATTGTAAAAGATACTAAAGTTGTTGCCTTTATTGCAGATACATTACGAGTTTATCTGACAACAGGTGCACCAGAAGATATAGATAACCTCATGGAATCTGACATGAAAATTACACACGAAGAAGAATTATTACCTGCACATTCCATCAGCCATATGGCAGAGTCGCTACCAGGAATGGGTATTGTTGCTGCAGTATTAGGTGTTGTTATTACCATGGGAAAAATTAATGAGCCTCCAGAAGTCCTTGGGCATTATATTGGAGCAGCTTTGGTTGGTACATTTATAGGTATTCTTTTCTGTTATGGTTTTTTTGGACCTATGGGTTCAAAGCTTGAAACCTCTGCAGAAGAAGCACATTTTTATTATAATTCCATTAAAGAAGCTGTTGCAGCTGCTATCCGAGGTTCTACACCAATGATAGCAGTAGAATATGGAAGACGTGCCATACCTAATACATTTCGTCCATCATTTTCGGAAATGGAAGAACGTCTAAAAACAGGATAACCTCTCTCTAATAAACATTAGTTACATCATTAAAGGAAATATATATGTCTGGCTCATGGAAAGTGGCTTATGCAGACTTTGTTACAGCTATGATGGCTTTCTTTCTACTGATGTGGATTCTTGCAATGACACCCCCTGAGGTTAAAGAAGGTCTTGCTGCATATTTTTCTTCATCTGATGCTACATTTAAAACACCTGATAGTTCGCCAATCTCTAACAATCCTCTTATCAACCAAATAGATAAACTTGATACTCGACAATTAAAAATTAATGAAACAGAACAATCTCATTATGCTCTTGCTAATAAATTAAAAAAAATGTTAATGGCTGATGCTATCCCACAGTCAGCAACAGGAATAAGTGCTGACGATGTTGGTGTATTATTACGTGTAAATTCTAATTCCACGTTTCTTCCTGGTACAGCAACTCTTACACCCGAAGGGAAAAAAGTTATGGGAACTGTCTTAGCCGTTCTCCGTGAATATAATCTTTACCTTGTGATACGTGGCCATGCTGATATTGGTGAAATAACAAAAGGCAGCCCTTTTGCTTCTAACTGGGAACTTTCAGGAGCTCGTGCAGCTGCAGCTGCACAGTATCTTGTAGAGCACGGGATAAAGGCTTCACGAATTCGCTCTGTAGGATATGCAGATACAAGACCTCTAGAACCTAGTTCTCCTGAAGGAAGTACAAAAAATCGTCGTATAGAATTCTATTTTCATCGGCCAGAAGTTATGTCTTATGGCGTTGTATATTAATAGCATTCTTAAAAGGGAAAAAATTCCTAACGTGAAGACTGGATTGAAATAAATGTGTCATGAAGACTAACTAACCTTCCATAATTTTTTCGTATTTCATATCCTGCAGGTGTCAATTCTTTTTTTGGATTCTCAATATAAGTACGTCTTAAGTATCTATCATCTAATATTGTTTCTATATGGTGAATAACAGTAGCTGTAATTTGATCAAAATATGTTACAAGCTCAAACTTTAATTCTCTTAAAATTTTTACAGCTTCTAACAACATTTTATTATAACTAATTCTCACTCCTTTAACATTTCGTGACATAATATCTTCTAGATGTTTGACCATACGTGCTTGGCGAATATACGCATATTTATTCATTACCTCATGGTAAAGGTCACCATATTCTTCAAATAAATCTTTATGGTTTGGTGCATGAAGATAACCTTCTAAAATTTTTACCATTGAAGTAAAGAATTCATCACTATAGCTAACAAGTCGTCGTTGATTTTTTGAAAGCCATGCAAATAAAAATTTAAGTCGTTTTTCTTCTGTTTCTGTGTTTTCTATCAACTCATTACGTTTATAAACTATACGTCCAACATATTCACCACGGACAATATCATTTAAGTGCAAAATAATTGTGCTAGTATCTTTTATAATATTAACATCTTCTAATATTTCACCTGTTAAAGGATGAATAATTTCTTGACTCTCAACAGAAAGTGCACGCTCTTGCCTAACATTATCATGATTATAGCGATGTTGTTTATATTTGATACGAATAATGGCAATATAATTCTTTGGATCAACAAAATAACTTCCCTTTGAAAGACGTTCTATAACTTCTTTCTGACCAGGCTCAACACGAATAAGCGCAACCTTTTCAACTCTGGGGTATAATCTGTTACCTCCATTATTCCATATTGTTGTTATTACTCTATCAGATTGACCTAACACTCTAACCATAAAATGTTCACCCATTTTATGAAGACGGCGAGAGAATAAAGCAGCTGATGTTCTACGCTCAGAAGCAACAGGAAAGCCATAAAGTTCCATCAAAAACTGATATACAAATAGTCTGTTTTGCTCATAAAGGCTGTTATTACCAAGCTGAAACTTACGAATTTTAAGGCCATATCGTTTTATTTCACCATCTATATCTGAAGGGAATGACCCAAATATTCCAGCAAGATAATAGTATCCTAGTGGATCTGTAGCAAATACATGAGCTCGATCCATATGACATAAGTATGGAAGGATTGCTGGATAATAATCCAAAGAAGATATGTCTACATGTTGAAAGCGTTGTTTAAAAGCATCTTGATTGTTTTTAGGTAACCGAGTTAAAAATGTCTGTATATTATGAGCAATACACTTTAACTCTGCTTCTTTTTCCTCTTTTCCAGGGATAGAATTTAATGGATCACATGAATGTAAAATATCATATTGGAAAATTTCATTAAAACTTTCAAGAGGACGGGCAAAGGCTACCATCGAAAATCCTGGTAACTCTTTATATTCTAAAAGTTCTGCTTCAAAAGAAGGTAATAATTCTCTATGTTCAATTAAAGGATATTGTGGCTGTGTGCTCCACTCTTTTAACAGGCAAAATTTTATTTGTACAAAATCAAGGTAATGCTTAAATGTCTCAAGATTATCAATATCAATCTTGCAAGAAAAACAATCAACATCTTTCCATGGAAACGCTCCCTGGCTAAATGCTTTTTCCCACAAAAACGACATTATTATCTCTCCAACTTATCTATATCTTTAACTTATCTTATATATAATAAATATCCTTTTTCTTCAACTAGCTAGTAGTATAATAAATGTATTCTTATCTTGTATAAAAAATGTATTCACTAAATATACTATAAAAAATGAGTACAACGTATTATCAACAGACTATGTTTATTGATTTATATAAAAGTACATAATTACTCTTTTAAGAATGATCAGCATAACACTAAAAAGAAAAAAGAAATTTTTAACGAGAACTAACTGTTATGTATTCCTACCAGTAGGCTATTATATCAAATAGTATTAAACTTCTTTCTTACAATAAAGAGTACAATAGATATTATAAGGATAGAAAATAGTACCCCTAAGATGTAAGGTCCATGCCATCCCCAAAGTGTCCAAGCTAACCCAAAGATTAAAGGTGATACACTTTGACTAAATCTGAATATGCTTCCATTTACAGCCATAACTGCAGCTCTATTATTTGTAGGCGCTAAAATAGCAATGCGTTCAGCAACAATTGGTAAAGTAATACCCTGAGCAAGACCTTCAAAAATTAAAGGGACGATCATCCACTTCATACTTGGCATTATAATAAATGAAAATTGAGCCAAAAAATACCCAAAACCTGCCATAAGTAGTAATATATTAAACTGAACATGATTATTCAACCATCCTAAACTAAAAGCACTCATTCCAATACCTATAGCAAGTATAATAAAAATATTTCCTATTTCTGCAGGTGATACATAAAAACGTATATGTGCCATCATAGGGAAATATGTATTCACAGGGCCGTAATAAATACAATAAGATAAAAAAGTTAAACTAAATAATATTAATGCTTTCTGGTTAGTGATAATCTCCTTTGTATCTATAAAATACTTTTTCCACTTAACTGAGCTACTTCCTTTAACTAGGGGAAGGTAAAAACTAAGCCAAGCAACAGGAAAAGCAAGGATACTTACCCAAAACGGAGCATGCCAAACAATTTCGCCTAAAAGCCCACCTACAGTAGGGAAAATAGCAATACCAATACTTGCTACAGCTGAAATTTGGCCCATAATTTTTGGAAGATCTTCTTTATGATACATATCAGCTGGCAAGGTAGCATATAATACTCCAATAACGCCCCCTCCCATGCCCTGAATAACACGAAATATAATTAGCATAGTAAAATTAAGAGAAAAGGCACATAATAACCCACCTATTCCAAAAAGAAGGACACCAGGGACTAAAACAGCTTTCCTTCCAAGTCTATCTGCTAAAACTCCTGCAATAAGAGCCATAATGATACCAGGAGATGTATAAGCAACTGTAACCCAACTAACTTGCTCTGTAGTTAACATAAAACGTTGAGCAATAGCAGGCAATACAGGTAAAGGAATAGTCACTCCCATAACAACTAATAAAGATATACTAAAAAAAAGCACTTTATATTTTATCAAAACTATTATCTCCTATAGTATATTACTATGATATTTATATATTATATAAAATAATATAACAGATAGTACTGTATAATATATATGTTATTTTAACAATAAATATTATAAAAATAAAAAATAATACGATATTACTAACATATTGATATAAGTAAAAAATATTTATTATTATCATAATTCTATACTTAATTATAAATAAGTATAATATATCTTGAGTTAATACTAATTAATATATTACTATTATATAATAGTATATCCTCTGTATATTATAGCATAAAGTTAGTTAACAGTTTATACATATAGTTATAAATTGTTTTGCAGAAGTATTATTTCTATATGGGGTCCTCAAATGGATATAGCTACGTTACTAGGGATTGTATTTGGTTTTACCCTTGTGCTGGTTGCTATTTTTATAGGTCCTGTACCAGGAAAATTTATTCATGTTCCTAGTATGATTATTGTTTTTGGTGGAGTAAGCGCATCAATTTTAATATCTTTTCCGTTTGAAGATGTTCGTCAAGCCATTTCTGCAGGAGTCAAAGCTTTCTCTTCAAAAAAAACAAAAGCTTCTGACGTAGTAACAACAATGGTCAAAATTGCCGAAATTAGTCGTAGGGAAGGAACACTTGCTCTTGAACGTATTCAAACAGATAATCCACTTTTAAAAAAAGCAACACAACTCATTGCAGATAATGCAGACCCCTCTCTAATCCATGACACAGTAGCTATAGAAATTGCATCATTAAAACGAAGACATAAAGTTGGCATTAATGTATTCCAAAAATTAGGCTATCTTGGGCTAGCATTTGGAATGATAGGAACACTTATTGGGCTTGTACAAATGTTAGCAACAATGAATGATCCTTCAGAATTAGGAGAAGGTATGGCTGTAGCTATATTAACTACATTTTATGGATCTATTATAGCAAATCTTGTTTTTATCCCTATTGCTGACAAACTTAAAGCAAAATCTCTACAAGAAGAACTTATTCTATTTATTATTTTTGAAGGTGCTAAATCTATTTTAGAGAATAATAATCCTAAACTTGTTTATGAAAAACTTTCATCTTTTTTACCACCAAAGGAGAGAATTCGTGCTTGATACCTCATTACTTTCAGATGACGATGATGATAAAAATGATGGTTGGCTTACAGTCTTCTGTGATATTTCTCTGCTCCTTCTCACATTTTTTATTTTAATTCTCTCTATGTCTAGCCTTGATAAAGAAAAATTTGATAGCTCCTTTAGTGCAATTAGAGATACCTTTGGTGGAGATCAACAAAAAAACATTACAACTAAACAAACTATAAAAGAGTCAGAAGTAGCAGACTTCTTAAAACTTCGTGAAGAAATGATTGCTGCTCAAAAAAATACATTTGATGCTATTAGAAGCTTCATTACAGAGCATGCCCTAGGAGATAACATAAAGGCTACTTTCGACAATGGGATCATTACATTAAGGTTGCCTGATGAAGTTCTATTTGCACCTGGCTCAGAGCAACTTACACCTCAAGGAGAAAAGGCTTTATCGCAGCTTCGTGATCTATTTCTTAAGAATCGTGAGCAATCTATTAATATTAAAGGATATACAGATAATTCGTCTGTATCTGAAGGTGCACGCTTTCACAATAACTGGGAATTATCAGCGCTTAGGGCGGTTAATGTCCTTAGGAAGCTTCTCCAAGGGGGGATTGAAGCAACACGGATGACCGCTACAGGTCTTGGTGACCTTGATCCTCTTGCACCAAATGATACTCCTGAAAATAGAGCACAAAATAGACGTGTAGAATTTACCCTTGAAAGAAAAGTAACCAATCCTTTACAATAAATATTTATCGACTTTTCTAGTTAAGGATAATTTCACTATACATAATAAATAATTATAAATTAAAAACTAACTTCTAATTTATTAGCTAACTATATCAACTTGCGTCCTAATCCTTTTTTAACTATTATATTAGTTTGATGTTTTTTCTTATAGTTCTCAAATTAGCTGTCTATAAAATTTATTGATAGATGACCCCTTTTCATCCTTATAAAGATAGTCTAAAAGGTGCTATATAATCTAACTACTTTTCTGAAGTAACTTAATAACTCCTTTTATACACTACCACTATGCAAATGATAACTATAGGAACACGTTATATAAACGTTACACCACATAGCCACATTACATAAAAGACAAGGAACACGATGGAGGTCTCTGTCTGTGAAAAAAATAAGACATAAAGTCCTAATTGCTAACCGAGGCGAGATAGCAGTACGTATTGCTCAAGCATGTCGTAAACTAGGACTTGATTTTGTTTGTGTCTATACAGCTGAAGATTTAGCATCTGGTCATGTATTGATGGCTAAAGAGTTTGGTACTTCTCAATCATTATACAAAATTGCTTCTTATCATGATGCAAACGAAATTTTATCAATAGCAGATGAGTCAGGAGCAACGGCTATTCACCCAGGATATGGTTTTTTTGCTGAAGATTTTCGTTTTGCCCGCCGAGTTACAACTCGTACTCGAAATCTTATTTTCATAGGACCATCATGGAGAGTCATCCGTGAACTTGGAGACAAAATTAATACAAAACGTCTTGCAAGAAGTTTAAAAGTTCCAACTGTTCCAGGCTCAGACAAACCAATTTATGATGAAATGGAAGCAGAAAAAATCGCAAGGATTTTATATAGCTTCCAAGTACAACAAGGCATTCAACGACCCTTAGTCCTTGTAAAGGCCTCTGCAGGCGGAGGTGGGATGGGTATTGAAGAAGTCTATGATATAGACCAATTTCGTGCGGTATATCGTCGTATCCGTAATTATGCACTACGACAGTTTAAAGATGAAGGTGTCTTAATTGAACAACGAATTTGTAATTTTAGTCATCTTGAAGTGCAAATTATTGCCGATCAATCTGGCAAAAAACCTGTACACTTTGGAACAAGAAATTGTACAATTCAATCTACTGGATTACAAAAACGTATAGAAGTAGCTCCAGGATTTTATCCACAAACAATAAAATACAACTTTAATGCTGCAAAAGTTCTTGAAGACATTACAAACTATTCTCTTACCATGGCACAAAAAGTAGGCTATAATAATGTTGGAACTTGGGAATGGATTGTAACACACAAAGGGAATCCATTTCTAATGGAAGTCAATACACGTATCCAAGTCGAAAATGGTGTTTCAGCACGTATTGCTAGAATTCATGGGAAAGACGGTGTTGACCTTATCGCAGAGCAAATTCGTATAGCTCTTGGCGAACCTTTAGGATATACTCAAAATGATATATCATTTGAAGGAGTTGGAATTGAATATCGACTTATTGCTGAAGATCCTGACTGTAAATTTACACCATGGGTAGGTTGTATTGATACTTTTTCATGGAAAGATCAACCATGGCTTACCATGCATACTCATGTTCCTACAAACAAACCTTATGAAATTCCTGTAGAATTTGATCCTAACCTTGCTTTAGCTATTATTTGGGGAAAAGATCTTGCTGAAGCCCAACAACGTGGCCTGAAATTTCTTAACCAACTATCATTAAAAGGGAAAAATCAACAGGGAGAGACATTAAAGTCAAACATACAATTCCTTAAATCAAATACAGAACGTATCCTCCAATTTTAATTGAGTACATCTATGGATATAGAAAA
The DNA here is from genome assembly GCF_000055945.1 of Lawsonia intracellularis PHE/MN1-00. NCBI lineage: Bacteria > Pseudomonadati > Thermodesulfobacteriota > Desulfovibrionia > Desulfovibrionales > Desulfovibrionaceae > Lawsonia > Lawsonia intracellularis. Next base: position 599,714 of record NC_008011.1, read on the forward strand.
ACAAATATATCATCTTACTGAACGCCTTAATTATCTAAAAGATATTTTTGCAGGGAAGCACGCTAAAGTTATTGAATTATTACAAGGCCGGCTAGCAACTTTTACCAATCGTACCAATGGAGAAACTCAACAAGACCCAAGTGCAGAAATTGGAACCCTTGAAGAGCTATTCACTTTTATGGAACATAAGCTTGAAACAAAGCTTACCCCTATGGATAAAGTGCGTATTGTTCGTCATCCTCAACGAATTTGCCTTCATGATATTTTAGAAAATGTATATGATAACTTCACAGAAATAGCTGGTCAACAAGAACATAGTATTGATCCAAGTATGTTGATTGCACGTGCTACTATCACTCGTCGTAGGGGAAAAAAGACATATAACCAATTTATTATGGTCATAGGTCAAGAAAAAGGGCATGGAGAAGAGTTTCGTAATGGTGGATCAGTAAAACCATGGGGTAACTCTAAGGCTTTACATTATATGAAAGTTGCAGAAACTGAAGGTATCCCAATCCATACATATGTTTTCACTCCAGGCTCATACCCCATTGAAGATACCCCAGGTGCAGCACAACAAATTGCAAAAAACCTTTATGAAATGGCAGATCTTTCTGTCCCTATTATTTCTATTATCTCTGAAGGAGGATCTGGAGGAGCAGAAGCAATTGCACTTGCTGATAAACGACTTATGCTTTCACATGGATATTATTCTGTTATTTCTCCTGAAGGAGCTGCAGCTATTGAAGGCAAATTAAAACCAGGTGAACGTGCTACACCAGAACTTATTGAATTTTGTGCTAATCAACTTCATATGACAGCAAAAGATAATTTATCGTTTGGCTTTATTGATGGAGTGATACAAGAGCCAGATTTAGGAGCACGACCTCATCATTATGACTTTTTTCGAAAACTCCGCCAAGAAGTCATTCGTGCTACAGATGAAGTAGTCCTTGGTGTAAGAGGCCTTGGGTTATTCCGTAGAATAGCTCTTAATAGGCTGGGAAAAGAGGACATTAATATAGATGAAATGTATGTAGGTTGGAATTTAAATCTCAAATCTTGTGCTCGCCTTGTTTCTAAACGTCAAAAGAAATTTATAACTTTATCAAAAAACTCATGCCTTGATCAACGTCCATTTTTTAATAAATTTCATAACTTATTAAATGACTCTATAGGAACACTTGTCTCAAAAACACGTTACTTCTTCTATACAAAATGCCAACGTAAAATTAGATTTGTCTTTGATGAAATTACTTCTGAACTCCACTTAGTTAAAAGTCGTTTAACAGCCCCACTTTGTAGAATAAGGCCTCCCAAACGTCAAATAGAAGAAGCTGTAGTTCACCAGCTAACAACTCTCTCTGATTGGGATGATACAGAATCTCGAAAGGGTAGATGGTCATATATTAGTCCACGAGCTACAGAAGATCGTTCTATCTCTTGCCCTAATGCAGCAACACATGGATGTTTTGATCTTTGGGCTCCAGATCTCTTTGGTGAATTTGCAGGAGTATGTACATCATGCGGTCATCACTTTCCTATGGAATATCAATGGGTTGCTAAAAATATTTTTGATGAAAATTCTATACGAGAATTCAATACAGAAATAGAAGCTATCAACCCGTTAAAATTTACAAAATTTGATGAAAAACTAATAGAAGCCCGTAAAAAAACAAAACTAAAAAGCGGCTGTATTACCTTTGAAGCTACTATTCATGGAATAAAAACAATTGTTGCTATTTTTGTTGGCAGTTTCAGAGGAGGTTCTGTTGGAGCTGCAGAAGGAACAAAATTTGTTAAAGCAATAAACCGTGCAACAAAAAAACGTTATCCTTTTTTAGCCTATGTACATGGAACTGCAGGGATTCGTATTCAAGAAGGAACACATGGTCTTGCACAAATGCCTCGTTGTACAGTAGCAGTCCGTCGCTATATCAATGCTGGAGGACTTTACATAGTTTTATATGATACAAACTCTTACGCAGGACCTGTTGCAAGTTTTCTTGGTTGTTCCCCATATCAATATGCTATTCGATCCTCAAATATTGGATTTGCAGGGAGAGGTGTCATCAAAGAAACCACAGGCATGGATATTCCTCCAGACTATCACAATGCTTATAAAGCATTAGCTCGTGGACATATCCAAGGTGTATGGGATCGACGTGAAGCACAAGCGAATCTTAAACAACTATTACTTACTGTTGGTGGACGTAATCTTTATTATAGATAACATAATTATAGATAACATATTATAATCATATAGGTAACAACCCTTTTATGTTGGACATCACAACCTTACTTGAACATATTAAAAAATCTCCATATGAAGAAGTCACTATCTCTTCCCCTCATACAGGGATAGTGACATTTAATACTCTTAATATTGGTGATAAAGTAAATGGTCCTTCTGGAACTTGGAAAGAAAAATCAGGTACCCTTTTAGCTACACTTACAAGGGAAAGAAACTCTAAACCTATTTACAGTCAACAAAAAGGATATGTTGCTACAATTCATAAAGAACTTGAAGGAACATTTGTACAAGCAAAAACACCACTTTTAGTTATCCGACACTTTCTGTCAAAAGATGAAGTACTTCAATTGATTCTTCAGAAAGCTCTTCATATTTTTTCAGCACCAGAACGTGCAAAATATTACTTTACCCAACAAGTTGATGCAAAAATTAGAACAGCTGGTTGCAAATCCGTTATGGTATACGATGGAATGGAGCTTTTTATTGTTTCACGAATGAAAAGAGAAACCCCACTCCATTACTCTGGACCAGAAGGAATCATCTATGCTACATACTTTCAACATAATGAAAATGTAAACGTAGGAAGCCCTCTTATTGGTATTTGTCCACAAAATCAACTTCAACAAATTGAAGATGTTATTCTGAAAGTACAAACGGAATGGCAAGAACAAGAGTAATGGTATGGGTAAAATTCTTCAAATACGTGTTTCGGCTTGGACTTATAGGGAAGAAGATGTTGCCATAACATGGCCTAACCTTACAGAACTTACATGGCCCACTCCACCATACCATGGAGAAAAAAGAGGGGTTTTAGAACTTGTTGACTCATTAGAAAATCAACTTTCTTTTGGAGATTGGCCTACAACAATCAAAAATACTCTTCATCAAGGGATTCAGAATCTTGTCCAAACTAAAAAAAAGTTAGAATTAGCACTAGCAGACTGGAAACCTAAAGAAGCAAATGATCTAAGTAATATATTAGAAGATCAATTAACAGAACTTAATCAAAAAGTTTTACTTCCTTAACAAAAACATACCATATATATATATAGGACAATAAACAATGTTAAATAAAGTTATGATTATTGGAAGACTTGGAAGAGATCCAGAAATTCGGTATACTCAAACAGGAAGCCCTGTATGTAGTCTTAATATTGCAACAGATGAATCTTATACTGATCGAGATGGAAATAAAGTTGAACGGACAGAATGGCATAGAGTTTCTGTATTTCAACGTGCAGCTGAAAATTGTGGTCAATATCTGAGTAAAGGAAGCTTAGTTTTTGTTGAAGGTAATCTTCAAACAAGAAAGTGGCAAGACCAACAAGGGCAAGATCGCTATACAACAGAGATAAAAGCTCAACGTGTTCAATTTTTAGATAGAAAAGGAGCAGACTTAGGACAAGGACTATATCAACAAGAACAACCTGTAAGTAGTACTAATACACAACAAAATGGATTTGAAGATATAAGCCCATTCCCTTCTGAAGCTAGTGGTATGGATGATGTACCTTTTTAATCTTACCTTCACATTCTCTACAAATCTATAATTACGCTGTATTAGTTAGTAAAATAAGTATCCTTAAGCTAAAAAAGATAAAGCTCTATTCTAACTAGTTTTAATTCTTTACTAATTTTAAGTATCTTTTTTTTCAATTTTTGCCCATGAATCTTTTAGTGTCACAGTCCTATTAAAAACAAGTCTATCTCCTTGTGTATCTGGATCTACACAAAAATATCCAACCCGCTCAAATTGAACCTTTTCTCCTGGCTTACTACCCTTTAATGAAGGCTCAACAAAACCTGTTACTATTTGTTTAGAATCAGGATTTATAAGTTCACTAATGTGAGTTCCTTCTGAAGCTGTAGAAGGATCAGCAAGTGTAAACAGATGTTCATAAAGCCTAACTTCAACTGGTATAGAATGAGAAGCAGAAACCCAATGAATCTTTCCTTTTACTTTTTTCTTATCAGTTTTTTCAACTTCTTTTGAGTTTGGATCATATGTACAACGAAGTTCAATTACTTTACCTTCACTATCTTTGATAACTTCTGTACATGTAATATAATAAGTATATCTTAAACGTACTTCTCCTCCAGGATAAAGTCTATAAAACTTACTAGGAGGATCCTCACGAAAGTCATCTTGTTCAATATACAATTCTCGTGTAAAGGGTACTTTCCTACTACCAGGAATTGTATTATCTGAACTATATGGCATATCTATCCACTCTATTTTGTCATCAGGATAATTTTCAATAACAACCTTCAATGGATTTAACACACCCATTACACGGGGAGATGTTGCATTTAAATGCTCTCGAACACAAAATTCTAATAAGCTATACTCAACAAGATTTTCAGACCTGGCAACACCAATACGGCTACAAAAATTTTGTATAGATTCTGGAGTATAACCCCTTCGACGTAAACCAGAAATTGTAGGCATTCTTGGATCATCCCACCCATCAACATGTCCTTCATGGACAAGCTGAATAAGTTTACGTTTAGATAGCACATTATATGTTAATCCTAACCTAGCAAACTCTATTTGTTGAGGATGATACATATTTAGTGTGGTAAGGATCCAATCATACAACTCTCTGTTATTCTCAAACTCTAATGTACAGATAGAATGTGTAATGTTTTCAAGTGAATCTGAAATACAATGTGTAAAATCATACATAGGATATATACACCAATCATTACCTGTACGATGGTGTTCAGCATGCCTAATACGGTATAATGTAGGATCTCTCATAACAATATTAGGTGAAGACATATCAATTTTTGCTCTCAAAACATGTAAACCATCAGGAAACTCTCCGGCACGCATTCGACGGAATAAATCAAGATTTTCCTCAACACTCCGATTACGATAAGGACTTTCAATACCTGGAGTCGTAAGTGTTCCACGAGTTTCTCGAATTTCATCAGCGGACTGACTATCTACATATGCTTTACCTAAAGAAATGAGCTGCTCTGCTAAGCTATATAATGTTTCAAAATAATCAGAAGCATAAAACTCTCTATTTTGCCAATCACCACCAAGCCATTTTACGTCCTCACGAATAGAATCTACATACTCTACCTCTTCTTTTATAGGATTTGTATCATCAAAACGTAAATTACATTGCCCAGAAAACTCCTTAGCAATACCAAAATTAAGACAGATAGATTTAGCATGACCAATGTGAAGATAACCATTAGGTTCAGGAGGAAATCGTGTGTGGACACGCTTATCAAAACGTCCTGATTCTATATCTTGAATAATACGAGCACGTAAAAAATCTTTCCCTATTATAACGTTATGGGAAATATCTTCTTTCTTCATGTATTCTCCCAAAAATTATTCTATCTATATTAAGTATTCTATTTAGTTACTGGTGGTTGAACTAAAGGCTTCATATGAGACTTTGTACTTGTAGTCTTAGGTTGTTCAGAATCTGTTAACTCCTCAGGAGATCTTTGATGCATCTTCACATTATCCATTTCCTTTTTTCCTTCTTCACTTTGCACATTTTGTTCATGTGATTTTTGGAAACGTTCCCATTCTTCACGAGAAATTTTACCATCTTTATTTGTGTCAATTGCATCAAAAGCAACTTTTTTAAGATTTGGAAATACTGTTTGAAATTCTTCCCAAGAAATGTAGCCATCTTTATTTAGATCAATGTCATCAAAACGGCTTCCTGCCATTACAGGAGACACAAACCATACCAAAAAACATATTACCATCCATTTCTTCATACTACTCACCTTATCCTCTATGTAATGCTATAGAATATAGCTAATTCTATTAATATAGGTAACTAGCTATGTAGCTATATAACAATATATAATTAAAATAATAGATAACTCATATAAGATAGCTTATTAATAGTAAGTCCCAAAAATAAAAATCATGATATATTGAGATGAAAAATCTACAACGTACTTTATTTTTCTTTACAGTCACTTTATATGTCATTTGTAGTCTTCTTATTGTTTTCTTGCAACTATAGTAAGTTGTTACTATAAGACTAATTATAATGAAAATACAATATTCTTCTATATCAAAATCATCCCTTAGAAGAGTACTTCATGTTACTCCATCACTATCTTTAGGTGGTACAGAAAAAACAGCACAACTTTTTGCCACTTATTTAAATAAAAAATATTTCAATGTTGCTGTTTGGAGTCCTTCAAGCGGCCCACGTGCTGACATTCTTAAAAATGCAGGTATACCTGTTTGGATTAATATACCTCTTGAAGCTGTCTTATATCGATTTAAACCTCATATTGTTCATCTCCATCGTGCAGGATGGCCAGAACCAAAACTCATGAGAGCTTTCCGTGGAACTCACTGGTTCCATCATGGAGTAAAACTACCAAAGATTATTGAAACTAATGTATTTGGTAGACATGATCCTAGTCATTCAGGACGTATAATTGATAAAACACTATTTGTATCACATTTTTGTGCAGAACGTTTCAGTAATGCTTATAAAGAAAAAGTTCCTAGCAATCGGTACAATGTGTTATATAATCCTGTGGATGTAATGTTTATAGCAAAACATACAACTCCGCCAGAAAAAAAAAACTTTAGGAATGCTGTCATTGGTCGCTTATCAAGAGCAGATAAAGGTAAATGGTCAATATCTTTTGGCTTGCATATAATTCCAACAATTATCTCTCAAATACCAGACTTACAGTATTATATTGTTGGAGGTATACAAGAAGCATATGACTTTGTTACTACACAAAATCTTTCTAATAATATTAGTTTTTTACCTGAAATTACTACAGAACTAGAGTTAGCTAATTATCTAGATAAACTTTCTATCTTTGTCCATGCTAATGATACAGGGGAAAGCTTTGGACTTTCCATTGCTGAAGCCATGTCTGCAGGATTACCTATTGTCACACACCCATGCCTTAATTTCAAAGATAATGCACAAACAGAGCTTGTAGAACATGGAGTTACGGGTCTTATTGCAACTACTCCAAAAGAATATGCTGACTTTATAATCATGTTGTTAAAAAATCCAGATATTGCCCAACGTATGGGTATAGCCGGACAAAAAAAAGCATTCCAACTTTTTGATGTTTCCCTCCTTACTCATAAACTTGAACATATCTATCATAACCTTTGTCCACCTAACCTTGCTTGTGCTATACCTAGTTAATATATTACACAACGTTGGTATACTTTTCTAATATATTCAACATAGTAAAAATTAATATTTAAAAACACCCTAGTTACACAGAAAAAATCTATTTTTAACTTGCATTACTAAAAATATTTTACTATGGTCAATAATTCACAGGTTACATAGATATATTACTTATTTATACTAAGATAACTCTCTCTAGAAATGATATATTATATACTATCTTAATAAATTACCTGTCATAACTACTATCTTTAAATAATTATACAAAACCATATGTATAGTAGCTAATTAGACACCTTATAACTTTATGAAAAAGGCAGTAAACATGAAATTTGCTGTAATGTTTGGCACTATTCTTACTATTATATTGTTATATGGAGCAATCATACCTAGCCATGCATCTGAGCCAATTAAAATAGGTGTATACCTCCCACTTACTGGTCAAAATGCATATGGTGGTCAACTTGAACTAGATGGAATTAAACTTGCCCATGATCTAAACCCTGTTGTTCTTAATAGGCCTGTACAACTTTTTATTGTAGATAATAAATCAGACAAGGTTGAAGCTGCAAATGCAGTTAAACGTCTAATAGATCAAGATAAAGTGTGTGTTATTATTGGAAGTTATGGTTCTTCACTTTCTCTTGCAGGTGGAGAAGTTGCTGAACAAGCAAAAATTCCTGTTATTGGGACTTCTTGTACAAACCCTTTAGTCACACAAGGGAAAAAATACTATTTCCGTGCATGCTTTATTGATCCTTATCAAGGCGCAGCAGTTGCAACCTATGCAACCAAAAATCTTGGAGTTAAAAAAGCAGCTACACTAACTGATGTTTCAAGTGACTACTCTGTTGGACTGACAGCTTTTTTTAAAAAAGCTTTTGTCCATCAAGGAGGAGAAATTGTTGCTAACTTAAAATATAATGCTGGAGATCAAGACTTTACAGCACAACTTATGGATCTTATAGCCAAAAAACCTGACCTATTATTTGTACCATCTTACTTTTCTGAAGGAGCTATTATTATTAAACAAGCTAAAGAACTTGGAGCAACATTTATTTTAATGGGAGCTGATGCTATGGATAACCCTGATACATTAGAAATTGGTGGACAATCTATAAATGGTTTTCTACACACGACATTTCCATACGATATCCATATGCCACATATGAGCCAAGAAGCAACTAAGTTCACACAAGCTTGGCGAAAAACATTTCCTTATAAGGATCCTAATGTAAATTCTGCCCTTGGATATAACTGTTATAATATTGTTATAGATGCTATTCAAAGAGCAAATTCATCAAATCCAGAAGCTATTACTCATGCCCTTGAAAATACAAAAAATTTACCCACAGCTCTTGGTATACTTACTATAAATAAACATCATGATGCAGAAATGCCTGTTGGTATTATTCAATATCAAAATGGCAAAAGGGTATATCTTGGAGAAGTTACTGGAGAATAGTAATAACAACCTAGCTAAAATAATATGCTAACCTACTACAATTATATTTTTAAATTACCATCTGTTAAGTAAGGCATAAAATGATTCTGAATATATTTTTTCAACACTTTTTCAATGCACTAACTCTTGGATCGCTTTATGGCCTTATAGCCATTGGATACACAATGGTCTATGGTATATTACGTTTTATTAACTTTGCACATGGTGATCTTTTAATGCTAGGTGCTTATTGCCTTTTCTATGGAACAACACTCTTCCTCCTCCCATGGAAAATTTCTATCATTATTGCTATTTTTGGAGTAAGCCTTATTGGTATGCTTATTGATCAAGTTGCTTATAGACCTTTAAGAGATGCACCAAGAACATCTATTCTTATAAGTGCAATTGCTGTATCTTTTTTTATTGAAAGCTCTGCTGTTGTACTTTTTTCTGGGCTACCACGACCTGTGTTTCAGCCTGAATGGCTTATATCTCCTTTTTCTATTAGCAAGATAAGGATTCTTCCATTAACACTGATTGTCCCTATTGTTAGTTTCTTTCTTGTATTAGCCTTACTTTGGATCATTTATAAAACTAAATTTGGTCTTGCTATGAGAGCAATCTCTAAAGATATTGAAACTACAAGGTTACTTGGTGTTCCTATTAACCGTATTATAGCGCTAACATTTGCTTTAGGCTCTGCTCTTGCTGCTGCCTCAGGTATTATGTGGTCTTTACGTTATCCACAAATCAATCCATATATGGGAGTATTCCCAGGATTTAAAGCTTTTATTGCAGCAGTACTTGGTGGAATTGGGTCTATCCAAGGCGCACTGATAGGAGGACTCTTACTTGGTTTTATTGAAATTATGACAGTTGCATTTTTACCTACACTATCAGGCTATAGAGACGCATTTGCTTTTATTATTCTTATATTAGTGTTACTAATTAAACCAACGGGCATCTTTGGAGAATACGTAGAGGAAAAAATATGAACTCTTCTACTCGTAACTATATTTTCAACGTTCTTACTATTGGAGTTATAGTACTTTTTCTCCTTTGGGCAGAATCTACTTTTAATGGGTACCAAATTCAACTTCTAAACCTCATTGCAATAAATACTATTTTAGCCCTCTCTTTAAACCTTGTTTATGGTTTTACAGGAATGTTTTCTCTTGGTCATGCTGGATTTATGGCAATTGGAGCATATATATCTGCACTTCTTATTCTACCTGCTGAACAAAAAGAAATTATGTGGATACTTGAACCAATCATATGGCCATTTTCAGTTCTTGAAACACCTTTTTGGTTTTCTATTCTTGCTGGAGGACTAGTTTCTGCATTTTTTGGACTCCTTATTGCTTTATCAGTATTAAGACTAGGTGGTGACTATTTAGCTATTGCTACCTTAGGATTTTCTGAAATTATTCGAGTTATCCTTATAAACGTTGCTTCAATTACCAATGGTTCCCTTGGGATAAAAGGTATTCCATCTCATACGGATCTCTTTGTAACATATGGATGGTTATTTCTTACTCTGTTTTTCCTTATAAAATTGTTACAAAGTAATTTTGGTAACATATTTAAATCCATAAGAGATAATGAAATTGCAGCAAAAGTTATGGGTATTAATACTCTTCACTATAAAACATTATCTTTTACCATTGGAGCCTTTTTTGCTGGCATTGGTGGAGCACTCCTCGGAAATTTACTTACAACAATTGATCCTAAAATGTTTACTTTTTTACTAACATTTAACATTCTTATGATCGTAGTAGCAGGTGGTCTTGGGTCTATAACAGGGAGTATATTAGGAAGCATTATTATTACTATCCTTCTTGAATGGCTTCGTGCTGTAGAAAGTCCTTTCAATTTTGGAAGTTATCAAATTCCTGGTATCCCTGGAATGCGCATGGTTATTTTTTCTTTAATACTTTTGGGAATTATTCTCTATCGACGAGAAGGAATAATGGGAATGAAAGAAATCAGTTGGACAAACATAACTAAATTTTTCTCTAGGAAAAGAGATATATGAAAGAATATGTTCAACAAAAAAATCAAAATTCTATCCTTGAACTACAAAATATTGTTATACAATTTGGTGGGATCACTGCAGTTAACAACTTAACTATGAATGTTGAAAAAGGTTCTATTGCTGCTATCATTGGACCTAATGGTGCAGGAAAAACTACAGCCTTTAATATGATAAGTGGATTTTATACACCACATAAAGGAAATATTTTTTTTAAAGGAAAAAGTATAACTGGACTTCCTCCATACAAAATTTGTCAACTAGGGATGGCTAGAACATTCCAAAATATTCGTCTCTTTTCAAATGAAACAACCCTAGAAAACATTATGTTAGGATGCCATGTACGACGTAGTTCATATTGGTGGATGCCAGTTATAGGTGTTCCTTCTGCGATTCGAGAAGAAAAAAAAATAAAAGGACAAGCAATGGAACTTATCCAACGCTTTAACCTTGAATTATATGTAAATGAAAAAGCATCTTCACTTCCTTATGGAGCTCAACGTAGACTTGAAATAGCACGTGCACTTGCTACCTATCCAGAACTTTTATTACTTGATGAACCTGCTGCTGGAATGAATCCACAAGAAAGTATTGAACTTATGCATCTTATTAAAAATATCAGAGATGAATTTAAATTAACTATCCTCCTCATTGAGCATGATATGAAGCTAGTTATGGGAGTATGCCAATATATTTGGGTGCTTGAATATGGACAAATTATTGCTGAAGGTATTCCTCAAAAAATTCGAAATGATCCCAAAGTAATTGAAGCTTATCTTGGAGGTGAAGAAACTCATTATGCTTAACATTTCTCATCTTCATATTTATTATGGTGGTATCCATGCTGTACAAGGGGTTACATTATCGGTTCCAAAAGGAAAAATTATAACACTTATTGGTGCTAATGGTGCTGGTAAAAGCAGCATAATACGTTCAATATCTGGCTTAATAAAACAAGTTACAGGTAGTATAGTATATACTAATGACAATATTTCTATGCCACAGCAGCTCTTAGAACATAGTCCTGAAGATATTGTTCGTCTAGGAATATCAATGAGCCCTGAAGGAAGACGTATCCTCCCTCATCTAACGGTTTTGGAAAACTTACAACTTGGTGCCTATATACAAAAAGATGCAAATGAAATACAAAAAGATATTAAATGGGTATATTCTCTTTTCCCCAGATTACAAGAACGTTCTTGGCAAAAAGGAGGTACACTTTCTGGTGGCGAACAACAAATGCTTGCTCTAGGGAGAGCTCTTATGAGTAGACCTTCCTTACTTATGCTTGATGAGCCATCTCTTGGCCTTGCACCCCGACTTGTAAAAGAACTTTTTGATATCATTCTTCAAATCAATGCAGAAGGAAAGACGATTCTTTTAGTAGAACAAAATGCATTTGCTGCACTTTCAATAGCAGATTATGCCTATGTACTTGAAGTTGGAAATATTGTTATGGAAGGTAACGGTCAAGAGTTATTAAATAACCCTAAAGTAAAAGAAGCATATTTAGGAGGATGAAGTATAACTAACCTATTATAAATAAATTTTTATTTTTCTCTAAAAAATCTTTATGTATCTTCTACTTGCAACGTATATATTTTTTTATTAATTTTTATTTCTTCTTAAAGATTACAAATAGTATCTAATAGTATCTTTTGAAGATATTTTCATATGTATATATAATGTAACTATAGTTTTCTATCTTAATATTTCCTGTATAGAAAACTATAATTATAGAATAAGTTAACAACTTTTACCTTTACCTTATGATAAGTGAGGCTTATAAATGTTCTTATCATTTTCTATAGTAATAGCATGTGGTCTTTATGCTCTATATTATGCCTACACCACCTCTAAACAGGTCTTTTCTGCTGATATAGGTACTGAAGAAATGCAACAAATTGCTGGAGCTATACAAGAAGGAGCTCAAGCATATTTAAACCGCCAATATAGAACTATTGCTATTGTTGGTATCATAATAACTATTCTTCTAGCTATCTTTTTTTCTTTCCTAGTAGCATTAGGTTTTGTTATTGGAGCATTTCTTTCAGGTCTTACTGGATTTATTGGAATGAATGTATCTGTTCGTGCAAATGTCCGTACAACAGAAGCAGCACGTTCTGGCCTTGCACCTGCATTAAATATTGCCTTTAAAGCAGGGGCTATTACTGGAATGCTTGTCGTTGGACTTGGTTTACTTGGTGTAGCTCTCTATTATGGCCTCCTTTCAATGTTTGGAGTAGATCAAAAATCTATACTTGAAGCATTAGTAGCATTAAGCTTTGGAGCATCACTTATTTCCATTTTTGCACGCCTTGGGGGAGGAATCTTTACTAAAGGTGCTGATGTAGGTGCTGACCTTGTAGGTAAGGTTGAAGCAGGTATTCCTGAAGACGATCCTAGGAATCCTGCTGTTATTGCAGACAATGTTGGCGATAACGTTGGTGATTGTGCTGGAATGGCTGCTGATCTCTTTGAAACATATGCTGTTACAGTTGTAGCAAGTATGCTTCTAGCAGCAATTTATTTTACAGGCAAACTCCAATCAATTATGATGATGTATCCTTTACTTATTGGTGGTGTCTGTATTATTGGTTCTATTATAGGAACAAAATATGTTCGCTTAACAAAAGACAATAAGATTATGAAAGCACTCTATCGAGGGCTTATTGCAACAGGAATTACATCTGCTATTTTAATTACATTGGTCACTACACTCCTTTTCTGGGATGTACCAACAATGTCTGCACAAGGAAAATCTTTTGGTATTATAAACTTATTATCATGTTCATTTGCGGGATTAATCATTACAGCATTATTAGTATGGGTCACTGAATATTATACATCTACAGTGTTTCGTCCTGTTCGTAGTATTGCTTATGCATCAACTACAGGACATGGAACAAATATTATCCAAGGATTAGCTATAGCCATGGAGTCAACAGCATTACCAGTACTAATTATCTGTGCTGGTATCGTCTTCACTTATGCTAATGCTGGTCTTTTTGGCATCTCTATCGCAGCTACAACAATGCTTGCTCTTGCAGGAATGATTGTAGCACTAGATGCTTATGGACCTGTAACAGATAATGCTGGTGGTATTGCAGAAATGTCAAATCTTCCTAGTGAAGTACGTACTGTCACTGACGCCCTTGATGCTGTAGGAAATACAACAAAAGCTGTAACAAAAGGATATGCTATTGGCTCTGCAGGACTTGCAGCCCTTGTGCTTTTTGCATGCTATACTGAAGAACTAGGTCGATTTTTCCCTTCTCTTAATATACACTTCAGCTTACAAGATCCATATGTCCTCATTGGTTTACTTATAGGAGGACTACTACCATATCTTTTTGGTTCTCTAGGAATGATGGCTGTTGGAAGAGCAGGTGCTGAAGTTGTTGTTGAGGTACGTCGTCAATTTAGTTCAATTCCAGGAATTATGGAAGGTACAGGAAAGCCAGACTATAGTTCTGCTGTTGATATGCTTACAAAAGCAGCTATTAAAGAAATGATTTTGCCCTCTATTCTACCTGTATTTGCACCTATCATTATTTATTGCATTATTTATTGGATTGGAGGACAAAATGCTGCGCTCTCTACACTAGGAGCAATGTTAATGGGAACTATTGTTACTGGGTTATTTGTAGCAATATCTATGACATCAGGTGGAGGTGCATGGGATAATGCAAAAAAATATATTGAGGATGGACACCATGGTGGTAAAGGTTCTGAGGCACATAAAGCTGCTGTAACAGGTGATACTGTTGGTGATCCTTATAAAGATACTGCCGGACCAGCAATTAACCCAATGATAAAAATTATTAATATAGTAGCACTGCTTCTTCTTCAAGCTCTTGCTTAAGTAGATAGTATTAAAAAAATCCTACCTAAAAAAATCTCTCCTAATATGGAGAGATTTTTTTACACCTATAGCTCATCATTATACATTAACTAACAACATGAATATGCTACTAAATCTACTCTTATAATCTAGTGAAATATATAAACAAATTACTGCTTGTACTCTAAACACAACTGTAATGACAAAGGTAGTAATAATAACTTATTATAAGATGAAAAATATTTTAATCATAGTACAATACAGTTATATAGATAAAAAAGAGGAACTAGCAATCCTAAAAAGTAAAAATAATTAAGATGGTGGTACTGTTTCTTTTAGAGGCAAAAGATCTTCTTGAACTTTAGAAGGAGCTACACCTCCATGAATTAATGAACCAGTATCTCCTTTTCTTAAAGGAAGTTGGTATATTTTAACCATTCTATTATGACTGTCCAAATTTGTACTAAAAACATGTGATCCATCACCACGAGCAACAAAATAATAGTAGTTGTGCTCTTCAGGATTTAATGCTGCTCGAATACTATCAAGACCTGGAGATGCAATAGGCCCTGGAGGTAATCCTTTATTCACATATGTATTATATGGATTATTCTTATCTTGTAATTGACTACGACGTAATTTCCCATCAAAGTTTTCCCCTAAGCCATAAATAACTGTAGGGTCAGCATATAATGGCATTCCCACAGCAAGCCTATTTGTATAAACACCAGATACTTTACGACGTTCACCTGGGAAATGTGTTTCTTTTTCAATAATTGAAGCAAGAATTAATGGCTGCTTAATAACAGAAGCATTTCTAAAGCTTGGACGCATCCCATTTGGCCATAGTGGAGCTGTTTTCCTCCAAAATGTGTCAATTAACCTTCCAACAATAATTTTCGCAGATTCAACGTTTTGTTTAAATGGACGTGCTAAGAGATATGTATCTGGAAATAAAAAACCTTCTGCATTATGAAATGGTATCCCCCAATATCTCAGAAACTCAGGGTCATGAATGACTGTTTTAAAATCTTCAAAACGAACAAATCCTGCTTTTTCTAGACGTTTTCCAACTTCCCACCAAGGAAGTCCTTCTGGAATAGTTATTCTATTAAGAAGTGGAGAACCAGTTACAAGGTAATCAAGAAGAGCTTGTGGCGTCCATCCTGTATTAATAAGGAATCGACCACTCTTTACTTTATCACTCATTCCCTTCCATTTAGCAAGTATTTCAAACTTATTTACGTCTGTAATTGCACCTATATCTTGAAGATATAAAGACAGTACATGAAACTTTGTTCCTGGAGGAATAGCTATTTCTATCTCCTTACCAGGAGTAGAACCAGGCGTATCTAAAAAAGAAAAAATTTGATATCCAATAAATCCAATAACACAAATAAATATAACAAAAATAATTAATAATAGCTTAAGCCATAAGCTTGAGGAGTTGCCAGGTGGTGGTCCTGAATATTCGAACTCTCCAGTATTAAAACTCATACTTGAACACGCTCACTTTCAGATTGGTCCAAAAATGATTGTAAAATACGAACAGCAGCCTGTTGATCAAGAACAGATTTTATCTTATTTTTTCTGTAACCGACAGACTGAAGATCCAACTTTGCTTCGTAACTACTCAATATTTCTTTCATTAAAAAGACAGGAAGCATTATTTTATGTTTCAATCGTTTGATAAAATTTCTGACCTGACGTGTAATAAGTGTTTCTGAGTTATCAAATAAAACAGGTAAGCCTACAACTAGTGCATCTGGAGACTCTACATAAATTAGTTCAACTAATTTTATAAAAAACTCTTTTTGTGTTGTCATTATAATTGATTGTTTTGGAAAAGCAAAAACCCCCATAGAGTCACTAACAGCTATCCCTGTATATTTTGTTCCATAATCAATAGCAACATATTTCATAATCTGTTATTAGCTTATGACTTCAATTGAAGCAAGTCATTATCAATCTTTGGTATAACACCAGCTAGATAATAGAATAATAAAAAAATCTCATTATACAATTATACTAACCACCCCTAACAATAAATAACTATTTTATTCGTTAATAGTTATAAATAATTGGATTTTTATAATTTAAAATTAAACTCTATGTATATAACAATTTACAACTGCTATTCTTCACGTTAAACTTATATTGTTAGGGGAGCCTAAATGACAAACAAGGCTGAGAGTGGGATGGACCCTGACCCTTGGAACCTGATGTAGTTAATACTACCGTAGGGATAGCATAATAGTTAACTATTTATGTATGATAATCAAACGTCCATCCACAAATTGGACGTTTTTTACTTATATCTATCTTTAGGATAATATTATGAATATCACAGTAAATGGAAAACCTATTATATGTAATGAACAAAGTACTATTACAGACCTTCTTCTCCAACTACAACTTTCATCTGATACTGTTATTATAGAAAAAAATAAAGAACTTATTCCTACTAAACATTTCTCTTCAACAATCCTGGAAGAAAAAGACACTCTTGAACTCTTACATTTTGTTGGGGGAGGTTAAAAAGCTTTATATAGACTATAGAACTCTTTTTTATTGTAATATGTTGGAGTAATAATGCAAGATGATACTTTTCAGCTCGGGAATGTTAAATTAAAAAGTCGATTATTCCTTGGAACAGGGAAATATGGTAATGATGCTATAATACCTGATATTATTAAATCCTCTGGAGCTGAAGTTATAACAGTAGCACTACGACGTGTGGAACTAGACAATAAGAAAGAAAATTTTCTTTCTTATATTCCTCGTACAATACAACTACTTCCCAATACCTCAGGAGCACGAAATGCTAATGAGGCTATACGGATAGCTCGTATGGCACAAGCTGCTGGCTGTGGAAACTGGATAAAAATTGAAGTTATCTCAGATTCTAGGTACCTTCTTCCTGATGGATATGATACAGCAAAAGCAACTGAAGTTCTTGCTAATGATGGATTTATTGTATTACCATATATGAATCCTGATCTCTATGTTGCTCGAGATCTTGCTAATGCAGGTGCAGCAGCAATAATGCCTTTAGGTGCTCCTATTGGCACAAATAGAGGATTAATGACAAAAGAAATGATTCAAATACTTATTGAAGAAATAAAACTTCCAATTATTGTTGATGCAGGGATAGGCAAACCTTCTCAAGCTTGTGAAGCAATGGAGTTAGGAGCTGCAGCTTGTTTAGTTAATACTGCTATAGCTACATCTGATGATCCTATACTCATGGCTAAAGCATTTGGGAATGCAATACAAGCAGGAAGAGAAGCATGGCTTGCAAAAACAGGACCTGTTCTTACAGGCAAAGCTTCTGCATCTTCCCCTTTAACAGGTTTTTTAGATGACTCCTATTAATTCTTTCTATCATACATTATGCAAGTGGCCTCCTAACCAAATACAGAACATGTTCAACTCTGTTACAGAGTCACAAGTATCGCATACATTAAATCTAGCAGAAAGAGGTCTATCACTCTCCATAGAACACTTATTAATATTACTATCGCCTACTGCAACTTCTTTTCTAGAAAAAATGGCTTCTATTGCTCAAGAACAGACAATCCGATATTTTGGAAAAACTATACAACTTTTTACTCCTCTCTACCTCTCTAATTTTTGCATAAATAATTGTAAATATTGTAGTTTTAGCGCAACTAACCGTATAAAAAGAATACAGTTAACAATTGAAGAAATCGAAAAAGAAGCTGCTGCTATTGCTGCAACTGGGCTTAGACATATTTTACTCTTAACAGGTGATGCTCCATCTAAAGCAACTATAGCTTATCTTAAAGAAGCTATTCAATGTCTTAATAACTATTTTCCTAGCGTAGGAATCGAAATTTATGCCATTGAAAAAAAAGAATACGAATTGCTTGAATGTACTGGAGTAGATTCTATGACGTTATTTCAAGAAACATATAACGAAAAACGTTATATGGCACTTCATACTAAGGGAACTAAACAAAATTTCCGTTTTCGTTTAGAAGCACAAAGTAGAGCTGCATCTGCAGGCATTCGCTTTATAACACTTGGTGCACTATTAGGCCTAGACCACTGGTGGAGAGATATATTTTATGTAGGCCTCCATGCAAATTGGTTACAAAATGAATATCCTGGAGTGGATCTTACTATCTCTGTACCTCGGATACGCCCTCATGAAGGATATTTCTCTGATTACTATCCTGTATCTGATAAAAACCTTGTACAAGCTATTCAAGCTATACGACTATTTTTACCAACATCTGGTATTATTCTTTCAACACGCGAAAAACCCTCTCTCAGAGATAGATTAATATCTCTTAGTGTTACAAAAATGTCTGCAGGAGTTTCTACTGCTGTAGGAGGGCATACTGATCATCATATAGCAAAAGATAATATTGCCCAATTCGAAATTGCAGATACACGCTCTGTAGAGCAAATAATTACAGCAATAAAAGCAAAAGGTTATCAACCTATTTTTAAAAACTGGATAAAATTATCTAATGCACCTATGCATTAAAGGAATAACATGTCTACCTTTCATTGGAAAAATGTTATGGATGAGCACTTACCTGAATCACTGCAAACAAAGCTTTCTAATGCTACTATAGGTATAGCAGGTGCTGGAGGACTAGGTTCAAACTGTGCGGTATTACTTACCCGAACAGGAATAGGTCATTTAGTCATTGTTGATCATGATATTGTTAGTGTTTCTAATCTTAACAGGCAACAGTATTTACCATCTCATATTGGTATGCCAAAAGTTGAAGCACTAAAAGAAGTTCTTCTTAACATTAATCCTGGGTTAAAACTTACAATATATCAACAATACATGAATCCTAACAATATCTTAACTCTATTTGAAGACTGTCAGTTTGTTATAGAAGCAGTAGACAATGCTATCACTAAAAAAATGCTTGTAGAAACACTTATTACTGTAGATTATACTGTTATATCTGCATCAGGTGTTGCAGGATGGGGTGGGCTACCTATGACACAAAAACAGCTAGGCAAAAAACTCTTAGTAGTTGGAGATCATACCTATGGAGTATCTTCTATAAATCCTCCACTAGCCCCTCGTGTTAATATGGCTGCTAGTATGCAGGCAGATGCTATACTTTGTGCACTGCTCAATACTAAAAACGACTAATATCTATCAATACCCTTTACCTATCTTATTAAAAGATTATATTAAACTATAGTCTTATTAGGCTGTAACATAGCTAATGCCAGATTCTTTTCATCTTGCATTCTACGTAGTGCAGATGCTTGTATTTCAGCTGTTGAAGAGCCAAAAAGTGTACCTCTCAACTCATAAATACTTTTAATAAGTTGTTGTTCCTCTTGGTCACCAATAGATTGTCCTTCAGAAATACCAACCATATTAGCAGACTGAGTAAAAATTCTTACAGCACCTGAAGGTCCATGCTGAACTGCTGTACTCCATAAAACTTCATGCATTGCTGGAGACAAAGATTCTACTTCATATCCTGCTGCTTTAATACCTTTTAAGGCAGGTTGATAATGACTTTCAGAAATAAAACGTTTTTGTAAATCCTCAAAAAGTTCGGGTTGTTCTTGAGCTATAGATCTCCATACTTGCGGCATTTTCCCATCACGACTACCAGTGTCAGCAGGTCCTGCACTTTTTAACCGTGCTGCTATATTAGGATTTTCTCTCTCAAGAAACTTTATAAATTGATCCATACTTCCTGGCTTTGATGCTATTTGATACTTCCCATATGAAGTTCCACCAGTTCGATCATAACCTATAGCAGAAATACCTTCATTTCCAGATTCAAATCGAGCAGAAAGCTGCCCTATCCTTGTTTCATTTTGTATAGTTTTATTTAGAGTTATATTAGCTGTATTTAATTCTGTTTTACTTCTACTTATTGTCTGTTGAGTATTCATTCCCCCATGTTTTCTATTTAATGCTATATTACGGGCAGAAAAAATAATATCTCTTTTGGCATCAAGAGGAATCCCTTTACTAAAAGGGATCCCTTTATTTTCTTTATGAAGTGGTATCCCAGATACAGCTTGAGTTAATGGTACACTATTTTTATGTTGTTGATTTTGAGGTAATATAGACTGCATCACCATTTCATTTTGCTGATGTTGAGCCTCTCCCATTGCCAATCCATTAGCAAAAAGGCGAGAAATTACATTTAACCCTTTTGTATCTTTACTATTTTCTTGAGTTTCTACTGTTACTTCAGAAGTTTTTCCAACCATTTCTGAAAAAGATTCATTGTCAATTTTTTGTCCTGAAGTTCTCTTAAAGACTTTCGCATGTTCTGGTGATGTACCGCCAAGAATAAATGGTGACTTGGCTATAGACATATAATCCCCCAAAAGATGATATTCTTATACATTAGAATTTAACATGCAAATTTTAGGCCTTAATATATAACTTAGTATAAAAATAGATTATAATCCCTTACTTACCTTCTTATAAAATTTGTGCTCAAGAATGGTTACTCTCCATAAACCAAGAACACCTGCTAAAGAAAGCCCTCCTAATAGTGCTAACCAAAAACCAGTTACTCCCATTGGCTCAACAAACCAATTTGTTCTCCCAAGGATGTATCCTACAGGTATTGCAAAAAACCAATAAGCAAAAAGTGTTATATAGAACACTGTCTTTGTATCTTTATATCCTTTAATAATACCCATTGTGATTGCTTGTAATGCTTCAAAGCATTGATTGATAGCAGTAAAAATCATTAAAGAAGTTGCTACTTTTAATACTTCAACATCATTATTATAGATTCCTGCTATTTCATAACGAAGTGTAAGAATAAATATAATAGAGCATAATGCAATAAATAATCCCAAACTTAGAGAGACAAAGCTGACACAATGTAACATTTCATATGAATGCCTGCCAATACTATAACCTGTACGAATTGTAGCAGTAATAGCAAGCGAAAATGGAATCATAAAAAGAAGTGCACTAAAATTTAGTGCTATTTCATGTCCTGCAATAATTGTAACACCTAGAGGAGCAACCAATAAAGCAATAATAGCAAAAGATGTTACTTCAAAAAAAACACCAAGAGCTCCAGGGAAACCAATACGTAACAATTGCCATTGTGTTTTTTTATCTATCCATTCAACCCAATTTTTAAACGATAAAAATCTTCGAACATCTGGTAGAGTCATTGCATAACAAAAAATAACAAAAAACATTACCCAATATACTATACCTGTAGCAAAGCCTGATCCAACACCACCAAGAGCAGGTAGACCACACTTACCAAAAATAAAAATATAGTTTAAGGGAACATTAAAAAGAAGGCCTATAAAACCTCCAATCATTGATGGCCTCATAAATGCCATACCTTCAAAATAACACCGGATAACAACAAAATATAAAAAGCCTGGAGTTCCCCAGGCAATAGCCCTTAAATATTGACCTGAAAGATCAGCTAATTGTTCCTCTAATCCTAATTTCCCCATCTGAAAAGAAAGAATATATGCAATAAAGAACAATGGTAAAGATAAAAAAGTAGCAAGCCATATCCCCTGACGTAGGACATGACCAATATGTTCAGTGTATCCTTCACCTCTCCACTGTGAAATAACCGGATGTAATGCCTGTAGTATCCCTTGAAAAAAAAGAATTAAAGGAACCCATATAGAACTACCTAAAGCAACAGCAGCCATATCCATGGCACTTACATATCCTGTCATAACCATATCAACAAATCCCATTGCAGTCATAAATATTTGTGCAAGGACTATTGGAATAGTAAGTTGAATTTGAGTTTTTAACTCTCTAAAATAATACTGTTTTTTCATCACACACTATTTAAAGAAGAAATTAAGAGGAATGGAATATAATATCCATACCTCTTAATATTACTATATTTTTCAATGAATTCAATAAAAAGATATTGATAAAATCCCATTCAGCTAGTTTAACTATCAATAGGTTCATCTGGTTGGCGTTTACGTCCTACTGTCAGTAATGTTATCCCACATAATACACTAAATGTGATCGCAATAATATTTGACAAGTCATAAGAAATACCAAATCCCATATTTTCCTCAAAACAAATATAAGATACACAGACTGCTGTCATAAACATTGCAGGAACAGTAGCAATCCAATGAAAACGTTCACGATGGAGTAAGTAGGCTGCTGCAGCCCAAAGAACAATTGCCGCAAGTGTCTGATTAGCCCAACCAAAATATCTCCAAAGAATTCCAAAAGACATAAAATTCAGAGCAACACCAATAGCAAAAATAGGAATTGTAAGTAGTAGACGATTTTTACCTGATGCCTGATCAAAACCAAATGCATCAGCAATTGTTAATCTTGCAGAGCGAAAAGCTGTATCACCTGATGTAATTGGGAGTATAACCACACCAAGAATCGCTAAGGTACCTCCAACTGTTCCCAACAAAACTTTTGAAACCTCGTCAACAACAAGTGCTGCATTACCTTCAGGACCTAGTGCAGCAGCTAATGCTGAAGAATTTTCATAGAAAGACATTCCTAACGTAACCCAAATAAGTGCAATGACACCTTCGGCTATCATTGCTCCAAAAAATACAGGCCGGCCATATCTTTCGTTAGGAAGACATCTTGCCATCATGGGAGATTGAGTAGCATGAAAACCACTTAATGCCCCACAAGCAATTGTAATAAAAACCATAGGCCAAATAGGTAATCCTGCAGGATGTTGGTTAATCAAGTTAATACTTGGATAAAACGGATATCCTTTAACTATTAACATCACTAAAAGACCAATAGCCATAAAAACAAGTAATAAAGCAAAGTATGGATAAATAAGGCCAATAAGCTTATCTATTGGCAATATCATTGCAAGAAAATAATATGCAAAAATAATAGATACAAAAAACATTGCATCAATACCTGTCAATTTCTCAAGAAGCCCAGCTGGACCAGCAACAAAAACTACCCCTACAAGGATAAGTAATACAACAGAGAATACCTGCATAAGGATACGAATTGTAGAACCAAGATTATATCCTACAATATCTGGAACAGACTTACCATTGTACCTTAAAGACATCATCCCTGAAAAGTAATCATGAACAGCTCCACCAAATATAGAACCAATAACTACCCAAAAAAGAGCAATAGGACCATAAAGAGCACCAAGGATAGGCCCAAAAACTGGTCCAAGGCCTGCAATATTTAACAATTGGATCAAAAAAATTTTAAATGGTCCCATCTTAACATAGTCAACACCATCGAACATTTTATATACAGGTGTAACTCTAGAGTAATCTGCACCAAATATACGCTCTACTACCTTCCCATATATAATATACCCTAAAAACAAGGCAATTAACGAAAGAAAAAAATATACAATTGAGGACATGTGGTCTCCATTAAAGCCGTTTCTATTTTATTAGACTATATATAGTTAGTTACCTTATAGTTAACTTATTAATTAGATTAAAACAAAATTAGATTAAAACAAATATATATTAATTTCTAAAAATAAGCCCCCCCTTCACAACATAAAACCTGAATTAAGTAAAGAAAAATAGTTTTCTCAGCTTTCTGAATAAGAAATTATATTTTACAAAAATAAAAAAATAACTCTTTGTTCACGACAAATTATATCTGTAAAAAAGTCTAGGATAAATGTAGATAAGATAAAATACTACTCTGGCAACCCATTAAAATAAAAATTAATGAAAAAGCTATACAACACTAACTAAAAAAATTCATATAATCCTTTTTCATTATAGTATATCTATCTAAAACTAAAAATAAATCTATTAAATAATAGCTACTTAGATTATTCATTATTAAAACCAAGTATATTCAATATAACTACTCCATAATAAATGTATTATTTATATTGTAATTAATAAAACAATAATATCTTATTATACTATTACAGTATAACTGTAGATAATAGTTAATTATACATATATTCTAATTATATTTAGAGTAATATTTAATTTATTTACCTAGATCTTTACTAACAATTTATATAATAATGTAACATATATTATTAACAGGCTCTATCATTATAGAAGATATGACTTATCTTAAGCTCTAGTTCTATTTACTCATGCATGAAAAGGAGTGAGCTCATGCTAGGTGAATATTCCATTACAGAAATTATAATTTTTTTAATAATTATAGTAAGTTGTTTATGGTTTGACTTACATGCACATAAATCTGATAAAGTTATTTCGGTAAAAAATGCTTTTTTATGGTCTAGTATCTGGATCTCTCTTGCGCTTTTATTTGCTATCTATATTGGGTGTATGTTTGGCCTTGAAAAAGCACAACTTTTTCTAACTGGATATTTACTTGAAGAGTCACTCTCTGTCGATAATCTATTTGTTATTATGGCTATTTTTGCCTCTTTTTCTATAAAAGATGAAATGCAACATAGAGTACTTTACTATGGAATACTTGGTGCATTAGTTATGCGACTTCTTTTTGTGGCTGTAGGCAGTTCACTTGTTACACTCTTTGGTCCTTATGCATTAGCTAGTTTTGGTATTTTTGTACTATGGACAGCATGGAAAATGTGGAAAGAGCAAAAAAAGAAGCATAGTGAGATAATAGATTACTCTAAGCATTGGTCTGTTAAAATAGCACGTTGGTTAATGCCTGTTCATCCTCAGCTAGATGGACATAATTTTTTCATAAAAGTTTCAGAGCATAATAGATTGATTTGGAAAGCTACACCACTTTTCCTTTGTCTTCTTGTAATTGAATTCTCAGATGTGATGTTTGCTTTTGACTCTATTCCAGCTATTATTGCTATTACTCAAGAACCATTCCTTATATATACAAGTAATATTTTTGCTATACTAGGACTACGTTCTTTATATTTTCTTCTTGCAGCAGCCAAACGCTATTTACGTTACCTTGAAAAATCTATTATTGTTATTCTTGCCTACATTGGATTTAAAATGTTACTTGATGTCGTAGGAATTATACATATTTCACCACTAGTTAGCTTAGGAATTGTTATAATTTGTTTAACTATTGGCATACTAGCATCTCTGTTCATTCCTCAAACGACTACTCTTTCTCATAACAATACTATTCATACATAATTTTACTCTAGAGAAGTATAAAGCTTAATTGCTTTTAAATAATGATAAGTTAAACTAGTTACATATTTTCTTTAATACTAAAAAGAAAGATATAATCAATTAGTGTTAGCTTTCTGAATTTCGTCAGCCAGTCTAATAATATTATTAAAATGTTCTTGAGAAACAGGTTGAATAGAAAGTCGACTTCCTGCCTTCAAAAGTTCCATCCCTGAGAGATCATGCTGTAATCGCAATAAATTTCTTGGAATAGTTGGATGAAATACCTTAACCAACTGAACATCGACCATATACCATCTTGGATTTTCTGGCGTAGCTGATGGATCATAATGATCATTTTCTGGATCTTGTGCTGTATGATCAGGATAACTTTCTTTAACCACTTTAACAATACCAGCAATTTCAGGTAATTTCCCACTATGATAAAAAAAGCCAAGATCTCCTATTCTCATTTCATCTCTCATAAAATTTCTTGCCTGGTAATTTCTTACACCATCCCAACTTGTTGTTTGATTTGGTGCAGACTGTAAATCATTGATTGAGTAACAATCGGTATCACTTTTAAAAAGCCAATACTGCATTTCTATTTCCTTTATTCTTTGCTATAATGTACTGATTTATAAAAAAGAGAAAGGGATCAATATGCACCCTTACGTTTAACTACAACAGGAATTGTACGAGCTAATATAACAATATCTAACCATACTGACCAGTTAGAAATATAATACCAGTCTGTTTGTACACGTTGATTATATGTTAAATCATTTCGTCCAGATACTTGCCATAATCCTGTAATTCCTGGACGAACCTTTATATACAAAGCATAAGCATCGCCATAGCGGGCTACCTCTTCTTCTACAATTGGACGTGGGCCAACAAGACTCATATCTCCTAGTAGTACATTCCATATTTGAGGAAGTTCATCTAAGCTTGTTCGTCTTAACAACTTACCTACCTTTGTAATTCTTGGATCATACCGTAACTTTTGATCAGCTTTCCATTCATTTCTTAATTCTTCATTTTCATCTAAAGTTTTTTGTAAGACTTGTTCTGCATTTTGGACCATAGTACGAAACTTCACTATCCAAATAGGCTTACCCTCTCGACCAATACGTAATTGCCTAAAAAAAATAGGCCCTGGTGATTCCAACCGTATCCAAATTGCAATAAAACAAATGAGTGGGAAAGTAGCAATACCTATAATAATAGATAAAATAAGATCTATACACCTTTTAACAACTAGCTTTCGTGGATCAAGCAAATTTTGTCTTACTTTCAAACAAAGGAAAGAACCAATTTCTAAAGGACGAACCCATAGAGGAATACCACACTTAAAAAAATCTTCAGAAACAAGGATAATGGAAGAAAACAAAGTTGTGGCTACCTTCTCAAGCTTTGTATGGTATATGTCATCTTTTGATAAAAGAACAAATGCACAGCTTCTTGGATGGTTAGATACAAATTGTTTAATTTTTTGCTCTGTCTCAAGGTACATTAAAGAAGGTTTTAAATATCCATCGGAAGTCTTATCCTCTTTATCTTCTATTGTTTGATTTATAGAATACGCATAGCCCATAGGTGTTAAACCAAATTCTGGATGTTTTACTAAATATTTTTGAATCAATGAAAGAATACTACCATTGCCCAAAAAAATTGTTGGTATTCCCCACCAAGATTTTCTTGAAAAATACTGCCTAACATTACAACGAATGACAGGAACAACAATTAAACTTGCCATCCAAGAGGCCATATAAACAAGACGAGAAGGAAGATCTGCTCTAAAAAAGAATAAATAAATAGCAATACAAAAATAAGCTAATGAAACTGAAAGACTCAAACTTTTCACCTCTTCAGGAAGAGGTGGAGGCGTAGCATCATAAAGTTCCTTCATATAATTAACAAAAATAGCTACAAGAAGGAATAATAATAAGGTCCAATGTTGTGAAAATTCGACTGGTGTAAAAATATTCCGTATATATGCAGCAATAATAACTGTACTTAAAAGTGCTATACAGTCTGAGCATACTAATATTAGTGTACGCCTTGTCGTGAAGTTTAAAAAAAACTTTTTTACCTTAATCATATTGTAATGAATGAACTATATATTAGTATAGCTAAGGTTAACTAAAAATATAAAACAATTATTGTATGTTATCCTTACTAGCACATAAGTTATCAACAACTTTTGAAAACGCTTGATGAAATTGAGTCTCACTAAATTTAGAGGCATGTTTTACAAGCTGCTGAGTATTAATGGTATGTTCATGTTTTTCAAAATACTCAATAGCCTTTAATAAAGCTTCTGGTGTTTGTTCATGAAAGAAAAAACCTGTTATACCATCAGAAACTGTTTCTGATGCCCCTCCTTTGCTATAAGCAATGACAGGTCTTCCTGATGCCATAGCTTCTATAGGAACTATACCAAAATCTTCTTCCCCAGGGAAGAGTAGTGCACGACAACCAGCTAGTAATTTAGCCCTTTCGTCCATAGAAATTTTACCTATAAAAATAACACTTGGACCTGCCAGTTGTTTAAGTTTTGTATATGCATCTCCATCACCAGCAACAATTAATTTACGACCTGTTTCCGATGCAACTTTAATAGCCAAATCTACCCTCTTATACTCTACAAGCTGACCAAAACATAGGTAATAATCACCAACATCTCTTGTGGGTTTAAATAGGTCAAGCTCAACAGGTGGATAAATAACAGAAGCTGAACGTCCCCAGCAACGTTGCACACGTTGTGCTACTGTATGAGAATTTGCAAGAATAATATCAGGGTGTACCGCAGAACTTATATCCCACATCCGTAAGTAATGAAAAATAGGACGAATGATAGTTCGTGTTACTATACCTTTATTCTCAAGATAAGTGTGATAACAGTCCCATAAATACCTCATGGGAGTATGACAATAACATATATGTCGAGCAGAAGAATGAACAATAAGTCCTTTTGCAGGGCCGGATTCGCTGGAAATTATTAAATCATACCCCCGAAGATCAAGCTGTTCTAGAGCTAAAGGCATAAGCGGAAGATAATACTTATAGTACCGAGTTGCAAAAGGAAGACTATTAATAAATGTAGTATAAATAGTCTTATTTTTTAATAAAGGTGAAAGTTGATCCTTATCTACACAGTGAGTAAAAATATCCGCTTGAGGGTAAAGACGACAAAGAGACTCAATAACTTTCTCTCCTCCTCGCATTCCTATAAGCCAATAATGAACAATAGCAATCCGCATATTACCTCTTTGTCTCAGAACTTACTCACTCTCTTCTTGCTCTAACTGTAGAGATTGTTTATTGTATGTAAAACATTTCATAAAAACAATGCATAGTTTTATATAACATCGTTATTCTCACATGTTAATTATGATGGTAGTTATGGTTATATTATAATAATCAAATTGTTATAGTTAGTTAGTATTCTGAAAAAATTTAACTCTTTTTTTCTTACTTACTACTGCAAATTATACTTATAAGGAGCAAACATGAAGCTATTCCATGTTCTCTTCCTAGTACTTACAATATTATTCTTCATACCATTTAGTGTATTAGCTGCAACTGGACACTACGAATTACATGGCACAGAACTTTCAATAATATGGGTAATACCTTTTATTTGTATGCTTCTATCAATTGCTCTTGGACCTCTTATAATTCCTCACTTCTGGCATCATAACTTTGGGAAAATTTCTGTCTTCTGGGGACTTGCCTTTCTCATTCCCTGTGCTGTTATATTTGGAATACCTCTAACAGCTTATCAACTCTTACATACAATATTCCTTGAGTATATTCCATTTATTGTCTTACTTCTTGTACTCTTTACAGTAGCAGGAGGCGTTCGTCTCAAAGGTCACCTTATTGGAAAACCAATAGTCAACACAGGACTTCTTTTTATTGGAACTATATTAGCAAGCTGGATGGGTACTACTGGTGCAGCAATGCTACTTATTCGTCCACTCATTCGTGCAAATGAACATAGAAAATATGTTATACATTCTGTAATATTTTTTATTTTCCTTGTAGCCAATATAGGAGGTTCCTTAACTCCACTAGGTGATCCTCCCTTATTTTTAGGCTTTCTTAAAGGTGTTCACTTTTTTTGGACAACAACACACCTCTTTCCTATGACAGTTATTCTTTCTATCCTTTTACTTACTATCTATTTTATACTTGATAGTATATTATATAAAAAAGAAGGCTCTCCTTTACCTCAAAATATATCAGATAATCCAGGTCAGTTAGGAATTGAAGGAAAAGTAAATCTTATACTTTTACTTTGTGTAGTTCTTACTGTATTAATGTCAGGAGTATGGAATCCTGATATATCTATCAACATCTATGGAATAAGCATAGCTCTACAAGACCTCTCTAGAGATATTATACTCCTATTATTAACAGGAATATCTCTCAAGCTGACAAAAAAAGAGTCTCGAAAACTTAATGGATTTTCTTGGGAACCCATACAAGAAGTTGCAAAACTCTTTATAGGTATTTTTATTAGTATGATTCCTGCAATAACTATCCTTAGAGCTGGAGAACATGGTGTCCTTGCTCCGGTTATTGAACTTGTTTTTAAAGATGGACAGCCTGTTAATAGTATGTTTTTTTGGCTTACAGGTATTCTTTCATCCTTTTTAGATAATGCTCCAACTTATCTAGTATTTTTTAATACAGCCACAGGTGATGCTACTCATCTAATGGGGGAATGGGCAAAAACTTTATGTGCTATTTCTGCTGGCTCAGTATTTATGGGGGCAGTTACTTATATTGGGAATGCACCTAACTTTATGGTTCGTTCTATTGCTGTAACACATGGAATATCTATGCCAAGTTTCTTTGGATACATGTTATGGTCTATTTGTATCCTTTTCCCATGTTTTATTTTACTTACATGGCTCTTTTTTTAATGTATGTTATCTTTTCAAAAAGTATTGGTCTAACCACTTATAATCTTTTCTTAATAATGCAAAGAAATAACTCAATCATAGTTATTTCTTTGCAAAAAAGTTTGCTAGTGTACCATACTTAATACTTAATATATGTTATCACAGTATACCATTAGTATCTATAATAAGGTAAGGTATTATTATCAAAATACAATGAATAAAAATAATCTTCTTTATAAGAATGATGTTATCATTACATTAAATACCATGAATTATAATTGAATACCTATAGTAAATTTTGCTTAGTAAGATAACATCATCTGTATTAATTAAAGTAGTATAAAAACCATAATATAATATATAATGATACTAACACATACCCTCACTAATGTTTTATGAATATCTATACTACTTATATAGAACAAGAGCTGCCTTACATTAATGCTGCTATAAAAAAAAGCATAGCAGAACTCCCTTCATCTATTCAGCCTGTAGCTGAACATATTCTTCTCTCAAAAGGTAAAAGATTACGTCCAATGCTTACTATCCTCCTCTCTCGACTTTTTGGTTATAATGAGGATGATATCTATCCATTAGCAATTTCAGTTGAGTTTCTTCATGCAGCGACATTACTACATGATGATGTATTAGATAATGCGCTATTAAGACGTAATACTATTACAGCTCATAACCTCTTTGGGACTGTTTCTACTATACTTGCAGGTGACGCACTGCTTGCAAAAGGCAATTTACTTGTAGCAACCTATGGATGTCAGAAATGTATCCTAACGATATCCCAAGCTCTTTACCAAACAGCACATGGTGAAATTCTTGAGATATATAATCAAGGGGAAATATGGGAAAACAAAAATATTTATTTAGAAATTATTACTGGAAAAACAGCTTGGGTTATTCAAGCAGCTTGTAAAGTTGGTGCACTGAAAGCAGGTGCTACTCCACAACAGGTGGATGTTGCTGCTTTATTTGGCTATAATCTTGGTATTGCTTTTCAAATCATAGATGATGCATTAGACTTCTTACCTTCTAAAGATACAGGCAAACCTGAAGGAGGAGATATACGAGAAGGCAAATTTACACCACCACTTTTTTACTATTTAAAAACACTTTCTTTAGAAGAAAAAAATATATTTATAAAAAAATTTCAAACTCATAACTTTACAGATGAAGAGATACTTACTATTACCAGGGTCATCCATGAACAAAATTTTGATCAAAAAACACGGGAATTAGCCAATGTTTATTTTCAAAAAGCTTTAACAAATTTAGAATTATTAACTAATGTTCCCAAGCCTGAATACAAAACCATACTCATAGAATGCCTCAATTACATCTCTACAAGAACCTCATAAATATCCTTTTTTATCAGGAGAAATAAATGCTTCATCGTATTAGCGTGGGATTATTATCCCATATCGATGATACTATTGGCCAAAAAATAGCTTCATCTATTTATCAAACACTTTCTTTTCCTGTTACTACAGCTAACTTAATAAAAGTATTCACAATAGAAGGGATACAGAAAGAACAGGTAAACCAACTTATTACTCAAAATGTATTACATGATCCCATCTTACAATATGCTTCACTTTCACCTTCAGAAAGTAATGCAGATTGGATAATAGAAGTACGTTTCCGTCCTGGAGTTACTGATAATGAAGGTCACACAGCTAGAGATACCTCTGCACTTGCATTAGGAATAGAGAATCATGAAATATTAGCTGTATACACATCAAACCAATATCATTTATATGGTACACTTACAGAACAACAAGTACATCGTATTGCAACTGAATTATTATCTAATACACTTATTCATTGTTTTGAAATAAAAAGTCGACAAAATTGGAAAAACAATCCAGGATTCCCAGCTAAAACAGCAAAAGTTACAGGTATAGCTAATGATACAGTCATAACTATTCCACTTTCTTCTATGAATGATGCAATGTTATTACATGCTAGTAAAGAAAGAACATTAGCCTTATCTCTTGAAGAGATGCAAGTCATTCAACGTTGGTTTATGCAGCCTGAGGTAAAAAAAGAAAGAGTTGCTATTGGATTAACACCTGATCCTACTGATGTAGAAATAGAGATGCTTGCTCAAACTTGGTCTGAACACTGCAAACATAAAATTTTTGCTGCACAAATATCTTATAAAGATTTAGAACAAAATTCTCAAGAAGTTATTAATAGTCTCTATAAAACATATATCCAAAATACAACTGACATTATTAGAGCTCAACTTGGTGACAAAGATTTTTGTCTATCTGTTTTTAAAGATAACGCTGGTGTTGTTGCTTTTAATGATACACATGACGTCTGTATTAAAGTTGAAACACATAATAGTCCCTCAGCGTTAGATCCTTATGGTGGTGCACTTACAGGTATTGTTGGTGTTAATAGAGATCCTATGGGTACAGGTCTTGGTGCAGAGCTTGTTTGTAATACTGATGTATTTTGTTTTGCTTCTCCCTTTCATAGGGAGCCTCTTCCACCTCGCTTACTACACCCACGTAGAATTTTTGAAGGTGTTAGAGAGGGTGTGGAACATGGTGGGAATAAATCCGGAATCCCTACTATAAATGGCTCTATCGTATTTGATGATCGCTTTCTTGGTAAACCTCTTGTTTTTTGTGGCACTATTGGCATTATCCCTTGCATAATTAACAATAAAAAAGGGTATGAAAAAAAAGCTAATGTAGGCGACTATATTATTATGGTAGGAGGACGCATCGGGAAAGATGGAATTCATGGAGCAACATTTTCTTCAGAAGAACTACATGAACAATCTCCTGTTACTGCGGTACAAATTGGAGATCCTATTACTCAAAGAAAAATGTATGACTTCATTTTACATGTACGAGATCTTGGGCTCTACTCAGCTATAACAGACAATGGTGCTGGAGGCCTTTCTTCGTCTATAGGAGAAATGGCTCAAGATACAGGAGGATGTCATATTGATCTTTCTAAGGCACTATTAAAATACGATGGGTTATGTCCATGGGAAATTTTACTTTCAGAAGCACAAGAAAGGATGACAATTGCTGTACCAAAAGAAAATATTCAAAAACTTTCTTCTATTGCAAAACATATGGGTGTTGAAATTTCCATCCTAGGTGAATTTACAAATAGTGGATATTTTCATGCTACATATGGTTCAAAGACTGTTGCATATCTTAATATGGAATTCCTTCACCATGGAGTACCTCAACTAACACTCAATGCTCAATGGGAAAAACCTTATTATCCCAATAATAGAATAGAATCTGTAGGTATTGACCAATCTATGTTCCTTCATACCATGCTTGGACGGCTTAACATCTGTAGTAAAGAGTATGTCATTCGACAGTATGATCATGAAGTACGTGGAGGTAGTGTTATAAAACCTCTTATGGGTGTAAAACAAGATGCACCTATGGATGCTGGTGTATTACGACCTATTTTAAATTCAGAAACTGGACTTGTTATTAGTCATGGTATCTGTCCTAAGTTTAGTGACTATGACACATATTGGATGGTAGCAAACGCTATTGATGAAGGAATACGTAATGCTGTAGCTGTTGGAGCTGACCCTGATCGTATGGCTGGTGTAGATAACTTTTGTTGGTGTGATCCTATTCAGTCTGAGAAAACACCTGATGGCTTATATAAACTTGCTCAGCTTGTAAGAGCATGCAAAGCGCTATCTACTTTCTGTTTACACTATGGTGTACCATGTATTTCAGGAAAAGATTCAATGAAAAATGATTATATAGGAGGGGGAATTAAAATTTCTATTCCACCAACATTACTTTTTTCTGTACTTGGAATAATAGATGACATCAATAAAGCTATAACATCTGACTTTAAAAAGCCTGGAGATCACATTTATATTGTAGGCGATACAGCATGTGAACTTGCTGGAAGTGAACTTGCTAGTGAACTACATATAAGCTGTAGTAGTGTACCTCAAGTACATGCTATTCAAGCTAAGTCTAACTATCGTAAGATATATAGCGCCATACAAAAAAAATATATTACATCCTGCCATGACCTATCTGATGGAGGTTTTGCTGTAGCACTTGCAGAAATGTGTATAGGTGGGCGCATAGGATGTCATGTTGAACTTGATAGAATACCTACTATTGAAAATCTATCAGTAACAGAACTGTTATATAGTGAAACAGCAAGTAGACTCTTACTTACTGTTTCTCCAGATAATATAGCACCATTTGAACAGCTAATGGGTGGCAGTGCAAAATATTTAGGAAGAGTTGTCGAGCATTCACAATTGATTATAACAAATGGCAATACTATAATTATTGATACACCTGTTGAACAACTTGCAGTATCATTTAAATCTACATTAAATTGGTAATAAAAGAAAAAAGACAAAAATCTCAAAGTACTATGTACTTAGTTTTTGTCTTTTTTCTTTTTATGTTAGCATTAGCACAATATTAACTATCATAAAATGAACGTAACACTTGACTACGTACAGGATGACGCAACTTACGTAGAGCTTTTGCTTCAATCTGACGAATACGTTCACGAGTAACATTAAAGAGTTTACCAACTTCTTCTAGTGTATGATCAGATTTTTCTCCAATACCAAATCTTTTTCGTAAAACCTGTTCCTCACGAGGTGTCAAGTCAGCAAGGACAGAAGCAATTTGTTCAGAAAGCTTTGTGTTTACAACCTCTTCAGAAGGTGCTACAGCTTTTTTGTCTTCGATAAAATCACCTAAACTTGAATCTTCTTCATCACCAATTGGTGTTTCTAACGAAATAGGTTCTTTAGCTATTTTTAGTACTTTCTTCACCTTATCTAAAGGGTAGTCCATACGTTCTGCAATCTCTTCTGGGGTTGGATCTCTTCCGAACTCTTGAACAAGATAGCGTGAAGTTCGTATCAACTTATTAATAGTCTCAATCATATGTACAGGAATACGAATTGTACGTGCTTGATCAGCTATTGCTCGAGTAATTGCCTGACGAATCCACCAAGTAGCATATGTTGAAAATTTATATCCTCGTTGATATTCAAATTTATCTACAGCTTTCATCAAGCCAATATTACCTTCTTGAATAAGATCAAGAAACTGTAATCCTCTGTTTGTATACTTCTTAGCTATACTTACAACAAGACGGAGATTTGAACGAATAAGTTCTTGCTTAGCACGCATTGCAGCATTATTACCCCGCTTAATACGCCAAAGCACCTCCTCAAGATCTACAACGTTGTGACAACACTTTTCCTGTAAACGTTGTAATATTTCTATTTTCCCAAGTATCATTTCTTTGTAAGAGAAAAGCTCATCTACACCCATATTGAGTAATAATGCAGCATCTCTAGGACTTAATTCACGTGCATCTAACTTTGTAAACAAGTCTTTAATTTCATCTTGTGTTTTCCCGGTTGAAAGAAGATATGCTGAAAGTTCCCTTTGACAATTATGCATTTGACGGACATAATCTTCAACTGTTTCAA
Organism: Lawsonia intracellularis PHE/MN1-00; assembly: GCF_000055945.1. Taxonomy (NCBI): domain Bacteria; kingdom Pseudomonadati; phylum Thermodesulfobacteriota; class Desulfovibrionia; order Desulfovibrionales; family Desulfovibrionaceae; genus Lawsonia; species Lawsonia intracellularis. The sequence goes on from NC_008011.1 coordinate 635,888, forward strand.
TAATTCTATCTATAAGTGTCTTTTCTAACTTAATATCACGTAAACGAGTAACAATTTCTTCTTTAAATTGTAAAATTTCTTTTTGAATACCTGCCACACGACGTTCCAGTGTACAACACTCGTCAAGTTTAAGATAAACCTTACGTTTCTTTTTAAAAATTTGACGAATTTCTTCTAACAGAAGAATAACCCTATTTCTTTGGCTCATTTCATCTTCACTAGGATCATCTTCTTCAATAGTTTTGACAACGTCCTTAAGTTTAATTCTATTAAGTTTAAGATCTTCACCTACACTTATAAGTTCTTCAACAGCAACAGGAACTTCTACAAGAGCATACAATACATCTTGCTCGCCTGTCTCAACCTTTTTAGCAATAACAACTTCACCATCACGATCTAAAAGAGGCACAGCACCCATTTCACGTAAGTACATTCGAACAGGATCTGTACTTCGAGAAGAAAAATCTGCTACATCCTCTGTATCAACTAAATCAAAACAATTTTCTGAAGTATCCCCATCTGTTTCGGGGGAAGTTACTGTTATTTTTTTTCCTTCCTTCTCTGAATCCACAATAACAATTTCAAGTTGATCAAAAATACCTATGATCTCTTCAAACTGTTCTGGTGTGTTCATATCTATTGGTACAGCTTTGTTAACTTCTTCAAAAGTTACAAAACCAGCAGCCTTACCTTTAGCAATAAGTGTACGTATTTGTTGGATTTCTTTAACGTTATTCCCCATGTGTCCTCTCCAAAGTTTCCTGAAGGGCGCGTAAATATTTCAAATCAGCTTCAAAGCTACTTGTTTTTCCAAGCTTTAATGCTGCTGAAACAGAAGCAGACTGAACAGTCATATGCAATGCTTCTAACATAGTTTGAATAGCTTCAAACTCTCCCTCCTCATTATCTAAAGGTGGAACATCACCTGTACGACATTGAACCCAAAAAGTTTTTTCTTGTGAGTTTAAATACTGCATTATATTATCCTCAGAATATTCTTCTACTTTTCCCCATAATTCTTTGGCCCAAGTTGTATTAAGAACAAGATGTGCTCCCTGCTCTTTTAGTTTGTCTAACATATGGGGATAGCGCACTAGAAACATTAAAATTTGTTTATCCCTTGGTGTAGTTTGAACTAAAGAATGAGATATTGCTGCAGACTGTGTTACCTTCTTCTTAATAGAATGCTTTATATCTGCCACATATTCTCTTAATTCACTCTCTGCCAGACCTAATCCTGTTGATAGTATTGACGTAAAACGACTTACTATTTCTGGTAATTCAACTTGTTTTAAAAAATTTTTAACCCAATCGATAACATCACGAGGAGCCCTAGTTTTAAGTGATTGTATACAAAACTGTAGCCCTTCAGACGCGTCATTTTTTAACTTCTCAAAAAATTCTTTTCCATAATTTTTTATAACACTATCTATATCTTCACCTTCAGGAAACAAAACAACCTTACAATTTAAACCTTTTGTCAAAAACATTTCACAAGCTCGCAGTGCTGCTTTACGACCTGGAGCGTCTCCATCAAATAAAATCTCAATATTTGATGTAAAACCTGAAATACGTTTTACTTGTTCAGAAGTAAGAGCTGTTCCTAACACACCTACAGCATTAGTATACCCATATTGATGAAGTGTAATAACATCCATATATCCTTCAGTAATTAATATAGACTTCCCTGAACTGATACTTTGCCTTGCTTGTTGTAAGCCATATAGTTGATCTCCTTTTTTATAAAGCAATGAATCACTACTATTAATATATTTTGCTGTATCTTCATCTCCAATAATACGTCCACCAAATGCAATAATATTTCCTGATAAACTAGAAATAGGAAACATTAATCTCCCACGGAAACGGTCATAAAACTTCCCATTAGAAGCTATACCAACTAAAGCTGCTTCAACTCCAAATTGTTCATGAAATCCTGCACGTTTTAAAGCTCTTACTAAAGTATCCCAATCAGATGAACTCCATCCAAGGCGAAAATATTGAGAAATTTCATCAGAAATTCCCCTTTTTTTCATATATTCTCTACACTCTTTTCCTATTTCACTATGAAGATTATTTACAAAATGTGTTGTAGTAAATTCATATATCTTTAATAGTTGACGTCTATTAGTATGAACTTTCTGTGATTCATTCCCAAAAGTAGAAAATCTAGTAAGAATAACACCTGCTTCTTCTGCTAATTGTTCCAAAGTCTCTCGAAAACTTAATCCATTTATTTGGCTATAAAACGTGAATATATCTCCTGAGGCTTGACAACCAAAGCAGTAAAAAAATCCATCCTCCTCACTCACAGAAAAAGAAGGTTTTGTCTCTTGGTGAAAAGGACATGGTGCAACCCAACGTGAACCATTTCTATGAAGTTTCACATATTGACGGACAATATCTACTATGTTCAGGCGTGACTTAATCTCTTGAATAGCCTGAACATTTTTCTGACTCATAACTTTGTCCTACTTTTATATACTTTTATGTATTATACGAAAATTGGCAGCATGTTACAATAGTTATACATTTATATCTCTCCTTACATTATACTGTAGTGAGTAAATAATACTCTATAACCATTATAAAAGAACTAATTATTATTAATATTACAATATAACTTTAACTAGTTAATAAAACTAATTAACATGTAACATACCAAAATTGACAATCTTTTTTAACTATTATAGCTGAAATATAATTACATTATAGAAAATAAAATGTTACTATATAGAGCTATACCAATTAATTTAGTCTTAAAAATAATTCTCAAAATAGTACCTAATAAGTTGTATTTATAATAATAAGTAAAAGTTGTTAACTAAGAATCAAAAAATAATAATTTATAACATAACGCTATATTGTCTATTATTGAAACATAGCCTGAAATTTAACTTTTACAACTTCACTTACCATTTTACCACTAACTTTCCCATTGTACTGAGACAAAATATACTGAATAACTCTTCCCATATCTGACATTTTTGTAACACCTAAAAAGTTTAATGTGTTATCTACAACCTGCTCTAACTCTTCAGAAGTTAATTGTTCAGGTAAATATGTTTTAAGAATATCAAGCTCAGCAGATTCTTTACTAACAAGGTCCAACCTTCCAGCAGCATAAAACTGCTCTATAGCATCCTGTCTTTGCTTAACTTGTCTTTGAATAAGATTAAGCAGCTCACTATCAGTGATAGGACGCTTTAGTTCAACTTGAAGATGTTTAAGTGCTGTCTTTAGCAGGCGTAATACATTCAGGTGTATTTGATCTTTTGACTTATATGCAGACAAATAATTTTTTTCGATATGCTCTATAAGAGACATATGTGCCCTCATAAAGACACGGGAAGTCACTATTTGACTCCCCGTGTAAATTAAGTCGTTACTACTCTAAAGTCTATTGCTTTGCAATAATAATTTAGAGAATTTATTATAAACTATCCTCATTATTACATATAAAAAAGTATACAAATACTTTTTATTCTATGCATTCATCTTTCTAATTTTTTTCAATAGCCGTTTTCGTGCAGCAGCTTTTTTCTTTTTACGCATTACACTAGGCTTTTCAAAGTGCTGACGTTTTTTCATCTCAGAGAGAATTCCAGCTTTTTCAACTTGTTTTTTAAAACGACGTAATGCTATATCAAAATTATAATCGTCTTCTGTAAGATAAACACCAGGCATAGGCATCACCTCCTATTCAAATATTGCCTAGGCCAACTGACTCTGACAGCTCAAAGTATAGTTTGTACTTCTCAAAAATACAAGCTCAAAAAGTGAATATATCTATCATTAATGAGCACACTAAACTTACTCCTTATTATGTAGATAGCAAAAAAACATATATCCTATACTACCAAGAAAAAATAATATAAAATAAAGCGTTCCTAAAAATACTGCAATTTCAAAAGTCCACCATGGGATATCATGTGGGAGAGGACTATGGATTGCCTCATGTAACAACATACTATTCTACTTTTTACTTTACAGCATCTTTTAATGCTTTTCCTGGACGAAATTTTACTACCTTTGATGCTGGAATAGTAATCATTTCTCCTGTACGTGGATTACGTCCTTTACGAGCTTTACGAGATTCCACAGAAAGTGTTGCAAATCCAGTTAAAGTTAATTTGCCTTCCTTAGCCAATACTTCTTCAATACTTATTAATGTTGCATTCAATGTACGCTCTGCTGCAGCCTTAGTAATATTAACCTTAGATGCAATTTGGGCAACAAGATCTGCTTTTGTCATAATCCTTCTCCTTTTCCGTTTAATCTAGCTGTACTATATACCAAGCTAAACACTTTGTTCAACTTGAAACAATAAATTATCTCATTAAGTTAAACTAAATCTTAATATACATATAAACATTATTCTAAGTACATTAATGCATATAGCTCAATCATGTTTTTTTTGGAAAGTCAATAAGTTGGAGTAAAAACTCCTGAGATAACTGCTGAAATAATTGATTTGAAAGCGACTCAGGTCTTGCTGAAGGGGAAATGCCAATACGTTCTAATGATTCATAGTAGTTCAAAAAACCTATTTTTCGTAAAATAGATTGCATTTGTTTTCTCCTATGTTGAAAACACTGTTTTATAATCCAAGCAAATGTTTTACTATTTTTAGGTTGTTCTTCTCTAGGTTTTGGGTAAAGAGTAACTATAGCAGAGTCAACTTTTGGTTGAGGATAAAAAGAATGTGGCTTTACAATAAAACCCCATTCTACTTTAGCAAAGCTTTGTACCCATACAGACAGAACACCATACGATTTAGTTCCTGGACATGCACATAATCTATCTGCAACCTCTTTCTGAACCATAAATACAGCTCTAGACATTGACTGGACCCTACTTACAATATCCCAAATTAACGCCGAGCCTACATTATAAGGAAGATTACTAATAACTTTCCAAGAGCCACAAAGTGTTTCCCAAGAAAACTTCAATGCATCTAAATGATGAATTGTAACTTTTGATACATTCTGTTGTTTCACTGAAGAATGATAATCTACCCAGCAAGAATCTTTTTCCACAAGTAACAACTGACCTGGGTTATAGCCATATATATGCCTTGTTAATGCACCCTGACCAGGGCCAATTTCAAAAATATTCTCACCTTCATGGATATCCAATAGCTTAACTATACGATAAGCAATAGCTGTATCTTTCAAAAAATGTTGTCCAAGACTCTTTTTAGGCCGAAAGGTTTGATCCATACTCTTATTAACGTATTCTCATTACTGTCTAAATATAACAATTAACATATGAAGCTCATCATATATTAATCAATAAAAAAAGGATACAACACTATACAATTATGATACACAATATAGATAATGATGAGGAAAGATTATGCACGTCATATTTATTAACTATGGGGGATACCTTGGATGCTCTGGGGTCCATATTCATTTTCTTGCACAAACCCTCACACAGCAAGGAATACGCTGTACTGTTTACCTTCCTGTAACAATAAAATCAAAAAACTACTTTGGCCAAGCAGATTATCCTATTTTTACACATAATGATCTTGTTGCACACTCTCATACTGGCTACTTTAAAGACTCTATTATTCATGCTTGGACCCCGAGAGAAGTTAGTCGAAAATTAACTATATATGTAGTCGCCCAAACACATGTTCCCTATTTTGTTCATCTAGAAGACAATGAAATCACTATAATGGAACAAATGTTTAATAAACCATTTATTCAACTACAACAAGAAGCTTTAGAAAAGCCTGCACTCTTTAAAGATGTACAATACTGTCACCCACTCTATTTTCAACAATTTCTTAATAATGCTACTGGTGTCACATGTATTATTAATAAACTTGAAGAACATGTCCCTTCTCATGTACCTCGAATGACTTTTTGGCCTGCCTGTGAAGAAACTTTTTTCCGTCTTCCAGAAAAAATACCTGAGTCCGTCTATAAAGAATTAGGATTCCCTTTAAATACTATATTTGTTGTTTATCCTGGGAATATACATGAATACAACAAAAAACATGTTAGTAATCTTATCACAGCAATTGACTATGTTAACAAAAAAGGACACTCAATAAAGATCCTCAGATGTGGAGAAACAGCTATACCAATGGAGCAACTTGCTCCCCCTCATGCATTAGCACATATCATTGATTTAGGGACACCTGAAGCTCATAAGCTTCATAACTATATTAGCTTAGCACACATTCTTGTTCAACCAGGATGTCCTGGAGATTTTGATGATTATCGATTTCCATCAAAAATTCCTTTATTCCTTGCAAGTGGACGACCTGTTATTTTACCTAATACAAATATTGGATTAAACATGACACATGGGAAAAACTGTTTACTTCTAAAAACAGGTAGTGCAGAAGAAATTACAAAGTATCTATGCCTACTTATAGAAAACCCCAAAATAGCAACATCCATTGGAAAACAAGGAAAACAATTTGCTTATAGTACGTTCAGTTGGGAAAAATCAGCTAAAAAACTTATACAGTTTTATAAAAAGTGTTTACCAAACTTATAAGATATATCTGTTAAAAAGTAATAAACAAATACCAACATAAAAATATCTTTTAAAAATAGCTAGTTAGACATACGTGACAAAATAAGTTCGACTTCATCTACAGCTAGTCCAGTAGAACGAGCAATCTGAGCAGGTGTTTGTCCTTTTTTCTTTCCAGCTAAAATAACTTCACGTAAAAATTGTGGGGAACGGCTTATACTAGTTGCTTGATCAATAAGCTTCTGTAAAACTCTAATACGCTCTTCAAGCCCTTTATTTAATATAATTAACTGCTCTTGTCTTTGGCTAAAACTATCCACAAGCTCCTGTTCTAATGCTGCATTACGATAAATACTCTCAAGGACATGTTCTTGATTACTTTGTAGCTGGGCTAAAATAGCTTCAGAACGTCTCAATCTTAAAAAAAACAAAAAAACCATCACAACAAGGATAGTTTCCGCAATAGTTATAACACCAATGATCCAAAGTGGAAATATCATAATGATAATCAAACCTTACGGTTCACAAAGTTGCCAAGGTGATCTACTTCATCTTGAAAAATTTCTGAGTCTTCCTCTTTGACTTCTTCCTTAGCTGACTCTTTCTCTTTATACTCCTTAAGCATTTTATCAGAATTCTTATTATTACTATGAGGTTCTTCATCTAGCGATATAAGGAGACTTATACCATCTATACCTTGTACTTGGCTTCCTTGCTGACTCAATGCCTCTGCTACTACTTGACGAAATGTTGTTTGTGATGTTTCTGGATGTGTAGCTTCATCTTTTATTATCTTTCCTGCAGGTCCCATTTGCTGTATAAAGAGAAGTGGAGCTATGGGTTCTATTGGCATAGAGGACTCACTTTACAATATAATTTTCAAGAAGAATATCCTCCATTTTCCCACTAATAAGGTAACTGTTTACAATATCAAGTAAATCTTGCTTAATCACTAAAGTATTCTTTGGATCAATAAGATATCCATGTGTCTTATTACTTAGATAATAGTATATAGCATCTCGAAGAACAAGCTCTTTACTTTTAGATTCTTTTATGACTTTTTCATCTTTAGAAACTCCAACAAATGTTGCCTTAAGAAATTTTACACTATTACCGCTAGGCTGTGCAACAGTAAACGGCTCAAAGGTAATTTTGTACTCTTGTGGTCCTGTAATTTTCTCTACTGAAGGAACAATAACAACTGTTGGTTCAGGTAATGTTGGTTCTTCTACTGGTGGAACATCTTGGAAAAAAAGAAACCAACTTATAGCAATTACAATAATAAAAATAGATAATATAATAACAGCAATTTTCTGTTTTCTAAGTTTTTTTCTTCTAAGTATACTATCCTGATCTTCTTCACTAGCCAGGGTATCTGTTAAAGAGTGAGATATTTCTCCAGGAGCCTTAAGTGGTACAGCTTCTTCTTCTGTATCTAAAAGAAAAGGTGCATCCTCAATATCTAGCTGAACTTTTTGACTTTTACTCTGTGTGGTGTCTGATGATTGTAACTCTTTGATATTGGATTGTTTTTCCTCTGGTGATTCAGTGTCCATCCAATCCTCTCCTTTAACTCCATCTCTTAACATTAGTTTGCTAATTAAAAAATGGGCAGAGTATCCTCCACCCATTTACTTATAACTTGTTTGATATAAAATACCTATAGAAACAAGGTTAATCAAAAATTTTATCAATTTTTTGTTTCATTGTCTCTGCAGTGAAAGGTTTAACAATATAATTTGAGACTTTTGCTTGAACAGCTTCAATAATATTTTCTTGTTGTGCTTCTGCTGTGACCATAAGAAATGGAAGTTCGCTATATTGTTCACTAGCACGGACTTTACGTAATAACTCTATACCTGTCATTTGTGGCATATTCCAATCAGAAACAACAAAATCTATTTTTTCTTTATTAATCATTTCCCAGGCAGTAGTACCATCATCAGCCTCAACAACATTATTAAAACCAAGTTGACGTAAAATATTTTTGATGATACGACGCATAGTAGAAAAATCGTCAACAACCAGAACCTTCATATTCAAGTCATATGACATTTCAAAGCTCCTTAATCTTAAACAGCTTTAGTCAACCTTACCATACTGGTTTAAAAACTCTCGCCTGAGCCTTGTTAATGCTTGTGAATGCAATTGAGAAACACGCCCTTCTGTAATACCCATTACAGACGCTGCTTCACTCATATTTAGCTCATCGCTATAATAAAGCGATAATACCAACTTCTCTCTATCTGTCAATGTGTCTATGAGTTTCGAAACTCTATCTGCTATCTCTGTAGCAGCTGTATCTTCATATGGAGCACCCTCCTTTTCGGAAGTATGATGTGCAACTGTATCTTGAATAACATCTAAAGATAAAAAAGCATTATTCTGAAGAGCTTCAAGTCCTATTCGAATATCCTTAATAGCTAATCCAGTAACTTCATGTAGCTCCTCTTCTGTTGCTGGACGACCTTTTTCATTTTCTATTTTCCATGAGGCCCCATCAATTTGACGAATACGTTGCCTTAACGTACGAGAAAACCAATCTAACTTCCGTAACTCATCAAGCATAGCACCTTTAATTCGATTCTCAGCATATGTTTCAAACCGAATACCTAGCTGAGGACGAAATCTTCCTAGAGCTTCCATTAATCCTAAAGATCCAGCACTAATTAAATCTGAAAGTTCTATATTCTTAGGAAGCTTAGCTTTAAGGCGTGATGCAAGAAAACGAATCTTAGGTGCATAATGACAAACAATAGCCTCCTGATCAAGGTCAGAAAAGTCTGGCCAAGTAACAGAACCAGATTCAAGCTTTTCCCATGGTTTATTGTCTGAAAAGGAACTTTTTCCAGAAAAATTTGATATTGCCATCAAGGGCCACCGGTACACCCCAACTTTGAATTGTTTCTGCAACCTCTTTTACTGCAAGTGAAGCTGCACTTTCTGGAGCTTCTAAACAAAATGGCTTTTGATTAATAACCGCTTTCCGAACATTTGGATCTCGGGGTATAATACCAATGAGATCTAAAGATATACTTTTTAAAAACTGTTCACATGCCATATGAAGTCTAACATATATTTCTTTTGCTGACTTAGTATCTTGAGCCATATTAACTAAAACTCTAAAGTTATCAACACCATGATGGTGATTTATAACTTTAATTAATGCATATGCATCTGTTAAAGAAGTAGGCTCAGGAGTTAAAATAACTATCCGTTCTTGTACAGCTAAGTTAAAATAAAGGACAGTATCATTAATACCTGCACCAGTATCTACAATAAAATAATCAATTTCTTTTTCAAGCATATCTACAGACTCTAGTAGATCTAACTTTTGTCCTGTAGATAAATTTAACATATCCATAACACCAGATGACGCAGGAAGAATGCTAAACCCATAACCAGTAGCAACTATTATTTCTTCTAACGAAGCTCCCTCATGAAATAAATGAAAAAGATTTTTTTCAGGTGACATCCCAAGCATAATATCTACATTGGCAAGTCCTAAGTCTGCATCCAATAAAAGCACTTTCTTACCAAGTGCTGCAAGACAATAGGCTAAATTTACAGCAATGTTTGTTTTACCAACACCACCTTTTCCAGATGTCACAGAAAACACCAAAGGAAAATCTTTTGCCATTTAAATACCCCTCAAAAATTAACAGTTGGCCTTGGTATATCTCTATACCTGACCAGGTAATTGATGCTTAAAAACAAGCTTCCAAAGAACAGATTCATAAGCCGAAGATAGTGTATCACTTAACCCTATACCATAACTCAATGCAGAAATAGGTAGACCTGTTGCCATTGCGACATTAACTATAGAGCCATATGTTGCTGCTTCATCTAGCTTTGTCCATACAATACTACTAAGATGTTGACTTTGATATTTTGAAAGAAAAGCTTGATTTTGAAGTGTAGCATAATGTGGAGGCAAAGCTAAATGCACAACAAATTCCATGCTAGAAAGCCCTAATGCGGATAATTGCATTGTTAATGTCTCTTTTGGATTACTAATACCTGGGAAGTCAATGAAAAGATAGTCTTTATCCTCATTTTGCTCTATTACTTTTTCCATAGATTCTGGATCACTTGCCTCGAAGTATCCAAACTCGGATAACTCTGCCCAGTGTTTTAACACAAGTCTGCTATTCGCTCGCTCACAGTCTGCATTAATAAAACCTATTCTTATAGATGGATCAGTTTTTCGTAATAATAATGCCATACGTAATGCAGACGTTGTCTTACCTGCACCAAAAGGTCCTGTTATCCCCTGTATACGCTCTGGCCAGCTCTCTGCCGACCAAGGTCTTATAGGAACAATTTCTGACAATGCTTCAAAAGGAGAGCTACCCGGAACAGAAGATAATCTATGATATAACTCCATAATGACAGCATCATCAACTTCTTCACGCTGTAAATACTCTAGTGCTGTACGCTGTCTTGAAGAAAGACGCTCCCACTGTATAGATGGTTGCATGAGGGCATAGAGATGCTCTTTAACTTTTGTCCAGTCCCTAAACCACTCGTCCCAACCCTGAGGAGGGCTCTCACCATTCAAGTTATTACTATTATTACCTCCTGAAGTAATAGGACGATCTATACCTGCTGTAACTTCATATTGCCGTTGCCCATCTTTTTGGAAATCTCGACTAGATAAAATAATAGCACTTGGACCTAATTCTGCTTTTACCTGAGCAAGAACGGACTGAGTACTTGGACCTATAAATGTTTTTACCTGCATTAATCAATCTCCACATTCCCTACAGCTTGAAGTCTTGTATCTGGTGGAATTTCACCTTGGGAAATAACAGGAACATTAGGGAGAAATCTAGTAATCAATTGTGCTAAATGTGGACGCACAATAGGAGTAGCTAATAACACTGGTTGACCATCTGTTCCTACAGCTCCTTCAATAGCCATATTAATATTATGAATAAGCTGTTGTGCAATGGATGGATTAAGTGCAAGGTATGATCCACCCTCTACTTGTCGTATTGCCTCTTGCAATGTTTGCTCTGTCTTAGAGCCTAAAGTAATCACAGGGAGAACACCATCACTATCTAAATATGCTTTAGTAATACTCCGACCAAGACGCTCACGTACATATTCTGTAAGTGTGTCAGGATTCTTAACTGAACCACCATAATCTCCTAATGCTTCAACAATAGTTAACATATCACGAATAGAAACATTTTCTCTCACTAAATTCTGTAATACTTTCTGTACAGAACCAAGAGGTAAAATTCCAGGTACAAGCTCTTCCACAGCTTTGGGAGAGTGCTTTGCTAATGTATCCAATAAACCCTGCACCTCCTGACGTCCAAGAAAATCTGCTAAGTGACGCTTTAAAACCTCTGTAAGATGTGTTGCAATAACTGTTGAAGGATCAACTACTGTATATCCTGCAAGCATTGTTTCTTCGCGCTGCATTTCAGAAATCCATATAGCTGGTAAATTAAAAGCTGGTTCTCTTGTTTCAATACCTTCTATCTGGTGTAATGCATTACCAGGATCCATTGCTAAGTAATGATCAATAAGAATTTCAGCAGTAGCAACTTGATTTCCTTTTATAAGTAAAACATATTGTCCTGGTTTAAGTTGTAAGTTATCTCTTAAATGTAGAGATGGGATAATAACACCCATATCAAGAGCAAACTGACGACGTATTGAACGGATCCTTGAAAGTAAATTTCCATTTTGTTCCTCATCAACAAGAGGGATAAGACCATATCCTACCTCTAGCTCTAATGTATCTAAAGGTAGTAAATCTTGCATTTCCTCTGGTGTATTTGCAGGCTCACTAGCAGCACTACCACCTTTAGCCTTCTTTTTATCTTGTGCAGTTGTATCTGAATTTTTACCTACAATACGAGAAACTATAAATAAGGAAGCTGAAAAGAACAAGAATGGAATAGTTGGTAAACCTGGAACAAGGGCAAATATAAAAAGAACTGCGGATGTTAACTTAAGAACACGTGAATTATATGTTAGTTGTGCAATATATTCTTCACCCATTTTAGCTTCTGCTGCTGCACGTGAAACAATAAGACCAGCAGCAATGGAAATAATAATAGAAGGAATCGTAGAAACAAGTCCATCTCCAATAGAGAGAAGGGAAAATGTCATAAGGGCACTATCCCAACTCATTCCTTTTTGCACAACAGCAATAAGAATACCACCAATCAAATTTATAAGGGTAATAAACAGTCCTGCAGTTACATCTCCTTGTACAAATTTACCTGCACCATCCATTGCACCATAAAAGTCAGCTTCCTTTCTAATATTTTCGCGACGCCTAGTTGCTTCTTCTTCATCAATTAATCCAGAATTTAAATCTGCCTCAATAGCCATTTGTTTTCCTGGCATAGCATCAAGAGTAAAGCGTGCTGCAACCTCAGCAATACGTGTTGTACCAGCTGTAATAACAACTTTATTCAAAATAAATAAAATTAAAAAGATAACAGCACCTACAACATAACTTCCACCTACAACAAACTCAGCAAAAGAACGAATAACATTACCTGCAGCATTTGCACCTTGATCGCCATTAAGAAGGATTAAACGTGTAGAAGCTACATTTAAAGCTAATCGCATTAATGTTGTAACAAGAAGTAATGAAGGGAAAATAGAAAACTCTAAAGGAGAAGTCATAAACATTGCTGTTAAAAGAATCAAAATAGAAAGAGAAATATTAAGGGAAAGCATCACATCTAGCAAAAACGTAGGAAGAGGGACAAGCATAACAAGAAGAATGACAACAACACCTGCACCAAGGAATATATCACCTTGCTTAGCAAAACGGCTGTAATTTATACTTGGACCACTTGCCATAGAGTTGACTCCTTGCAGGTCAGGCCTTCGACATATAACAAGCCTATATAACTAATTATAGTAATTTCTGGATACAAAAAATTATTATTTATTGAGGTCCAGGCATCTTTCCTTTTAAACGCCAGACACTTGCAAGTATAGCTGCGACAGCTTTATATAGCTCTTCAGGAATCATCTCTCCAACACCTACTGCTTTATACAAAGCCCGTGCCAAAGGGACATTCTCTCTAATAGGAATATTATTTTCTCTAGCAATCTCTTTAATCTTCTCTGCAACCCGATCCACACCTATTGCTAATACCAAAGGCGCTGGTGCCTCAAGAGCATTATATCTAAGCGCAACAGCAATATGTTTTGGGTTTGTAACAACAACGTCTGCTTTAGGTACATCTTGCATCATTCTGTTTGTCATCATTTGCATCATTTTTTGGCGCTGTTTCTGCTTTACAATAGGATCTCCTTCTTGTTGTTTTGACTCATCTTTTATTTCTTGTTTTGTCATTTTCAAATTTTCTTCATAACTATATCTATTATATACAAGATCTGCGACTGCAATAATTGTCATAGGAATTAGCGTATATAAAACAAGTACTATTCCTGTATTAAGCATATAATCTGCCACACCTGAAGGACTTGCATAATATAATGGTAAAAAGTTTGAAAACTCTCCTTTTATAATCATATATGGAACAATACCTATAACAATTACTTGAACTAAACTACGTAAAAGTCGAACAAGTGTTTGTTGAGAAGCAAACATTCCTTTCAACCCTTTTATTATATTAAATTTACTCCATTTAAATTTAAAAACCTTTGTAGTCCATAATGCACCAACTTGTACACGTAATGAAATCCATGCCGTAACAGCAATAAAAAGTAATATTGGCATCAATAAAATAGCTATCTCTTGAGCAACATAAATAAATAAAGCATATACTGACTGTGCTGTAACCTCAAACCGAAATGATTCTGTAAAAATATAGTAGAAAATTGTTTCAAAATGACGTCCCATTACGCCTGAATAAATAGCAAGCCCCAGCATCCCTGCTGCAGTAGTCAATGCTTTAGTAACCTCTTCTGATTTAGGGACACTCCCTTCAGAACGAGCTTCCTGACGTCGTTTCGGGGTTGCTTTCTCTGTTTTACTGGGATCATCAGACATGTATAGTTCCTGGTACCATTAAAAATATATGGAACCTAACATGAGGTGAAAACTATTTTCCACTACCCATTACAGTAAGTAAGTTAAAAAATAGTCCCTCTAGGCCTGCAATAAATCGATAGGTTTCTTTTGATAAGATAGTAAATAATAGTCCAATGAAAAAAAATCCTACACCAATTTTTACAGGAAATCCAACTTCCATAATATGAATCTGAGGAGCAGCTCTTGCCATAAGTCCTAAAGAGATCTCTACTAAAAAAAGAGCTGACATAACTGGTGCCGCAACATGTAAGGCAAAAACAAAAATCATCCCTGCCATATTAAGAAGTTCACTCAATAAAATTTCTCTTACAACAAGTCCTCCTGCTGGAACCATTTTAAAAGTATATGTAAAAGCTTTTATAAGAAACAAATGGCCATTAAGAGCAAGAAAAACTAATGTAGCAACCATATAAAGAAAATGTGCAATAAAACCTGTGGTGTTACCAGTTAATGGGTCTGCAAGCGTAATCATTGTAAACCCCATTTGTGTAGCAAGAATTTCTCCCCCAGCTTGAATTCCTGCAAAGAAAAAGTTTACCGCAAGCCCCAATACAATACCAAGAAAAACCTCGCTTATGATTAACAATACTAGATCGAAAGGATGCGCTGGCATTTGTGTTCCTGAAAGAGAAAGACGCCCCCAAAGAACTATAGTTAGAATAAGAGCTATTGATGCTTTTAACATATTAGGAAAACCATCAATAGAAAAAAAAGGAAGCATAAATAAGACAACACTAATACGTAAAAATGTAAGTAAAAAACTAAGAAACATACTAGGATCAAAATTAAATAAATTCATACTTACTCACTAACTATAATATTAACAATTAATAATAGTAATAATCATTGGCATCTCTTTATTTTTCTAATAGATTATATGGATAGTTATCTATATCTAAACAATTTAGTTAATTAATTACTACCTACTATAATTAAAAATAGTACTTATCTTACCATAGTTATTGGTACAGACTAGCTACACATGTACTAAAAATAACAATAGCATTATTTATTATAACAAAAATACTATTTTTTATATTATTGTAAGAAAAATATTACTAATAGTTATAAAAAATAATCTATCACTTTTTATTTCCTATCAAAAATTTTACTTAGCACTCAGTACATCAAAGCTAAAAAATTTTATAAGAATTTCTTGACAAACATGGTTATTCAGAGTATTTGCATTTTCAGTACAGAATAGTATTCATTAAATGAGTACTACATCCTCTCTGGTCAAATTGACTAAGCTGGGTGGCCTGACTAGGCCCCTTTTTTTTTTTTATGTTATTATTTTGGGATACCTTAGCTTTTTATGAACAGTGCTGCACTAATAGAAACTATTACCCAACTTATATCTCCTCTTATTACAGCACAAGGGCTAAAACTTTGGGGTATTGAGTTGATTAATATACCTCAACCTATTATAAAAATTTTTGTAGATACAATAGAAACAAACAGGTTGCATGAAAATAATATAATAAACTCTAAGTCTGAGCAAATAACAATAGAACAATGTGCTTCACTTTCTCGTCTAATAGGTTTAACTTTAGAAGTTGAAGAACTTTTCCCTAACAAATGGACACTTGAGGTCTCATCCCCAGGGTTGGAACGCTCTTTTTTTACTATACAACAACTTAGTAATTATATTAATCATGACATTGATGTCACACTTAAAGAACAGCATCCTTTGTGGCCAAACCGCAAAAAATTTTATGGAACGCTTATTAGTATAACAGACAATACATTTATGCTTAATTTATCATTAGCACACCGCAAATCTGATGAGCCAGAAAATGTTAGTATTAACTGGCAGCAAGTACGTAAAGCAACACTTGTACACCATTTCTTTCAGCCAAATAAAAAACTTGGATCAACAAAAGGTCTCAATGGAGGCACTACATGAATCTAGAATTAAAAAAAGCTCTTGATCAAATAAGTAAAGATAAAGGGCTTGATCGTGATATGCTTGTTGATACACTTGAAGATGCTGTAAGAACTTCGGTTATTCGGAGATATGGAGATAACCTAGATGTTGAGGTAAGCTATAATGATGACACAGGAGAAATTGAAGTCTATCAATTTAAAATTGTGGTGGAAGAGGTAACAGATCCTATCACACAATTGTCTATTACTGAAGCTAAGACTCATGATCCTTCTGCACAACTAGATGACGAAATGGGATTCCGCTTAAAAGTTGAAGACTTAGGGCGTATAGCTGCACAGTCAGCAAAACAAGTTATTATTCAACGAATGCGTGATGCAGAACAAGAAATTATTTATGAAGAATATAAAGATCGTATTGGAGAAATTGTCAGTGGTATTGTACAACGCCGTGATAAAGGAGGTTGGATTATAAATCTTGGCCGTACAGAAGCTTTACTTCCTAAAGATGAACAAATCCCTAAAGAACATTATAAACGTGGAGATCGTGTTCAAGGTCTAATTATAGATGTCCGTAAAGAAGGACGTGGGCCTCAAGTTATTATTTCACGTGCACATCGAGACTACATGGCTGCTCTCTTTCGCCGAGAAGTCCCTGAGGTTGATGATGGCACAGTACAAATTATGGGTGTTGCAAGAGATCCTGGAAGTCGAGCAAAAGTTACTGTTCTTTCACGTGAACGTGATGTAGATCCAGTAGGCGCATGTGTTGGCGTTCGTGGATCTAGAATCCAAAATATCGTCCAAGAACTTCATGGAGAACGTATTGACATAGTTATCTGGAGCCCGGAAATAACTACATATGCCCGTAATGCACTTGCTCCTGCTATTATTTCACGTATTACTGTTGATGAAACTGAAAACCTTCTTGAAGTAACAGTTCCAGATGATCAACTTACAAGTGCTATTGGGCGTAAAGGCCAAAATGTTAAATTAGCAGCAAAGCTTCTAGGATGGAAAATCGATATTTTCACTGAAACAAGGTATAATGAATCAAATGCTGTTGGACGTGGACTTGAACAAGTCGCAAGTGTTGCTGAGATATCTATAGAAACTTTACTCCACTCTGGGCTTAACACTCTTGAGCAAATAAATGAAACATCTGACGAAGAACTTATTGAAAAGTTAGGTATTTCTGAATCTCAAGTTAACGACTTACGTGCAGCTGTTAACTTTCTTAGTACAACAGCTACCGTCGATAGCAATAAAAAGAAAAAAGAAGTAGAAGCAGAACAAGCAAAAGATAACGAAAATAACCCAGCTGATACAGCAGATTACTAGATAAGATGGATAAAAAGCATATTCCTATTCGAATGTGCACCATATGTAAGACTCGTACTGCTAAGCATCTGCTAAAACGATATATTCTTTTCCAAGAGGAAAATATATTTCATACTGATGAAAAACAATGTATGTTTGGAAGAGGATGGTATGTATGCTCAAAAAAAAATTGCTGGGAAAAATTCCGGAGATTCCGCGTTAATGGTCGGAAACGTAAGGGAGACTAGTTCATGATAAATGATAAAATTAAAGTTAAAGATCTTGCAATAGAGCTTGGTGTTTCAACTAAAGATCTTTTACGTGTTTTACGAGAACTTGAAATTTCTGCAAAAAGCACAATAAGTAATATATCAATAGAAGATTTACCTAAAATTCGTGCACAATTTAATACTCCTAATACAAATAAGGAAGAAGAACGAAGACAAATACAACCTGGTGTAATATTAAGACGTAAACGTCAACAACCTTCTACTAACCAGACAGATATTAAACTTAATCCAGTTGATACTAATGTTAGTGAATCTACTATACAAACAGAAAATCTTATATTAGAAAATAAAAATACATTATCCCCTCATATAGAAGAAACAACTGAAAAAATACCTGCTACAACAAATGAAATATTATATAATTCTCAAATAGCAAAAATAGTTCAATACCCTACACCTAGTGTCCCTAATAAAACTTTAACAACAACACCACATCAAACAAAAAAAAATCATTCTGAAAAAGATGTGTTAGAGAGTCATGACTCTTCTAATAAAAACATCAAACAATCTTCATCTCAAAACACAGAAAAAACTAACCGTAAACCTGCGGCTTCTGCTATCCCTGAAGGATCTTCAGCTCCAAGTTTACTGCCTCCAGTTTCTGAACAAATACGTCGTTTACACGATGAAGAGACTGAAAACTCTTCTAGTGAAGAAAAAAATGTTGATATACAACAAAAAGAAATCCCATCAACACAAGTGCGGGTTATTTCAAAGCCTAATATTACACAGTCCCACTCTTGGGATGCCAATAATACACGTTCTTCTAGTGGGCAACGGACTGAAACTGAAAAACAATCAAATACTGCCCCTCATACTGATAGTAGAGAACATACTGGTCATAATAAACGACCTGTTTCATACCAAGGACAAAATAGAAATAATTTTATTGCTACTCCTGATACAATTCCTAATGTAGAACATGATGGACAAAACAAGAAAAAGCGTCATACTAGCCGTAGGTCAACAGAGTTTAACCATAAATTTCAATATAATAATGAAGATGATGATATATCACGCCAAAATCGTGGAAGAAAACGTCATAAACAAAAAACAACATCTCAGGTAACAACACAACCAATAAAACTAACAAAACGTAAAATTCGTGTAGAAGAAGCTATTAGAGTTGCTGATATGGCCCATCAAATGGGACTTAAAGCTAATGAAATTATAAAAGTGCTCTTTAACCTTGGTGTGATGGCAACAATTAATATGTCATTAGATATTGACACAGCTACTCTTGTTGCTGCTGAATTTGGATATGAAGTAGAGAAAATTGGATTTACAGAAGAAGATTACTTAGTAGCAACAGCACCTGAACAATCAGAATCTCTAAAACGTCGACCTCCTGTTGTCACCATTATGGGGCATGTTGATCATGGAAAAACATCACTTCTTGATGCTATTCGAAAAACCAATGTCACTGGAGGTGAAGCTGGAGGTATTACACAACATATTGGCGCATATCATGTAACAACTAAAAGTGGTGAAATTGTTTTTCTTGATACACCTGGACATGAAGCATTCACTACAATGCGTGCTCGTGGTGCTCAAGTCACTGACATTGTTGTGCTTGTTGTTGCTGCTGATGATGGTGTCATGGAACAAACCCGTGAAGCAGTCAATCATGCACGGGCTGCAAATGTTCCTATTATGGTTGCTGTAAATAAAATGGATAAACCTGAAGCAAATCCAGATCGCGTCTTACGTGAACTTTCTGACATCGGCCTTGTTCCTGAAGACTGGGGAGGTGACACAATTGTTACTAAAGTTTCTGCAAAATCACTTGATGGTATTGACGAACTTTTAGAACTTCTTGCTCTTCAAACAGATATCCTAGAACTTAAAGCTAATCCTGACAAACCAGCAAGAGGCCACATTGTTGAAGCAAAGCTTGATAAAGGTCGTGGTCCAATAGCTACAGTCCTTATCCAAGAAGGAACGCTGCATCAAGGTGATACTTTTGTTTGTGGTGTCTTTAGTGGCCGAGTGCGAGCTATGTTTAATGATCAAGGGAAAAAAGTAAAAGACGCAGGACCATCTATGCCTATAGAAGTCCAAGGATTTGAAGGAGTACCTGAAGCAGGAGAAGCTTTTATTTGTTTACCTGATGAAAAACTTGCAAGACGCATTGCAGAAAGCCGTGCAATAAAACAGCGAGAGAAAGAACTTGCCAAAGAATCTAGGGTAACCTTAGAAACCTTCCTCTCAAAAACATCTAATGAAAAAGAAGCTCAAGTGCTTAATTTAGTAGTTAAGTCAGACGTTCAAGGTTCACTGGAAGCAATTCTTGAAGCACTACGTAAACTTAGCACTGCTAAAGTACGTATTAATATTATTCATGGTGGTAGTGGTGCTATTACTGAGTCAGACATCTTACTTGCCTCAGCATCTGATGCAATTGTTATAGGTTTTAATGTTCGACCAACAGCAAAAGTGAAAGAAGTCGCTGAGCAAGAGAATGTAGATATTCGTTTCTATGATATTATCTATAAACTAGTAGAAGAAATAAAAAGTGCCATGGCTGGCCTTCTTGCACCAATTAGTCGTGAAGTATATCTTGGACAAGCTGATGTACGTGAAATTTTTAATGTTCCTAAAATAGGAACCATAGCTGGAAGCCATGTTTCGGATGGTAAAGTTCTACGTAATGCAGGAGTCCGACTATTACGTGAAGGAGTTGTTGTTTATACTGGTGGTATTGCCTCCTTACGGAGATTTAAAGAAGACGTTAGAGAAGTCCAAAAAGGCTATGAGTGTGGTATTAGTCTTGAAAACTTCAACGATATCAAACTTGGTGATGTTATTGAATCATTTGAAACAGTGGAAGAAGCTGCTAGCTTATAGTAAATTATAATTATAATAAAAAGGGGAAAAGAGACTGAAGTCTTTTCCCCTTTTTATTATAATTATGTTACAAAACTGCTTTTTTAATAATACTAATATTATTTTATATTTTTTAGATCTTGTTCTAGTTATAGTATATGACTAATTAAAAATTACTAATGATGTGATACTCTATATTTCTTTGATTAAACCAATAAAAATTTTCTGTTTCCTAGTTAATTGTTAACTGTTGCTATCTAACAATATAGCTATATTAGCTAAAATAAAAGGGGATTAATGGATCATGGCTAACTATCCTCCATCTGCTGAAGAAATTGCTTCTCTTATACAACGTTATGATCGTATAGTAGTAACTTCCCACATTAACCCTGATGGTGATGCTATTGGTGCTTGTGGTGTGGTTTCCTACATTCTTAAAGCACTTGGAAAGCGTTTTATTATATATAATGCAACAGGTATTCCATATCATCTAGAATGGGTTCCTTTACCAACAAAAGTTATTACAAAACTAATGGATATTCCATTTAAGCCAGAATTATTTATTATTTTAGACTGTGGTGATATTTGGAGACTTGGTAGAGAATTATCTTCCTGTCTTTTAGAATACCAGTCAATAAATATTGACCATCATATAGGAAATCCAAATTTTGGGACATTAGCTAATTGGGTTGAGCCAAAGGCAGCTGCCACAGGTCAATTAGTTGCAGCTATTGCTGAAGTTATTGGAATCCCACTTACAGGAGAGCTAGCTCAATGCTTATATCTCTCAATTGTGACAGATACAGGCTCATTTGCATATAGTAATACAAGCCCAGGAGTATTACACTTAGCAGCAAAGCTTATTGAACTAGGTCTTAACCCCTCCCCCATAAGAGAACAGCTTGATAATCAATGGCCTCTTGCAAAATTTCACCTATGGGGAAAACTTATGCAAAAAATACAGTTAGAATATGATGGGCAAATTGCTATTTCTGCTGTTACCTTAAAAACTATTACAGATTTTGGAGCTACAAAAGAAGATTTAGAAGGCTTTACTGAACAAATACGAAAAATAAAAGGAGTACGTGTTGCTGCTCTTGTAAGAGAAGATCCTGGAGAAAGTTGTAAAGTCAGTCTTCGTTCATCAGGAACAGATAATGTACAAGCTGTTGCTATACAGTTTGGTGGTGGTGGACACTTTAATGCAGCTGGAGCAACAATCCATGAACCTATAGAAACTGCAGTAAAACAAATATTAGAAGCTATACAAAAAATTACATTTTCAACAACTGATGTAGACTAGATTTCAATGATCCTAACAAATTACTACTAAATTAGTGAATAATTACTATAAGTATTACACAATATTTAATAACTATCTATAGCTTAACATTAAACCTTGACTAATTTTTAACCAGCCATCTAATGTAACAAAAAGCAATAATTTGAAAGGCAAAGAGATAGTCATTGGTGAAACCATCATCATGCCCATTGCAAGCAAAATATTTGATACAACAAGATCTATTGCAACAAATGGTAAGTAAAGTAAAAAACCTATTTGAAAAGATTTTGTTAACTCTGTAATTGTAAAAGCAGGAATAATAATAAGTAAATTATTGCGTGAAATAGTTTCATGCTGATCTTTAGGCCAAATACGCTTAGCCGTCACCATTAAGCCTCTAATAGTAGACTCATCAGCATTACGTATTAAAAATTCACGTAAAGGTGGGGTTGCATCATAAAGAGCTTTTATAACTTCTAGTGCTGCTGGCGATGAGGGAAGTGCTGTTTTAAGATACAAGTCTTCCATCTTCATATATACAGGAGCCATAATAAATATACTTAAAATAATTGCTAATCCATTCATTACAATTGCAGGAGGAACCTGCTGTACACCTAATGCATTACGGATCAGTGAAGTTACAACAACTATCTTTACATATGATGTAACCATCATTATAACAAACGGAGCTAGTCCAAGTGCTCCTAAACCTAAAATGATTATTAGAGGATCAACACCAAACATATATTTATAGCTCCTTCATAAAGCCTATTCATCAATAGTTGTTGAAAATTCTAATATACGAATACCAATAACTCCATTAAAATTCATTAATACACCTGTACCAATAGTTTTATCTTCAAAAGAAAGTATAACAGGTGAATGAATATCTAACTCCAGTGTAAATGTATGTCCTTCTATAAAATGCTCTAACTCACTCAGTGTAGTATTATATTTTCCTATTTCAAAAGAAATAGGAACTTCCAGTGGATGCTCTATACTTTTATTCCTTATTGTGGACTCTGAACTCCATATCACTGGTGACTTCTGAGAGAATAACGTCGTTCCATTCCACCCAAGAACCTTTATGTGTCTTCCCTCTACAGAGCAAAAAATTTCTTTATCCAAAAATACCAAGGATAATCTATTTCTCAGGATAGGATAATCATAAGGGAATAAAACATCACCTGGTGTAAGTTGCATTAACTCTTTAATTGTTAATAAGCTATATCCAACTCTTATATTCATTTCTAAGGGTAGTGCTAATGGCATTACATTATTCTTTGGCAATGTCTGTAAATATATTAAAAAATTTTTTGCACTGTTTCCTTCTGGAATATAAATCCTGAGAGGAATATTTGATCTCATTAGTCCCGTATATGATTTATTCTCTTCTAACTTTGTAGAATCAAATATTAATGTAATCACACATCCAAACTGATAATCTACTAATGGTTCATAGAAAAAACCTAAAAATATTACAGGTACATGTAATATATTCTGTAACTTATGCTTTAATGGGGCAAATAAAGCTTCTAGTATAGGTAAAATAACAACATCTGATAATGGACTATCATATCTTACAGAAGATAAAGCTGGATGTAACCATAGAATACTTAAATCTTCTAATGCTATTTGTATCAAATCATTTTCACATTGGAATCGTAGAAAGACTTTTTCAGCAACATATAAAGAAGGTTGCCCTAAGTGAACAATGCAACTTGTTTCACCAAGAGGAATTATCCATGGTGGTGTGAGAGTTGTAACTTCATTCAGTAACCTCATTGCTAATTTTGACAACAAAGGAGGTGTAAATAGTTGTATATCTCCCTGTGACCCCAGATTAGACATTATTACTACTCCGTAACAGGAATAAAACTAATACATTAAAAGTTATTCATCTATATCTTCTTGTTCTTCTTCACGTTCAGGCATTTTGAAGTCTTCAAGTTCAACTTCTTCACGTTGTTGAGCAAGAATTTTTTCTTCTGCTTCCCATAACTTTTTATGTTCTGCGAGTTTTGCTGTCTGCTTTTTTAATTCTGTAAGATTCTTAATAGCTCTCTCTTTTGCTTCTATACAAGCTTCAACATAATCTTTTGCCTTATCTACAAGCTTATACTTTTCTTTGACATTATCTAATAAAATACCTGTCTTTACTTTTAATAATTCTAATTCCTTAAAAAGAACTAATGAGCCTATAATTTCACTATAGTATCTATTAATTTCCTGTTGGCACCATTCTTCATAATTTTTACAGTCTTCTTCAGCTTTTTGTAAATCTTTCCTTGCCTCAACAAGTGCATTTTCAGCTCTTAGTACTGCCTGTTGTGCCAACTCTTCCTTATGCTCTCGGACAGAAAGAAGCGGAGCTAATGGATATTTGGACATTCAATACATTCCTTATCATTCTTAAGCCACCGCTTTTTTTAAAGCCTGAAGTGTTTGCTCAAAAGTACTTTTTTCATCTAGGCCCTGCTGTAAAAAAGCATTAATCCCTTTATTATGTTTTATAGCATCATCCGCAGCAGGATCATTACCTGCTTTATATTCTCCTATCTGGACTAAAAGCTCAACTTCTGCATATTTAGCAAGATATTTCCTTAATTTCCCTGCATTTTCTTTATGTTCCTTTGTAACTATAGCATTCATAACACGACTTACACTAGCTAAGACATCAACAGCAGGATAGTGATTTGCTGCAGCTAACTTCCTTGATAAAATAATATGACCATCTAGAATAGAACGTGTTTCGTCAGCAATTGGCTCTGTCATATCATCACCTTCGACAAGGACAGTATATAATGCTGTAATAGAACCTTTATCTGAGTTTCCTGCTCGCTCCATAAGTTTTGGTAATGAAGAAAAGACAGAAGGTGGAAACCCACGACGTGTTGGAGGTTCTCCAGATGCAAGGCCTATTTCACGTAATGCACGACCAAAACGTGTGACAGAATCCATAAGTAATAAAACTTTCTTTCCTTGATCTCTAAAATATTCAGCAATTGCAGTTGCTGTATAAGCTGATTTAAGTCGCTCCATAGAAGAACGATCAGACGTAGATACAACAAGTACAGAACGCTTTAAACCTTCTGCTCCAAGATCATGTTCAATAAATTCGCGTACTTCTCGACCACGTTCACCAATCAATGCTAAAATACAAACATCAGCAGTTGTGCCTTTAATAATACTTGATAAAAGTGTACTTTTACCTCCACCAGCTGCAGCAAAAATACCCATCCTTTGGCCCTCACCACAAGTTAATATTCCATCTAATACACGAAGACCTAATGAAATTGGCTTCTCAATAATTCGACGTAACATTGGATTAGGAGGATCTGCATATACAGGATAGTATGTCCGTAAACGTAATGGAGCTTTCCCATCTATAGGTTCTCCAAGTCCATTTAATACACGACCAAGTAACTCTCTTCCCACTGGAATAGCATGAACCATTCCTGTAGGAATTACTTCTGTTGAGGGAGAAATACCTTGGAGATCTCCTAAGGGTGTAAGTAAAGCTACATGTTTTACAAAACCAACTACTTCAGCCTGTAAGGTCCAATTATCCCATGGGTTACGTAGTTCACATAATTCACCAATCTTAACGCCTGGGACAACTGCACGAATTATTGTACCAATAACTTGTTCAACCCTTCCTCTAACTTCTACAGGACTTGTATTCTGCACAGCCTCTTCAAGGAGTGAAGCAATATATTCAAGCGCCATAAAGTATCCTTTCTATCAACTTAATATTTAATTTTAGAATGGAAAGCACTTTCCAAAGCTTTAAGCTGTACATCTAAACTTGCATCTACAACACCATATTCTGTTTCAACAAGACATGAACCTGGTTCTAACCTGGCATCAACAACAATATTAAGAAATCCACCTTTTGTTGACTTTAATGTATCAGAAAACTTTTTTGTAATAGCTTTTTCGTCAGCTGTAGATACACGGATAACTAACTCTTTTTGAGATTTAACATTCTTTAGCGCTCGTTGTGCAATACGTATAATACGTTCAGCGGGATCCATTTCATTAAGAACTTTTTTAACTGTATTCATCACAATCTGTACAAGGTCATCTTCAATACCTTCAATAAATTCAACAGATAATAATACTGTTTCTAACACATGCTCTTTGTTCTCACGAAGTCCTTCATTTTTGCCATCTTCATAGCCATCTTTTCCTTTTTGCTTGTATACTTCTTCTGCATGAAGTTTTAGTTCATTAATACGCTTAGTAACAGCTTCTGATAGTTCACTGGAGGAGATAAGAGAAGAAAAAAAGTCTGCCTTTAATAAAGGAATTCTTTCTGTCAACTCTGGTAATGATGATGTTAGTCGAAAATAGGTGCCCATTGTGGTGCAACCTCTCGAAGAAGTATTTTCTTTAGCCCATCCCAAACCCCTTTAATAACAGGTGAAGGATAATCCTGAGACAGTACAGCACTGTCTTCTGTGGAAAAAACAAAATTAAGCTGTGAAAAAAATATAGATTGAAGAACACTAGGCCATGAAGATGCACAAATCTCTAAAGCCATACGACCATCCCAATGGATACGGGTTGTTAATGGAATGGAATGACTCTGTGCTAAAAAAAATCTGCGTACTGCACCGACTTGGTATCTACCACGCAATAAGCTATATTGATAAAGATCTTGCCCAAGGATCTGCTGTAATTGGAGGACTTCATCCCTTCTTAAAACTTTTGCAATTTCATCTGCATTAATGGCTGCACCAAAAACTAGTTGAAGACGCCTTACTGTTTCTGGTTCAAGTAATGCAATCCTTCTTGTTTCTTCCATAAAATCCCAAAAACAATATTCTGTTTCCATTAGTCGCTCTTTCTTTAAAGCAATTCCTCGTAAAGCAAGCTTTTGTATAAAAGAATTATCAAATCCAGGAGTAGCATCTGTAAAAGAAGCCATTTCTTCAGCTGTCTGGATCATTACATTATATAATAAATTACAATTAAATTCTATTATTGCCTCAAATAATTGAGGTTTATTAATGATTATCTCAAGAAAAAATACTTTATCCATTATTGCTCTTCTGGCTTAATAGTTTGTTCTCCTGATATAGATCCATCATTATCAATTTTTTTAGCAATGGGTATATCTTTTTGAAATAACACTAAACCAATACAAAAAAATATCCCAAATATAATGGCTAAAAAGATAATTCCCATTCCAATAAGAAAATAAGGACTACCTCGTTCTGGGAAAAGTGATATACCTAAAAAGGTTGAAGAGCCCATAGAGGGAATAGTCAAAGGTTCTTGTACAGGAAGTAACATCACAGAGGTACGATCATATTCAAGATCAGGAAGACTTTTAGCCGCAACTTCACGAATACTAGGAAGCATATTTACTACAGGCGAATCAGGCGTATGCCTTATAAAAATACCCATAGATGGAAGGATTTTAGAATCAACAGCTTGATCTGTATAGCCTGGGACCACATGAACTCTTGTTGTTAATACTCCATCAATACGAGAAAAAGTATTTGCAAGCTCTTGAGATATAGCATAGGCCATCCGTGCACGTTCTTCAGATTGAGAACTTATCATACCTTGGCCTGAAAAGACTTCCCCAAGGCTAACATAGTTTTCTCTAGGTAATGCATTCTTTTTTAAAATCTCTAAAGCACTTATCAACTGTTCTTCTGCCACAAGTAAAGAAAATCCTTCTTTACCACCTGGAGATTTTTCTACATCAATCCCCCTATAGATTAATGTAGCAACCATTTCATTTACCTGATCTTCCGTAAGCCCCTTATAAACTTCTAACTTACACCCTGATATAAAAATAATGCTAAAAAAAATAATAAATAACAGTAAGATATTGTCCCACTTTTTTAATGGATATACATTGCTATCCGTTGCTTTAACTATATATCTGTCTGTTAAAAGCATCTATACTCACCAATTATGACTGTAACTGTATTTTCATTACCTCAAGTAAATCTACGGCAAAGACACTGGCTGCACCATCAGTGGCTGCTACTTTCTCAAATAACAGCGATGATTGATCCCCACGCCCTGTGAACATATAAGTAATTCCTAAAAATACTTGTGCATCAGGATCATCTGGAACTTTTTCTAAATATTTCGTGAGGATTTCTTCTGCTTCACTAAACTCATCGATAACAATATGGCTCAGTGCTTGTCCTATTAAAGCTGGTGGGAAACCTGGTTTTAATG
Organism: Lawsonia intracellularis PHE/MN1-00; assembly: GCF_000055945.1. NCBI lineage: Bacteria > Pseudomonadati > Thermodesulfobacteriota > Desulfovibrionia > Desulfovibrionales > Desulfovibrionaceae > Lawsonia > Lawsonia intracellularis. The sequence continues at coordinate 664,233 of NC_008011.1, forward strand.
CCAAAACACCATCATAAATTTTACGTGCCACACCAACTAATCCATAATGGCAAGCTGTATTAGCTGTATCAAGCAGCCTTTTTACTTGATATTCAGAAAGCATATTTCCCTCTTCTATCTTTAAAAATAGATAATAAATTTTGAGTTAATCATAACCATATAAAATACATACAATTTATCCTGTCCTCTGTGCTAAACTTTTGATTGTATCTATTGAACTTTTATTTATTGAAGAAGTTACTTCCAGTAATGAGTTATACTGACCTAGCTCAAAACTAACTAGCATCATATCTTCAGGATTAAGGTTTTGCCCTTGAATTAATTGATCTAATTTTGCTTGTAATGTATTACCCCTAGTATCAATCTTTTGTAGTGCATCAGCTAAAAAATCTCCTATATTAACGGCCATTATCACACCTCCTTTACCTATCTTAGAATATAGAAAATATCAGGATGGTATATAATTCAATTTTAATTGACCTCATTTAAAGCTATGGTATTAGCATACCACTTCCATATGGACTACTAAATGAATTTGATTGATTTTTATATTTATCTATTTGTTCTTTCCACCAATACATATCACTTGCAAAGCTTTTCATATAATCAGGGAAAAGTTCTATCTGTTCATTTTTAACTACTAAGTGTAATTCCAAATTGTTTTCTTTAATGGAAACAATAGATCTTTTCTTTTTTGCTACACCAATAGCAATTCTTGCACACTCTTTAATAATAGTATTTGTTATAGTATCATTATTTTCTACAGAAAAAAGTTTTCCAAAAAATATAGAAATATTACTATTAGGTGAAAATAAATCTATATCTATATCTTGATCCAAACTAAAATGATAACTACCAGTACTTGTTGGTAGCAACGGTTCAAGTTCAAACGCACTAGTAATAGTATCAACGATATCTTGCAGAGTCATATTATTACCTATTAATAGAGTTAACTAACCTAACGTCAAATTATGAAAAGACTAAAACTTTATATGTTACTCTCATTATATATCATAGCCTAACTACAATTAGAGTTTTACAACTCCTCTTCTAGAAACTATCCTTTTCCTTTTTGTAGATATATCTTCTTCTTTTTTCTTTGTTACAGGAATATCTGAAAATTTTTCTTGAATTTTTTGTTTTTCTTCTTCTAAAGTTCTAATAACTTCTGGAGGAAGTTGTTTAACAAACTCTTCAAGTTTTTCTTCAGTAACACCAAGAGCTTCAAGGCGTTCATCATATTCTTTATTAAGCCTCTCTAACTCTTGCTTTAATTCTAAATATTGCCGTTCTTGTGCTTCAAGATCTTTCTTGGTGAATGCCATTTGAAAACTCCTTCTTGGGAAATACCATAAAAGTATTGCAATATAAATAAAAAATAAAAAATTTTATATTACTGTGAAAAACAGTATAACTTTCTTTCTATTATAAACAATAAAATAACTATATTCTATTGAAAAATATCTCAAAAAAATACAAAATATAATTTGTCATTGTAATATACAATAATATTTTTACTATAAAAAAGTATATGAATTATATATTATAATAGATAAAAAATAACAATTAAAATTTACTGAGGAGATTATGATAACACATGAAATTGAAGAGTTTGGTCGTCGTATGGGAATGTCAGACTTAGAACTTTCTCAAGATGGTATCATTGCATTTGAAGTTGAAGACCTAGGATCTTTACATATAGAGCAAGATGAAGAAAATGAAGAACTTTTTATATATTTAGCAACACCTGTACCACCATATAATAATGATATTCCTAAAAAAGTTCTTGAACTATGTAGTTATAAGCATGCACATCCATTTATACTACATGGTGGTATACATAATGACAACGTTATATTTCTTTCTAGAATTAGCTATCGTGATGTAAAAGCATCAACTATTGAAAATACAACACAATTTCTTATAAGTATTACACAAAAAGTGTTGTAATATATATATATAATAAGATATATAATTGTATAGTTTTTTTATGATGTATTATAAAAATAAATTTTATATACCTTTTTATATATTTATATATAATTACTAAATATATATTATATAACTATATAAGTGCATTATAGTAAAGTTTTTACTAAGATAGAGAGAGTTTAAAAGTATTATATTTGGATGAAAAGATTATCTGAGGGGTACCATGCTGCTCACGTCCGAACAGCGACAAACTTTATATATCTTAGGATATCTTTACATACGCATGGGTCTAAATGACTCAGCAGAAAGACTTTTTAAAACAATACTTAGTCTCTTTCCTGAAGATAAATGGTCTCATCGAAGCCTTGCAGTGATCGCCATGAGGAAAGGTGATAGTATTTCTTGCTTAGCACATATTTATAAAGCAGTAGCAGGGGAACATAGTATAGTAAAGCATGCTCCACTACTTCTTTTACAAGCACAAGCATTATGGAATCTTGGACGTTATTCTGAATCAAGGACATCTATCCAAAACTATATTAAAATTAGAGGAAGTCGAACATGAGCTTATTCGCTAAAGCTCAATCGACTGTAGGTGTTATTACACGAAATAATGACATCACTATGGTCCTTTTATTAGTGACTGTCATAGCATTAATGATTATCCCATTACCTACTCCTTTAGTGGATACACTGATTGGTATTAACATGGGACTTTCATTTCTTATTGTAATGATGTGTATGTATGTTAAGACAGTTTTAGATTTTTCTGTTTTTCCCACTATGCTCCTTTTTACAACCCTGTTCAGAGTTGGTTTAAATATCACAACGACAAGACTTATTTTACTCCAAGCAGATGCTGGAGAAATCATTTTTATTTTTGGTGAATTTGCCTTAGGTGGAAACTTTGTTGTTGGAGCAGTTGTCTTTGTCATTCTAACAATTGTTCAGTTCCTTGTTATTGCAAAAGGAGCTGAACGTGTTGCCGAAGTTGGTGCACGCTTTACCCTTGATGCTATGCCAGGAAAACAGATGTCTATTGATGCCGACATGCGCGCAGGCGTTATTGACATGGAAGAAGCCCAAAAACGTCGTGCACGAATAAATCAAGAAAGCCAAATGTATGGAGCTATGGACGGTGCTATGAAATTTGTTAAAGGTGATAGCATCGCAGGAATGATAATTGCTGTTGTTAATATTGTTGGAGGTACCATTATTGGGGTCACACAACATGGAATGGCTGCCTCTGATGCCTTACATGTTTATGGTATTCTGACCATTGGTGATGGTTTAGTCTCACAAATTCCATCTCTGTTAATCTCCATTGCAGCAGGGATTCTGATTACTCGTACTGGTGACTCAGCTGAAAATGTTGGTTCTCAAATTGGTGAACAAATATTTAATCAGCCTAAAGCTCTTTTAATGGCAGGTGGAGTTGTATTTCTTATTGCACTAGTTCCAGGTTTTCCAAAAATTCAACTTTTTGCCATTTCAGCTACTCTTGCAGGTATTGGGTATACACTAAAACTTATTATGACTAACCCTGCACCTAAAAATGCAAAACAAAGTATAGCAAAAACATTAGAACCTACAACATCACCTTCAAAAAAATCTTCTACTGAACAGAAGGAATCAAAAGAAGAGTTTTCACCAACTGTACCTATTATATTAGATATATCTCAACAAATGAGTGAAGAGTTAGATTATGATTCACTCAATGATGAACTTATAACATTACGTCGTGTTCTATACTTTGATCTTGGTGTACCATTCCCTGGCATTAATCTTCGCATCTCATCAAAGCTACATGACCTTACTTATTCCTTAATGATTAATGAGATTCCTATAACCAAAGGAACACTTGAAAAAGGTATGGTCTTAGCAAGGGATACAAAAGAAAATTTGGCAATGCTTGGAGTGGAACCTGAAGAAAAAGAAAAATTTCTTCCAGATGTTGAGTCTCTTTGGGTTCCAGACTCTAAAAAAGCATTGCTTGAACGGGCAGGAATAACATGTATGACACATAGTCGCATTCTTGCTTACCACTTATCCCTTGTCCTTTCACGCCATGCTTCAAACTTTCTGGGCATGCAAGAAACAAAATATCTCTTGGATAAAATGGAAGAACGTGCTCCTGATTTGGTTAGAGAAACAACTCGATTATTACCTGTACAAAGAATTGCTGAAATTTTCCAACGTCTTGTACAAGAACAAATTTCTATACGTGACTTAAGAAGTATCCTTGAGGCTCTTATTGAGTGGAGCCCTAAAGAAAAAGATACTGTTATGCTCACAGAATATGTCCGAAGTGCGTTAAAACGTCAAATAAGTTACATGTACTCTAAAGGTCAAAACATGCTACCTGCTGTTCTTCTTGATCCAAACGTAGAAGAAACTATTAGAAAATCTGTAAGACAAACTTCTGCTGGGGCCTTCCTTGCATTAGATCCAGAAACAACACAAATATTTATGGCATCCCTTAAAGAGTTTGCATCAGAGACCAATCTAACCTATACCCAAAAACCTGTTTTAATCACTTCAATGGATATTCGTCGGTATGTACGTAGACTCATAGAGGGAGATTATTACAACCTTCCTGTAGTGTCATACCAAGAACTTACACCAGAAATTTCTGTACAACCTGTTGGAAGAATACGTTTCTAAATACAGAGAGTAGTCATATGGAAACGACAACTATGACATATACAGCAAAAGCACTTTATTTAGTGCTTGTGCTATCTATGCCACCTATTCTTGTTGCATCACTTGTTGGACTTTTTGTTAGTTTAATTCAAGCAATTACACAACTTCAAGAACAAACACTTGCATTTGGTATAAAACTTCTTGCTGTTGTACTTACTCTTTTTTTTATGGGTGGATGGTTAACAGGAGAACTCTATAGATATGCTGAAGAAATTTTCAATCGTTTTCATATCATGTAACTATTGCAATAACTATAGTTGACACACAAAATTTTATTAGGACTATTATGAATTATGATCAAACAATAGGTGCACTTGGTGTATATGATCACTTTATAGCATTCTTAATAGGAACACCAAGGCTCTTCATGATTATTCAAGTTGTTCCCTTCATGGGCAATAATATTGTAACAGGTCAACTTAGAGTTGTTGTTGTTTTCTCATTTTATCTATTATTATCACCTGCACTTGTTGCACAACTACCACATATACCTGAAGTAGATCCCTCACTCCTTCCTCGTATTTTAGCAATAGTAATAAAAGAGGGCTTTATAGGATTTTTTTTAGGATACCTTGGAAGTATGGTTTTCTGGATGATTGAAAGCGTAGGACTCTTTATTGATAACCAAAGAGGAGCTGCCATGGCAGCACAGACAGATCCTTTGTCAGGGAGCCAAACTTCTCCTCTTGGTTCTTTTCTATTTCAATGTCTTGTGTATATCTTTTTTACCAGTGGGGCTTTTATTACCTTTTTAACACTTATATACAAAACATATGAATTCTGGCCACCACATGAATTTATCCCTATGAGTTGGAAAATGCGTCTTCCTGAATTAATAATAAAACAAGTAGATTGGCTTATGGCTTATACAATGCTACTTGCAGGTCCTATTGCTGTAGCATGTTTACTTACAGATGTTTCATTAGGACTTGTTAATCGCTTTGCATCCCAACTTAACGTTTATGTCCTTGCTATGCCTATAAAAAGTGCTGTTGCGGCTTTTCTCCTTATTTTCTATTTCAAATTACTTCTAGAAAAAGCTACATTTTTATTTAAACCTTTTGAAACTGTTCTATTTCAAATTAAGAGTCTCATACAATGAGTGGAGATAGCGGAGATAAAACAGAACCACCAACCCCGAAAAAGTTGCGTGAAGCAAGAGAGCAAGGTGACGTTGCTAAAAGTCAAGATGTCGCTGCTGCTATGACAATGTTTGGTGCTTCATTATATTTTATTGGAATGTGGCAAGATGTCTTTAGCAATTTGCTTAATTTAATTGAATTACCAACAAAATTTATACACCTACCATTTGAAGAAGCACTCCCTGCTACAATAAGCGGAATTGCATCAATAGCTTTTAGTATACTTATACCTATCATTGCTACTCTTATGTTTTTAGCTGTTGCTGCAGATTTAATGCAAATAGGCGTATTATTCTCTGTCAAATCTGCTATCCCTAAACTTGATAATCTTAATCCTAAGAAGTGGTTTTCAAAAGTTTTTTCTATAAAAAATCTTGGAGAATTTGTAAAAAATATTCTTAAAGTTAGTGTATTAACTATTACTGTATGGATTATTTTATCAAATTATATCAAAGAATTATTTGCAATAGCTTCAGGAAATATTTGGAGTTTATGGTACATATTAGGATCTGTTTTAAGGGATCTAACCCTTAGCGTTTCTATGGTTTTTTCTGTCATTGCATGTATCGATTTCATGTTTCAAAAATGGCAATACAATAAACGTCAAATGATGAGTAAACAAGAGATCAAGCAAGAATATAAAGATATGGAAGGTGATCCTCTTATAAAAGGAAAAAGAAAACAACTTCATCAAGAAATGGCTATGCAAAACCCTGTAAACAAAGTAAGAAAAGCCAAAGTTGTTGTAGTTAATCCTATCCACTATGCTATTGCCATTGACTATGAAAAAGGAAGGACACTCCTTCCTGTAATTCTAGCAAAAGGTGAAGGATTATTAGCACAACGTATGGTAGCTGTAGCACAAGAAGAAGGTATTCCTGTTATGCAAAACATTCCACTAGCTCATAGCCTTTTTATGGATGGAATTGAAGATTCCTATATCCCTAGAAATCTTATTGCACCAGTTGCTGAGGTTTTACGCTGGGTAAACTCTTTAAATAAAAATATGATACATAAACCTATATCTAATGATACTTAAATAACAAAAATTTTATTATGTAATACAAAACATAACTATTTTATTAATAATAATTTTATTAATAATAGACTAAGCTCCTCACTCTAAAACTATCTGAAATATAGTTACGATCATGTGCTATAGTATTAGTGCTATTAAAGTGAACTATACTTTTTTACTAAAAAATTACTATGTTAGAGCTTAATGGAGTTACTGAAGCAATGGCCCCAAATCTTGAGCTTTATGGTACTGAACGTTTTGAAAAAACGCTTGATATGAACAGGAAGAAGTCATTAAAGGGATTAATAGCAGCAGTAAATCAAACAATAATAGAACATAGAGGAGAAGCTGAACAATCTGACGATATAACGATGTTAGCATTTATGTATAAGTAGAGAGAGTTGTTGTGTGTGTGTGTGTGTGTGTGTAGAGAGGTGTTTGTTAAAAGGAAAGGCTCTCTGATAGAGAGCCTTTTTTATAAAAAAGTCTTGGCATCGACCTACTTTCCCACACATAAATATGCAGTATCATCGGCGATGGAGGGCTTAACTGCCGAGTTCGGGATGGTATCGGGTGTACCCCCTCCTCCATGGACACCAAGACAAAATATGTATAGGGGATGAAGAAAGTAAAATAGAGCAAGCCTCACGGACTATTAGTACTGGTCAGCTGAATACGTCACCGTACTTACACCTCCAGCCTATCAACCAGGTAGTCTACCTGGGTCCTTTAGCCTCTTTCGAGGGGGGAGAACTAATCTTGAGGCGGGCTTCCCGCTTAGATGCTTTCAGCGGTTATCCCTTCCACACATAGCTACTCTGCTATGCCACTGGCGTGACAACAGAACCACCAGCGGTGCGTCCATCCCGGTCCTCTCGTACTAGGGAAAGACCCTCTCAATTCTCCTTCGTCCACAGAAGATAAGGACCAAACTGTCTCACGACGTTTTAAACCCAGCTCGCGTACCACTTTAAACGGCGAACAGCCGTACCCTTGGGACCTGCTTCAGCCCCAGGATGTGATGAGCCGACATCGAGGTGCCAAACCGCATCGTCGATATGAACTCTTGGATGCGATCAGCCTGTTATCCCCGGCGTACCTTTTATCCAATGAGCGATGGCCCTTCCATTCGGGACCACCGGATCACTAACGCCAACTTTCGTTCCTGCTCGACATGTCTGTCTTGCAGTCAAGCTCCCTTATGTGTTTGCACTCAACGCCTGGTTTCCGATCAGGCTGAGGGAACCTTTGCATGCCTCCGTTACATTTTAGGAGGCGACCGCCCCAGTCAAACTACCCACCAGACACTGTCTCCTGCCAGGCTAACTGGTCAGGGTTAGGATCTTAAACGTGTAAGGGTGGTATTTCAAGGTTGCCTCCGCCTATACTGGCGTATAGGTTTCACTGGCTCCCACCTATCCTACACATACAAGCCCAAAATCCAATGTCAAGCTATAGTAAAGGTGCACAGGG